>CANREB010000047.1 GCA_947629525.1 uncultured Lachnospiraceae bacterium
TATCACGCCCTCCTTTTGAATACTCTGAAAATACGGCACTGCTTTTAACATTCTTTTATATTCACTTTCATTTTGGAATACGGGCGATAAAATAATGTCATACTTTACATTGTATTCAAATGTCAATTCTGCAATCTGATTAATCAGCATATAAAATTCGTTTGAAGGTATATTGGTAAAAATCGCAATATCAATGTCAGACTCATTGCTATATTGATTTCTTGCATATGAGCCGTAGACACACGCACGCAAAAAATTTTCTCCCAATACGCGTTTTACCTCTTGAATATACTCCTTTATAATATTATCCAATTCCGACTTTTCTACTGACATACGTGTATCGTACTTAAATTCCATAACTCACCCATTCCCTTCTCAATATCACCTATTGTATCATATAATTTTCCGTTATTCCACTCAAATCAGTTAAAATAAAAAAACTAACATACAGAGTTTAAACGCCATTTTTCACTCCTTCGGAAATATTTATCCCTGTTCAATCAGGAAGCTATTTTTTAGTACGCCTTACAGTCTGCGCACTTTTTCCGGTAACACTCTCCCTGTATTTTGTAGCGCGGTTATCCATAATCCCACCAATGCACAGACCAGCGGCAATGCCCAGAATAAAACCAAGCCAAACACTGTTTATCACAATCCCTAACAGCAGTCCTGTGCAGATACCGATGAACAGATACAAACCTGTCCACGACGTTTTCTCCTTTACGATAGAATAAGTCTCCACATTTCCCTCAATGCTGCGGTATACAAAACCTGCTTTTTGCAGGGCATTAATGCCCTTATCATTTTCATGTTCCACTTTTGATATCACTTCAAATATGTTCTTGTGTAAAAATGCCCAGTTTACCATCATTCGGATGATTTCCGTGCCAAATCCTCTGTTCCTGTACTCCGGCATAAGCTCTACATTCAGCGGAACAGTACCCAAAATTTTTTCTCCCGCAAATGTCGCCGTTCCAATCTGTTCTTTGCCATCTTTTCTAAAGGCGATCTTCCATTCGGACTCCCACAGTTTTTCCGTATCTGTAGGGGTAATTGTCAAAGTATCGGATTTCAGGCAAAAATTATCTTTCATATCTCTTCATCCTGCTTTCTTTTTATTCCTAAAATTTTTGTTGTTTTCAATTCTTCCAACAATATCCTACGCCATATACTGTTTTTATATGATCCTGAGCTGACAGCTTATCCCTGAGCCGCTTTACCGACACTGACAGCGCATTTTCATCAACATATTCGGCGCAGTCAGTCCATATATGATCTATCAGGAACTCCCTGCTCAATGTATTACCTCTGTTTTCAACTAAATACCGCAAAAGTTTCTGCTCTGTTTTGCTCAATTCTACTTGCATGCCGTTACAGAGATATTCCAATCTTTCAAAGTCAAAGCTGTAACCGTCTGTCTCTATCTTAGTCCTCAAGCGCCTTTCTTTTCTTAGCTGAGTGTTCACACGCGCCCTAAGCACGGCAAGGCTGAACGGCTTTGTGATATAATCATCAGCACCCGCCTCCAAACCTGCTACTATATCTGTTTCCATGTCATTTGCAGTAAGCATTATGACAGGCATGTCATATTTTTGTTTTATCTCTGCCAGAAAATCAAATCCGTTTCCGTCAGGCAGATTTATGTCCAGTACAGCGAGCGAATACGCTGAATTTGACAGTTTTCCCCGTGCCTCGCTGACTAACCGACAAGTTTCCGTAATAACATCATCGCCCGCAAGCGCCCTGCATAAACCAGTCGCTAAAGTGATGTCATCTTCTACTATCAATATATTCTTTGGCATAACATCCTCTAAACTTCACCATTGTCAAAACTTCGTACCAACGCAATTTCCTTTTTATATCCCTCATCATCATTCGGCGTTTCCAAAATGAACGGTTTCCCTTTTAAAAGCGGATGCGTTGCTACAGCTTTAAGGGCTTCAAGTCCTATCTCACCTTCACCGATCTTCTGATGCCTGTCCTTGTGCGAACCGCAGACATTCATGCTGTCGTTGAAATGAACGGCTTTAAGCTTATCCAACCCTATAATGCGGTCAAATTCTTTTAACACTCCGTCAAGGTCATTCACTATATCATACCCACCGTCCCACACATGACAGGTATCAAAACATACTCCTACTTTGTCAGGCAGCTTTATCAAATCAAGTATCGCCCTAATCTCCTCAAAATTTCTTCCGACTTCCGATCCTTTTCCCGCCATAGTCTCAAGCAGGACGGTCGTAGTATACTCAGGCATCAAAGCGCTGTTGACCGCATCTGCAATGACAGGTATCGCTGCGTCCCCCCCCTGCCCCACATGGGAACCCGGATGAAAATTGTAATAGTTATCCGGAAGATATTCCATGCGCTGCAAGTCTTCCTTTAATATGTTCCATGAGAACTCCCTTATATCTTCTTTTGCCGCACATACATTCATCGTATACGGCGCATGCGCCACAAGCTTTCCGAAATTGTGTTCCTTCATCAGCTTACGCAGTTTTATGGCATCCTCATTGTCAATCGCCTTGGCTGCCCCGCCGCGAGGATTTCTCGTAAAAAAAGCAAATGTATTGGCATCCAGTTTCAATGCCTCTTTCCCCATATTTTCAAAGCCTTTGGATGAGGACAGATGATTTCCTATATACATATATGACTTCCTCCTATCAGTTCAGATTAATTAATCATATAAACTATCATAATCATAATTGTTATAAAAATCTGTAATTTTAGATATATATTCTTCATAATTATCTTTAGTTATTCTATGTTGTCCTTGATTTATCTGCTCTAGTATATACGAATTTACGTCTCCACAATAATGTGCAATATCCCTGTAATTATCAAGATTGCAAATCAATTCAAAATCATCGAAAAATGAATATAACTCTATATTCTCATACCCGATCAATCTTTCTATTACTATTTGCTGCATTTGAATAGTTTCTGATATGGTTCCTCCACAATTACATCCATCCCAATAGCAAATGCTATATGGTGGAAAAAACATAATAAATCTTGTATTTGGATGTGCCGCAACTAAATCAATTACATTTTTTTCAATATTTTCATTTATTCGAGCAATATCTTCACTTGACAGTTCATATATGATACTATTTTTTTTAGGTCTTCCATATGTATTGAAAACCATTTCCTTTCCATATCTATACTCTTTATCCCAATTTGAGTAATTATCAAAGTCAAAATACGGACGTTTTCTTACTGTTGACATTATAACATTTGCACCGCATCCCTCAAACAACGCCCTCTTATCAAGCAGATAATTTATATCATTGATAATACGATTATCATATAAATATTCAGGATACTCATCATATCTCATTGCATCTGCATTGCAGTTAATCGAACTCAAATCCAAACTGCGCATAACAATTTCTATGTCGGGATTTATAGAAAATACCGTTTCCAAATTGTCATTTATTTCTTTAAAACTAGCTCCTTCAAATGGAATTTTTATTGATACCACATCATACATATCATCAAATTGAGAAGCCTTAAAATTATCTGTCATAGATGTTCCTGTAATAACAGCATTATATTTAAAATGCTTTATAATGCCATTATTCGCATTTCTTTGGTTTACACCAACAGAATAAATTAAACTATTATTGGGAACTCTATAATGATAATACGGATCAATTGCAAAAACAATTCCTCCACAAATAATCAATATTATAAATGCACCTATTATGAACCTGATAACCCAACTTTTTGAAGTTATGTCTTTCATTTCTTCTTTCCTCCACTAAAACCCAAAATATATAAATTCCGTTCTTCCAGCCAACGATAAGACAGTCCATACAAATAATACCAGACATCCAAACATATTTAATATATTAGGTTTAAAATTCTTTTCATAGTACGGTCGCAAATTCATAACTAAAAACAAAGATACAATGACAAACACATATATAAAATTATTTTTTGCAAAATCATGCAATATGACTTCAAACTCTATTAATGAAACCGCAGCTTTTAACTCCAAATTTATTTCACCAAAATTCATTGAAAATACCTTGGCAATAATTTGACCTGCCTGTGCAATAGAGTCGGCTCTGAATATCAGCCATGTAACATTAATAAATAAAAATGTACACCCCCATTTAAAAGCAGGATGAAGCTTGTCCCACTGTTTTTTAAATATTCTATTCAATATATTTGCAATTCCATGTATAATTCCCCATAAAACAAATGTCCAATTTGCTCCATGCCAAAAACCGCTTATCAAAAAGACGATAAATATGTTTATATATGTCCTGATTACCCCTTTTCTGTTGCCTCCCAACGGTATATAAATATATTTATGCAAAAATCCGGTCAATGTCATATGCCAACGCTGCCAAAATTCAATAATATCATATGATTTATACGGTGAGTCAAAATTAACAGGCAGCTTAATGTTAAACAAACCAGCCAATCCTATTGCCATATCACTATATCCGCTGAAGTCGAAATAAATTTGGAATGTATATGATATCATAACGATAAATGCTTCAATACTGTTCATTGAAGGTATATTTGAAAATCCCCATGCAACTGCTTGTGCAAAGGTATCAGCGATTATTACCTTCTTAAATAATCCGATAGTGAATAACACCAATCCTCTCGCTACATTATCATAATCAATACTTCTTTTTGACAAATCTTTAAATTGCGGTATTAAATCATGAGACACGATTGGTCCTGCTATCAATTGTGGAAAAAATGAAACAAACTCAGCATAATCCACAAAATCTATTCTTTCTTCACCAAGTTCTCCCCTATACACATCTGCCAAAAAAGCTATTTGCTGAAAAGTGTAAAAGCTTATTCCCAATGGTAAAACAATCTGTTCCACAAATATATCTGTACCAAATATAACATTAATATTATCAATGAAAAAATTGGTATATTTAAATAGCAATAAAATACCTATATTGAATACAAGTCCAACAATCAGGAAGAACTTACGGTTTTTATCATATACCCCCCCCCTGTATATCATCATTCTATTACTGATAATATAGTTTATTAATATACTGGAACAAATAATCCCTAAATAATACCAATTATAATATCCATAAAAAAACAACGATGCCAATACAAGAAATACCTGTGCCCATCTGTACCGTTTAAACTTATTCAGCATAAAATAAACACTAAATACTATCGGCAAAAATATCAATATAAAATAATATGAATTGAACAGCATATTCTTTCCTCCTGCTGATATTTAACAATTTTTTCTCTTATTTATGCAGATTATCCACAAATTCCGCTACATTAAAGCTGTCGCTTTTATTTGCTTTAAAAATAGTGCCGTAGCTTCTGCCCTCCATGATACGGTGTATCACGCGCACATCTTTACCGTTTGCGATGACCATATCCGCGCCCGAATAAGTTGCTATTTTGGCAGCTGTAAGCTTTGTTTCCATACCTCCCGTACCGACACTGCTTCCCGTAGTGCCTTTTCCCATTCTGATAAGCTCGTCCGTAAGTTCGTCAACACGCTCCACAAACTTAGCGTCAGGATTTTTGCGCGGATCGTCAGTGTACAGCCCGTCAATATCCGAAAGCAGGATGAGCAGATCGGCGTCTATGAGTGAAGTTATTATAGCCGAAAGCGTATCATTGTCACCCACCACATCATCAAGCTCGAATGTAGATATAGTATCGTTTTCATTTACTATCGGAATAACACCAAGTTTTAACAGCTCATTAAACGTATTCTGCGCGTTAGTCCTGTTTGGCTCGGTCACTATCGTCTGCCTCGCCATAAGTATCTGCGCCGCCTGATGGCTGTATTCCGAAAATATTCTTTGATATGTAGCCATAAGCATCGCCTGTCCGATTGCCGCGCATGCCTGTTTTTCGGAAATAGTATTTGTGGATTTCAGATGAAGCGCACGCCTGCCGCAGCCGATTGCACCCGAAGTCACAAGTATAACATCCTTGCCTTGGTTTCTTATGTTGCACAGCTCGCGTACAAGTATGTCCATTTTTATATAATCCAAATCTCCCGTTTCAGGATGCTGCAGCGATGAAGAACCGATTTTCACCACCACACGCTTTTTATCCTTTAGTTTTGCCCTTAATTTTTCCATTTTAACCTCCCCGCATTATTTCAATGTTTTTTCATTTAACGGTTTGTAGACGGCTGCTATCTGCTCCGCAACCAGTATTCCGTCCATAGCCGCCGAAGTTATGCCTCCCGCATATCCTGCGCCTTCTCCGCAGGGATATAATCCTCTGACGGCAGGGCTTTCAAGATTATCATCGCGCAGTATTCTTATCGGTGAAGATGTTCTGCTCTCTATGCCTGATAATACAGCGCCTTTGTCTGCAAATCCCTTTATTATCCTGTCAAACTGCTCCATTCCTTCAATAAATGCCTTTTCACATTCGTCCGGCAGCAGTCCGCGCAGGTTTGTAAAACTGTATTCCCCCTTAATGCATGGCTTCGTACAATCTTTATTTTCAATTGAAATGCAGTTATTTTTATAATCGCCGTAATATTGCACGGGAACTTTGCCTTTGCCAAGTTCATAAGCCTTCTCTTCAAGACGCCTCTGAAATTCTATTCCCGCAAGAGCGCTTTCTCCTTCATAATCGTCGGGACTTACCTGCACGATTATCGCGCTGTTTGCATTCGGACTGTTTCGATCGGCATAACTCATTCCGTTTACGGCAAGGCGCTTATCCTCGCTTGAAGAATTTACAACATATCCGCCAGGACACATGCAAAAAGAATACACTCCCCTTCCGACATCGGTTTTTGCCGTTAATTTGTACGATGCGGCAGGCATCTTCCCGCCAATGGCATCCCCATACACATACTTATTTATCATTTTCTGCGGATGCTCTATCCTCATCCCTACTGCAAATGACTTTGCCTCCATAGGGACTTTGATCTTATCCAGATATTCAAAAGTATCGCGTGCGCTGTGTCCTATCGCAAGCACGAGAAGCGACGTCTTTATCTTCTCATTATCGTTCACCGTTATGCCGCAGACTTTATTGTCCTTTACTTCAACAGCCGTCAGTTTCGCGCCGAATTTTACACTGCCGCCGTTTGCAATGATAGTTTTTCGCATTTTGACTACTATGTTTTTTAATACATCTGTTCCGATATGCGGTTTGCTATCATACAGTATTTCGTCGGGCGCCCCGCATTGTGCAAATATGCGAAGCACTTCCCTGTTCCTGCCGCGTTTATCCTTTATAAGCGTATTAAGCTTACCGTCGGAAAACGTGCCCGCACCGCCTTCGCCGAACTGTACATTTGAGTCGGGGTTTAACGCGCCGCCGTTCCAAAAATCTTCAACATCTTTTGTCCTTGTTTCCACATCGAAACCGCGCTCCAGTATTATCGGATCATATCCATAAATCGAAAGCATATATGCGCAGAAAAGTCCCGCGGGACCCATTCCCACTATGACAGGTCTGTTGTCAAGTTCATTCTCCCCTGACACTTTGAATATATAATTGTTATCCTGCGATACGGACACATCTTTGTTCTTACAGCGTTTTACCGTTTTTTCCTCGATAGCATCGTTTTTTAACTTTACGCCCAGAGTATATACCTGAAACAGTTTCGGTTTTTTTCTCGCGTCTATTGAATGTCTGAGTATAGTCAATTCTGCGATTTCATCCCTGCGTATGCCAAGGATTTTTGAAGCCTTTTTTTCAAGTACCTCATCTGTATCGATTATATCCTTTAAAGAAAGCCGTTTATCATTATCACCACGGTCGGAAATCACAAGTTCTGTCCTGACCTGATTAATTGTTATCATTTGAAGCATCCCTTCCCGCTATCGCGCCTGTCGTCCATGCCCATTGAAGGTTATAGCCGCCGCATATACCGTCACAGTCAAGCAGTTCGCCCACAATGTAAACTTTATCGTTCTTAAGCGATCTGAAATTGTCCGACACTTCACCAAGCGGTACACCGCCGCAGCATACCTGCGCATTGTCAAATGAATTTGTGGAAACCACATTTACCCTAAACCGCTTTAACTCCTCAATACAGGACAGCACCGCATCTTCACCGGCATCCGCAGCCAAAACAGAAGATTTTATCCCATGCCTTCGGCATATCAGTGATGCCAGTTTTTTATGTACCATACCGCCAAGCAGTTCCTCCACTGTTTTGTAACCGTATCTTTGGACAGGTATTTTTTCTGACAGGTGTGTCATAAAATTTATGTATACCTCACATGTCTTTTTTTCATACAGTGCACGTGAAACTATCCTGCTGAACTGAAAAACGGGTATTCCCGATATACCATAGTCAGTAAGCTGTAATTCGCCTTCTTCATACGCTGACTTCCTGCCGTCAATATATAATTCAAGCCCTGCCTGAGCCCTGACGCCTGCCACGGACTTAAAAAAACTCCCATCACATCTAAGCTGAACCAAAGCAGGAAGCGGCTCGACAATATTGTGTCCAAGCTTTTTTGCAAGTATATACCCTGATCCGTCAGAACCTGTTGAAACCGCCGCTTTACCGCCTGTCGCCAGTATCAGCCTGTCACAATTTAACTTACTCAGATCTCTGACGCTTGCGTTTGTCACAATATTTACGCCAAGATGCGCGCATTCGCTTCTAAGTGCGTCAAGCACGCATGACGCCTGCTCCGACAAAGGATATATACCGCCGTCCCTTTTTTCTTTAGTGTATAACCCGATGCTTTTGAAAAAGCCGATAGCATCATCAGCTCCGAAGCGTTCAAGCGCATTATGGATTTTTTTTAACGAAGCATTGTCACTGCTAAAATATTTTCCCTCAAAGCCGCTTATGTTTGTAAGGTTGCACTTGCCGTTGCCTGTCATAAGAAGCTTTTTACCTACTCTGTCCTTATGTTCAAGAACAGTGACCGCCGCGCCGCCGCGTGCCGCCATAATCGCGGCAATAAGCCCGCTTGCGCCGCCGCCGACGATAATCACATCAACTGCCATATCTATCCCCATTCGTAATGCGCCTGCCGGCACAAATCTGATTTTTATCTAACTGCTGTAGGACTCAAGGAAGTGATATACTTGGACTTCGGATTCCATATATTTACCGCCTGATACTTCCTCTGCCACACTTTCCGGCAGATCCTGAATATTTATTCCTGTCCTGAAATACAGCGTTTTTCTGTCCTGCTCATAAATACATATCTCACCGTTATCGTCCAAAATATAATACCCGCCCGTCTGTGCCGTCGAATCGTAAATCCTCAATATTTTTATCCTTTCGGGTGAAAACAGTTCCAAATGCTGTGACTTAAAACCGTCCTCGTTCTCGTCAAAAAGCATCAGACTTCCGTCAAGCAAAAGCGCCGATTCAAGCTGTACACGGTTTAATCCTACATATTTTGAAGGCAACTTTGCTTCAACCATTGAAACAGTGCCGTCCTTTTGGTCTATATTTTCGTAAATGCACATAGTATCTTTTGTGGTAATAATACCCATACTCTGCGCCTGAGAAGCGCCTGCGTCATCATAAGTATCATCCTGCGTACCGCCGCCCTGTATATCACTGTCCATATCGGCATTAGGCGTTTCGTCCTGAATATTTTTGTTATTGCTTCCACGCATCACAAGCACCGCCGCCAGTACTACTATCACGGCACACACAAAAAATAAGCCAATCATATATCTTTTTTTCATAAGCAGCCTCCATAATCAGTTCGTAAACCTTTTGGCTTCTATGATATAGTATCAGCCTATTTTTGTTTTTTATTCATTTTCCTACATCAGCCTGAGCTTCTTCGCTATGCTTACTATGACTCTTCCGTACGGCATGCGCACAAGTTCATACTCCGTCACTCCCTTAAAAAGAAGCAGCACGACAAAATATATTACTGCGCCAAGCGCAATTCCAAGTATCACAGTAAGCACATTTCCTATAGCCTTTGAAAGGAACATACTGAACAAACCTACCGCAACGCTCATAATGACCGATGCTATCAGCGGTATCACAAATGTCCTCACATACTCCTGCTTATATCTGAGATATTTTCGTATTGCAAGCGCATTAAGCACGCACACGATCAATGCAAACAATATATTCGCGTATACGACGGCATTGATGCCAAGTCCAAGTTCCAGCGTACCGTACAGGAAAGCAATGTGTATCACAAGCGCGATCGCCGCGTTCCTTACAGGTATCTGCATCCTGTTTATTCCCTGAAGCACACCGTTTGTAAGTGTCGAAATAGTATAAAACACAACGGATATCGATCCTATATGCAGCAACTCGACCGCCATATCTATCTCTCCCCTGAAGAGCATCGTTATTATGGGGCGCGCAAGCACGGTAAGCCCTGCGGCGCTTGGAATAGCCACAAGCATTGTAAAGCGCATCGCCTGACTTATCTTCGCTCTTGCCTGAGCATAATCCTCCCTGACCATAAGACCTGTAAGGACGGGGACTATTGACGAACACATCGCATTTGCCAACGCAATGGGTACGTTCACAAGCACTCTGTACTTGCCCGAATACACGCCCCAGTTGTACGCCTTTACGCTCTCCATTCCCTTTTGTATCATAACGTCGTTGTATATTCTGATATCTATCACGTTGCTTAAGTTATACACCGTCGTGCTTAGCAGCACGGGAAAAATCGTGAGCAGTATCAGGCGGAAAATCTGACCGTAACTGTCAGCCCTGTTCCCACGCTCACGTTTTGTCTGACGTTTAAGCCTGACCTTATAAACAGAAAATATAAACAACAGAAAGGCAAGTCCCGCAACAGCGCCGACAACAGGTCCTATCGAAGCTCCTGCCGCGCCATATGACGGCGCATAATCCTCGTTATGAAGCAGAGCGCCGACCTTCTCTCCATGCCTGAACATAAAATACGCTCCGGCAATGCTTCCGATAAGCACAAAAACCTGCTCAAGTATCTGCGATATCGCAGTCGGCGTCATAGTTCCAAGTCCCTGAAAATATCCTCTGAACACACCCATAACGGACACTAAAAGCAGCGCGGGTCCCAATATCTTAAGCGCAAGCGCACTCATAGGTTCAAGCATCACGTCAGCCGCAAGGAAATCTCCGAACAGTTCACATGCCAGAAAAGTTATACCGCCCGTGACCAAAGCAAATATCAAAGCGCATTGAAAAGCCCTTTCTGCACTTTTATACTGCCGCTTGTTCAGTTTGGACGATACCACTTTTGAAACGGCAAGCGGAAGGCTGTAGCACGATATTATGAGCATCATCGCGTATACCTCATACGCCGCGGAATAAAAGCCGTTTCCCTTATCCCCTATAATGTGTTCCATCGGGAAACGTCTTGCTATGCCGATTATCCTCGACACTATACCGGCTATGGCAAGTATGCTTCCCTGAACTATAAAATTAGATTTTTTCTTCACGTTAAAATTCGTCTTCTTCATATTTTACATTCCCGCATCAATCTCTTGTTATCCCTAATCTCTGCAGTATCTCCTCCTGCTTATGTTCCATGATATCTGCCTCCTGCCCGTTCATATGGTCATAGCCAAGCAGATGAAGCATACTGTGGGCGATAAGGAACGCATATTCCCTAAGCGGCGAATGCCCGTACTCTTCCGCCTGTTCGTAAACCTTTTCTATTGAGACCACAATACTCCCAAGACATAGTTCGCCGCTCTCATAATCAAAATAGTCCTCACTCTTATCCTCTATTCCCGAAAAATCAGCAGGTCTTTCATAGTCAACATTAGGGAAAGAAAGGACGTCCGTAGGGCTGTCAACACCCCTGTGCTCTTTATTTAAGGCATGTATGCCCTCATTATCGGTAAGCATGATATCAACACACACTTCATAGGGGCAGCTTTCGTATTCAAGCGCTTCTTCTATCACATCTTTCGCTGTCTTTTCAACATCAAACGGAAGGTCAAGTCCTGTTTCATTCTCTACGCAAAAAGTCATAATATAATTTTTCTCCCATATATATTTTTTCAAAACCTGCCATATCCGAGAGTGAAATATCGCTGTCATTAAGCATACCGCTGTCCAATTTACGCTTTATGACAGCTATGGCAAGTTCACTGTAATCAATATTGCTGTCGCTGCCTTCCTGCCTGTCCTTGCTTATCAGATACATAATGGATGAGACAACACTGTCCGCAAGGTATACCGCAACCGTTTCACGCATTTTAAGCGGACGGTTTTTATAATTGTATTCCTGCAGAAGCTGCACTGCTTCCTGCGGAAACTTATATTTTTTGCATATCTCTTCAAGCGTTTTCCCATGTTTATTACATTCGTCAACTATTATCCTGTGATAGTAGCCTCCGTTTTTCGCCAAATCGACATCCATATGAAGCATCCTTGCTGTCTTCTCTGCAAAATAGGCAGTATGTATTGCATTGTAATACAACTGCTTGTCCTTATCCTTGTACTTCGCAAGAAGCCTGAATTCCTGATCGTTGATTGCAAGATACTTGCCTTTTTCCTTATCGACGACGGCGGTACAATAAAATCTCAGCACTATCAGCAGCAGCATAAATGTGACAAATATATTAACGACAGGCAGAACAAAAATTTCGACCGTCATAATGCCGCGGCTTTGAAAAACAGCCTTTGCCGCCATTGCGGCTATATATACCGACATGGCGATAAACATAGGTATGCCTGTCTTATACTCATCGTCAAGTTTTTCAAACAACACGGCAAAAATACCGCCTGCAAGAAAATATATCATGAAAATAAGTATATCAGCCGATGCAAAATACACGCACACGCTTATCAGCCCCGAATACGCAAGCATTCCCGTCACTGTATTTGAAAACAGCGCCAAAGCAAGCGCAAGAACGGGCACCGCCCATCCCGAATCCGGCACTATCGGCAGTATACAGCACAGCGCAGTACCAAACAGATACACGCACACAAACCTAAAATAATGCCCACCGTTGTCATAATGAAGCGTCTCAGATATATCTGACTGCACAAGCGAAAAAACAACTGCGCCAAGACACGCCGTAACGACTATTATAAGTATAAATATATCTCTAAAGGATTTCCCATACAAGTATGCCGAAGCTGCTACCGCAGGAACAGACAGTAAAAACATCAGCACTATCAGCAATACTTTCTGCCATACGGCTTCTTCCTTTTTTTTCATTTATTGTGTACCTCTTATCTTAATTTTCCTGTATATGAGTTTTTTCTACGTGTTTTTCTGACATTTGCGTCATTTTGCTTCTTTTCATAGTCCTCGTAAGCTTTAACTATTTTCTGCACCAAAGGATGTCTTACCACATCGCTGCTCGTAAGTCTTATAAAAGCGATATCTTCTATCTTATTGAGCACTTTCTGTGCTATGTCAAGCCCTGACTGAGTGCCTGCCGCCAAATCTTTCTGTGAAGAATCTCCCGTGATAACAGCTTTAGAGCCGAAGCCTATACGCGTCAGGAACATTTTCATCTGCGCGGGGGTGGTATTCTGCGCTTCATCAAGGATTATGAAAGCATTATCAAGCGTCCTGCCGCGCATATACGCAAGCGGGGCGACCTCGATAAGCCCTTTTTCCATATTTTTCTGAAAACCTTCCGCACCCATTATCTGATAAAGAGCATCGTAGAGCGGTCTTAAATACGGATCGACTTTACTCTGCAGATCCCCCGGAAGAAATCCAAGTTTCTCACCCGCTTCGATTGCGGGACGCGTAAGTATGATACGCTCCACTTCGTGATTTTTAAAAGCGGTTATGGCAAGCGCCATTGCAAGATATGTCTTGCCTGTCCCCGCAGGTCCGACACCGAACACTATCATTTTATCGCGTATTGCGTCAATATACTTCTTCTGTCCTATCGTTTTTGGCTTTACAGGTTTTCCCGACACCGTATGGCATATGCAGTCGCCATCGATTTTTAAAAGCGAGTCATCATCGCCCTCATGAGAAAGCTCTATCGCATATGATACATTCTGCTCCTGTATCTGAGTACCTCTGTTTGACAGTTTTACAAGTTCTTTTATAAGCTTTGCCGCCTTTTCAACGCTCTCCCGTTCTCCCGATATGCGCACTTCCCCGTTGCGGTCGGTTATCATCACGTTTAAGTCGTCTTCTATCTGTTTGATATATGCGTCCTTATTGCCGAATATATTGCGCATATCTTCTGACGCTATCTGCATTCCCAGTTGAAATTCTTCCAATGCTTTTACTCCCCTACAGTTTCATTCTCCACAGGTGCTATGTCCACGGATTTTCCCGTTGGTTTTATAACGGCAATTTCTCCCTGCATTTTCATACTATTCCTATTTTCTACTATTTTAACATTTTTTTCAACAATTTGTACCCCTTTTTCCTCTAAACCTGAAATAAATTTTTCTAAATTATCTGACAATATATGTTCCATTTCTTCCTGTGTGTATACAAGATATCTCAAATAATATTCTTTTCTGTCAATTCTGCCATAATAAACAGGAAGGAAAATGTTGTCGAGCAAAACAAGCTGATGTCTCTGCATTGTCGTCCGATATGAACCCGTCTGATTTCTTCTGAACAGATCGTGAAAAAACATTCCGTCAAAATGATACCCGAACACCTCCAAAAAGACAGTATCCACATCGTTTCCTGTAGGATAAAGCACAGGATGGCTACACGACAGTTCATCGTTATACGCCATCGTAGTTCTTATCTTTATATCGGCATCCGCGTCATAGATCTGATAATCGGATATAAGCTGTTCCTCGTTGTAAACAGGAACTTTACCTTCAACGATCACCTGATCTTTTTTAACGGCATCGCCTGCTTTCACCATGGGGACACCGTTGCGCGTGATTATCGACGTTATAACGCCATTATCTGTAGCCACAATATCCGTTCCTTTAGTCTTTTCCACTTTGGGTTCTGACTTTTCGTTTTCTTTGACTTCGATGTACAGCTTAGTCCCCTCAAAATAGACAGATGTCCATGTTACCACGGGAAACGCTTCGCGAAGGCGTTTTTCCTTTTCCTCACAGTCAATGCTGCTCTTTTTCATTCCGTAATGTATACCCTGTTGTTCGAGAAAGTCTGTCAGCTCATTATCACTTACCTGAAGGTTTCCGACATATTCTATCGCCCACACATATCCTGTCACGATATTAAGCATTATCAGGCATAAAATGACTCCCGCAAAAAAAATAATCCTTTTTTTCATAAAAGGAATTAAGAATGGAACGCCTCTTTTGCTGACGACTTTCGCTTTTGTTCCTGTTTTTTTCAGAAGCGGCACAAGCCTCGAAAAATCCGACGCATATATGCTGCAGATGCACTCGTTGTCCTCACGCTTTATCCCCCATAAATAAATATCATGCGCGCGGCACATATTAAAAAACCGCTCCAAATAGTCGCCGCCGACCTTTATTACCAGACATCCTCTGACAAAACGAATCCAGTTATTCTGCAAGAGCCTCACCTCATGCTTCCATTATTACCTTTACCTCGCATATCCGTCCCGATATCTTCATATCCTCATTGGAATAGTATTCAATTGTCATATTTTCTCCGCATATACAGTATTTAATGCCATATCCTTTTATGATTATCTCATGGCAGTTATATGAGATTATCCCCTTGAAATTTTCCACGAAGATATCCGATTTACCAACCATATGCAAAAGCGTGGCGTTTATCACCATATCTTTCGGCAGTGAAAATGTATCTGCAAAACGTTCCCCCGCATCCATTATATCCTGCCTGAAAATATCATGTCTAGTCATATCGACACCATAAAAAATGAAGTATAGGTTACTATACTTCATTTTATGTCTTTTACTTGTTCACTATTCCCTTAATAAGCGGCTTTTTTGTGACAGGCATATCATTTATCGTGTACGCCGCCAAAAAACGCGATTTCGCCGCTTCAAGTTTTTCGCGGTCATTTGCATGTATCGTTGCAAGCGACTCGCCTTTTCTGACTGCATCCCCCACTTTTTTGTGCAGCACAAGTCCTACAGACAAGTCTATACTGCTTTCTTTCGTCTCGCGTCCTCCGCCAAGTATAAGCGAACAGATGCCTATTTCATCACACACTATCCGCTGCACATATCCGTCGCATGGCGATTGTATCTCCTCAATAATTGGTGCTTTCGGAAGTCTCTCGGGATGATATACCATATCCTTATCACCGCCCTGCGCCTCGACAAATTCCGCCAGTTTATTAACAGCCCTCCCGTCCGCTATGCAGCTTACAAGCATCTGCCTTGCCTCCTCAACGCTTGACGCTTTTCCTGCTGCCAGTGTCATATATGAACCAAGCGTCAGGCAGAGTTCTTCAAAATCTTTCGGTCCCCTGCCGTTCAGTGTGTCTATTGCCTCACGCACCTCTAACGCGTTCCCCACGGCAAAGCCAAGAGGCTGATCCATATCCGACACTATCGCCATAGTACTGCGCCCCGCGCCCGTTCCTATCCTCACCATTTCACGCGCAAGCGCAAAAGAATCTTCCTCCTTTTTCATAAAAGCTCCGCTTCCCGTCTTTACGTCAAGAACTATCGCGTCAGCTCCCGCGGCAAGCTTCTTGCTCATTATCGAAGACGCAATAAGCGACATATTGTCAACCGTTGCCGTCACGTCCCTGAGTGCGTAGAGTTTTTTGTCGGCAGGCGCAAGATCCGCCGTCTGCCCCATTATTGCTATGCCTATCCTGTTTACATTTTCCTTAAACTGCTCTTCTGATATTTCCGTTGAAAATCCCTTAAAGCTTTCAAGCTTATCTATTGTGCCGCCTGTGTGCCCCAGACCGCGCCCACTCATTTTTGCTACGGGAACACCAAGGGACGCCACCATGGGGGCAAGGGCAAGCGATGTCTTATCGCCGACGCCTCCCGTGGAATGTTTATCCGTTTTTATTCCCTTTATGTCGCTAAGGTCAAGCATATCGCCGCTTTTTGCCATCTCCATAGTCAGCGAAAGCGTCTCATCCTCATTCATACCCTGAAAATAAACAGCCATCATCATAGCCGACATCTGATAATCAGGGATTTCGCCGGCAGTGAACCCTTTCACCATAAAGCGTATCTCTTCATCACTGAGCACGCCGCCGTTTCTTTTTTTCATTATAAGGTCATACATTCTCATATCTTTACTCCGTTTCCGCGCTGCTCTGAGCGCATATTTTGATCCCGTCCCTAGATATTTATCCTATACAAACTGCAGATACTCAAGGTCAAAGCTGCTGCCCGGCAGGAAAATCAATTCTATCTTTCCTTTCCCTTTAAGTCTGTCAAGCTTAAAGTTCTGCTCTTTGCATTCACCGCCTGTCCCTTCAAACTCCAGTATATAATTAGTCGTCACGTCATTCTCGTCGGTGAAATGAAGATGTATCGTATTTCCCGACAATGAAGTACCTCCGCATACAGTAACGCCTGTCGTACCCTTTTCGCCAAAATCCATATCATCATACAAAAGCACGACATTATTTCCGATATCACGTACGGCTCGTCCGTCGCGCCTGAAGCTGTCGCCGTATATCGCCGACGCGTCCTGCGCCCAAAGCTTCTCATACGCCTTGTCAGGTTTTTTGAACACAAATCCCTTGATATGTACTTTCGCGTTCAGCACAAACGCAACGGTGTTAAGACCTTTAATGCGTTCCGGAAGCTTATATGTTTCCTCCTGATATGTATTCCATATTGACGGTTTTTGATATACCACGGAAGTTATGCACCTGCTGCCTTCCTCATAAGGCATGCCAAGCCATATATCAATATTGTACGGATTGCCGTCAAGTGCAAATATCGGAAGCGTGACCTCGCCAGAACCAAAATCTCCAAAATCAACATTGTCAAATACAGGTCCGCTTAAGTTCTCCCTGTCTGTAGCCACACCCTTGTCGTTGCCGTTGCCAAGCTGACCATATGCTCTTGTATAAAGTCCGCCCGTGATGAACTCATACGGATTTAAAAACGCTTCTCCTATTCCCTGCGCCCGATATTCAAGCTGTGAAATAAGCGCCGTCTTATCACCGCATTTTACCATACAGCGCACTACAAAATCACCGTCTCCAAGCGCCGTAACTTTTGCAAGATTTCTCCCGTCTGCACTTTCAAACGGCTCAACCTTGGCAAAGCTTACAGGTATGCCGGACTGATTTACGGCTTTCCATACGAGTTTACTGTCGGTAGTGTTCTCGGGGTAGAGCACAGCTTCCACCACAAGTTCGGATTTCTCTTTAGTAACGCATCGCCCATCATGTGCGCAAAGCTCCGCTTTTCTTACAGGTATGCGCTCGGGCAGGGTCTTTTGCGCTGTCGGCAGATTTTGGCAGTCCTCCAAATATGCCTGACGCGTTACATTTTGCGAACTGACAGTATTTATGACAATATCCGCACTTTCAAACCCTCTGCCTTTTATATGAAGCTTTATCTTCCCTGTTTCATACGTAGAACCAATCACTACAAGCAGTTTTCCGTTGAAAAGCTTTCTTGCGTTTGCCTTGTACTCGTCATAATCCGCACTGTCGCCGTTATCCATGCCGAGAATACGTCCGCACCCTTCAAGTTCCACTTCCACATAGTCAGAAGCGTTCTCAACTTTGTTACCGTCCCTGTCAAGCGTCTCTATCGTCACAAAACACATATCGCTTCCGTCAGCGATAAGCTCACTCTTATCTGCATACGCTATAATACGGCAGCTGTCGCCAAATGACGTGCGGCTGTCCCTCGCTGCCTCATTGCCGTCTTTGTCATAAGCTACCGCCGTAATCGTGCCTTTAGCATATTCAAGCTGCCAGTCCGCGACAAGCTTTTTGCCGTGCACATGATCGATATGACGTCTTCCCTGAGAAACACCGTTGAAAAACAGCTCTACTTCGGGCGCGTTGGTGCATGCACGGACATCTATCTTCTGCCCTTCGTTAAAATCCCAATACGGGAAAAGGTGAACCATCGGCGCTTTTTCCACTTCTGTCCACTCCGCCTGAAAGAAATAATACGAGTCTTTGGGGAAACCCGCCGTGTCGATCTGTCCGAAATAGCTGTTTTTTGTGTGGTAAGGCGTAGGCTCGCCTATGTAATCAAAACCTGTCCATATAAACTGTCCCAGTATATACTCGCAGTCCCTGTCATCAACAATGCAGTATTCCCAGCTTTTTGCGCCCCAGCTTGTCGAAGAATTTCCAATTGAAGAACATTGCTCATCATCGTCCGACAATACAGGCTGACTGAGCGGAAAACGGTATACGCCGCGGCTGTGGACAAGCGATGCCGTCTCGCTGCCATACATTATCCAGTCGGGATGCTCTTGATGCTGTTCCCTGTAGAGATGCTCGCCATAGTTATATCCCGCCGCTTTTATGATATCGGCACACTTCTGTGCGCCCTCCCATGCCATATAGTTAGACCCTATCGTGATAAGCGCATTTCCTTTCGGGTCATGAAGCCTCACAAGACTTTGAAGCCGCCTTGTGATATCCTGTCCATGCTCGTCCGCGTGAGTATCGTAAATTTCATTTCCGATAGACCACATAAGCAGGCACGGATGATTGCGGTCGCGGCGGATCCAGCTTCTTACATCCTCAGGACACCACTCCTTAAAGAAGCGCCCATAGTCATAGTCTGTCTTTGTCCTCTCCCACATGTCAAAAGCTTCGTCAACTACCAGAAAGCCCATTCTGTCGGCAATATCCATTACCTGCGGGTCAGGCATATTGTGGCTTGTGCGCAGGGCGTTGCAGCCCATCTTTTTTAAAAGCTTAAGCTTTCTCTCAAAAGCAGGCGCGTGAAACGCCGCTCCAAGACACCCTAAATCATGATGCTCACATACACCGTGTATCTTGATATGCTCCCCGTTTAGGAAAAGTCCTTTTTCTCTGTCGAATGTAAAGCTTCTAAAACCGACGGTAATGTCATTTTTATCGACAATCTCTCCGTCCAAGTAAAGCTCCACACGCAAATCATAACATTCAGGATTTTCTATGCTCCACAGTTCAGGGGATGACACGACTGCTCTTATTCCTGCTATCCCCGCCGCAAGCTTGGACGCACCGTATTCGCCATTTGGAATGTCTTTATTTTCTTTCTTCCACTGATTAAAGCCAAAATCCTGAACAAGCTTGTCACCTCTCCAAAGCGTATACTTGCATTGCGCGTTATCCCATTTTGAACCGTCAAGCTCCGTTTCCGCTTCGAGTAAAAATCCGCCGTCTGCAGGCTTAATCGTCACATATGTACCGTCCAGTGTAAGGTATGCCGCTTTGCACTTTTTCATCCACACACGTCTGTATATGCCTGCGCCCGAATACCATCTGCTGTTTGGCGACTGATGGCGCACCTGCACTATTACTTCGTTTTCCCCGTCATGCACAGCCTCTGTAATGTCCATATCAAAAGTCGAGTAGCCGTATTTCCAGTTGCCGATTTTTTTACCGTTCACATAGACCGTACTGTCCATATATACGCCGTCAAAGCGCAAAATAAGCCGCTCATAATCAGCAAATGCTTTATCTGCGTCAAATACTTTCCTGTACCAGCCTGTACCGTTTTGGTATAAATCCTTTGCGTTGTATATCAGCCAGTCATGCGGAAGCTCTACCGCATTAAAATCTGCCTTCCTGCCCTCAATACCGTCAATCTCCGTCCCCAACTCAGTGAGCAGAAAAGTCCAGTTGTCATAAAATGGAATCAAATGTGCGTTCATATCTGCCTCCTCTAAAATCAACCATCCTCCACTGCACCATATGATACCCTTTAAATTCGTTTGTGTCAACGTTTTTGTCAAATTCGGGCTTCTGCTCTGACATATAACACATAATGCCGCACCCACTGCGTCGTGGATGCGGCATTATGCGTTATATTAAAACGTCTATTCTTTTATACTTTAGCGCCTGCTCTACAGCCTGTTCTGACAATGTTTCCACACTGTCGGCAGGGATTTCTGAGATGACTATGCTGTCTGTCTGCACAGCGCTTTCTTCTGCTATGCTGTCAAGAGTCTCCTGCGAGGTGTCTGTGATTTCCTCTGTTGTTTTGCTTATTTCCTCTGACTGTTCTGTCATCTGCTCCTGTATTTCTTCTGACATATCTGTCATTTGTTCCTGCATTTCTTCTGACAGCTCTGCCATCTGCTCCTGCATTTCCTCTATGCTCTCTGTCATCTCGCCCTTGAACTCGTCTGTGCCAAGCGCCTCCTCGGCAATATCCTCGCGCCTTTCCTCGGCGGTCTTGGGTTCCAGTTTTTCTGCTTCCTCGGCAATCTTTTCGCCGATTTCCTTTGCCTCGTCCATTACGTGCCACATCTGCTCTTGATTGTACTGCTTTTTGACAGCGGCGATCCGGTCTTCGTATGTATGGAATTTATCCAGTTTTTGGGCAATTTCCTCTAATGTGCCGCACTCTATATTTTTAAGGCTTTCTTTCTGATTTTCCCAAAATGCGATTTGACTTTGGGCTTTTTGCTGTCGCTCTGCTTTATCCTGCGTGCTTTTAAGCCCTGTCCTCTGCATCATCGGCAGACTGCCTGCAAATATGGAATTGGAATTTTTTGATGTTGTATTAAATATTGTAAGGTTCATATGGCTTGCCTCTTTCTGTTTTTTTATAATAATTGTTTTGAGTTGTGGTGAAATCTTTTATATATTTTATCGTACAAATTCTGTAAAAATAAAGTTAAATGTCGTGAAACGACTTTTTTTTGTTGTAAATGGGGTTTTAAAAAGCCGACGCTGTGACTGCGTCGGCTTCATAGACTTACTTGTGCATAGATGATTTAAACGGTCTGTCTGCCGAATTTATTCAGATATTCCTGCGCCTTTTGAAGCGATGTGCCAAGCTGTGTCTGAAGCTGTTTTATGATTTCACTGTCCGACAGATTTAGGTCATAGCCCATTTTAATAATTCCCT
>CANREB010000048.1 GCA_947629525.1 uncultured Lachnospiraceae bacterium
CCTACGGGGCGAGCAGTAACATAGCCCTTTAGAGGGCTGATGATAAACCACCACTTGAAGTGGTGGTTGGTAACTTAAAAAACAATAAGAAAAGGCGCGGTTTTTATAGAACCGTGCCTTTTCCTGATTTTGCGAATATTCAATTCAAAATTTTACAGGAATAAGCAGATTGTATCTCGCATAAAAAGGGAAATACTGTTATAATATAATAAATCGCGTAATCATTATATAAATCAAACAGGAGTGTAAATCGCCAATGAAATTTAATTTTAAGGAAGATTTTAAAAGAATAGTCGTATTGTGCATTGCTTCGGCAGTGATGGCGGTCAATATTAAATCTTTTGTGCGGACAGGCGGTCTTTATCCCGGAGGAGCGACGGGACTTACGCTGCTTATTCAGCGCGCGTTTGAGATGTTTGCAAATATCAGCATACCGTACACGCTCATAAATGTGCTGTTAAACCTCGTACCTATATATATAGGTTTCCGCTTTATCGGCAAAAAGTTTACGCTGTATTCAGTGTTAATGATAATGCTTACCAACATCCTTACGGATGCGCTGCCGAGTTTCCCAATTACATATGATATATTGCTGATAAGCATATTCGGCGGACTTATCAACGGAGCGGTGACAAGTTTGTGCCTTATGATGAATGCTACTACAGGCGGTACTGATTTTATAGCGATTTTTCTGTCGGACAGAAAAGGCGTAGATTCTTTTAATGTAATTTTGGGATTTAACGCCGTGATACTGCTTATTGCAGGCGTAATGTTCGGGTGGGATAAAGCGTTGTATTCAATTATTTTTCAGTACACTTCCACGCAGGTGCTTCATATGCTGTACAAGCAGTACAGGCAGCATACTCTTCTTGTCGTGACAAATCATGCCACGGAAGTTTATGAAGTAATATCGCGCGAAAGCAATCACAGCGCCACGATAATAAGCGGCGAGGGACCGTATGAACATCAGGAGCGTAAAATAGTGTATTCGGTAGTGTCGAGGGCAGAGTGCAAAAAGATAATTGACGATATCAAAAAGGTTGACCCTAAAGCGTTCGTGAACGTCATAAACACGCAGCAGATATCAGGACGCTTTTATCAGAAGCCGCATGACTGATAAGATAAGAAGTCCAAAAACACGGCAATATTAAAGTGACGGCATTGTTGCAGGCAATGCCGTCACTTTTTTATATCAGGTAACATTCAACTGTTGCTTTAATGCGTCTTGAAGGACTTGCGAAAAATTAATTCCTGCCGCCATTGCGGAATCATTCAGCCATGAAGGGATGGTAAGAGTTTTTTTCACAGCCATGTTGTTCATAAGACGCCGATACGCAGTAGTATCACAGGAAATATAGGTCGCAAATGAGCCGTTTTCCGTGGTCAGGCTGTTAATTGCTGAAGCATTCGGGATTTTACGCCCGTTATCTTCAAGATGTGTCAGAGTGAGAGAAAGGACATCTTCAGCCATACTGATGCCGTCTTCGAGATTGTCCCCGCAGGTGAAGCAATTTTCAATATCTGGAAAATTGATAGAAAACTGACCGTTTGATTCCGGTGTAAAGATTGCCGGATAAATGTATTTAGCCATAGCGTTTTTCCTTTTACAGTGGGGAAAGTCCGGGGTTATTTAAGCCCTGCCCTTTGCAGGATGCTGTTTGCAGTTCCGATAGGAAGTTCCCTTCCGTAATGCCGTGGGATTGGAAATTCTTCACCAGTAATAGGACAATACCAGATTTCATGGTTTCCGCCTTCCCTTATTTTATAACATCCATTTTTCTTTATCTTCTTCACGATTTCTGAGACTTTTGCCACTGTTTGTTCCTTTCTTTATTTATTTGATAGTACTACTATACACGTATTATACACGTGTGTCAATAAAAAAATACCAAAATATCAAAGAAATTTAAAGCAATTATGCGATCTTCTGATTGAAGAAGATTTTCCTTTTCTATAATCTTCTTGCAGTTCATACCACAGACCATTTTTGTCATAGTAAATATACTTGTCCATTGAAAAATCCGAACAGTGCTGCTCGCAGGTAAGCGAAAAAAAACTAAGCCGGAAAGCTTAGTTTTTTTGCTTACTGCGGAAGATGGGACTTGAACCCACACGCTATTGCTAGCACAAGATCCTTAGTCTTGCCTGTCTGCCAATTCCAGCACTTCCGCATATCATCAATATGTAATTGCCATTACCGCGATGACAAAATATATGATATCATTTTACTAATGATATGTCAACAATTTTTTTACGTATTTGCTAAAATCTTTGCGAAAAGATAAAAAATAAGTTGACAGCATGCGTTAAACAGTGTAAAATATCTAATGTTCGCAGGAGTGGTGGAATTGGCAGACGCGCAGGCTTCAGGTGCCTGTGGTAGCAATACCGTGTGGGTTCAAGTCCCATCTCCTGCATTTATAAAAGCTTTGGGTTCCAAGGCTTTTTTTTTCGCGCATATTGTGTTATAATTTGCGGTAGAGTGAAGGAGGAATGACTATATGGCTCGCAGACGTACAAAAACAGTAAAAGGCAGCGTATCATTTTTCGTTGCCGCATGTATTATGATAATTATTATCGTTTCACAGATTTCCGTCAGCATTGTTGTCAACGGGATCCTGACACAGAGCAGTAAGACGGAACTGGCGGCAGAGGCGCAGGAGAATGCCGACATCATTAATGAATGGATGGAAAAACAGGCAGCGGCGCTTACCACGATAAAGGACGGTCTGGTATATCAGAATGACACAGACCATGAGAATATCATGGATTACCTTGAACTTAATCTGAAAGAAAACGAAGACGCGCTTATGTATTACGCATGTTTTGAATATGATAAGAGCGTGCTTCCTGCCGACCATTCAAAGCTTGACCTTGACCCCACAACGAGGGTATGGTGGAAAGCCGCGATAGAGGCAGGCGGAATAGCTTATACGGAACCTTATGTGGATTTTGCCACTGGACAGATGATCGTGAGCATTGCAACACCGTGCCGGATAGCCGGAAAACAGGCTGTTGTGCTGGCGGATATCACTATTGACCGCCTCGTTCAAATCGTTGAACGTATGGGTACGGATGAAAGTATGCAGGCATTTATGCTGGCAGCGGACGGAAGCGTCGTGACACATACAAATAAAGATTTTCTGCCAAAAGAAGATGGAAATACGATACTTACGGATGTGGTTGACATAGACCTTGACTCTCAGGAAGTGGAGAATTTTACCGACTACGACGGCAGGGAAAAATATGCGGCAGTCGGCGATGTTGATGCGACGCACTGGAAGATCGGAATAACAAAGGATAAACAGGTGATCCGCCAACAGGTAATTGATGCCCTGCATGGAACATTTGTAGGAAACATTACCCTTATGATCGTGTTTACGGTACTGCTGTTTATCAGGTTAAACGTTATGTTAAAACCTGTTTCCGAAATCCAAAAAGCGGTCGTAAATATTTCGGAAGGCAATTTCGGGGTACATATAGAACAGGACAATAAAAAGAGAAAAAATGAGATAGGCGTATTGCAGTCGGCAAGCTCGGAACTGGTCGATACACTGTCGCATATCATAAGCGATGCGAATGAAATACTCGGAGGCATAGCAAAAGGCAATCTCACAATGGCTGATATGAGAGAATATCCGGGCGATTTTGATAAATTGTCCAAATCAGTCAATTCAATCCGCAATACGTTGAATTACCTGCTGCATGAGGTGCAGGAAACGACATTCAGCGTGTCAAACGGTTCACGCCAGCTTATGGAAGCGGCTGACAAGCTTTCGGAGGGAACGCTGTCACAGTCGTCTTCAATACAAAAGCTTGAGTCGGAAGTGGACGGCGTTGTGCAGCGCATCAACAGCAATTCGGAGCATTGTGTTGTCGTGAATGAAAAGCTTGCGAACCTCAACACCCTTATCGGCAACGGTAACAGCGATATGGTCGAACTGTTTCATGTAATAGAAGAAATAGAATGCAGATCTTCTGATATCAGGGAAGTGGTCGGAACTATTGAATCTATCGCGCTGCAGACTAATCTTCTTGCGCTTAACGCATCCGTCGAGGCGGCAAGGGCAGGTGAAAACGGAAGAGGCTTTGCCGTAGTTGCGGATGCGGTAAGAAATCTCGCGATAAAATGCGGCGAGGAGTCAAAAAAGACATCGGAACTGATAGACAATTGTCTTGAAAATATCACTAAGAGCAGGAAATATGCCGACAAGACGGCTGTCTGCCTCAGCGAAGTAGTGGCAGATTCGGCGGAGATTTCAGCAGCATTTCAGGCTATCACGGAAGATACTTCGCGTCAGGCTGACACTATAGGAAATATACGCAGTGAGATAACAAATATCTCTGATGTGGTTCTTGCCAATACAGCGACGGCGCAGCAGACGGCGTCATCGACGGAATCCCTGTCAAAGCAGGCGGCTAAACTGGAAAAGCTTGTGCAGAAGTTTAAAGTACGGAAAGTATAAAAATTTTCTTAATTTAAAAGGAATTTTAATGTCCGCGCGTAATATTATAAATATATGGACATCGAATTTGGAGGTCGGGTACGATATGATAATCCGTGAAAATCTGGAACAATGGGAACGTGAATATTTAAGCCCGTATGCGACTTTAAGCGCTAATTCAAGGGGCAGGGAAAAGGACGAGCCGCAGTGTGATATCAGACCTGTATTTCAGAGGGACAGAGACCGCATCATTCATTCTAAATCATTCCGTAGGCTTAAAGACAAGACTCAGGTTTTCCTCTCACCGGAAGGGGATCATTATCGGACAAGGCTTACGCATACGCTTGAAGTGTCGCAGAATGCGCGCACCATAGCCAAGGCGCTGCAGCTTAACGAGGACTTGGTCGAAGCTATCGCGCTTGGGCACGATTTGGGGCATACCCCTTTTGGTCATGCGGGTGAACGCGCGCTTAATGATGTGTGCCCGTACGGATTTGAGCACAATGTCCAAAGTGTGCGCACAGTAGAGCTCATAGAGAAAGACGGCGAGGGGCTTAATCTGACATGGGAGGTGCGGGACGGCATACTCAACCATCAGACTTCGAGCATGCCCGCGACTCTTGAAGGCAAGATAGTACGTTTTTCCGATAAGATAGCATATACATACCACGATATGGACGATGCCGTAAGAGCAGGGATTTTAAAAGAAAGCGATGTGCCGCGTGAGATCGGCGAGGTCGTTGGGTACACACCGCGTGAGCGGCTGAATAATTTTATACATGACATAGTTAAGCAGAGCAAAGGCACAGACGATGTGAAGATGTCGCCCGAGGTAGAACTGGCTATGAAAAATCTTCGCAGCTTTATGTACGACAGAGTGTACAAAAATCCAATCGCCAAGCATGAAGAAAGCAAGGCAGTGTCTCTTGTCAAGACGCTTTATGAATATTATATGCACCATACGGATGCGCTTCCGAAATTTTACGTCGAGCTTGGACTTAAGGGTGAGCCGCGTGAGAAAGTAGTGTGCGATTACATAAGCTCGATGACGGACAGGTTTGCGATATCATTGTACAATGATCTGTATGTGCCTAAGTTTTGGATAGGATAATGGCGGCAGGGGAGTTAAAATGTATTATTCGGAGGAGCTTATCGAGGAAGTACGGCAGAAAAATGATATAGTTGATGTTATTTCAGGTTATGTCAGACTTCAAAAAAAAGGCAGTAATTATATGTGCTGCTGTCCGTTCCATGGTGAGAAGACACCTTCATTTTCAGTCAACAGGGGCAGACAGATATATAAATGCTTCGGATGCGGAGAAGGCGGTAATGTCCTCACTTTTGTGATGAAATATGAAAACTGCAGTTTTCCCGAGGCTATGAAGATACTTGCCGATAAAGCGGGGGTGACGCTTCCGCAGGCTGAGTACTCGGAAGAGGCAAGACAAAAAGAAAGCAGACGCAAACGGCTTTTGGAAGTCAATAAGGAAGCCGCTAAATTTTATTATTATCAGCTGCGTACCGAAAGAGGGGCAAAGGCAAAAGAGTATTTGGACAAGCGCAGGCTTTCGGAGGAGACGCGGAAAAATTTCGGGTTGGGATATGCGCCTGTAAGGGGCGGAGAACTTTTGGATTACCTGCATGGCAAAGGATATGACGATGATCTTATAAGAGCCGTGGGACTTGCCAAAACTGATGAAAAGAGAGGCACGACGACTCAATTTTGGAACAGGGTAATGTTTCCGATACAGGATATTGGCGGCAGGGTCATTGGATTTGGCGGACGCATAATGGGAGACTCTGACAGCGGACCTAAATATCTCAACTCGCCCGAGACGGAAATATTTGATAAGAGCCGCAATCTTTACGGTATGAATTATGCCAAAAGTACGCGGACAGGCAATATAATACTCTGCGAGGGGTATATGGATGTCATAAGTATGCATCAGGCGGGATTTACACAGGCTGTGGCATCGCTTGGGACAGCTTTTACACCCGGACAGGCAGGGCTGATAAAGAAATATACGAAAGATGTGCTTCTTGCATACGACAGTGACGGTGCGGGTGTCAAAGCGGCGCTGCGCGCGATAGGTATACTTAAGAGCGCGGGAATGTCGGGACGCATCATAAATATGTCGCCCTACAAGGATCCCGACGAATTTATAAAAAATCTCGGCAGAGAAGCATTTCAGGAGCGCATCGATAATGCGGAAAATTCTTTTATGTTCGAGATAAGGATGCTTGAGCGTGAATTTAATATGGAAGACCCTGAGCAGAAGACTAATTTTCACAATCAGATAGCGCGAAAGCTCTGTGACTTTTCGGAGGATGTCGAGCGTGAAAATTATATAGAAGCAATTGCGGACAAGTATCATATAGGCTTTGAAAATTTAAGAAAGCTTGTAGTAAATATGGCGGCAAAGACAGGCGGCTATGCGGTGCCTGTTGAAAGACCGCGTTCGGGAGTACAAAGCAGGAATAAAAACACGCCCGAGGAAAGCGCAAAAAAAGTTCAACGCCTGTTCCTTACATGGCTTAGTGACTATCCGCAGCTTTATCCCAAAATAAAAAATTACATAACGCCCGAGGACTTTACAGTGGAGCTGTATGCGAAAGTGGCTCAGAGGATGTTTGACGACATAGAGAAAGGCAGCCTAAATCCTGCGGGCATAATAAACATGTTTGAGGACGAGAATGAGCAGAGCGAAGCGGCGTCGCTCTTTACGACAAAGCTTCCCGAACTTGATAACGATACGGAAAAAGAAAAGGCGTTTAACGATATCCTTCTCAGCGTAAAGAAGAACAGTTTTGACTATTATTCGGCAAAGTCGGGAGTGGATATCACGGCGCTGGGCAAGGTGATAGAGGGAAGAAAAGCACTGGAAGAACTTAGCAAAACGCATATTTCTCTAAAATAAGGATAAAAATATATGGTATGGAGGATTGACCGGAATGGACGAAAACACACAAGCAAAGTTTGACGCGAAATTAAAAGAGCTCTTGGCGATAGCAAAGAAGAAAAAGAACGTGTTGGAATATCAGGAGATCAGCGATTATTTTAAGGATATGCCTCTTGAGGAAGATCAGTTTGAAAAAATCCTCGAGACGCTTGACCAGAATAATGTTGACGTGCTGCGCATCACTGACGACGATGACGATATGCCTGATGAGGATCTGATCCTTTCCGATGATGAAGAGATGGATATGGAGAACCTTGATATCTCTGTGCCTGAGGGCGTTGGAACCGAAGACCCTGTCAGGATGTATTTGAAAGAGATAGGCAAGGTGCCTCTTCTCAGCGCTGACGAGGAGATAGAGCTTGCAAAAAAAATGGAGCTTGGCGACGAGGACGCAAAAAAACGCCTTGCCGAGGCAAATCTGCGTCTTGTTGTGAGCATTGCCAAGAGATATGTAGGCAGAGGTATGCTTTTCCTTGATCTTATTCAGGAGGGAAATCTCGGTCTTATAAAAGCGGTTGAGAAATTCGATTACAGAAAAGGCTATAAGTTCTCAACTTATGCTACATGGTGGATACGTCAGGCTATAACAAGAGCGATTGCCGATCAGGCTCGTACTATCAGAATACCCGTCCATATGGTAGAGACTATCAATAAGCTTATCCGCGTGAGCAGGCAGCTTTTGCAGGAGCTTGGACGTGAACCGACGCCCGAGGAGATAGCAAAAGAGATGAATATGCCGGAAGAACGCGTCCGTGAGATACTTAAGATTTCCCAGGAACCTGTTTCACTCGAAACACCGATAGGCGAGGAGGAGGACAGTCATCTTGGCGACTTCATTCAGGACGACAATGTGCCTGTACCTGCTGACGCGGCAGCGTTTACTTTATTAAAGGAACAGCTCGTGGAGGTGCTTGACACGCTTACGGACAGAGAACAGAAAGTGCTGCGGCTGCGCTTTGGCTTGGATGATGGCAGGGCGCGGACGCTTGAAGAAGTCGGCAAGGAGTTCAATGTCACAAGGGAACGTATCAGGCAGATAGAGGCTAAGGCTTTGAGAAAGCTGCGCCATCCGTCAAGAAGCCGCAAGCTTAAGGATTATCTGGACTGATGGTATTGTCAGACAGGATGAGAGCAGTGGCAGGGCTCGTAGAGCCTTGCGGATGTATCGCGGATATCGGATGCGACCATGGATATGTGGCGATCGAACTTATAAGGAGTGGTATCTGCAGGCGTGTTATAGCGATGGATATAAATGCGGGACCGCTTGAAAGGGCAAAAGCAAACATAGAAAAGTGCCGTCTTCAGGAATATATTCAGACAAGGCAGTCTGACGGGATGGATGCGCTTTCGGACAAAGAGGCTGACGGAATAATATGCGCGGGAATGGGCGGAAAGCTTATCATATCCATACTGCAAAGAGGAAGCGGACTTTTGGAAAATATGGGGCAGCTTATCCTGCAGCCGCAGTCGGAAATCGGTGAGGTAAGGGCATATCTTCGCGAAAACGGATTTTCCATAGCGCGGGAAAATATGGTCTGTGAGGATGGCAAATACTATCCGATGATGCGTGCGGTCCATGGCAAGCCTGATAAGCATAGCAAACCTGATGACGCGCATATTTTGGTGTATGATACATATGGAAGATATCTGCTTGAGAATGCTGACCCTACACTGAAAAAATATTTGTTGAAACAAAAAAGCAAGCTTGAGGAGATAAGGGGAGGGCTTAAAGACCACACGGTACGCGCCTTGGAATTGGAACAGGAGCTGCGCGATATCGCCTTTTGTCTGGGTAATTATTATTAACAGCCGTCTGAAAGCGGCAGGGAGGGGCAGGATATGAAATGCAGCGATATAATAGAGATGCTTGAGACGCTTTCGCCGCCGGAATACGCCGAGGACTGGGACAATATAGGGCTTTTGGCAGGAAGGCGGGATAAGGAAGTATGCACTGTCTATATAGCGCTTGACGCAACCGATGAGGTGATAGATGATGCGGTACGCGTCGGCGCGGATATGCTGCTTACGCACCATCCTCTTATATTTAAAAAGCTGAGCAGCATAACTACGGATGATTTTATAGGAAGACGCCTGTACAGACTTATTCAGAATGATATATGTTATTACGCCATGCATACGAATTTTGACGTAATGGGGATGGCTGATGCCGCCGCCGATGAACTTTCATTGAAAGACAGGGAAGTCTTAAACGTTACATATGAAGACGATATATCAAAGGAAGGATGCGGACGCGTAGGGCGCCTTGGCAGGAAAATGAGCGTCGCCGACTGCGCGGAACTTGTGAAAGCGCGTTTTAATGTGCCTAACGTGCGTATATTCGGCGAACCCGGCGATATAGTGGAGACGGCGGCTGTGATGCCGGGCTCAGGGGGCGACTATGTTCAGGATGCGGTAAATGCGGGCGCAGATGTAATGATAACAGGCGACATATCGCATCATACGGGTATTGACGCCGTGGCAAAGGGATTGAACATAATCGATGCGGGTCACTATGGCATAGAAAAGCTGTTCATACCTTATATGGAAGAATTTTTAAAGCGTGAGATAATGGGGGTAAGGATCTGCACTGCCGAACCAAAGGAACCTTTTATCGTAAAATAATATAAAAAGTGTACGATGCTGCACTTATACTAACGGAGGAAAGATATGGACATTAACAGTAAAACAAAGAGCAGCTATATGGTGACATTCAAGGGAAAAACGAGAGAATTTCCCGCAGGCATTACATATGGCGAGATTGCGGGCATATACCAAAAGGCTTACTCGCATCAGATAGCGCTTGCCGTGAGAAACGGTAAGATAATGGAGCTTTTTAAAAAAGTTGACAGGGACTGTACCGTTGAGTTTCTGACTATGGCGGACGACACGGGCGAAAAGACTTACAACCGTACCGCAACACTTATACTCATGAAGGCGATAAGCGAGGTCGTAGGCGCCGATAAAGTTGATAAGATAAAAATGGAATTTTCGATAGGCAACGGATATTACTGTTCCAAGGCGGGCGATTTTGAGGTAACGCAGGAACTTATCGGCAAAGTCAAAGCTAAAATGCAGGAGTACATTGACAAGGATCTGTTGATAATCAAAAAGAGCCTTCCGATAGACGAGGCGGATGAACTTTTTGCAAGTCAGAAGATGTACGACAAGGTAAAGCTTTTTAAATACAGGGGAAGTTCCACGGTAAATGTCTATAATCTGGACGGATATTACGATTATTATTACGGATATATGCTTCCAAGCACGGGATATGTGAAATACTTTGACCTTAAGCTTTATGAAGGCGGTTTCCTGCTTATGCTGCCCCATAAGGAAAATCCTGAAAAAATCGACAAATTTAAGCCATCGCCCAAACTCTTTAATTCCATGGAGATAGCGTCCGACTGGGGCATCAAGCTTGGCATTGACACGGTCGCCGATCTTAATGATCAGATAAGGATGGGAAAATTTAATGAGCTTGTGCTTGTGCAGGAAGCGCTTCAGGAACGCCGCATAAGCGAGATAGCTTCGGACATCGTATCGCGCGGCGGCATAAAATTCGTAATGATAGCAGGACCGTCGTCGTCAGGCAAGACTACATTTTCACATCGTCTGTCCGTACAGCTTAAGACACACGGGCTTGTGCCTCATCCGATAGCGGTCGATGATTATTTTGTTGACAGGGAGAAAACGCCGAGACAGCCAAACGGTGATTATGATTTTGAGTGCCTTGAAGCGATAGATGTAGCACAGTTTAATCAGGATATGTGCGATCTGCTTTCGGGCAAGAGAGTGGAGCTGCCGACATTTAACTTTGTGACGGGCAAACGTGAATACAAAGGAAATTATAAGCAGTTAGGACCTGACGATATACTTGTCATCGAAGGAATACATGGGCTTAATGATAAGATGTCGTATGCGCTGCCCGCCGAATGTAAATATAAGATTTATATCAGTGCGCTGACGACGCTCAACATTGACGAACATAACCGCATACCGACTACGGACGGGCGGCTTCTGCGCAGGCTTGTCCGGGACGCAAGGACGCGCGGCGCAAGCGCCAAGCGTACTATTCAGATGTGGCCGTCGGTGCGCAGGGGCGAGACGGAAAATATTTTCCCGTTTCAGGAGAGCGCGGATGCGATGTTCAACTCGGCGCTTATATATGAACTGGCTGTGCTTAAGCAGTATGCCGAGCCGCTGCTGTACAATATAGGACCTGACGAACCTGAATATTTTGAAGCAGTGCGCCTGCTTAAATTCCTCAGCTATTTCCTAGGCGTAAGCACGGAAGATCTGCCGATGAACTCGATCGTGAGGGAGTTTGTCGGAGGAAGCTGCTTTAAGGTTTGAAATCAAATAACTGATAAAAAAGACAGTGCTGAATATAGCACTGTCTTTTTTTGTATGACACCTATAATGATACTATTGTTTTATTTTAGATTATAATGGTATTTAAATCAGACCAAAGGAGAAGATAAAAAATGGGAAATGTTTATGGGTATGTCAGGGTTTCAACAAAAGAACAGAATGAGGACAGGCAGATGATAGCGTTGGCAGAAATGGATGTGCCAAGAGAGAATATCTATATTGACAAGATTTCGGGAAAAGACTTCAACCGTCCGCAGTATAAAAAGCTTATTAAAAAGATTAAAGCAGGAGATTTGGTATACATAAAGTCTATAGACAGACTGGGGAGAAACTATGACGAAGTTATGGAGCAGTGGAGAGTGATAACAAAAGAAAAAGGGGCGGATCTTGCCGTGATAGATATGCCGCTTCTTGACACGCGCCGGGAAAAAAATCTGTTGGGGACATTTATAAGCGATCTGGTACTAGCACTGCTGTCATATGTGGCTGAAAATGAGCGCGGCACGATAAGAAAGAGACAGGCGGAAGGAATAGCGGCGGCAAAGGAACGAGGCGTGCGCTTCGGGCGTCCGCCAAAGTCGCTGCCTGAAAATTTTTACGAAGTATATAAAAGGTGGGATGCGGGAATGCTCACAAACGAAGCGGCGGCAAAAGAATGCGGCATGCCGACTACCAGTTTCAGGTATCGGGCGGCTGAATATAAGAACGGCTAAAGGAATTCAAATAAAAGAAATTTTAAAAATTATGGCTGTGTTGTGATTTTTCGTCTTGCGCGATTTCGCAAATCATTATAAAATAATAGTGCAACTGCGGCAAATGGTCGCGGCTCTGCATTGCAGAGGTGAGGAAAGTCCGAGCTCCACAGGGCAGAATGCCGGATAACGTCCGGTAGAGGCGACTCTAAGGATAGTGCAACAGAAATAAACCGCCAAAGCTTTTTGGTAAGGGTGGAAAGGCAGAGTAAGAGACTACCGCCTCCGAGGTAACGAGGAGGGCATATGTAAACCCCATTCGGAGCAAGACCAAATAGAGAGCAACAGACCTGCCCGGTCTGCTTTCAGGTGGGTCGCTTGAGGCTGACGGTAACGGCAGTCCCAGATAGATGACCATTCGCGGCGGCAGATGCCGGCGCTGACATAACTCGGCTTATCGCTGCGGTTGCAATATGAAAATAAGGGAACTGTCATACAGTTCCTTTTTGATATGGTTTCAGGCATAATGCGGGGGATATATGAGAAAGGCTGTTTTCGCGCTTTTGGCGGTGCTTGCGGTAATAGCAGGTATATTTATTTATAATGCAGATAAATCCGAAATGGCGACAGACTCTTGTATCTGCGGCGGTTCTGCAAAACCTGCCTCTGAAATCCTGAAAACGAAATCAATATATCTGTCGGTCAGGAAAAGCATAGTGAAGGTATCGATGAAAACGCATGCAGGCAGCGGCATTATTTGGGATATAAACGATAAATGCGTGGTCATAGCCTTGAACAGGCATCTTCTTATAGAGGCTTCTGACGCGAGTGTCACATTTTTTGACGGTATGCGGGCAGACGCAAAATTTCTGGGGCTTTCACAGCAGTATGACATAGGATTTATATATATCGAAGTCGGCGAAATAGCAGGCGACACGCTGCATGCGCTGCGTAAGGTACGATTATTTGACTCAGATGATATTGAAAACAGTGCCGAGGCAAGAAATACTTTTGAAAGATCGTACACGGGACTGGATGTCATACAGCTTGGCGTAAATTTAGACAACGGCGGTATCATTTTCTCTAAAGGATATATAACGTCGATAGATTTTTCAACTGTATTTAACTGTTTTGTGATACAGACAAAATGTTATGCCCGTGCCGGTATGTCAGGCGGAGGAATGTTTGATATGGACGGCAGGCTGCTTGGTATGATATCGGGCGGCAGTGAGTCTGATAAGACATACAATATTCCGTCAGGCACGATCAAAAACGAATATCAGATCATAATACAAAATAATAGCGTTTGGTGATAACGCGGAAAAGAGGCAGAGATGGTAAGACCGCAAAAGAGGGGGCGCATTTCAAAGATAGACGCATATTTAAACTGCGCGGAGAATTTTGCGTACAGGAGTACATGCATAAAACGAAAATACGGGGCTGTTATCGTCAAGGACGATGCAGTCATATCAACAGGTTATAACGGTTCACCGCGCGGGTTTGAAAACTGCTGCGATATAGGCGACTGCCCGAGGATCAGAAAAAACATGCATCAGGGCGAAGGATATGCGATATGCCGTGCCGTTCATGCCGAAGCGAACGCGCTTTTAAACTGTTCACGCGAGCAGACTATAGGGGCGGATCTGTACCTTGCGGGAATAAATCCCGATGATCTGTCCGTACATAAGGCAAAACCCTGTCCGCTGTGCGCGCGGATGATCATTCAGGCAGGCATACGGAATGTATATTTAAGAACAGGCGAGGGCGCGGATAATTATGAACGGATAAGCGCGGATAAGCTTGAATGGTATATGGCAGATGAGTGATAAGATATAATTTATATTCTTAATTTATTTTTAATATGCTTATTTGTGGTATTTTAATTATATTTGTGATATGATTAAAAATTAAGGGAAAATGTAAGGCATAAATTTATTATTTATGTATTAATGGAAAGGTTGGCGGTTAAAATGACAAAGATCGATATTTTTTCAGGTTTTTTGGGGGCGGGCAAGACGACGCTCATCAAGAAGCTCTTAAAGGAGGCGCTGGATGCGTCAAAGGTCGTCCTTATCGAGAACGAGTTTGGCGAGATAGGTATTGACGGCGGATTTCTGAAAGAGGCAGGCGTTGAGATAAAGGAGATGAATTCGGGATGCATCTGCTGTTCGCTTGTGGGAGATTTTGGAAGTTCCCTCGCGGAAGTGCTTGAAAAATATCATCCCGAACGTATTTTGATCGAGCCTTCGGGTGTAGGTAAACTTTCGGATGTTATGAAAGCCGTTCAGAAAGTAGATACGGATGTCGAAGTGACGCTCAACAGTGCGGTAGTTGTGGTTGATGCGAATAAGTGTAAGATGTATGCGAAGAATTTTGGCGAGTTCTTCTTAAACCAGATAGAGCATGCGGGTACGATCATATTGAGCAGGACTGCGGATATAAGTGAGAGCAAGCTCAATGCGGCGCTTGAGATCATACGTGAGCACAACAGTAAGGCAACGGTGATAACGACACCATGGGAACAGCTTGATGGTAAACAGATACTTGAGACAATAGAGAACGCAAAGGACTTGGAGTCAGAACTTATGGCGGAAGTTGCGGCAATGCATGACGAACACGAGCATCATCACGATCATGACCATGATGAACATGAGCATCATCATGACCATGAACATCATGATCATGAACATCATGGTCATGACCATCATAACGATGATGAACACGAGCATCATCACGATCATGATGATGAGTGTACATGCGGCTGTCATGACCATGACCACGGTCATCATCATGCAGATGATGTGTTTACAAGCTGGGGATTTGAGACCCCGAAAACATACACAAAGGAACAGCTTGAAGAAATACTTGAAAAACTTGACGATGCCAAGACATACGGCTCAATACTTCGCGCTAAGGGAATGGTCGCATCGGACAGCGGTAAATGGCTGGATTTTGATTATGTTCCGGGTGAGAGCAACGTGCGCGAGGGCGCGCCTGAAGTCACAGGTAAGATATGCGTTATCGGCGCTGAGCTTAATGAGGAGAATTTAGAGACACTGTTTGCAAAATGAGGTAATATCACATTATGAAACCTGTTTATATCATTAATGGATTTTTGGAAAGCGGAAAAACCGAGTTCATATCATATACGCTTTCGCAGCCGTATTTTCAGACTATGGGAAAGACACTGCTCATATTGTGTGAAGAAGGCGAGATCGAGTATGACGAGGAGATCTTGAAAAAGAGCAATACTGTAGTTGAACTCATAGATGAGGAGGAGCAGATGACCCCTGCCAATATGATAGAACTCGAAAAGAAGCATAAGCCTGAACGCATCATCATAGAATACAATGGTATGTGGAATTTTAAAAATCTTAAGCTGCCATGGCACTGGAAAGTGGAACAGCAGATTACGACGATCAATGCAGCCACATTCCAGAACTATTATACAAATATGCGTTCATTGCTTGCGGAAATGATCAGGAAGTCTGAACTTATTATATTTAACCGCTGCGATGGGCTTATGGAACAGCTCAGCGGTTTCAGGCGTAATGTAAAAGCTGTATGCCCTCAGGCTGAGATCGTGTTTGAGGACAAAAACGGGGAGATCAATCAGATATTTGAGGAAGATCTGCCTTACGACTTAAAAAATTCCACGTTGGAACTTGATGATTATGCGTATGGCATTTTTTATCTTGATGCCATGGACAATCTTGACAGATATATTGGCAAGACTGTTAAGTTCAAGGCAATGGTATTAAAACCCGAGGGCAGCAACGATAAATATTTTGTGCCGGGGCGTATGGCGATGACATGCTGTGCTGATGATATGGCGTTTCTCGGATATGCATGCAAATATGACAAGTGCAGTGAGTTGGAAAACAAGCAGTGGGTGGATGTGACAGCTACGGTACACAGAGAGAAATGGAAAGACTATAACGGCGAGGAAGGTCCGGTGCTTCAAGCCGTAAGTGTAAACGCGGCTAAGAAGCCCAAACAGGAGATATTAAACTTTTCTTAAATACGCGGTAAATAAGATCAGGCGTCGGCTCATATACATAAGCCGGCGCCTGAAGTTTTTAGTTATAACAGCTCGGTATCGCTATACTTTTCTTCGCAGTACTTGCAGCGGTAAATTTCTTTTTTCTCGTCAGTCAGTACAAAAATATGCGGAAGTTCCTGCTCGATCGATGTGATGCAGCGGGGATTTTTGCATTTTAGAACATTCTTTATCTCTTTTGGGAGCGACAACGGCAGCTTTTGCACTATTTCACTGTTTTTTATGACATTTACGGTGATGTTGTGGTCGATAAAACTTAATATATCAAGGTTTAACGTATTGATGTCACATTCAACTTTTAAAATGTCCTTTTTTTCCATTTTTTCACTGCGTGCGTTTTTTATGATCGCTACAGTGCAGTCAAGTTTGTCAAGTCCAAGGTGTTTATAAATGCTAAGACTTTTTCCTGCCTTGATGTGGTCGAGCACAAAACCCTCTTCGATTTTTCCAACGTTTAACATATTTTTCCTCCTTAACCGTCAACCTTTATATCCAACAGTGTCAAAAGCAGTGCCATACGCACATATACGCCGTACTGCACCTGACGGAAGTATACGGCTCTCGGATCACTGTCCACTTCAACGGAAATTTCATTCACACGCGGGAGCGGGTGCAGGACGATCATATCTTCTTTTGCAAGCTTCATCTTTTCTTTGTTAAGGATATAATAGTCTTTCAAACGTACATAATCCTCTTCGTTAAAAAAGCGTTCTTTCTGTACGCGCGTCATATACAGGATGTCGAGTTCAGGCATAATTTCCTCAAGCTTTTTTATCTCGCGGAAAGGAATATTGCGCTCACGAAGCATTTCTATTATGTATTCCGGTATCTTAAGCTCGTCGGGTGATATGAATACGAAATTGATGTTTTCATATCTTACCAGCGCGTTGATCAGCGAGTGCACCGTGCGCCCGAATTTAAGGTCGCCGCACAGACCTATTGTGAAATTATCAAGACGTCCCTTTATGGCGCGTATCGTAAGAAGGTCCGTGAGTGTCTGCGTCGGGTGCTGATGTCCGCCGTCGCCGGCATTTATCACAGGAATAGATGAGTGCGATGCCGCAACCATGGGCGCGCCCTCTTTTGGATGGCGTATCGCGCATATATCGGCAAAGCACGAGATCACGCGTATTGTATCGGAAACACTTTCGCCTTTGGCGGCAGATGATGAATTGGCATCCGAAAATCCGAGTACCTTTCCCCCGAGGTTGAGCATTGCCGCCTCAAAACTGAGGCGCGTGCGGGTACTGGGTTCGTAAAAGCAGGTCGCAAGCTTTTTGCCCTCGCATGCATGTGCGTATTTTTCGGGATTTTTCTCAATATCCTCAGCAAGATCAAAGAGTCTGTCAAGCTCCTCTACTGAGAAATCAAGCGGTCTCATTAAATGTCTCATAATATACCTCTTTCTGCGCTGCTATTATTTTTCTGCGTCAACAGCGCGGACACAAAAAAATAAGAGAAAAATTCTCTTAAGTCCTCCATCTTTGCCAAGCGTATTTCCTACAAAGTGCTTATACATCTTTGATATAATACCACATCACAGAAAAGGTTGCAAGCATAAATGCTTAAAATGTTATAAAAGTTGAATATTAAAAACACATCTTCTGTAATATTGAGGCTTCATTTTCGGATATATGTGTGATATAATATATCATAAGTCATCGTTCAGTGCGCGCGGGTATTGAGCGGTAAGTAAATACATCCCGCGCAGAAATGAGGAAAAAATGTTTAAAGAGAGAAAAAGGTGGGTATTTTTCGGACTGCCGTTTACATTCACGGTTTACAACATAAAAGATGATGTTGTCACATTAAATTCAGGGTTACTTAATACGGAAGAAAATGATTGCTATATGTATAAAATTCAGGATGTCACATTAAAGACATCGCTGTTTGAGCGTATATTCGGACTTGGTACGGTCGTATGTTATACAGGCGATACCACAAATCCGCAGCTTGTCATAGAGCATATCAGGCATTCGCGCGAGGTAAAACAATTTATACTTGAGAAATCCGAAGAGGCAAGATTAAAGCGCCGCACAATGAATATGCTTGACATAGGCGCGGGGGAGGACAATGGCGAATTCGAGGATTGACGAACATTATTTAAGCGATGAACAGCGCCAGTCAAGGCGGAAATCAAGGATAGAAGAGATGCGCCGCCGAAAAAAAAGGCAGGAGCTTATCAGAAAATACGCGATATACATAGCTGTCGCCGCGGTGGTATGTGTCGCGGGGATTTTTATCGGCATAAGAGCTTTGATATCATCGCATATCAGCAATGACTATGCGGACGTACAGCAGATAGACGCTGACATGATCGATAATGAAACTGCTGATGCGGTATCGGAAGAAAGCACTGCGGCTGCTGAGACAGAAGCGGCAGATATATCTCTTGCTCATTTCGGAGTATTTGCGAAAGCGGCTGATGCCGCTGACCGGCAGATAGCTGATTTTAAGGAAAACCATGTCAGTCCGTTGGGCGGGCTGATAAATATGTTTCCGCCGCTCTCGGCGTCGGCTACGGATTCGACGGAGTCTTTTAGCGCCGATATAATAAGTGAGAACGGAGTGCTTATAGATGTTGCGGACGGGACGATAATAGCTCAGAGAGATTCGCGGGCGCGTATCTTTCCCGCCTCGATGACAAAGATACTCACAGTACTTGTAGCCGCAGAACATGTGGAAAACCTCGACGATACTTTTACGGTCACGCTTGATATAACGGATTACAGCTTCGTCCATGACTGCAGTAACGCGGGGTTTGCGGCGGATGAGACGGTGACTGTGAGGGATTTGTTTTACGGTACGGTGCTTCCGTCGGGAGCCGATGCGGCGATGGGACTTGCGGTTTATGTGGCAGGTTCGCATGAGGCGTTTGTTGATATGATGAATGCCAAATTGGACGAGCTTGGAATAGCGGAAACGACGCACTTTACGAATTGCGTGGGAATATATGACGAGCAGCATTACAGTACGGTTTATGACATGGCTGTCATAATGAAAGCCGCGGCGGACAACAGCTTTTGCAGAGAAGTGCTGTCGGCACACATATATACTACGTCGTCTACAGCGCAGCATCCTGATGGCATAGAACTGTCAAACTGGTTTTTGAGAAGGATAGAGGATAAGGACACCCACGGAGAAGTGTTGTGCGCCAAGACAGGATATATCACACAGTCGGGCAGCTGCGCGGCAAGTCTTGCCGCCGATGCGGACGGTAAAGAATATATATGCGTAACGGCGAAATCTACAAGCAGTTGGCGCTGTATTTATGATCAGGTCGCTCTTTTTGAACGTTACCTTTGACGAGGATATATTATTCCGCATTTAATGAAATCAGATAAAAAAGGTAAAGGATTGATCGCTTTTCATCCTTTACCTTCTTCATTTTGTGCTATTGATTTAATGCTGCCTGAGCTGCCGCGTCAAATGTGGTGACGTTTACAGGTCCTGAAACGGGAGTTTTGTATATCGGAGTAGCGGCGTTAAATGCTGAGAAATACACATAATTTGACGTTGCGTTGATGTTTGAGTATGTTCCCTGCGCGACTACTTCCATATTTGAGCCGTCCTTTGAGATGCGCCTCAGTTCCTGCGTATTACCTGATGTCTGATAGTATATGTAGCTGTCGGTTACATTTATAAGATTGGTCCTTACATGGTCAAGTACTGTTTTTGTCCCGTCAGTCATATTGACGCTTACAAGCGAATAATCGTCGTGTATGTCTATGCCGTATACAGTGTTGCCCTCAACTATAGGCATATACAGGTCTTCGTTCAGCACCTGTCTTGCCGAGCCGCCGCTCAGACTAAGTGCCATAAGATGCAGATTGCCGTCGCTGTTCGGAAAATAAAATGTTGAATCCTGCACACACACGGGAAGGACATCACTATCAAGGAAAATTCCCTTATTTTCGCCATCGATGTCAACACGGTTGGTCGTCAGGTTGTCTTCCGAGCAGGTGTAATATACGCTGTTATCAACCAGTAAAACATATTTGCCTAAAATACGGTCAAGACATTCGACGTTTGAAGGGCGGTTTTTCTCAACGCGGTATACACCGGTAGTGCTTATGAGAAATCCGAGACCGGCGCCTCCGCCCGAACCTTCCTGATAATAGTATAAATATTTGCCGCCGGCATTTATGCTGCTTACCGAAGTGGCAACAAGCTTTTTGACTTCTGATTCATCGGAACGCATACAGTACAGCGTATTGTTGTCATACGGATTGGCAAAATAGACATATCCGTCGCTCTCGCAAAACAGCCCCTTGTTGTAAAGATTGCCCGCCGTATTGCCTATCGTGCCTCGGGGATTTTCCGGTATCCGGCTGCGCATTTTCATATAAAAACCGCCCGCGCAGCAAAGCAGTATGATACATATGATCGTCGTGATCGCTATAACTTTATTTTTCATATTAAGCACCTCCTCTTTTTATATAATAATCTCTCGGAATCTCTAAGCCCCCTTCTATAGGCTTCCAGATTCCATTTTTTATAAAATCCCCC
>CANREB010000049.1 GCA_947629525.1 uncultured Lachnospiraceae bacterium
ATCAACCTCTGTATATGCAGGATAGTGGTCAGTAATACGTGACTTGAACTCCTCATTCCAGCAGTAAATGTTCAATACTGTGCCTTCGCCGTCTGCTACCGTAACTACAGAGCCGTCGCCTGAAGCTGCTTCTGTGGAAGCCTCTGTTGATGTTTCCGCAGCTGCTTCTGTTGCGGGTGTTGTCGCGTTTGCATCCGTCTGTGCCTCTGTTGCTGCTGTTTCTGTTCCGGCGTCGGGTGTGCCTGCAGCATCATTTGAGCCGCCGCCGCATCCTCCGAGAATTGATGCTATCATTGTTGTTGACAGCAATACGCTAATGATTTTTTTCTTCATTTTTAATCCTCCCATACTTAAAATATAGTATTTTTGTGATTTTATATTAATCTGCCGCGTCTGCAGACTTAATATTGGTTTTTAAATTTTTCCCACCGAACTGCCTTCTATCAGTTTTCCGTTGACGGTATACTGGACTATCGGCGTTTCTTTCGGCATCTCTATAAGGCTTATGAGTTTTCTCGCTGCCTCTATTCCCATATCCACGGTATTCTGCCAGTAAGTCGTGAGTTTAGGCTCAAGCTGACCTGCCATCGTGATGCCGTCAAATCCTGCGACAGAAATATCTTTCGGTATTTTCAGCCCTCTGTCCTTTATTGCGTTCATACCGCCTATCGCCGCAAAGTCGTCGGCATATACTATGCATGTGGGCGGCTGTTTCAGATCGAGAAGCCTGTTGGTGATAACGCCCGCCGTGTGCGAATCCCTGTATTTTCCCTCGCAGATATATTCGCTTACGGTCTCCATACCCTTGCCGTGCAGGAAGCTGTAATATGTGGACAGTCTGTTTGTCGTGACCATCGATTCTTCGCCGTATATGTATGCGATGCGTCTGTGTCCCTGAGCGTATATGTACTCAAGCAGTTCTCTCATACCGCTCACGTTGCTTGATACAATGGAAATGCGCCCGTTGTATACGTAGTCGATGGCTACCACCGGAAGCGCGCTCTGCAGAAGTTCGATCACTTCTTTGTCCTTGTAATCCGCAACTGCGATCATAACGCCGTCCATTCCTCTGTAAATACTGTGTTCCAGATAAGACATCCTGTCTTTTCTTATCTTGGAATTGCTGAGGAACGTGATGTCATATCCTTGCTGTTCCGCCTCATTCTTAAAGCTTTCAAGCACCCTCGAAAAGTAATCATGCGTAAGACCGCTTCCCGATGCGTCTTTATAGAGAACGCCAAGATTATAGCTTTTGTTTGTCTTTAACGCTCTTGCGGAAAAATTCGGGTAATAGCAGAGTTCTTTAGCTATGCGCCTTATTTTGTTCTTAGTCTCTTCGCCTATATCACTATGATCGTTTAACGCCTTGCTGACAGTAGCTACAGATACACCGCACCTTGCCGCAATGTCTTTCATGGATGCCATATATAATGCAGTCCTCTCTGAATATGCAGTTTTCCTGACGCAGTCGCCTGTCATTCAACCGGTCTGCAGCCTGTCCGGTAAGCACGGCTTTTGAGACTCTTATCATTAGCAGTTATAGAGCAGTTATAGGTTTTGTCTAAGTCTGAGCTTATGCCTGCCTGATTTTTTGCTTAATCGTTTACGAAGCATATGATACTACATTTTTAATTCATATGCAATAGTTTTTTTACATTTTCTCACTTTTTTATTCATACTTTTGCATTTTTCAGGCATAGAAAAAAGACCGATGTTTTTCGGGACTTTATCCGTCAAAACACCGGTCTTTTATAAATCATAAAATAAAAGCCGTTATTATTTAATTATAAGCATAAGCTGATATTTACTGTGCCTTCCATGCGTCATACTGTGATACGAACTCGTTGTAAACATCTTGGAAACCAGCCTCATTAAGAGCCGCATAGTAAGCTTCTATAGTAGACTCTACATCCGACTCAGGAATGCCGCCGTTCTCAAGAGGGAATCCGTACTCCTCAAATACTGACTGGCAAGCGCTGAACTGTGCAGCTACAGGCTCTTTGTTAAAGCGGAAACCTGCTGCGCATGAAGTCTTTGCGCTTCCGTTGAAGTCAATGTACAGATCTGCCTTGTTGTCAGGCTCGTTGTACAGAGGTGTAACGATAGTAGCTGAAGCTGACTCCCACATAGAGTGGTTATACTTGCCGGCATCAGTCTGCTTTACATGACCGTTCTCATCATAGTTGAAATCTTCGCCTTCGATACCGAATGTATAGAGATCAGCAAGCTTTGAATCTGTATACAGAAGTCCAAGGAAGTCGATGCATGCCTTTGCCTGCTCAGGTGTGCTGTTAGCTGTTATCGCATAGCATGAACCAAGTGCAGATGTAGAGTGGGCATATCTGTCTGTAATAGGCTGCATAACTACATCCTGATTGTAACGGGAATTAGCCTCGTCATTAACCGGGATATCTGTCCACCATGAGAAGCCCCAATCCTGTGACTGTGTTGTGGTATCTGTGGTCGTCTTGGTAGCATCATCCTCTGAGATGTAACCTGCGTCAGCCCATTTAGCCATAAGTGTGCAGAACTCTTTGTACTCGTCCGTAAGTATCGTCTCTACTACGGAATTGCTGTCTCTGTCAACCGCAACCCAGTTAGCAGTAGCGTCAGCCGTGAAGAAATCGAACTTGTCAATGTACCATCTGTAGAACATAGCCGTCTTCTGTGTCAGATAAGGATATTTAAGTCCTTCTGTCTTGCAGTCCTCAAGCATAGGCTCGATGTCAGCCAGAGTCTTGACTGTTGACAGATCCCATCCATACTTGTCAACAAGCTCTTTACGTGCCATAAGGTCATAGCCTTCTACATTATCCTTATATACCGGAACAAAGTAGTTCTTTCCGTCATACTTTGAAGCTTCCCACTGTCCCTCGTCCATTGATTTGTACAGCGGTGTGTCCGGAAGAAGATCAGTAATGTCGTACACAGCATTGTTGGCATACAGATCGTTAGTTCCTACCGCGCTCTGCCAAGAGGCTGTCCAAAGAAGATTGATCTCGTTGTTTGCCAGTGAAAGGTTCACCTTGTCGCCATATTCGCCGGAACCGATATCCGTCATAACGATCTGTACATTGATCTTGTCCTTGATGTACTCGTTGATAGCATCCTGTACCTTCTGAACCTGTGCTGTATCAGGCGTAGCTACGTTGAATGATGCTCTTGTAAGATTGATAGTTACCACATCTCCTGATGCCTGATCTGTTGATCCTGTGTTGTCTGCTGCTGTTTCACCTGTCGATGATGTGTTGTCTGCTGCTGCCGCACTGTCTGTTGACGCTTCGTTTGCCGGCGCCGAATTGCCGCCGCCGCATCCTGTAAGCGCCGCTGTCGTCATGACGCCTGCCAATGCGAGAGCCATAAGTTTTTTGATTTTCATCTCAAAAATCCTCCCTGTATTATTTTATTTATTTCTAATCCGCCGCACTATTGCATTGGATTGAAACCATATGTTATCAAATCATCCCTTTACCGATCCCACCGTCAGTCCTTTGACGAAATACTTTTGGAAGAACGGATAAACGATCATTATCGGTCCGATGACCACAAGCACTGTCGCCATCGTCGATGAATACTGCGGGATGGTTCCTCCCATTGCTGCCCTTGCAGACGCGGGAACGTTTGAGTTGTTGAGCAGGAATTCAATACTCTTCTGTATATTTACAAGCAGAAGCTGCAGAGGTTTCTTGTTATCACTCGTGATATAAAGCATTGCATTCTGCCAGTCATTCCAGTATGCCGTAGCCATCATAAAGCCTACAGCCGCAAGTGAAGGTTTCATAAGAGGAAGCGTTATCTGAAAGAAAGTACGGTACTCTCCGGCACCGTCTATCTTGGCTGCCTCCATCAGTTCGCTCGGAATGCTGTTGACTATGTACGTCCTTAGTATTATGACATTCATGGTGGACACGCATAGCGGCAATATTAAGAGCAGCAGGCTGTCCTTCAAATGATAATATGACGTAAAAATAATGTACCCTGATAATTGCCCGCCGTTAAACAGCATCGGTATCAGCAAAAAGACTGATAAAAATTTCGCCAGTCTGAATTCCGGACGGCTGATCGCATACGCGAACATACTCATAAGCAGCAGACCTATCAATGTTCCTACTACAGTCACAAAAATCGTCACGCCATAAGACGTAAGCAGCTGTCTGCCGTATCTGAGGACGGAATTGACGCCTGCCATCGACCATTTCTCAGGGAAAAAGCTGAATCCGTTCTGACTTATCGCTTTTTCATCCGTAAACGCCGCTATGAATACAAGCAGAATCGGCAGTCCGCAAAACAGTGTGTAGAGCAGAAGGAAAAAACCTAAGACATATTGTCCGAACCCTTTTTTCTCTTTCTTTGACGGCAAAAGATCAGCCGCGTTTCCTTTTTTCTTACCCATGTTTTTTTCCTCCCTATCAGAACAGTGCATTTTCAGGCGCGATCTTGCGTACCAAGCCGTTAGATAGCAGCATCAGCAGCAAGCCGACAACCGACTGGAAAAAGCTGGTAGCCGCAGTAAATCCGAAATTTGAACTCTTAAAGATCGCATTCAGCACATATGAGTCGATAACCTGCGTTGTAGAATACAATTGCCCGCTGTTCCTCGTTACCTGATAAAACAGACCTGTATCGGATCTCATAATATTACCGACAGAAAGCAGCAGCATAACTGTAATCATCGGTATCAGCGCCGGCAATGTGATGTGCCATATCTGTTTCCATTTATTGGCTCCGTCTATCTGCGCCGCTTCATAAAGTTCGGTATCAATACCGGCGAGAACCGACATATACAGCACGGAACCATAGCCTACGCTGTTCCATATCTTTACTATTGTCAGAATGAGAGGCCAAAGCGAAGCCGTTGAATAAAATCTTGTCGATATGCCGAATGTATTGTTCAGAATACCTGTGTCGGTACTGATGAACGCATACACTATAAACTGTACAGCCGCATAAGAAATAAACACCGGGATGATCATGATCGTCTGCATTGCCTTAGCCATCTTTTTAAATACAAACTGATCGATTGCTATCGCCAGCACAATATTCAAAAATGTACCGACCGCAGTAAATATTATGTAATACATAATCGTGTTCTTCGTCATATTCAGGAATATACTCTTGGATGCCAGAAGAAACTTAAAATTCTCAAGTCCGCACCATGGGCTGCCCCATATGCCCTTTGTAAAGTCATAATCCTTAAACGCCATCGTAAGACCGGCCATAGGCACATACATAATGAAAAACAAAATCAGAAATACCGGTAAAGCCATTACCACATGCGCCCTGTGTTTCCATGTGTTTTGAAGAAAAGCCTTCATTTTGCCACACTCCTATCTTTTCCTTTTTTTATTTCAGGTCATGCTGTTTTGTTTACTTAATCGTTTACGTTATATATGATACTAAATTTTTGTTGATATATCAATACTTTTTTTGCATTTTATATCTTTTTAGGGTGTTTATTGTGCATTTTCCACCATAATCATCAGTATTTTTAAGGGTTTTAATTTGCTTAATCGTTTAAGTTGTTATTCGTGTCAAATATTAGCCTTGCTTTTATTTATCTCCTTATGTATAATTTAATTTATAGAGTTATTATCTAAGGTCAACTCAGACTTAATCGTTTTCTTTTCAGGCTTTGCCGCTTTGTCTTAACTTCAGGGCGGTCACGCCATGTCATTTATTATTTTTTTATTTAGAGGAACACTGCGCATGCAGCCGTTCCGGAATGGAGGATAAAATCATATGAAATTCGGCTATTTTGACGACGCTAACCGCGAATATGTCATAACCACTCCCAAAACCCCGCTCCCATGGATAAATTATCTCGGATGTAAAGAATTTTTCACACTTATTTCAAATACATGCGGCGGTTACACTTTTTATAAGGACGCAAAGCTTTTAAGACTTACCCGCTACCGCTACAACGACGTTCCTTATGATACAAACGGCAAATATTTCTATATAAAGGACGGCGATACAATATGGAATCCCGGATGGCAGCCCACCAAGACAGAACTTGACTCATATGAATGCCGCCACGGCATTGGTTACAGCCGTTTCACTTCTTCCAAGAATAATGTACAGGCATCTGTTCTTACTTTTGTTCCTATGAATGATAACTGTGAGATTTCTCAGGTAAGGCTCAAAAACAACGGAAATGCGCCTAAAACTATCTCACTTTTTTCATATGTTGAGTGGTGCCTTTGGAATGCCGATGATGATTCAAGGAATTTTCAGAGAAACCTGAGCACGGGCGAAGTTGAAGTCATCGGTTCAACGATCTACCACAAGACGGAATACCGCGAGAGAAGAAATCACTATGCCATTTACACCGTTAATACGAAAGCTGACGGATTTGATACAAGCCGCGACAGCTTCATAGGTACATACAACGGCGCCGACAAGCCCGAAGCTGTTACAGCCGGCAAGTGCACAAATTCTATCGCAAGCGGCTGGTTCCCTATAGCCGCCCATCAGATCAACGTGACTCTTGCCCCGGGTGAAGAAAAATCATTTGTATTCCTGCTCGGATATATCGAAAACCCTGTTGATGAAAAATTTGAAGCCCCAAATGTCGTAAACAAAAAACCTGCTAATGCTATGATAGCAAAATACAGTTCTGACGCAGATGTTGATAAGGCATTTAAAGAGCTTAACGATTACTGGGCTGACCTGTTGAGCCGCTACACGGTGGACTCATCAAACGACAAGGTAAACAGAATGGTCAATATCTGGAACCAGTACCAGTGTATGGTCACATTTAATATGAGCCGTTCGGCTTCATACTATGAATCGGGCATCGGACGCGGTATGGGCTTTAGGGACTCATGTCAGGATCTGCTTGGATTTGTACATCTTATTCCCGACAGGGCGAGGGAACGTATCATTGATATTGCGTCTACGCAGTTTCAGGACGGAAGCGCATACCACCAGTACCAGCCTTTGACCAAAAAGGGTAATTCCGATATCGGAAGCGGATTTAACGACGATCCGCTTTGGCTTATCGCAGGTACCAGCGCGTATGTACGCGAGACCGGCGACATTTCCATATTGAAGGAAAAAGTGCCTTATGACAACGATATGAGCGTTGCCACTTCGCTTATGGAACATCTGAAGCGTTCATTTGACTATATCGTGAACCATAAGGGACCTCATAAACTGCCGCTTATAGGTCGTGCGGACTGGAATGACTGCCTCAACCTTAACTGCTTTTCAGAGCATCCCGGCGAGTCTTTCCAGACTTTCGGACCGAGTGAAGGACCTGTAGCGGAATCGGTATTTATCGCAGGCATGTTTGTGAAATACGGTGAGGAATACGCACAGCTTGCCGAGCTTCTTGGTGATGACGCGGAAGCTAAACGCGCAAGAGACGAAGTCGCAGTTATGTACGACGCGATTTTGAAAGACGGCTGGGACGGCGAATGGTTTGTAAGGGCGTATGACGCTCACAGCAATAAAGTCGGCTCCAAAGAGTGTGAAGAAGGTCAGATCTACATCGAGCCGCAGGGCTTTTGCGTACTTGCCGGCGTTGGCGTAAAAGAAGGTCTTGCCGTGAAAGCGCTTGACTCCGTTAAAGAAAAACTTGACACAAAATACGGTATTATGATACTGCAGCCTGCTTATACCAAGTATCATGTGGAACTTGGCGAGATTTCCTCATATCCGCCCGGATATAAAGAGAATGCCGGTATCTTCTGCCACAACAATCCTTGGGTCTCCATTGCCGAAACTGTTGTAGGGCGTGGCGACAGGGCATTTGAAATCTATCAGAAAACCTGCCCTGCCTATGTTGAAGATATCAGTGAGATACACAGAACCGAACCTTATGTTTACTCGCAGATGGTTGCCGGACGCGACGCGAAGTATCATGGCGAAGCCAAGAACAGCTGGCTTACAGGTACGGCTGCATGGACATTTGCAAATATTTCACAGTATATCCTTGGCGTTTATCCCACGCACAAAGGACTGCAGATAAATCCCTGCGTGCCAAGCGATTTTGGCGACTTTAAGCTGACAAGACGCTTTAGGGATGTGGTATATCACATCAATGTTAAAAATCCAAACAACGTCCAAAAAGGTGTCGCATCTATGACTGTTGACGGCGCTAAAGTTGACGGATGTATCATTCCTTTTGATGCCTCTAAGAAGGATGTCAATGTTGAAGTTGTGATGGGATAATGAACAATTAAAAAATGAGCTGCACATTCGTGTACAGCTCATTTTTTTGCGTTTATTCGCTGCGGTCGGGCTTTCCCGCGCTTATATCAGTATACATATCAAGCAGTCCGACTGTTTCAGTGGCAGGTCTGCCATAGCTCATACAGCATTTGTGCGAAACAGATTTTTCCTCATCCGCGTTTTCGTCAAAATTAACGCTCATACGCGCCGCTCCCAGTAAGGTTTCACTGTCAAGATGTTTTAAAACGTCATCTATCATTTTTTCGTCCATATATATTCCTCCTTATGTCCTGCTCCACATATAGCAATAACCCTGTGTCCTCGCCGCAAAACGCTCTGTCTTTAAAAGCTCCCGTATCTGTTTCTTAGTATACCACCCCGGCTCGATCTCCTCTACCGTGGATGTGCTCTCATGAAACTCCCCGCGCGCTTTTCCCACAACGCATACATTTATCTCGTTGCTAAATCCTACCGCGCTGTAGCTTGGACCGATGAAATCATCTATCTCATACAGCTCAAGCCCCGTTTCCTCCCCGAGTTCACGCTTGGCGCTCTCTATCGGCTCTTCGCCGTCATCGATAAGTCCTGCGGGAAAATTATAGACCCAGTCGCCGACGGCAAGCCTGAATTCTTTGTTGACAAGTATCTTCCCTCCGCTTTCGTCAGTCGCGATAATGACCACGGCGTCCGCTTTCTTGTTATGCAGTGCTTCAAAACTGTCCAAATCTTTCTGTCTGCTTATGATTTCGTATACTTTTTCCTTATTGTCAACCGTTTCATAAGTAATATCGTATCTTGTTATAAATTTTCCCTCTTCTCTTTTAGTAAGTCCTTTAAACTTCATTTTTGTCCTCCATTCCAAAAATCCCTCACTGTTTCTGCCGCGCTGTCCGCACTCACTACGTTAAAACTGCTCCACTCGCGCGGAAACATACGCCTGTAACTGCCGTCAAGAAAGCGCTCGTCCAAAAGTGCGACTACGCCTACATCATCATTTGTGCGTATCACGCGTCCGGCTGACTGAAGCACCTTATTCATCCCGGGAAAACGGTACGCGTAATCAAATCCGTTCTCGCCGTGTGCGTCAAAATATTTTTTTAAGAGTTCACGTTCGCAGCAAACCTGCGGTATTCCCGTTCCGACTATGACCGCGCCGATAAGGCTGTCATATTTTAAGTCTATGCCTTCCGAAAAGATACCGCCCATCACGCAGAAGCCGATAAGGATTTTTTCTGTTCTCTCATTGTCCTGAAATTTAAAGAGAAACTCCTCCCTGCTCTTCTCGCTCATTCTCTCTTCCTGAATTATGCACTCCATGATTTCGGCGTCAAAACAGTTTTCCATAAAACACTCATATACCTGTTCAAGAAAACTGTGTGACGGCAAAAATACCATATAGTTGCCGCAGCGTTCGCCCACTATACTGTTTATGTAATATGCAATGCGCATAAATTCATCCCTGCCGCGCCTTGTGTACCTGCTTGTCACATCATTTGCTATAATGAGCGCTCTTTTTTTCTCGTCAAACGTTGACTTTGCATATACCTCGTAGTCATCCCGTTCGCCTCCGAGAAGTTTTTTGTAATACTGTATCGGCAGAAGCGTCGCCGAGAACAATATCGCGCTGCGCCCTCTCATCATACACTGACTTAAGTTTGCCGCGGGATCGACGTTGAAAAGCTTAAGCAGAAAATCACCGTCGTCCGTCAAACGGCTGTATGCGATATAGTCATCGTCCATTATCTCGTACATATTTAAAAAATGCGCCGTTTCAAAGAAAAACTCCAGTACCTCGTTTCTGTCGGGAAAACTGTCGTTGTCGTCGAGGAAATCGTCAAGCGCCGAATACATCCTGACCAAAGCATTGACAAAAGCGTCTATACTATCCTCAACGCGGTAATCTTCACATCCGCGTTTCATAACAAGCAGTTCCCTGTTGCATTTATCAAGCAGTTTTGCCGCTCTTGGGGCGATGTCTTTTAAAATTTTTTTCATTTTTAAAAAATCTGATTTAAAAAGCGACGCGCTGTACATTTCCCTGCCGCGCTCAAGAAGATTATGCGCCTCATCTATCAGGAAAATATAGTCACGCTGTACTCCGTCGGCAAAAAAACGCTTAAGATAGACTCTCGGGTCAAATACATAATTGTAATCGCATATTATTGCGTCCGCAAAGAGGCTCATATCAAGGCTCATTTCAAAAGGACAGACGTTATGTTTCTTTGCGTAAGCCGATATTACTTCTCTTGAGAAATCATTCTCATTTGTCAGTATATCATACATAGCGTTATTTATTCTGTCAAAATGACCGTCAGCGTACGGACAGGCATCAGGATTACACTCTGCGGACGCTTCCGCGTCGTTCTCACGCAGGAAACATATTTTATCTCTTGCAGTGATAACAACTGTTTTTAACTGCAGACCGTTATGCGCTAAAAGTCCAAAACATTCCTGCGCCACTGTGCGCGTGATAGTCTTTGCCGTCAGATAAAACATTTTATCCGCGAGTCCTTCCCCCATCGCCTTAAGAGCGGGGAAAACAGTTGATATTGTTTTGCCGACACCTGTCGGTGCTTCCAAAAAAAGCTTTCGTTTGTGATATATTGTGCGGTATACGTTTGACGCAAGTTCTTTCTGCCCTTCGCGGTATGGGAAAGGAAACGCCATCTGTTTTATCGATAACGTGCGTTTTTTGTTCCATTCAAACTGAAAATCCGCCCATTTCTTATACTCAGCCATAAGTTCCGCGAACCATCGTTCAAGCTCGTCATAAGTATAATCTTCATGGAAATATTTTATTTCTTCGGTGTCGATATGGCAGTATGTCATACGGACACCGATGTTATCGATCCCGCACTCATTTGCATATATAAACGCATAGCATTTCGCCTGTGCAAGATGTACGCCGACAGGCTGTGTGATACGCCGCAATTCCTTATATGTACACTTTATCTCATCTATGACCACTTTACCGTCAGAACGCACGGCAGGAAGTGAGCTTTTATCGGCGCTATGATGTATTTCCCAGTCGTTGTCGATTATTCCGTCGGCTCTTCCTTCTATTATAATGTTATATTCAGGGGTTTCATGAATATATCTCAATCCGACTTCCGCATAGTATTCGTCTGTTGTGCTTCTTTGTATCATCCTGTGAAGGCGCCCGCCTTCCTGCATTGCTGTGTCCGCGCCGCCCGATCTTCTATTGTCTATGCTGCCGCTGCGTAATATGAACTCCACAAGACGGCGCACCGAAACCCTTATTTCCATTGTATGCTCTTCCTAACTGTATGACACTTTTACTACGTTTAATTATAGTCTAACCCGCCCCAAAAAGATAGTCAAAAAAACTTGAAAAATTTTGCAAAATTCAATTTTTTCCTCTTTACTATTATTATAATATAGGTTAAACTCTAATGACAGGCTAAAAATTAAAATACGAAAGGATTATGGTGGACATTATGACTGCTATGAAATGGTTCTATTCTTTTCTAAAAAAACACAACCGAAAAATGTTTCTCGGGCTTGTGCTTGTCACCATTATTTCAGTACTCGCGATAGTCAAGCCGATCGTCTCGGGTTCCATAGTTGACGATGTTATCACTGCAGGGCATTACGAGCTTCTTCCATCACTCATCGCTCTGCTGCTGATAATAACGCTGCTCCGCGGTGTTCTCAGATACTGGTCACAAGTCATATTTGAGACATGTTCGCAGGATGTGCTTTTTTCTATGCGTGACACTGTATACAGAAAGCTTCTTCAGGAAGATTTCAACTTCTATAATAAAAAGCGCACAGGCGACCTTTTAAGCCGCCAAACAGGTGATATGGATGCGATACGTCATTTTATAGCATTCGTTATCTATCAGGTATATGAAAATGTGTTCCTGTTTTTCTTTGCTCTTATAATGATCTTTACCGTAAGCTGGCGCCTTGCCATATGTATGTGCATCGTGCTCCCGTTTGCTCTGCTTGTCACTCTAAGCCAGACAAAAGCCGGACGCCCCCGTTTCCAAAAGATCAGGGAACAGTTTTCATCTCTCAATACGTTCGTTCAGGAAAATGTCAGCGGAAACCGCGTAGTAAAGGCTTTTTCCAAAGAGGACTATGAGATTGGCAAATTTAATAAAGAAAACGATGCGTACCGCGATGCGGAACTTGCCGCTGCGGAAATATGGACAAAATATGTACCGCAGTTTGAATTTTTGTCAAATATGCTCACGATCATCTTAATGCTCGTCGGCAGCATCATGGTCATCCAAGGTTCTATGACGCTTGGAAATTATGTCACGATCAACGGATATCTGTGGATGCTTATGAACCCGCTGCGCCAGATTGGATGGCGTATCAACGATATCCAGCGCTTCACGACATCTGTTGAAAAGATTTACGCCACATACAGCGAAGAACCAAACGTCAAACGCCCTCCAAAGGGTGTTAAGTGTCCGAAATTAAACGGTGACATTGAATTCAGAAATGTTTCATATAGTGCGGATGACGAAGATATCATACATAATGTCAGCTTCAAGGTAAAAAGCGGTCAAACGGTAGGGATACTCGGCAACACAGGTTCGGGCAAATCCACTATAATGAATTTGCTGTGCCGCTTCTATGACGTAACGGACGGCGAAGTACTTGTTGACGGCAGGAACGTAAAAGACCTTGATCTTTACAATCTGCGTCAGAATATCGGTATGGCTATGCAGGACGTGTTCCTGTTTTCCGACACTGTCGAGGGAAATATCGCATACAGCAAACCTGACTGCCCGTTCGAGGATGTAAAGCGAGCTGCGGTAATGGCTGATGCTGATGATTTTATAAGTCAGATGCCCGACGGCTACGATACTATAGTCGGTGAACGCGGCGTTGGGCTTTCAGGCGGTCAGAAACAGCGTATATCCCTTGCAAGGGCGCTTCTGAAAGAACCCTCGATCCTGATACTTGATGACACCACATCAGCTGTTGATATGGAAACAGAAAGTTACATACAAAAACAGCTTAATTCAATAGGGCACAAATGCACTATATTTGTAGTGGCATACAGAATCTCATCTATCAAGGATTCAGATCTGATACTTGTTTTGAACGACGGACGCATTGTTGAGCAGGGTACTCATGATGAACTGCTTAAAAATAACGGTTATTACGCTACTGTTTTCCGTCACCAATATGGGGAATTTGAAAAATATGTGAAGGAGCTTGAGAAGGGAGGTGCGGCTGATGGCACGAAATAAATATGACATTGACGAAGTAATGGAAAGTAAATTTGATGTCCACCAGCTTGTAAGGATCATGCAGTATGTAAAACCATACCGCGGACAGCTTGCCATCGCGTTATTTTTAATGCTTTCTTCATCTGCGCTGACGATGCTTTTTCCTATGTTTATCAGTGAGATTATGGACAGTTACATACCTTCCGGAAATATAAGAGCAATCGTTATTATAACTGTGATATCAATGGTCATCGTGCTTTATTCATGCGTCTGCATACGTTTTAAGATACGCATAACAAGCCGTATCGGCCAAGCGATCGTGCATCAGCTCCGCTCCGATATTTTCTGTCATCTTCAGGAACTGCCGTTTTCATATTATGATGACCGTCCGCATGGCAAAATTCAGGTCAGGGTCGTCAATTATGTAAACAGTTTGAGCGATCTGCTCTCTAACGGTATAATAAACACCATTACCGATATGTGCAATCTGATATTCATTATGATTTTTATGTTTGCGCTGCATGTAAGACTTACCTTGATATGCCTGTGTGGTCTGCCCGTGCTTATATGCGTTATCGTATTTGTAAAAAGACGCCAGCGCAGGGCATGGCAGATACAGAGCAATAAGCAGTCAAACCTTACGGCATATATCGCCGAGAGTATAAACGGAATACGTGTCACGCAGTCATTCGTGCGTGAAAAGGAAAACACTTCCATATTTAACCGTCTGAGCGACAGCTACCGGAGCGCATGGATGAAAGCGGTCAAGTACAACTTTATCATGTGGCCCTGTATTGACGGCATATCCACAGTGACTACGGCTTTTATCTATGTTATAGGCATCGGGTGGATATCGGGTGAGTTATATGGCGTTACCATCGGTATATTGATTGCATTTACTTCGTATATTTCAAGGTTCTGGGAGCCTATAAACACACTTGCTTCATTTTACAATTCGCTGCTTACGGCGATCGCTTACCTTGAACGTATATTTGAGACAATCGATGAGCCTGTAAACGTAAAGGATGCGCCTGATGCGTTTGAGATGCCGAAGATCAGCGGACGCGTTGAATTTAAGGATGTCTGCTTCAGCTATGAAGACGGTGTACAGGTTTTAAACAAAGTCAATTTCACGGCAAACATCGGAGACACATATGCCATTGTAGGACCGACAGGCGCGGGGAAATCGACTATCGTGAACCTTATCAGCCGGTTTTACAATGTCGATTCAGGGAAAATTTTTATTGACGGCACTGATATTTCCAAGGTAACGCTCAAATCATTGCGAAAACAGATGGGAATTATGATGCAGGACAGCTTTATTTTCTCCGGTACCATTATGGATAACATACGTTATGGCAATTTGAAAGCTACCGATGAAGAAGTTATAGCCGCCGCTAAGACAGTATGCGCGCACGACTTTATCATGGAAATGGAAAACGGCTATCAGACACAGGTAAACGAAAGAGGCAGCCGTCTTTCTGCGGGACAGCGCCAGCTTATAAGCTTCGCGAGGGCATTGCTTGAAAATCCTGCTATACTTATACTTGATGAAGCCACGTCAAGCATTGACACGGAAACGGAGATATTGCTTCAAAAAGGACTCAACAGGCTGCTTGAGGGACGTACTTCATTCATTATCGCACACAGACTCTCGACTATCAAGAACGCGGACTGCATTATGTATGTGGATAAAGGAAATATTCTTGAGAAAGGAACACATGATGAACTGCTTGCGTTGAAAGGTGAATACTATAAACTGTTTATGTCACAGTATGACTTTTTACTGGAAAAAAACAACCGTGATTAAAACCCAAAAAAACGGCGGAAACGTTGATGAACGCTTCCGCCGTTTCTTTTATCTTTCAAATTTCCAGTCTGATATCTCATACCCTTCACCGCTGAAAACAAAGTATAAGTCGTGTACACCTGATGCCTGTACTATAAGCTGTTCGGTATATTCTTCAAAATCATCCCCCGATATGCCTTCAACAGGAAGATAACAAAGAGTTTCTCCATCAAAGCCGTCAATGCAGACACGTACAGCTCCAACGGCATCCGTACCTTTTTTATTTCTGATACCCATATGTAAAGATACAGGGGCAGAGTCTCCAAAATCAACACCTGATACTTTGATGAAATCACCGCTTTGAATATCACCGAGCGCCATATCGCCGTTTCCTGCCTCAACAGTGTCCACACCACCCATTACCGAAAATGTCACGGCTTTATTTTCGGCATACGCGTCAACATATTTTAATTGTTCCCTGCCGTTTAATGTCTGATCGATAATCCCTATCGTACCGTCTTCTTTCATGTTAAATGTATCAATATGCGTCGAGCGGTATCCTTTTTCTACTCCCATAGCCTTTTCCAGCACTCTCGTGTGATAGGTAATGTACCATTTGTCTTTGAATTTAAAAACGCAGTGGTGATTGTTTCCGTATAATCCGAATACGCTTCCCGGATTTTTCAGTATTATCTCTTTAAATTCAAACGGTCCCATAGGACTGTCGCTTACCATACTCACAATATCCGCATTCTGAAATCCGTATTTTTTCGTTCCTGCTTCATCTACCTGCCAGTTAGTGCAGTATGTATAATAATATTTATCCCCCGCCTTGTGAATGCCTGAGTCCTCAAACAAATACGGAGCGTCTATCTTCTGCGGTTCTCCTTTAATGCTTATCATATCCTCTCCAAGCTCAACTACTCTTGCTGTTCCGGGATCTGCCTCCTGTCCCTGAGGTACACCTCCGCCAAAGTAGATATATGCCCTTCCGTCATCATCCATAAGCACGGCGGGGTCAAACAGCCACAGCACATCAGCGCAGTTTGGTGTCTGCCTGCTGATAAGCGCTTTCCCCAAAGGATCATGAAAAGGTCCTACAGGGCTGTCACCCTGAAGTACGCCGATACCTCCGCCTGCATCCGCAAAATAGAGGAAAAACTGCGGCTTTCCATCTATCTCTTTCCAAGCAGCCGCAGGCGCCCATGAATTGCGCGCCCATTTTGCGCTCCCAAGCTTTGACGCAGCACTGATAGCTCCATGATCTGTAAAGTTTACCATATCATCTGTTGATATCACATTTATTTTATTAATTTTACTATAGGTATTCTCAATGATATTTCCCGCCGCATCATATTCAAATGCGTCCGCAGTCATATAAATGTAGACTCTGTCTTTATATACAAGTGCGTAAGGGTCTGCTCCGAAACGCTGTGTCATCAGCGGATTAGTATCATTCATACCTTTATAGCTTTCCGTTATCGTAAGATTTTCAAATTCCGACATATAATCTACCTCTTTTTCTTTTATTTCCGTGTTTTCCTCTGTTGTTTCTGCTTCTGCTGCCTCTGCCTGCTGCGACGTCTGCTGTTCTGTTGTCTGTTGTTCTTCTGCATGCTGTCCTTGTTTTGGCTGTTCTGTTGATCTGTCCGCGTTACTGCCGCATGAACATAACGCCATAATTCCTCCTGTGATTATCAATGCGGCGCCCTTACGGAACATATTTGCATTCTTTTTCATTGTTCTACCTCTTTTCTCAAGGTGTATATACTATAGTGTACAACTATATCTGTCATTTGTAAAGTTTACGCCTTACCCGCTTGATATGCGAATAAGGCGTTTCTATTTTTGTATGAATTACTGGATATACATATTGGAATAGCCCATAAGGCTTTCGTCAACTTCTCGCGCACACTCCCTGCCCTGACGGATCGCCTTTACCACAAGCGACTGACCTGTGTGCATATCGCCCGCGACAAATACGTTGTCAACGCTGGTCTTGAAACTGCCTGCCTCGGTCTTTACGTTTGTGCGCTGGTCAAGCTCTACTTTGAAAGCATCTGTTACATACTTTTGGCTGCCAAGGAAGCCTGCCGCGATAAGGACTACCTGCGCGGGCAATGTCTGCTCGCTGCCCTCTATCTCTTTCATATTCATTCTGCCTGTAGCGGCATCCTTTTCCCATGTGAGCTTTACTATCTTCACTGCCGTAAGATTGCCGCTCTTGTCTTTGACAAACTCTTTGACTGTTGACTCGTAAATCCTCGGATCGTGTCCAAACAGCGCGATTGCCTCTTCCTGACCGTAATCCGTCTTGCAGATTTTCGGCCATTCGGGCCAAGGGTTGTTGTCCGCCCTTGTGTCGGGGGCTTTCGGCATCATCTCTATCTGCGTCACTGACTTCGCGCCAAGCCGGATCGATGTGCCTACGCAGTCATTACCCGTATCGCCGCCTCCGATTATTATTACATCCTTGCCCTTTGTGGAAACGTAGCTTTTGTCTGATAAATTTGAGTCAAGCAGACTCTTTGTCACGCCTCTTAAAAAATCAACCGCAAAGTATATTCCCTTAGCGTCACGCCCTGCGGCGCTTATATCCCTTGGATTTGACGCGCCGCACGCAAGCACTATCCTGTCAAAACCTTCGACAAGCTTCTTTGATTTTGCGTCTTTTCCGATATCGGCATTTGTAACGAATTGGACGCCCTCTTCTTCCATTATCTTGATCTTACGCTCAATAATATGCTTTTCAAGCTTCATATTCGGTATACCGTACATCAAAAGCCCGCCGATGCGGTCATTGCGCTCAAATACCGTCACGCTGTGACCGCGCTTATTAAGCTGGTCTGCCACCGCAAGCCCTGACGGACCGCTGCCTATGACGGCGACTGTCTTGTTTGTGCGCACCTTGGGGGGTTTTGCCGCCGCAAGCCCTGTGGCATACGCGTTTTCAATGATAGCGTACTCGTTTTCCTTTGTCGCTACCGCGTCACCGTTTAAACCGCATGTGCAGGCGTTTTCGCAGAGTGCGGGGCATACACGTGATGTAAATTCAGGGAAATTGTTTGTCTTTTTGAGCCTTTCGTATGCTGCCTCCCAGTTACCCGTGTATACTAAATCGTTCCATTCCGGTACAAGGTTGTGAAGCGGACATCCTGACGTCATTCCTGCTATGTTCATTCCCGCCTGACAAAACGGCACTCCGCATTCCATGCATCTTGCGCCCTGCTTTTGCTGCTCCTCCATAGGAAGATGCGTGTGGAACTCGTTAAAATGCTTTACCCTCTCCGCGGGAACCTGTGCCGCTGAGGTCTTTCTCTCATAATCTAAAAATCCTGTTGGCTTTCCCATATTCTCCTCCTAAAATTTATTTGCGTTTTGTGTTAGCATAGAATGCTTCTATCTGTGCCTGCTCCGCGCTCAATCCTTTTTCTTCCATCTGCACGATAGTCTTTAACATCCTGTCGTAATCGAAAGGAATGATCTTTTTGAACTTAGGCAGATATTCACCAAAGTTGTCAAGGATTTCTTTGCCTTTTTCAGAGTTGGTATATGCCACATGCTCCTTGATCATATCTTTAAGCTCGATGACATCATACTTATTGGTAATCTCACTCATCGATACCATTTCCTTGTTCACTCTCATATAGAGGTCGTTGTTCTCGTCAAGCACATATGCGATACCGCCGCTCATACCTGCCGCAAAGTTCTTGCCTGTACCTCCAAGCACTACCACGCGTCCGCCTGTCATATATTCGCAGCCGTGGTCGCCCACGCCTTCTACTACGGCATTCGCGCCTGAGTTCCTGACGCAGAAACGCTCGCCCGCCACACCGTTTATAAACGCCTTACCGCTTGTCGCGCCGTAGAGCGCCACGTTTCCTATGATAATGTTCTCATCCTGCTTGAATGTGCTGCCCTTTGGCGGGTATACTATCAGCTTACCGCCTGAAAGTCCCTTGCCGAAGTAGTCGTTTGAGTCGCCGACAAGCTCCAGTGTAAGCCCCTGTGGAATAAATGCGCCGAAGCTCTGTCCGCCCGCGCCCTTGCACAGTACATGGAAAGTATCTTCGTCAAGCGTATTGTAATAGCGCTTTGTAATTTCCGCACCGAATATCGTACCGAAAGCGCGGTCAGTATTCATCACGTCAACTTCTATGCTCTTTTTCTGCTTTGTTTCAAGCGCGCTGCCAAACTGCTTTAATAACACTCTCTCGTCAAGCGTTTTTTCAAGTTCAAAATCATATACGTGCTTTGGATCAAATACTGCCTTTTCTTTTACATAAGGATTATCGAGAATGCGTCCAAGGTCAAGCCTTATCGTGTCATCAGGCAGATTTTCCTTCATTTTTAAAAGATCCGTGCGTCCTACAAGCTCATCGACCGTCCTTACGCCAAGCTTAGCCATATATTCTCTAAGCTCCTCGGCGATAAATCGCATAAAGTTGATAACATACTCAGGCTTGCCTTTGAAACGTTTCCTAAGTTCGGGGTTCTGCGTGGCAACGCCTACAGGGCAGGTGTCAAGGTTGCAGACACGCATCATCACGCAGCCCATGGTTACAAGCGGCGCCGTCGCAAAACCAAATTCCTCTGCGCCGAGCATTGCGGCAATCGCCACGTCACGACCTGTCATAAGCTTGCCGTCTGTCTCAATACGCACTTTATTTCTAAGCCCGTTCTGTATAAGCGTCTGATGCGTCTCCGCCACGCCAAGTTCCCACGGAAGTCCGGCGTTGTGAATCGAGCTTTTTGGTGCCGCGCCCGTACCGCCGTCATAACCTGAAATAAGCACGACCTGAGCGCCCGCCTTGGCTACGCCCGCCGCTACAGTGCCGACGCCGCTCTCGGACACAAGCTTTACGCTTATGCGCGCGTCTTTATTTGAATTTTTAAGGTCATATATAAGCTCCGCCAAATCCTCGATTGAATAAATATCATGATGAGGCGGTGGGGATATCAAACCTACGCCGGGCGTTGAGTGCCTTGTCTTTGCAATCCATGGATATACCTTGCCCGCGGGCAGATGTCCGCCTTCGCCGGGCTTTGCGCCCTGCGCCATTTTTATCTGTATCTCCTGGGCGCTTACAAGGTATCTGCTTGTCACGCCAAAGCGTCCGCTTGCAACCTGCTTGATTGCCGAGCAGCGGTTCAAGCCGTCCGGTCCTATGACCATTCTCTCCAAATCCTCGCCGCCCTCGCCGCTGTTTGACTTGCCGTGCAGCGTGTTCATGGCGATCGCAAGCGTCTCGTGCGCCTCCTTTGAGATTGAGCCGTATGACATAGCGCCCGTCTTAAAGCGTGTCACGATGCTGTC
>CANREB010000050.1 GCA_947629525.1 uncultured Lachnospiraceae bacterium
AGATGCTTTCGGAAAACAGGCGCAACGAGGACACTGTGAAAAAAAGCCGTTTTATGCCCGTGATGTCTGCGCTGTATATTGCCGCGCTCTTGTGGATGACAGACACGGCGGTATATCGCGTACTTCCGTTTTACGACAGCAGATATCCGTTTGCGGTCAAGCTTATGATGTTCGGCGTGACCGCGATGCCGATTGCATCGCTTGTGGCGGCGCTCGCGTACAGCGTTGCCGAATTTGTAAAAAACAGGAAGGCATTCCGCTTTTACGGACTTGTCGCCGTGCTTTTGGCGTTCGTGCCTTTTGTGGCTGCGGCGCTGCTGCTTGTGCCGCTTGAGAAGCTGCCGTATTTTCTTCCGATAACTCAGGACACGCTAACTGTGTATATTGCTGACATTGCCGTGTGCTTTGCCTTCGCAATCAGCGCTGTAGTGTGCCTTGCGTCAGTCCTGCTTACGCGGTTGAAAAACAGGAAGCAGAGCGGCTACAAGGGTGAAAATCTGTTTTTTTACGGGCAGCTTTTGTCAACGCTAAAAACAGCGGTAAAAAGCATGTCTCTTATCGGGATCACGCTGGCGTTTTCGATAGGGATTTTTATGGTGGAGCCGCTGCTCGTGGGATGGGCAGAAGGGTATCTTGAAATGCGCTCGGTATTTGATGTGCAGATATGCTCGTTCCACAATCAGGCGGAGACGATAGAGGATATCCATATGGACAGCTATGACGAATGTACGAGGTTTTTGGAGGAGAGGGGCGTGGAGCTTACGGCAAATGTGTTTGTGGTAAAGTATCTGCCGCTTGCGGGGGATTTTCACAACCGCAAGAAATATGATTTCCCCGTCGGGGCGATTTCGCTCTCGGATTACAATGCACTGAGAAAAATGCAGGGCGAGGCGGCGGTAAGTCTTGGAGAGAGCGAGTTTTTGATGCAGTGGCGGCAGATTGCGGATTATGACACGGCATTGAAGTACGCGGATGCGCACGGCACAGTGGAAACCGACGCGGGAAAGCTTACGCTTGCCGAGGGCGGGATATATTACGCGCCTTTGGGGGAGTCCATTTACAACAGTTATACAGACGTGCTTTATGTGTTTCCCGACAGCGTCTGCGGCAGGCTTTTGCCTGTATCGGGCAATCGTTTTATGATGACAAAAGAGCCGATACCGTATGAAACGGCGGCAGCGCTTGAAGAATTTTTCAGGCAGAAATATGGCGATGATTTGGCGTTTGATTATATTATCCGCACGCGGAGCGAGCAGATAAGCACGGGAATAGCGTCAAATTTCACGCTGAAGCTTGCGATGATTTACGGCGCGGTTATCCTTATGCTTAGCTGCGTGACGATACTTGCGCTGCAGCAGCTTTCGGAGGCTGACCGCTTCGGGTACCGCTTTGACGTGCTGAAAAAGCTAGGCGTGCCGAGGGAGCGGATAAACAAACTTATCATGAAGCAGATTGCGTTTTGGTTTGGGCTGCCCGTGGCGGCGGCTGTCGTGGCAGCAGGGGTTTTTGAGGTTTTTGTCTGCGCAAGCTTTTGGACACAGGTAAAGGCGTATATAGGCGCGGGGGCGCTGCTCTCACAGCTATGCGCGACAGTCGTGATACTGGCGGCGCTGCTTGGGTGCTATTTTATGGCGACGTGGATTTTGTTCAGGCGGGCGGTGGAGTAGGGGCAATTTGTATTGTAACTTTCGCACCACCCAAAATAGCAGAATTTTCTAAAATGATTTTTCCGTTATGTTTTTTTGCTATAGATGCCGCAACATACAAGCCGATACCATAATGAGATTTTGAACTTCGATTATCATCATCCATAAAGAATTGTTCCGTTGCATGTCTCAATGCTTCGTCAGAGAATCCTTGCCCGGAATCGGTAATCAGAAAAGAAAGTCCGCTGTTATGTTCCAATATTTCAAAGGCGACATTTCCCCCTTGCGGAGTGTGTTCGACTGCGTTTGAAATCACATTGACAAGCATCCTTATAAGCAAATCGTGATCTGCCGTAATATATTCGGGAAAATGCCTGCAATCCCATAGCAATGAAATATTGTTCACCGCACATAGACCATCGATTTGTTTTTTTAACTCATAAAGCAAAGCATCCATATTGATCTTCTGCATACGAGGTTGGTAACTATCCCACGATTTTGCAGCCTCAATCAGGGTCTGCACATAGTTTTGCATCTGTAAGGAACTGTTCTCAATGTATTCCGCGCATTCCCGCTGCTCTGTGGAAAGAGGAGTTTCCAAAAGCAGCTCTGTATTGCCGCGGATAATGGTAAGCGGTGTTTTCAAATCATGTGTTAAAGCGGAAAGCTGCTCTTGACGCATCTTATCGTCATACCACTGTTTGGAAAGAGATTGTTTCAATGCAAGTCTCATGTGATCGAGTGCGTCCAATGCCCGGTCAACCTCAAATAGTCTGCTTCTTTGAATTTCAAAATTTAAGTCCTGCTGCTCAATTCTGTGAACCACGACAAGCAATCGATTGATCTTTTTCCCAAGATATCTGCCAAAAATAAAGGATATGACGATTAGGGAAATCAGTATTTCCAGCAGGATAATGCTGATCAAAAGCAGATCGGCAGACGGAAATATGCTTCTCAGCATTTGATTTGTAAATTGAGCCGTCATGCGGTATTTTAAAATTAAAACGTCGGTTTTTCGGTCTATGACCGAATAAAGATACGGATGGTCGCTTGGCAGCCCGCCTTTCATGCAGACATTCCAGGCGGAAATGCCCTTTTCCGGTGCGATCGTACCCGATTTATACTGCCCGTCCTTTGTGAATAAGGCATACTCACAGAGGAACGGTATATCTTTCTCTGTAAGCTGCTCTGCGGACTGCAGGTTTCCCTTTGCGGTTTCTATCGCGGCGGTCACACTGTTCAGAGGATAAATGAAGCCCTGACTTACGCACCATAGGTACCCACACACGTTGACAACAATGACGATAAAAACAGCAAACGCGAGGGACAACGCGTGCTGTATGAATACCGAACGAAGTTTTTTTACACCCATTTATAACCCACCCCCCATACCGTTTCTATCGGAGCGACATGATAAACTGCCAGTTTTCCGCGGATATTTTTAATATGTGTGGAAATAACGGAACTGTCGCCTTCCCCATCAAATCCGAAAACCGCTTCATAAATTTGTTCTCTTGTAAAGGTTTGTCCGTGATGGAGCGCCAGATATTCGCAGATCTCATATTCACTTTTGGTTAATGGAAGTTTTTTCCCTTGTGTTTCCGCTTCTTTGGCGTTTATTTGAAACACTATGCCGGAGATGGAAAAAGAATTTTTCTTTTCTCTTGTATCACGCCGCAAATGGGCGTTTACCCTCGCCCGCAATTCAGCCGTTCCAAAAGGTTTTGTAATGTAATCATCAGCGCCCAGTCCTAATCCACGCACAATATCGGTTTCCTGTATTTTTGCCGTCAGAAAAATAATGGGACAATCCACACGGGAACGAATCTGCCGGCAAAGCTCGAACCCGTCCGGTTGTGGCATCATAATATCCAACAGGATAAGGTCATATTTTGAAAAGTTCATATTAATGACTTCATTTGTATCTGATATAAGGGTAATAAAGTGTTGATCTTTTTCCAACACACGCCGGATAAGCCGGAGCATAGCAGGTTCGTCGTCTATTACTAAAATATGTGCCATTGTTCCACCCCTTTCTGTTTCAGTCAGAAGATGTTCCACTGTATCGTGAAAACCAAAATGGGACTAAGCCTATTATACCACAAGTAGCAGCGGCGCAAAAAATAATCCCTGTTTGAATTTCACGATTTTCCACGTATGGCAGATTGAATATGGATATTAAGGCACTTTCTGTAAAGTGTATGCCAAAACCATAGGGAATAACAAACCATCGCCCGGTACCTATACTTGTTTGGAGAAGGGCAGACAGCAAACTCCCAATTACGCCGATGCTGATTACGAAATTTCGTCCAAAGCGGAAAGCTAATATCAGGTGCAGACTGTATATCATAATATTGCCTGCCCAAAGCACAATCGGGATAATGATATAGAATTTTACCGGAAGTTTCGTTCCCATCATATGTGAAAACGGAACTCCAAATAAAACGGTGCTGATTGCAACGGAAAACAAACCCGATAAAAGCAGGATAGCAAGTTTTGAGAAAATAGTCTTTTTGCGGTTTGGGAGCGTGAGCATATTTTGGAAATGCCCCGCTTGTAATTCCTGCTCTGCAACAATCTGACAAACAATCGATATCACAAATGGAAATGCGGTTGCAATTATTTGAGCGAAAGCAGCCAATTTATACAGTCCGCCGCCGGACGAGAAATGGGAATAAAGCAGCATAATACCTGCTCCCAAAACAGAAAAGAGCAAATGAATTGCAAAATAGCATGAGTGCCGAAGCTTATAAATATCGCTTTTTAGATAGCGGTAATATTCATTCATATGTCCAACCTCCCCTCGAAAACAATTTTAAACTGCACAAAAAAACAACTAATGCAAAAATCAGACTGATAATCAGCGCCGGAAGAACATACTCCCTCGATAAAAGAGGCGAACCGCTTTCAATCGGAATCCCGTTGACGTGCATTTTGAAGAATGGACATACAATACGAGCCGGGATTGCATAAGGGACAAATAAAAACCATTCTTCTTCGGCTCCAACAGCGGATAAAATCGTATTCGCTGACACCGACACCAAGACTGTTGGCATATAGCCGATGAAATTCACTAACAGCATGATAAAAGGTATCTGCCACAAATAAGTCAGGAAAAGAAGCATACATCCAATCAGTCCATCCAACGGGGAAATCGTAACCTTTGTCATAAAGCCGATGGCAGTTGTTGAAATCCATAGCAAAATGTTTGATACAAAAAGCAGGATAAGTATTGCGGCCGTTTTTCCGAGCCAGATTTTATTGAATTGCACCGGCAGACAAACTATATTCTGCATACCGATTTTTTTCTCTCGGACAATAATGTTTGCAGAACATAGAGCAGCTACAAGCGGTAAAATCATGAAATACCACCAGTTGTATGACGAAAATTGAACATAGCTGCCGCTTAACAGATAACTCAACAAGAGCGTAACCGGTGGGGCAAAAACAACTAATGTTAAGGAAAAAGTGTGACGCATTTTCAGCAGTTCAGATCGAATAATTCCAAGCATCAATCAGCCCTCCCCTCTGGCGCTGCCGACAACATCCATAAAGACTCGTTCCAGATCTGCATTTTTGTGGATCTTACTTTCGTATTCCAATTTTCCGCTTGAGAGAATACCAATGTGATCTGCAATAAGTTCAACTTCGGATAGAATGTGGCTGGATAGAATTACTGTAATCTCCTTTTCAGGGAAAGAGCGAATCAGCCCACGCAAATCTTGAATACCGATAGGGTCTAATCCATTTGTCGGTTCATCAAGAATTAAAAGTTTCGGCTGGACCAGTAATGCAAGGGCAATGCCAAGGCGCTGCTTCATACCGAGGGAAAATTGTCCTGCCTTCTTTTTGTCGGTATTTTGAAGCTGCACGATTTCAAGCACTTTGCTGATTCGGCTTTCCGGCAAATTCAGCGCGAGTGTTCTTGCCTTGAGATTTTCATAAGCTGTCAAATTTTCGTATAGCGGCGGCGTTTCAATCAAAGCTCCAATATTATCTAAATCTCTTCGGCTCCACGAATGTCCGTCAAACTCAATCCTGCCGGACGTTGGGCGCAGAATACCCGTAATCATTTTCAAGATTGTGGATTTTCCTGATCCGTTCGGTCCCAACAGCCCGTAAACAGAGTTCCTTGGAATGTGGATGTTCACATTGTCTACCACTGTCTGTCCTTTGAATTTTTTGCAGAGACAGGTCGTTTTCAAAATCATATCCATATAATCGTTTCCTCCTTTGGATTATGTGATTATAATAGAACATAATTTTGAAGATTTCATAGAGATTGCAAAAATTAAATGTAAATTAAAAACCGCCTAAAAACGCCTGTTTTAAGGTATTGGATGAGTATTTAATATCTTGTTGTGAAATAATTGCAGATACTACCGCCAAACCATCAATGTTTATCGCTTTGAATGTCCTCGAATACAGCATCAATCTGTTTTCTAATCATATCCGGTGATATATCTTGAATGTCTATCACTCGGCTTGTATTTTCCGCAACAACAGAAACAATTACACTCATACCAAATACTCCAAGTGCAGAAAAAGTTTTCAAATCGGCTTGTATTCCTGCGCCACCGCTGCAATCTGAGCCGGCAATCGTTAGAACTTTCTTCATATTTCTAATTCCTTTCTTGGAAACACAATAAGCAGCAATCGTACGACAATATTCAATGTACATTGATTTTTTGCTTGCGTATGATATACTTATGCTAAAAAGAGACAACCACACAAAAGTATTTAAGCGGCAGACATAATATTCACTAACCGATTTAGGAAAAAGTTTCACGGCAATTCTTGAATGTATGAAGCAGTGAGGGGAAAATCTATGGCGCCAAACAATATACGTTATTTATACAATTCAAAAACAGGCATAGAATTGATTTACTGCGTCAATTCAACTATATCCTATCCGTTGCATAATCATATTTCTGTACTGACAATCGGCATTGTATTAGATGGCTCTGTTATTCTTACTGCTAATCGAGATACAAGAACTTACAATAAAAACGATACATTTGCAATTCTGCCATATGTACCCCATAGCATTTCAGCAGACAACAATTACACCATGCTTAGTTTATGTATTGACAAAAATATAGCACGGCAATATTCCACCGATATTGTACAGAATAATATCATAACCATGTTGACGAATACCCTGAATATGAAAAAAATCAGTCACTATCAGATAATACGTCTGTTAAATTGCTTAGATATACTTACCGATTTTTCTGATTATCGTTATGACAATCAAAACCCATTTATCAATGACCTGAAACGGCAGTTGGAATTATACCCGGAAAGCAGACTTAGCATTGAAGAAATGGCAAAAAGAGCTTTCGTCAGTAAATACCACTTTATCAGAAGTTTTAAAGCAGAAGTAGGTCTTACGCCGCATCAATTTCAAATTCAAAATCGAATCCGTAAGGCGCAACGATTGATGCACAAAGCTGAAACAATAACCGAAGTAGCTCTGACCACAGGTTTTTGCGACCAAAGCCACTTCATAAAACAATTTGAAAAACAGGTAGGCTTGACGCCGTTGATTTATAAAATGTCCTCTGATATTATATAGCCCGAAGAAGCGGATCAACATAAAGCAGGCATAAACTTTGCGAACAGATAAAGACCGTCCGCGCCTGCCAATACTTCATGCGGTACTCCGGTGGGGAAAATAGAAATTACGCCTGCCTCATAAGGCAGTTCTACTCCATTGTTCACACATACGCCCGCACCCGAGATTACCTCATGCGTTTCCAATTGTTTCTCATGGATATGATTGCCAATCTTTTTGTTGGGCGCTATCCTCACCAGATGAAAGCTGAACTGCCCATTTGTCTTTTCAGATGTGATGATATGCTTTAACTCCACTCCCTCAAAAGCAGGGTGTTTAGACCATGGGATGGTATCAAATGCAACCGTGTCATTTGGCAAAAGCAGCTTTCCTCCCTCATTGAATTTTTCAAACAGATTTTTATAATCCATTCTCCGCACTTCCTTTCAAATTTTTTTGGCAATATGTTTGCCTGCTTATATCGTATCAATAAGCACAAAATTTGAATTGTAAAAAATTGCTGAATGGGAAACAGAGCTGATAGCTCATGCCTTTATCAAGAGATTTCACATCGTTTAAGGGGAAGCCCTTATACAGAGAATAACACATCTTTTATATCGCTTTGAATGCAAACGGACCTTTTACTTATCTCTGATGGTGCGAATGCTTCATCATAATTGATGCTGATATAGAAAGCGTACGGATTATCATAAACCATTTTCCAAAATGGATATTTAATAATACTTGGGGTGTTCATACCAACGCCAAGCTCCAAAAACAGCACTTGAAGCCCTTGGTGCCTGCGAATAAAATCTGAATATCTTTCACCTGCCTGATACCACCCTTTATCTTGAACAAAGGTATCGTCAGCCCTTAAATTCATTGTCATTGGCTTTCCACACACAGGACAATGGGGAATTAACCCGGTGGGTATTTTCATATCCGCCTGCTGTGCAACCATATCACGGATAGCCTTTTCATTATCATATGTGGTATTGTGACAAGGCTCGCTGCATTGGAATAATCCGTAATCGCCCTGCGTGTAAAATAATCTGTGTTTGTCAAATCCTGCTTTTTGAAACTGATGGTCAACATTTGTTGTCAGCACAAAGTAATCTTTGTCTTTTGCAAGCTCAAACAATCTTTTGTATGTTCCGTTATCGCTGTCCATATAGCGATTGATGAAGACATATCTTGACCAATACGCCCAATGTTCTTCGAGGCTTTCAAAGGGATAAAAACCACCGGAATACATATCTTTGAAACCATATTTTTTAATAAAGTCAGAGAAGTTATCTTCAAATCTTTGTCCTGTATATGTGAAGCCTGCCGAAGTGGATAATCCTGCTCCTGCCCCTATGATGACCGCATCCGCTTTTTGCAAAAGCTCTCTTAAACGCATCACTTCATCCAAGTAATTTTTTGTAGATGTCGTAATCTTCCTGTTTGAAGACATTGAATATCACCCTTTCAATCCTTTTATCTGTCTGCAAAAAATCAGTAACTGTCTGCACCGCAATATCAGCCGCTTTTCTCCGTGGAAAATGAAACTCACCTGTGGAAATACAGCAAAAGGCAACACTCTTTAATCCTTTATCAGATGCCAATTCCAAACAGGATTTATAACAATCGGCAAGCTGTTCGCAATGCTTTTTTGTTAAAACGCCCGACACAATCGGTCCGACTGTGTGAAGTACATAGCTGCATGGAAGATTGAAAGCGGGCGTGATTTTTGCTTTCCCGGTCGGTTCGTCATATCCCTGCTCGTTCATCAGCTCATCACAAGCCAACCGCAGCTGAATGCCGCTGACGCTGTGAATGATGTTGTCCACGCAAGCGTGGCAAGGTACGAAACATCCCCTCAAAGCACTGTTAGCAGCATTTACAATCGCATCTGCCTTTAATGTGGTAATATCTCCGCACCAAAGAACAAGGCGGTTATTGATTGGGGATACGGGTAAAGTATCACTATCAGTAATGCCTTTTTTCTTGACTTCCTCATTCAGATACTCGTCCTGCACCTTGAGAAATTCTGTCCCAATCGGACGAGGCGGGCGAATATTCATAAGGGAACGCAGCAGACGCTTCCTTTCTGCGTCGTCCTCAGGAATATCCATTGATTTAAGCCTGTCACCTTCATTCAGCAGGTAGTTTATAAGAAACAAAAGTCTTTCCGTCTGTGTCATAATATGCTCCTTCTTTTTTAAACCTTCAAAAAGTTCGATATTCTCTCATTCGCTAAGTATTTTGTATAAATAGAAAAATTCTCCTCTTTTTCCCATTAATTCATCAAATGTTCCCTTTTCTACTATTTTACCGCTATCCATAACGATAATTTCACTGTATTTTTGCATAAGTGCGTTATTATATCTGTGAGTAATATTTATAATGGTCATATCTTCATCCAACAGTCTTTTTTCAATTTCAAAGGCAGTGGCATTGTCAAGCCCTGATGTGATTTCGTCAAGAAAGGTCATTGCCTTATTCCTTAAAAAAAGCCTTGCCAAAGCAATTCTCTGCAACTCGCCGCCTGAAAAATTTTTCCCGTTTTCTTGAATTTTTTCATCTATTCCATCCGGAAGCCTCTGAATGGTATCATAGATACCTGCTTTCCGTAACGCTTCAATGACCGCGTCTTTTGAATAATCCTGATATAAGGTTACATTATTGAAAATTGTGTCGTTAAATATGTAGGTCTGTTGATAGCAGACCGGACTAATATGCATGATACTTTCTTTGTTAAGTGCTGACAGCTCCTGTCCATTGATTAGGATTTGACCTGTATAATCCGTTCCGTACTCTGTAAGTAATTTGATGATGCTTGATTTTCCGCTTCCGCTTTTACCGACGATAGCATATTTTTTGCCTTTTTCAAAGGTCAATGTCAGGTTGTCCAACGAAAAGCTTTCGCTGATTTTCTGATTGACATTTTCCAGACGGATTTCTTGTATAGCTTCATCAATATTATCTTTATTATCATTTTCGCTTTCCTGATCCAACAAAGCCTCCAATTCGGCTTTTACCTTTTCTATTGCCTTTAACTGAATCATTCCATTTGCAATCGTCTTACATGGCGTTAAAACGAAATTCATCATATTAGTGATTGCCACTACTTCGCCGATTGTGATCCTTCCTGCCATAACAAAGAACATACAGCTTACCAAAACGATCAGAAAAGCTGCATTGTTTATAAAAGAGGCTAATGCTTGTGCCCAATATAGAGTTTGGGATGCATATTCATTTTTTCTGCATACGAAATCGCTTAGCTTTTCCTGCCTTCCTAAAATCTGCTTTACCGCATCGAAGGTTCTTATGACCTTATGACCGCCCAAATCGCTTTTTATCCCGTCGAGATAAACTTCAAGGGCTTCTGTATACTCTTTTGTTGAGGAACCGATTTTCTTTTTCAACATGTTCGGAACCCCAAACTGTATAATGCTGACTGCGGCTACGATCAATAGAATAAACGGTTCTGCCCAAAGTAAATAGATGACAGCAACAACCAAAAAGACAAATTGCATGATCATGCCGTATACATTGTTGACTTCGTTATCTAATATGATTTTTATATCTGTGGTAAATTTTGAAAGATAATATGCCAACCCTTTTTGTTCAAATTGATTGGCGGAAATATAAAACAGCTTACGCATCAGTTGATTGCGCATATCGTTCTCAATATTCCGAACAACAATTGCCTGACTCTTCCTGCTTGCCCACTCAAAAATAAACACTCCTATGCTAAAAATAACAGCGATAAAGCACTTTTCCAACAGTTCCCTATAATTTGAAGAATCTATCAAAAGCTGCATAATATAAGAACGCAAGGGCGCCATGACACCAACGATCACCACTGGAATTAAGCTAAGCAAAAACTTGTATCTGTTCTTTTTATAAATTCTTTTTATCATTATCTTTCTCCTTCGATTTATCAACTCAATTGTACCATACTGACCGGTTATATTCTACCCGGATTTTAAGAAAACGATTGTTGACAAGCAAAGCCAAATCGATAATTCGAATTTGTATCCCGATGCTGTATTTAGGAAAAAAGAAATAGAACCGTTTGTGTTCGTGTCGATTACAGTATTTTACGGCAATAACGGCTGTGGCAAGTCCACGCTTTTGAGTTTGATTGCGCAGAAAATCGGGGCGGATGGTACGGACACATACGCTTATGGGCAGCGTTATATCGACCAGTTTTTGTCCGAGTGCAGTTATGGGCTTGGGGACAATGACTGGGGGCAGGAGGTGCCGCTCCCGAAATGCAGGCGTTACATTAAGAGTGAGGATATCCTGTATGAAATTAAGAAAATCCAGCAGGAGGACGCGCTGGAGGGCGGATATATTTATGAGATGGTGCATAATCGCGGAATGACAAAAGAAAGTGCGAAAAATGCGCTGTATGCAAAGCAGGGCGCAGACAGCCAAATGGAAATACTCAAATTTGTGCAGGAAAAGTATTCAAACGGTGAGACGGCAATGCAGATTCTGCTTGATGAAATGCAGCCTGATGCGCTTTATCTTTTGGACGAGCCGGAAGTGTCGCTGTCGCCGCAAAATCAGGCAAGGCTTGCTGATGAAATTAATAAGTACGCGAGGTTTTTGGGCTGCCAGTTTCTCATTGCCTCCCATTCGCCGTTTTTACTGGGCACGCTTCAAGGAAAGATTTATGACCTTGACAGCAGGCAGATGGAAGAAAAACAGTGGACAAGCCTTGAAAATGTAAGGTATTTTTATGATTTTTTCAAGAGGCATGAAAAGGAGTTTGATTAAGGGCTTTTGAGTTATTAATAAAAAGTTTACAATTTGTTTGTTGAATATTCGACTACATAAGGATATATTATAAATAGAAAGTCTTAAAGGCTTTCTCATCACAATATGAGTCCTGTGACGGTTCTGACAGGACGGTAAAATAAAAGTGACCGAGCGATGAGTTGAGTGACGGTTCTGACTCAACGGTAAAATAAAAGTGACCGAGTGATGCAGATTTTACGGGAGGGCGTTGTTCTCCCGTTTTTAGTGGGAGAGACTATGCTTTTAAACGATGAAAATTTTGATTATCAAATCTTAAATCTAACTCAGCAATTCTATGCGGATTACCCTAGTCATTTATATAAAGAAATTGCAAGAAAAGGTGAACGCCCCTATAATTGTCTGCTGTTGCAGTCACATTATGAGTATTATATTTGTATTCCTTATAGAAGTCACATTAATCATAAATATGCTTATAAGTTCAAAAATAGTGCTCGTTCAAAAAGAACAAATTCCGGATTAGATTATAGTAAAATTATTATAATTACAGATGAAATATATATAGGGACAACTGACGCTGTTGTTGACCAAGATGAATATAATGAAACGAGGGATAATATCGGGTATATAAAAAATGATGCCCAAAAATATATCGATGATTATGTGGATTATTTATCCGGAAGACAGACAAAATATGACAAGAGGGAATTTGAGCGTACATATAAATACTCAACACTGCAATATTTTCATAATGAATTGGGGATAAAATAATCTGAGCTGCCAAGCTGTTGCGGGAAATTGGTGGTGCGCAGCTTAAGCAAATATTAAATGAATTATGCAGAAAACCATTTGCCGCACAGGCGGATAAGCAGGAAATCCGTCTAGGCGGCAGTTAAATTTAATAATTGTCTGAATAACCATGCTCCACTGCCCATTTAAGAACCTGCTGCAGCTTCAAATCTTTTTCAGCGATAGCTTCCTTATCTTCAGCAATAACTGCCTCTCTATCAGCAAGGGCAGCTTCTGTCGCTTCAAGCTTAGCTTCCGCGTCTGCAAGTCTTGCTGCATAATCTTCAAATTCTTCGCGTTCCCAGCAGCGCTTTTTAACCTCGAGGTCAGCGCAAAGCTCAAAAATTGTCTTAGAAGCTTCTTTTATATAAACATCTTCTTCTGCCAACATTTTAACCGCCTCCCATGTTTTTGCCTTGAAAAGTTTTGCCCATTTGTCGATGCCGTATTTTTTGTCCTCATCTGTGGCAAGTTCTGTTTTATTTAAGTCTACCACACAGAGAGTAACGTTGTCACTATAAATCTGCCCTGTTTTGACATTTGCTCTCATTTATATAAGTGTTGCACAACAAAAGCACCATAACAAAATGGGCGGTAATTGTCAAATTGAAATGTAAAAATTCGTGCGAAATGTAAAAAATAATACAGAATATTTATAAACATTGTAATTTGGGCATGTGCTGCATACTGTGTTATAATTAAATAATTCTTAATAAACCTTAAACAGATATTAATTGTAATAGCCAATTCACTGTTATACTATGTAAATGCATTGCACAAAACAGGCAAAAAGTAATGTAGCAGGAGAACAGGCTATGAAGAAAAAATACATATTTGCAGGAATTTTTGCTATTTATCTGATATTCATGATACGCATCATTCTCTTAAAAGATATTCCGATAAGCAGAATACTTGATTATACCGGAAGAACAAGGGCGGTAAATATGATCCCGCTGTATTCGATATATGATTTCCTTTTTTCGGGTACAGCGGGATTTAAGCAGATATGGACAAATATTTTAGGGAACATTGCAGTCTTTATTCCGCTTGGAATGCTTGTGCCTGTATTGTTTGGAAGGAAAAAACTGTCTGAAGCTGTCATAGCCGGCGCGTGCGTCAGCATTGTACTGGAAATTGTGCAGTTCGTTTTTGCCTTAGGAATAAGTGACGTAGACGATGTTATTTTAAATGTGATTGGCGGTATTACAGGGTGGCTGATCTACAGGCTTATCCAAAACGTCGGGCTGCCGCAGGGCGTTAAAGACAATCTGTACATCGCGGTATTTCTGTTTATGGGTATTGGCTCACTTACGATTATTCTTTTGACAAATTCTGAAATAATAGTAAGATTTGATAAAAAGACGCTGACAGAAAATGAAGAACTGGTTTCACATATAAATGTCAAAAGACCTGACTTTTACGGAAAGATTGTTGAATACGACGGAAAAAATATATCAGTAAAATCAGATGATGAAGCGACAGACTTTGCAATAGATGACGGCACATCTTTTTATAAGCAGGAATATTCCGACAGAAGTCTTTTGGGACAGGTAGTCGAAGAAAATATCGTTTATAAAAATATATCTTATGATGAATTCAGCAATACGTACAGCCAAGGTTTGATTACGGACAAGATATCCATATGGAGCAGCGACGGAAAGCATGCGGACGGTTTGATGATATTTGAGTGGGAATTTGACTAGACAATTCCCCATATATATTTGTAAGAACAAAAATCCAAGGTATCTGATGCACCTTGGATTTTTAATAATGGAGATAGCGAGACTCGAACTCGTGACCTATACGTTGCGAACGTATCGCTCTCCCAACTGAGCTATATCCCCAAAAACATATTTTATTATACCACATTTGCATAAGATTGCAAGAAAAGTTTTGCAGTATCGGAACATTTACCGTGTATTTCAACTCTAATGGTTTTGGATAAAGCGACGATATATTTATCAGGAGGATCATCAAAAATGACATTACAACAGCTAAAATACATCGTTACAGTAGCGGAAACAGGAAATATCACCGAAGCAGCCAAAAGACTTTTTATTTCGCAGCCAAGCCTTACGAATGCTATCAGAGAGCTTGAAGCTGAGATGCAGATAACAATTTTTAAGAGGACAAATAAAGGCGTCACCGTCACAAACGAAGGCGACACATTTTTGTCCTATGCAAGACAAGTATTGGAGCAGGCAAACCTTTTGGAAGAAAAATTTAAAAATACAGACAGGCAGAGTCCGCGCTTTTCCGTTTCCTGCCAGCATTATTCCTTTGCGGTAAACGCTTTTGTTGACGTTATACGCCAATTTGACGCAAACAGCTATGACTTTACTCTCAGGGAGACACAGACACATGAAATCATCGAAGACGTAAGCAGATTAAAAAGCGAAATCGGGATTTTATACACTTCGGCAAAAAACGAGGAAATTATTTTAAGACTGATAAAACAAAACAGCCTTAAGTTTGATGAACTGTTTATCGCAAAGCCGCATGTATTCATATGTTCAAGTCATCCGCTTGCCGGCAGGGAAGCGCTTGAACTGAAAGATTTGGAGGAGTACCCCTATCTTTCCTTTGAACAGGGAGAGTACAATTCGTTTTATTTTTCCGAGGAAATATTGAGTACCCTCGGCAGGAATAAAAATATAAAGGTAAGGGACAGAGCAACGCTTTTCAACCTTGTGATAGGCTTAAACGGCTACACTGTAAGTTCAGGTGTCATAAGCCGCAGACTGAACGGGGAAAACATTATAGCAAAACCGCTCAAAGTAGACGAATATATGCGCATAGGAACGATCACGCGCAAGGATATGCCGCTCAGCATATACGGACAGGCATATATAGAGGCGCTCAAAAGACATATAACAGCCATAGCTTAAAACTATGACAAAACGATGCTTTTTTGTATTTTTCAAAAACAGCGCCGTGGAATATACTTATATTTGGTATATTTAATTTTTATCGGAGGGAAATAAAATGCTTGATGATTTATTGAAAAAAACAAAGACAACCATTTCGTTTGAAGTTTTGTCGCCAAAGACGCAGGACGAGTTTAACGCCGTTTTTGAAAAGCTTGACGCGCTTGCCGCCCTTAACCCCGATTTTATGAGCTGCACATACGGCGCGGGAGGTTCAAGAGCGGGAAAAACCGTCGAGATGGCGGCGTATATCCAGCACAGGCTTCACATTGACGCAATGGCGCATATGACCTGCGTAGGCTTTAAACGCGCGGATCTGCAGGAAAACTGTAAGCTTTTGGAAAAAGAAGGCATCCGCTACGTCATGGCGCTGCGCGGCGACAGGCCAAGTACAATGAGCGATGAGCAGTTTGAAAGCAGGGAATTTCTCTACGCTTCAGACATGATACGTTATCTGAAGGCGAACACATCGCTGTCAGTAGCGGGAGTCTGCTACCCTGAAAAGCACTATGAAGCTGAGAGCTTCGAGAGTGATCTGCGTCATTTAAAGGAAAAAGTAGATGCCGGAGCTGATTTTCTCGTCACACAGCTTTTCTTCGACAACGATATATTTTATCGTTTTAAGGAAAAGGCGCAGTCTTTTGGAATCACAGTGCCAATCTGCGCGGGCATTATGCCGATTACAGGCGCAAATCAGCTAGGGACAAGCGTCAACCTGTCGGGCTCAAGCGTTCCCAAGGCGCTTGAGGATATAATCGACAAATACGGCGACAGCAAGGAGGACATGCACAAGGCGGGAGTAGATTATGCGGTGCGCCAGATACTTGACTTGAAAGAACGCGGCGTGGACGGCATACATATATACACGATGAACAGACCCAAGACTACAGCGGAGATAGTAGCGCAGATATAATAAAAAACAGCCCGAAAACATTTCGGGCTGTTTTTGTTCTTAATTATCCTTCGATCGCAATGTATTTTGTTTCCTCAACAGGCGGCTTTTGCTCTGCCTTGGGAATAGAAAGCTTCAAAACACCGCTTTCATATTTTGCATGTATGTCTTCCTGCTTTATATCTTCGCCTACATAAAATGACCTGCTCATACTGCCGGCATAACGCTCACGGCGGACAAATCTGCCTGTTTTCTTTTCTTCCTCGTTCTTGTCAAGTCCTTTTGCCGCGCTGATCGTCAGATAGCCGTCCTTTAATTCAAGCGAAAGTTCATCTTTTTTAAAGCCGGGGAGTTCTACATCTACCTCGTAATGGTCGTCATGATCGCGCACGTCAGTCTTCATCATATTAGCCGCATGGCGTCCGTACAGCTTCTTTTGGGCTTTTTGCATTTCTCTGTCGTTAAACGAAGGAAATTCAAAAAAGTCATCAAAGAAATCGTCAAATAAGTTCTCTCCAAAAATACTAGGTGTCATCATAAGTCATCGCTCCTTTTCCTATTAAAAAAATTTAAAACTATTTGTTAACCGGAACAGGGGATGTTTAGGAATTTTGTTTCCCTTCCTTTGTTCTACTTGTGTTATAACACTATTATTAGCACTTGTCAAGAGTGAGTGCTAAATTTTTTGAAAAACTTTTATAAGGTGCCTCAAAGCCTTATTTTTCGGGTGTTTTGCAAATCTCGGTTTTTTCATATCGTCTCAAAATGTTTTATTTTTTCACATATTTTTTTATAATTTGAAGTAAATTTGAGGTAAAATATATCTGTCATACAATCAGTTCTATTTTTTCCAGTTTATCAATTTCTATACGGTTTCTCTCTGGTGAAATGTGATTATACACTTCCATAGTCACCGAAATGTGGCTGTGCCCCATAATGTATTGCAGGACTTTAACATCCATTCCCACTTCTGCCATTCTTGTACAAGCCGTATGCCTTAGAATATGAGCCGACAAATGGGGCAGTTTACATTTTATATCAGCACTTATGTTGTGTTTATTCACAATGTTTTTCAAAACACTGTTGACCGCACCAGGCATCATCGGATTATTATTTTTCGTAGAGAAAACAAAATCAGCATATCCGTCTATTACAACTTTTGTCCTCGTACCGGTTTGAAACTGCTGTTTCTTTTGCTGCTGCAAGGCATAATATACGCTGTTTGTCATCGGTATTTTTCTGTTTCCGCTTTCTGTCTTAGGACTTTCCGCATAAAAAACATATTTTCCATTTAATTTTTTATAAATAATCTGATGATTGATACTTATCTCCCGATTTTCAAAATCTACATCGTTCCAAGTCAGCCCTATCGTCTCGCCACAGCGTGCGCCCGTCTCAAGCATAAATATCATCAGCGGCAAATATTGCTGATATACTGCACTTTTTTGAACGAATGTCAAAAGCTCTTTTTGTTCCTGCAATGTCAGTGCAGTCTTCTTTGTGGCATCTTTAGCATAAAATTCTTTTAGACAGCCTTTACTCGGATTTTTTCGGATAATATCGTCATCTATTGCAAGGTCAAAACATGGAGAAATCATACAATCATATGCCTTAATAGTAGAATATTTCAATCCTTTTTGCGCAAGCATTGTGTAAAATCTAAGAATATCCGTTTTCTTAATATCTTCGATACTTTTATTTCCCAGAAAACTATGTCGTACATGATTATCCCATAATCCCAGATAATTTTCCTTTGTTGAATTGGCTAATTTCATTTTGATACTCATATACTTATCAAATTGGTCATTAAGGCTTATGACGGATTTTGAAGTATCTATATTATCCGAAATATCTTTATTGATTTGTTTTTCACGCTCTCGCAGTTCAGAAAGGCTGTTGGCATATACACTTTTTCTCTGTCCGCAAATATAATACTGAAATACATATTTTCCCTCTTTACGTTGACTTTCCCCCTTTTCCAATACTCTGCCGTTCTTATCTTTTCTTCTAACCATACTGACTCCTTCCTTATCGAAAAGAGCATCGCAGAAATAGCATATCATATACGATGCCCCTTATCAATAGAACAACCGCTTGAGTTTCCGCAGTTTTATCCACAACAGCTCGATTTTTCATACGCCGCGATAAACAACTTTAAAAAAATATCCAAAACATAAGGAATCTCATTCCTTTTTGATGTAAAATTAAGCTACCAAACCAAAATCTCACTAAACAAAAAGAAAGGGGATCCCTTATGGTTAATTTTACATCAAATACTTATCAAATGAAACGGGAAATTTTAAATTTTTCAAATAAAATTTCCAAATATCTTTCTAAACCGGAAAAGAAATTTGCTGCCGATATCACTTATGGCATGCTTGCTTCCGGTAGCTGTCTGTTGACTGATATCGCTGATCAGCTCCATGAACCTTCCAAAAAGATCAACATTGTTGACCGTTTATCCAGACACCTTGAAAAGGGTACCCCTGCAGTGGCTGCTGTTTCTTATCTTCAGTTAATTAAAAAATGGATCCCATCTGATCCGGTCATTCATATCGATGACAGCGATGTTGTAAAACCTGACGGATATCAGTTTGAGTCCCTCGGCATAGTCCGGGATGGTTCAGAAAGCACATCAGCAAAAAGTGTTTATAAAAAAGGATATCATGTTACAGAAGCTTGTGTACTTACAGGCAGTAATCATCCTGTAAGCATCTTTTCAAAAATACACTCTTCTTCTGAAAAAGATTATAAATCTATAAACACTGTCACTTTTCAGGCAATTGAGCAGGGGGCTTCCCTTTTTGGAAAAGCAACCTTTGCCATGGACCGTGGTTACGATGACAACAAGATGTTTCTTAAACTGGATGAACTGCGGCAGGATTATGTCATCCGTCTTAAATCCAACCGCAGGCTTCTATACCACAATAAATGGACAATGGCTACAGAGCTGCGTAACCGCCGTAAAGGCAGGATCAAAACAAATGTGATCTACAGAGGCAAAGAACATGAAGCTTATCTTTCACATGTAAAAGTGCAGATCACCGCATCCAGAAAAGATATCGGTCTGGTACTTGTTTACGGCATTACAGAACATCCTATGATGCTTGCCACGAATAAAGATATCAAGTCCAAAGAAGATGTAATCAAAGTGGCAAGGATCTACTTCTCACGATGGAAAATAGAGGAATATTTCCGCTGTAAAAAGCAGATGTTCCGGTTTGAAAACTTCCGTGTCCGCAGACTGAAAGCTGTCAACGCACTTAACTTTTACATTACATTATGCATGGCATTTCTGGCTCATATTTCCATGAAATCAGAAACTCATGCGCTAAAGGCTGCAATCATACAGACCGCAGATCCTATAAAAGAAAAAGTACATTTCTGCTATTACCGGTTAGCCAAAGGTATCTCCGGCATACTATCGTATGCAAAAGAAGGTATCAGACTATGGTTCCGGACTAAGCGTCCGGCATACCGTCAACTCTGCCTTAAGCTAACCGATTAGACAGATAAAAGAATATTTCTCCTAAAGCCCGGCTCAGGTGGGGTTTATTAAAGTACCCCTGATCAGGAAAATGTTATTCAAAAATTTTGCAGATTGGTACTTTAGGAAGATATATTCATTTTTTTAACAGTTTGCGGAAACTCAAGAACAACTGCTCAAAATCTGAAACTATAAGACATTTATTGATTGTAAGATAATTATAATCGAAAGCATATGACAACGTTCTGTCATTTTTTTAAATTTTAATAAGATTTGG
>CANREB010000051.1 GCA_947629525.1 uncultured Lachnospiraceae bacterium
TTCTTTGCCGCGCCTACCACGTCATTGTACATAGACACATAATCTTTTACCGCGGAAACTGTCTTGTCCGCCGCGCTTGTCGTGCTGCCTGACGTTGTTTTGTAAGTGTTTTCATTCTGCAGCGCCGCAACTGAATTTTTCAGGCTTGAAATACCCGAAGTCAGCTTTGAATTTGCCTCCTGCGTCTTTTTGGAAACTGTCGGATATTTTTTCTCATACAAAATCTTATCAAGGACGCTGTTTGAAATTGACCTTTTGCGGGACGTTGTGGTGTTGGTACTTGAGCTGTTTTTGCTGTTATCGTTGTAATAATCTTTTACAGCCCTGCGGTAGCCGCTATTGTTATAATTCGACCAATCCGAATACCACCTTGAATTTCTTGAAAATCCTGAGTAAAAATCCGAATAATTATAACTCATAATCCTCATCGCCTTTCATTAAAATATAATTGCATCGGCTGTCAGAGCGTTTTAATAAAGCTCCGCGCCGTATTCAATATCAATGCCTTTATTTTTGTCCAAGATATAATCCCTGCCTCCCACGGTCACAGTCTGCCCTGCCTTGAACATCTCGTCTTTCTGCTCATCCTCATCATACCGCTCAAGCCCGAAAATCTGCCCGTTGGAAAGCTTATCATATCTGCTGTCGTATTCTTCCTTTGTAAAAAGCGCCGCCGTACCTTTATCCTCCGAAAGATAATAGGTCTGCGAACTCTCACCGACGGTCACGGTAAAAAATCCGTTCTGTATGCCCGCGCCTGCAAGCTTGCCGCGTATTTCGTCATTGGTATATTTTGAGTAAAGGCTGTGCTCCTTACCGTTTGCCAAATCACTCCAAAAGCCCGCGTATTCTGCCGCTTCTCTGTCTCGTTTATTATTAAAAGTGCCTATAATGTCTTCTGACAAAGCCTCACTGCGCGACATTATCGTATGCTCTTTTTTGCCCTTGCCTGTGAACTTATATACAGAGTCTTTATCAAAGCTCACTTCATTATCCTTCACGGACATATCCTTGGGATTGTCATAGCCAAGCTTTTCCTGCAGGTCTTTAACGCTGCAGTACTTTTGTGCGCCCGGTTTTCCGTCTTCATCCTGTTTCCGCACATAAAAGTTGTCATCATCTATATTGTAAATGAAAGAACCCTTGCTGATCTGACCTGCCACTTCATCTGCCGATACCGCTTCCGGTTCATTCTGTTTTTGGCTTTTGTCCTTGTCCTTATCCGTCTCGGCTGGTGTTGTTTTATTTTGAGCAGAAGCAATCTTTGAAACCTCATCTTCTTTGGAAGCTTCGGGTTCGTCGTCCTTATTTACGAAAAGCTGCGACAAAAGGCTCATTTTGTTATACTGAGCGGCGCTTTCCCAGTCCATATAGACTGTCCTGTTAAACTGTTCCAAGGCACGCTGTACGGGTGTCTTTTCATTGGCTCGTTCCGACTCTCTCTTTGCTATCGCGCCCAAGTGCGTACCTTTTGAAGTGTAGAGCTTGAAAGCCGACCTTTTTCCGTTATTATATGTGTCGTTATTTAAAGCTTTAACAGCCGCATTCTTTTCTACCCTGTTTTTGAACAGTCCTTGAACTTGGTTCTGCTGCTGCTTATCGACCGCCGCGTTTTTTGGCGGAAAAAATGTGTTATTTATCGAATTCCATATGTTCAATGCCATACTGCCACCTCCTGACATACCTCAGTCACAAATACAGGTTCAAATCCTTATTGCTTACATTATATCACTTGCCAGCATAAAGTTACAGCATAAATTGGGATTTTTTGGATATTTTTGTTTTAATTATACCCCCCCCCCTGTATCATTATGTCAAGTAGTTTTTATAAAATTTTTCTAACATTTTTCGTAACGTCCGAACTGCATTTTTCAAGGCTTATGGAAAAACGCGTATATTCGCCCTTTACGCTTTCAACACCAATTTCGCTGTCAAGGGCGTTCGCTGTCTTTGCCGCCATGTAAAGTCCCATTCCCGTTGACTTGTATTTCGCGTTGCAGCGGTTTGCACCTGTGTAGCCCTTTTCAAAAATATGCCGCATATCGCTGTCTGATATGCCCTCGCCGTTGTCTTCTATATAGAGGATGATTTTCCTGCTTGTCACGTCACTGTCGTTTTTGTCCGCATTTTCTGTTCGGATCTTTATGTATGGTTCAGGTTTGTCGGAATATTTTATCGCATTTGAAATAAACTGGTCTAAAATGTACACAAGCCACCCCGCGTCAGTATATATAAGTGTATTGTCGTCAGGTTTTACGCCTGCTCCCATGTCTATTGTGAAATTTTTCTGAATGAGAAAAAACTGATTGTTTTTGATTGACGTCTTTACACATTCTGACAGTCGTGTCACTTTTATGTCAAGGTCTAATATCGGGCTTTGAAGGCGGCAGCCCTGTAAAAGCATATCTGTCCGGCGTTTTATGCGTTCGAGCTGTTCACGCATTGAAGCCCTTATCTGTGTGTCCTTTTGCTTTTCGTTCATAATCAGGCTTGCGGAAAGCGGCAGTTTTAATTCGTGGCACCATTTTGCGACATAATCCTGCAATTCCAAGCTGTCGTCATATTGACGCTGAAGCCTTTGCTGAAGGACCAAAACGTCATGCGCCGTGATATCTTTGTTTTCAAATTCTCCAAGTTCTGTGAAGATTATGTCATTGGTTTGAAGAAGGGATTTGATTTCGGATTTTCTTTTTAAATATTTTAAGGCGTGATATGTTAGGTCTGCAGCGACGCAGAGCATTATCAGAAAGTCTATGTATATCAGATATTTTAAATCTGCGGATTTTACAAGAAATATAAAATACAGGCTATAGGCTGCGCATATCAGGGTTGCAGCTATGGCTCTTGTTATGTGGTGTTTCATTGATAATAATATTTTTTGTTCCTTTCACTTTTATGATTTATTCATTCCAATAATCAATTGTCTCCTGTGATGTTGTCGAAATACCAAACAATTTATACATGAAATCCTCTCTTTCATCAAACATTTCAACAATAATAATCCTATCGCCATCAATTCTGTAAAAAAAATAATTATGCCCTATATAAAGATATCTGTAATCACATTCTATATCATACATTGCCGATACCAAAACGCCTTTTTCGGCGAAAATTTTAAGTCCATTTACTGCATTTATAATTTTTTTCAAAGATTTTTCTGATATTTCCGCTCCAAATTCATTTGTCAAACGAGCACGTAATGTTTTAAGTTTGCGCCTTACGATTTGTGAATATTCAATCCGCCTCAATTTTTCACCCCTAATTCCACCTCTAATTCATCAGCAGATATTGTCCCTTCTTCACGTATTGAAATTTCAGCATCATTTAATTTGCTCATAAGCTGATATAGCGCCTTCTGCCTGTCAAGCTCATCCAGTTCTTTCATATCTATAATAGCACATTGTCCATGCCCGTTGCGAGTCAAATATACTCTGTTGCCATATGTGACCTCGTTAATTACTTCTGTATAATTTCTTAAATCTGATATTGGTTTAATATTTGGCATATTCATTCCTCCGTTTTCAATATAAATAAATTTGGTAAATAAATTTATATATTTTATACTTTTATTATATAAATTTACTGCAAATTATTCAATATATTCGCTTGTAAATTTACAGCATTTTCTCAATCAGAATTTCTTAAATAATACCCCAACCCTTTTTTCGTACATATAATTTCATCCCCGCATGCGCTTTTAAGCTTGCTTTTCAGGCGGCTAATAATTGTTGTGAGCGCGCCGTCGGAAATGTATTCGTCCGTGTTCCACAAACTCATCATAAGCTCGTCGCGCGTGACTGTGTCCGGCTTGTTTTCAACAAGGCTTTTCAGTATGCGGCGTTCGGACTTTGTGAGGTCGATTTCCGTTCCGTCGCTGTACAGTGCTTGACTTGACAGGTCAAAACAGAGCGTGTCCGTGATAAAAACGCGGTCGCGCACCTTATACTGGTAAGTACGGCGCAAAACTGCCTCGATTTTTGCCCTCAGTATATCAAGACTGAACGGTTTTTCAATATAATCATCGCCGCCTTGGGCTATCGCCGTTATCTTGTCTTTGTCGTCGCTGCGGCTGCTTATGTATATGATTGGGACATCAGACAGGCGGCGGATTTGACTGCACCAGTAAAAGCCGTCATAATACGGAAGATTTATGTCCATAAGGATAAGCTGCGGAAGATTTTGCGTAAAATCCTGCGTTATGTTCTCAAAGTCCTGTACGGCAAAAGCCTCATATTTCCATTTTTTGAGAAAAGAGAGGATTTCCAAGGCAAGCGCTTCGTCATCTTCCGCTATCATTATTGTCATTTTGTGGGTGTCCTCCTTTTACTATTTTCTTATCAGATACCAATAATACCCCGCAAACACCAACTGCCTTTCAGCGCCGTCAAAGACTGACTCCAAAGTCTTGTCAAACCACTTGCTTACTATCATTTTGTCCGCTCCTGCACCTTCAATTTTGGCGTTTACGTTTGACTGCGTGAGCATAAATTTGACAAAGGCAATTTTATCAAATTTGTATGTGAGTTCAAAGTCCTTTTGCATTTCAAGCCTAAATTCATACGGGGATATATCTTCATTTGTCCATACATCTTCATTCCTTGGCGGTTTCGGGTAATTTTTTAAATATTCATCGTGCCACCAGTCTGTGTATGCTTTACTATTTTGCACATCATCATACATTTTGTCTGTTATCCAAAAATCATAAATGATTAGCGGCGCACCATGGCTTAAAAGCTTTTCTGCATTTGACAAAAAGCGCTCCCTGTCCACCCATGGGATAACGCCCGCCGCTGTCGCTATATCATATGGCATTGAAGGAACAGGAATTTCCTCCGCCTTTGACTGAAAAAAGCAATATCCGTTTTCTCCTAAAAGATCCTTTGCGGCAGCAACCATTTCCTCCGATATGTCAACGCCTGTCACTCTTTCACATATGAGTTTCAGCGCCTTTGAGGAAAGTCCCGCGCCGCAGCCTATGTCTATGCCGTTTGTGAAGTTATCGGTTATTTTTAAGTCTGATTTGATTATATCAATCACCCTTGAATGTATAAACGGTCTGTCATTTGCGTAGCCTGCTGCTATTCGCTTTGAATTAAATGAATTGCTGTCCATATATTATACTCCCCCTCAATGCCCTTTTGCCTGCGTAATACGCTGTCCAAGCTCAGAAGATACAGCCACATGAAACTTATCATATTCCCTATCCGTTTCCTCATCATAATAATAAAAAACATACTCCTCTGAAACATCTTCAAGCTTGCCGGTCTCCTCATTAAGCTCCATATTATGCTCATAGCACCAGTACCCATCATAGTCCGCGGTTTCCTCGCCCTCAGACGCGGCGTCACAAAATTCTTTGACCTGTTCGTCATCAATCAAAATGCCTTCCTGCGTTGTATGATTTATCATTACAGGTTCTCCGTCAATATACCGATATGTTGAAAAATAATGATTTGCCGCCCCGCTGCGCTCCATTCCGTAAATAAGCTTTTTCTCCTGATCAAAGACCGCAAGCGATATATCATTAAGGCGTACATCTTGCTCAAACATATATTTCTCGGGATTCCATACAAGATAAATCCATTCCTGTTTGTAATTTCCATTCAGCGTATCAAACTGCCTGATATCCAGATATCCGTCAAAATTGACGTCCTCCAGTTCAAAGCCAAGCGTATCTTTCATAGAGGAAAAAATCCACGTTGCGTCAAAGTGCGCAAGTTCAGGTATGGAAATCGTCTGCAGCACCTTGTCGCCGTCGCGCACCTCAATAGACTGCAGCGCATAACAGCTGCTCTCCATATCCCAATATGCCGTCATCTCAAACGTAAACTCAGGCATATCCTCCCGAATTCTGCCTTTATGTGTTACAGTAAAATATGCCTCGCTCCTTTTCTTTTCATAAAAATCCGCAAGCTCATCATCCGAAATCGGATTGTCGCGCAGATTAATTTTCGCCATCGCATTTAAACCGTAAAGCGGCGTTATATCTGAGATATGATTATCTCTTAAATCAATCTCTATCACAGCGTCCAGTCCTTCAAGCGGTGATATATCTGAGATATTGTTTGCGCTAAGTTCCAAATACGCGATTTTATCAAGCTCTGCAAGTGCGCTGATATCATCGATCCGGTTGCGGTGCAGGTTAAGATGCTCCAACTTTTTCAGAGTTTTTAACACGGAAATGTCATCGATTCCACACCCTGCCGCATACAGGTCGGTCAGGCTGTTCAGGTTGGACAGCGCCGTGATATCGGTGTGCGTACTTTTATTGTTGCCAATCCGCAAAACCTCCAATCTGCTCAGACCGCCAAGCGGCGAATAATCACTGATTGGGTTGTATGTACAGTCAAATTCTTTCAGGCTGGTCAAATTTTGTATGGGTTCAATATCTGAAATATCATTATTGCTCACAGAAAGATATTTCAAGCCTGTAAGCTTTTCCACTCCATTCAAAGTTTGAACGCCGCACCAACTCAAATCAACACGCTCTAAATTTTGAAACCACTGTAAGTCCTCAAACGGCGCGGCGCACTCATCTTCCATCTCAAAATTCGTAATGTAAAGCACACCGTTTTTCGTTATCGGACCATCAGGCGCACCTAAAATTTCCCGTGTTTTTGCCTCAATCGCGGCAGACTTAAAAATGATTTCCTCGTCTGCTGCACTTTCAAAATCCGTACTTTCGCTTTCAGTGACTTCCTGACTTGTGACAGCATTTTCCTTATGTCCGCAGCCATAGCTTATCAGAATTATGCCTGTTATAATGCCTGCCAAAATGCTTCTTTTCACTATCCCCTTTACACTCATCTTTTCAAGCTCCTATAAAATAAGCGATTACAATATATGCTTCACTCTCTGACATATTCAGCCACTATCATCCGCTGTGCCTTTTCATTGTAGAAAATATCCTCGTACTCTGTCCCCTTTTTGCTCATACGCATATCTATGAAAAGCCCTGCTTCTTTGCCCGCATCATAAACAACCTTCTGCCGCAAGCCGTCTATATACTTTTCATCTGCATATCCCTTGGACTGCATATTTCGGAAAATATCCGCGCCTGAAAGTTTTTTGACTGTTTCGACATCTCTGAGATCGTTCAATTTTTCCGCAATCTCCGTGACATAATACTTTTCAGCATACGGAAAATTCTGCGCCTGCTCTTTGGTTATGTAAAAATCTTCCTTTTTAACACGCGCCTTGGGCTGTGCCGTCACCGTGGCGGCTGCCTCGCCTGCTTCGCCAAAGTACATTTTCTCCCATACACCATTGGTAAAACTTTTTATCTCATCAAGAAATTCCTCGCCGTAGCGCTCATATTTATTCTGCCCAACACCGCTGACATTGAGCATCTGCGACATATTGAGCGGCAGCCTGACACACATGTCAACAAGCGTCTTGTCCGAAAAAATCAGATATGGCGGCAGCGCCTCTTTTCTTGCCAACAGCGCCCGCAGTTTGCGCAGATTGTCGAAAAGCTCCAGTCCTCTTGAATTTAGTATATCTGACCTGCGCGCTGATGCCTTTGGCGGATTTCCTGTATAAACAGAAGCGTTTTTAGGCTTTTTCATAATAACCGTCTGCTGTCCGCCTGCCACATCACGCGCCTTGCCTGTCAGCCGCAAAAGCGCATACTTGTTTTTTGTGACATCAAGTATTCCTTCCACAAGCATATGGTTGATAAGCTGCTTGATTTCGACTTCATTCATATCGCTGAGACTTGCAAACGACTGGTATGATGATACCTTGTATTCCCGAAGCTTTGCGCGGTCATTGCCTGAAAGCGTTCCCGCAATCACATTTATCCCGTACCGTCCGCGTGTTTCCGATATGCAGGAAATAACCCTTTTCGCCTGCTCCGTCATATCCACTGTGTCATAATCCTGTCCGCATACAGAACAGTTGCCGCATGCACCGCTTCCGTATTCGCCGAAGTAATTCAAAATATATTCGCGCAGACAGCCTGTAGTCAGACAGTAATAATTCATCGCCTGCAGACGCTGCTCGTCACGCTCACGAACAGCCTCATTCTGCTCATATGTCATTTCGGGATTCTGCTCCTTGTTGTCAAGCAGAAAACGGTTTATCATGACATCCTGCGCCGAATAAAGCAGAATACACTCCGACGGCTCGCCGTCACGTCCCGCGCGCCCTGCCTCCTGATAGTAGTTTTCTATGCTTTGCGGCATATTGTAATGGATAACATAGCGGACATTTGATTTGTCTATTCCCATTCCGAAAGCGTTAGTCGCTATCATTACAGGACATCTGTCGTAGATAAAATCCTCCTGATTAAGTTGACGCTCCTCATTCGTCAAGCCCGCGTGGTATTTTGTCACGGATATTTGGGAAAATTTCAGCTTTTCATACAATGCGTCAACATTTTTGCGCGTGGCGCAGTATATTATTCCGCTTTCCTCTACATGCGCGTTTATGTAGTCTGTCACATATACGTCTTTTTTTGACGGTGTTTCCACGGCAAAATACAGGTTTTTCCTGTCAAAGCCTGTCACCAAAAGCTCAGGATTTTGCAAGCCCAATACGCAGACTATATCCTCTTTTACATTTTCAGTTGCCGTAGCCGTGAATGCGCTTATGATAGGGCGTTTTTCCAGTGCGTTGATAAACTGTACTATTTTCAGATAGCTCGGTCTGAAATCCTGCCCCCATTGTGAAATGCAGTGCGCCTCATCTATTGTGAGCATGGATATGTCCGCTCCGCGTGCAAATTCCAAAAAGCCGTATGTTTCCAAGCGTTCAGGTGCGACGTATATTATCTTGTACTGTCCTCTTGATGCCAATGCCAGTGCTTTCGATATTTGATTTTCCGTAAGTGAGCTGTTTATGTATGCCGCGTGGATTCCTGCCTGATTTAAGGCTTGGACTTGATCTTTCATAAGCGAAATGAGCGGTGAAACGACTAGAGTAATTCCTTGCATTAACAGTGCGGGTATTTGATAGCATATCGATTTGCCCGCTCCGGTCGGCATTATGCCTAGTGCATCTTTGCCGCTTAAAATAGCGTCAATCAATGTTTCCTGTCCATCCCGGTACGTGTCGTAACCGAAATATTTCTTGAGTGCCTCGTATTTGTCCATTGTACTCCTTTTTTATGATATCACATAAGTTCTGTGAATTTTTCTAAAAGTTACTGTATTAGTTTATAATATGCGTACTGATAAGTCAAGGATTAAATTGTACACTAACTGCAGGTAAAGTCGTTAAGAGACAAAATCACGAATAATTTGTGTGCTACGTGGCAAAATTTAAGGCTTTCGCTGATGATTTATATCAACGAAAGCCCTTGATTTTACTGTATTATTTAGAATTTACCTGCCTTAGCAGCTTCCTCAATGGAAACAGCTACAGCCACCGTAGCGCCAACCATCGGGTTGTTGCCCATTCCAATCAATCCCATCATCTCAACATGAGCGGGAACTGATGAAGAACCTGCAAACTGAGCATCTGAGTGCATACGTCCCAAAGTATCTGTCATACCGTAAGAAGCGGGGCCTGCAGCCATATTGTCGGGATGAAGCGTACGTCCTGTACCGCCGCCTGAAGCAACTGAGAAATACTTCTTGCCTGCCTCGATTCTCTCCTTCTTATATGTACCTGCAACCGGATGCTGAAATCTCGTAGGGTTAGTTGAGTTACCTGTGATAGATACGTCAACATTCTCCTTCCACATGATAGCAACGCCTTCGCAGACATCATTTGCACCATAGCAGTTTACCTTGCCGCGAGGACCGTTAGGGTCTGAGTAAGACTTTCTGAATACTTCCTTTACAGTGTTTGTATAAGGATCATACTCTGTCTCAACAAATGTAAATCCATTGATACGTGCGATTATCTCCGCAGCATCTTTTCCAAGACCGTTGAGGATAACTCTAAGCGGCTTCTGACGAACCTTATTCGCTTTCTCAGCGATACCGATAGCGCCTTCCGCAGCCGCAAACGACTCATGTCCTGCAAGGAAACAGAAGCACTCTGTCTCTTCCTCAAGAAGCATCTTACCTAAATTGCCATGTCCAAGACCTACTTTACGGTTGTCCGCAACTGAACCGGGAACACAGAAAGCCTGTAATCCTTCTCCAATAGCGGCAGCCGCGTCAGCAGCCTTTCTGCAGCCTTTCTTAATCGCTATCGCAGCGCCTACGGTGTATGCCCAGCAAGCGTTTTCAAAACAGATAGGCTGTATCTTTTTAACCTGATCATATACGTCAAGACCTGCGTCTTTTGTAATCTTCTCTGCTTCTTCAATTGAGGAAATGCCGTAGCTCTTTAATACCTCATTGATTTTATCTATTCTTCTTTCATAGGATTCGAATAATGCCATAATTATTTTACCTCCTTATCTGTTCTCGGGTCAATAATCTTAACGGCATCAGCAACGCGTCCGTACTGACCTGAAGCCTTTTCCCAAGCTGTATTAGGATCATCGCCTTTCTTGATGAAGTCGGTCATCTTGCCAAGGCTTACAAATTTGTAACCTATGATCTTGTCATCTGCATCAAGCGCAATGCCCGTAACATAACCTTCTGCCATCTCAAGATAACGAGGTCCCTTCTTTAACGTGCCGTACATAGTTCCGACCTGACTTCTAAGACCCTTTCCTAAGTCTTCAAGTCCGGCGCCTACAGCAAGACCTTCCTCAGAGAATGCTGACTGTGAACGTCCGTAAACGATTTGAAGGAATAACTCTCTCATAGCCGTGTTGATAGCGTCGCATACAAGGTCTGTATTCAATGCCTCGAGAACAGTCCTTCCAGGAAGTATTTCAGCCGCCATTGCAGCCGAATGTGTCATACCGGAACATCCGATAGTCTCAACCAGAGCCTCCTGAATGACGCCCTCTTTTACATTAAGTGAAAGCTTGCATGCTCCCTGCTGCGGGGCGCACCAGCCTACACCATGTGTAAAGCCTGAAATGTCCTTCACATCTTTTGCTTTTACCCATTTTGCTTCTTCGGGAATAGGTGCACAGCCATGATTGCCGTCGCGGGCAACTGTACACATTTCTTCAACTTCTTTTGAATAGATCATGTGAAAACTCCTTTCGATTAGAAAATTAATATTACACACACAAATATTGTCGCACAATTTCCTGAAAATAGCAATTAAAAATTATTATTTTCGTCAAAATTTTATCAATTTTTATCTACGACTGTCCCGTCTTTTTTGAAAATGCTGTCCGCCTTGATAAAACCGCGCACTGACGATGTCGGGTACACATTTGTGCAGCGCCCGATTACCGTACCGGGATTTAAAACGCTGTTGCAACCTATTTCAACGTTATCTCCAAGCATCGCGCCCATTTTTTTCAAGCCTGTTTCAATATTGCCGAAACTTGATTTTACTACGACAAGGCTTTTATCGCTCTTTACGTTTGAGGTGATAGAACCTGCTCCCATATGCGCCTTGAAGCCGAGTATGCTGTCTCCGACGTAATTGTAATGCGGGACTTGGACTTTATTGAACAAAATCACGTTTTTAAGCTCTGTGGAATTGCCGACTACCGCGCCCTTTCCTACTATCGCATTGCCGCGTATGAACGCACAGTGGCGTATTTCGGCGTCCTCGTCTATTATGCAGGGACCGTTTATGTATGCTGTCGGCGCCACTGTTGCCGATTTTGCTATCCATATGTTTTCGCCGCGCTTTTCGTATTTATCCTGCGGCAGCGTATTGCCAAGTTCAAGGATATACGCGCCGATTTTCGGCAGCAGTTCCCACGGATATGTGGCGCCATCAAAAAGCGGCGCCGCTATTGTTTCGTTTAAGTCATATAAATTTTTTATCTGCATTTGTTCCATTGGTTTCCTCCTTGCCGTCTTAGCGGCTCAAATAAATATAAAAATGTTTAATCAGCTTTCAGGGTAAGCCTCTTTACTGAAAACAGAATCATAGTCATAGTTGAGATAGTAATTCATTTCTTCTTTGAGCCTGTCCCAATAATTTTCCTTTGTTATAAGCCCGTCTCCGGACGCAATCCATTCAAGTATTTTGGTGTTTATCTGTGCGCTATAATGCTCTTTATCCCTATAGTTATCAAGATTCGTTATTATATCGTATTTGTTAAAATTAAACAGCTTTACATTAGGACACTCAAGAAAAAGCTCTGTCGCAATATGCTCCGCGTCAAACTGCATTTTCATCATGCCTTGTTATATTTAAGCGCTCTTCCAAGATTTTTCGAGATTTCTTTATAGTCCGCTCCTGAGAACGTTTCTTTAACGGATTTTACGCCTAAAAACTTATCAGCTTCGCTTGTCTTAAAATTCTGCGCCATCGACATCCCTGTAATAATCGCATCGTAGTCAAAGTGTCTTGATATTCCGTCATTTATATAACGTTCGTCGTAAAGCCGGTATGAGACAAAGCTAAACGGCTTGTGAAAATGAAAATACGGGTCTATTATCCAAAATAAAATAACGGAACCGATAAGCAAAATAAATAAAGCTGTTATGCATTTTTTGAACCACTTATAATAGACGCTTTTATTCATATAATCCGCTGTTTCTCCATATATCCAATCATTGTCCGAATATCGCAACCTTCAAATCATATACTGCATAGAAAAAGTCCTGTACCTGCTGCAGCATATTTATGCCTTCAAATTTTTCAAATCCGCTAACATACACAATTATAAGGAGCAGCAATACCCCCCCCCAGTATGTTTTTCCATTAAATACCGTATCTATTCCTTTTTTGATGCCCTTGTCATCTTTATATGCCAATACCATTAAATTAAGGAATTGTACGACAAAAAACGCCGCGAACCATCTGCCCCAGTCAGTCATCAATGCAAATACGGGAATATAGGCTATATTTGTCAGCAGCATAAGGATGTATTTATATTTTTGCTCTTTATTGTTTTTTATTGCACAAAGCCAGATAATTAAATATATTCCCCACATAGGCGCCAGCATAACTACCGTAAGCGCGCCAAAACGAAGCCTTTGATGCAGCTCCGGAAGCTGGTTTTTTACAAAATGCTCCTTGATTGTCCAGAAGTATTCCATTTCTATAGGGGCTTCGTCAATGTATAACTCGGTAGTTTGCGTGACCGCATTGTATATATCATCCGCGCTGTCATAGTAAATTCCGGATTCAAACTGCATACATAGGAAGAAAGCTGACAGAATGCACACCGCTCCAACAGAATATATTATCTGCTTTTGCTTAAAATGCGATTCCCATACGTCCTGTATCATCATTACAAGGAGCGAAGGGAAAAATAGGAAAAAGTATATTTGATGAATGGAAATCGCGAAACAGCCGATTGCAACAAATAATATATATTTTAAAGCGGTATTTGTTACCTTAAAGTATATAAAGGTCAGGACAAGCGCGCTGATAAACAAGTAAGTTTCCAGTCTGCCGATGTTTTCTCCCGTCCACAAATATGCGGGGGAAGCGGGCGACGCTAAATAGAGAACCGTCAAAAATATCACGCCGTTTTTAATCGTTTTGTCCTGTACTTTTCTGTATACCATACCTGAAAATATCGCTACTAAAATACATAATACCGCCAATGAGCCAACGAGGAAATTGTGCGCCTCCTGCTTGCTCAGATATTCTCCCGTAAAAAGATGCAGAATGCTTCCAAGCATAAGCCTAGAGCCAAAGCCGTATCTGTAATCGAGCGCATACCAGACAGTTACCCAGCCGTAGATGCCGGATGGCACGGTAATTAGCAGTAAATATAATAAATACGCAGATACTCCAAGCTCTACCATGTATGTCTGCACCCAATTTTTTACCTTTGAAACCATATATTGTTACTCCTTCGATATTATCCTTATAATTTGTCCGACTCTATGCGCAGCGCGCAGCGCTCTTCTATCCGGTATGCCGAAAAATATTGTTCCTCCAGAGGAATCCAACGCTCACGGAAAACCTCAGCCTGCGCTTTTCCGTTGCGCAGCAAAATCCGCTCCATCTGTTTATGAGCGGAAATATTCAGGAAAATACGCAAATCATAGGCATCCCACAATGCCGGATGGCAGCTATACGAGCCTTCTACAATATTTACCGTACAGGCGCGTACCTTAACGGGCGGTTTCAACGATTGCGTACCGCAGTCATACGGCTGATATGCGATGCATTCCGCTCCGTTTCTAAGCGGCAGCAGGATTTCCGAATAAAAGCGTTCATAGTCCACGTTGCCTCCCGGTGTGCCGATACGCTCTGCTGTGCGCTGTTCAGGGCGCAGGAAATAATCGTCCATGTGAAAGACTGCACAATCCATTTGCTTTTGCAGATGCTCCACAAGAGTCGTCTTACCTGCGGCGCATCTGCCGTCAATGGCAATGATTAAAGGCTGCCTGTCTGATAAAAGCGCCGAAACAGCTTTTATGATTTTGTCCGCCGCGCTCTGCATATCAGTTTGCGCCTAATTCAGACTTTTGTTTTTTGGAACGCCGAAACGGGACAAGCTTTGTGCGGTCAAATGCCACCATAATCGTCGGAATCAGCACAAGCTGTAAAATAATGCCGGGGATTGCGTTAAGCAGCGCACCGCTGATAAACATTTGGAAAGTAAACGCATTGCCGCCAAATCCCAGCAAAGCTGCCTGCACTAAGCCCCAGACGACACGCCCAGCGACCATTGCCGTCAACATGCAGCGGTACAGCGATTTGGTACACTGCCAACGTGATTTTTCATATAAAAAGCCCGCGACAAATGCGTAAGTTGCAAGTTCAAACGCTATGCTTACAGCCGTGGGATATAATGGCGGCATTCCGAAAAGGAACGAACGGAAAATGGGAAGGATAAATGCCATTGGCAGTCCGTATTGCCATCCGCAGACCAGCGCGCAGAGAAATACAGGGATGTGCATTGGCAGGAGCATATTTCCGATTTGCTGTATCTGCCCTGTAAAGAAAGGCAGTACAAGCCCTATTGCGAGAAACATTGCCGTCAGCGTAAGATTTTTAATTGCTTTGTTTTTCATGTGCAGCTCTCCTTTGCTCGTTAAGATATTTTTGCTTTGAGGATTTTCCTCCGTTGCTTTTTACATTATTTCATTATTGCTCGAAAAAATCAAGTGTTTAAAGTATTATATTGAAATAAATCAGTTTAAATGATAGCATAAGATTATCAAGCTTTAAGCGCAGTCTACGGCTCCAAAAATAAAACACAAATGAAAGGGAAACTATCACTTACATTATTCCAAATTTTCAATTGCTTTTTACTGACATGGTGCTTATTACGGCAAATTGATTGTTGTTATCTTGTACTCACCCACTGAATCCTGATTGTACCATATTATCCCGTCTTCAACACAAATTCCCATATAGTTTGCAAACATATATTTGGTGTACATTTGTTCTATAATATTTTTAAAGTCGCTTTGACCGAATAAGTCATCATATGTTTCAAGCATATCAGTCTCATTTTCTATAAATACGCTGCCGCCGTCAGTATTAATTGATATAGGGTAACGTATCAGTTTGGCAAACGCTGTTTTGTCATTGACAGAAGTTTTTATAAGGTTGGCAAAACGCTCTGCGCTTTTAGCATCATATCCCAAATCGAAATAATAATTGTTCGTGTCTTCGCCTATCGGGAAAAATGTGTTTGGGCTGAGAGTAAAAACGGCTTCGTTTTTGTCAATTGTCCCTTCGCCTTTTATGATGATTTCATCGTTGCTGCCCGCATTTATAATGGCATCAAGGAAATCGCCCGCGCCGGCATCCAAAGTAAAACCGTCTGCGTCTTTTTTCAGTTTTCCATGAAAAGTTTTTTCCTTGCCGGATCTGGTAATGCAGGCGGCGGACAGGTCGTCATCTGTTCTGGTAATTATCATGCGTATTTCTTCATTAGCTATATTGCCGTTGTAAATATTATGCTCATTATTGTGAATCGCCGTATTGACAAGCTCTGAGGGCTGCTGTGGTATGGAAATTTCCACATTTTGTTCTGTTGGTACTTGTGTATATGAAATTTCATATGCTTCGGAAGAAGGTTCTTCTGCATTTATGTCTTTAAAATTTTGACTGCAGCCACCTGTCAATAGCGCTATTACGCATAATAGTGCGGATGAAATTATTTTTCTCATTTTTACCTCTCGATTTAAGCTGTATGCAGCTTTTTTGAACCGCTCAAATATATATGTGTAGAAAAAAGCAAAAAGAAGTCAGCCGCAAAAAACTAACTTCTTTTCATTATATGATGCAGCGTTACGGAATACATTTTTATTCCAGATATGAGAGAGCCTCCTGTTCTGATAAGCCGTAGTCTTCCATCAAGGCTTTTTTAATATCTGAATCGCTTGCATTAAAACGCCGTAAACTCTTGACCGCTGTTCTAATCGCGTGTTCTGCTGTTTCTTTTATTTTCTTTTTAGCTTCATTCCGTTCTTTCAATACCGCGGCATCCACTGCTGTACCCACTGCCGCATTTATCGCTGCATCAATTTCCGGCTTCATTATTTCCATCAACGCATGGCTCATGGACTCATCTCCCCTCTTTAATTCTTCAACTACTTTACTGTTTACTTCTGCGCTTACGTCCAGTATGGCGTCTATCAGGTTTCTTTCCTTTGGGTTTTTCGTGTCTCTTGAATATTCTATAGCTCTAGCCATTTCCTGCTTTGTTACATTGTCTGACAGCAGATTGAGCCATATATGGTTCTCACGTTTAAGCTCTCTTCCTACGATTATCTGCGTGGGAATTTTTAAACCGTTTTCTATGTAATATATGCCGTTATACGGATTTGATACTTTATATTCATTCTCGGTGAAATATTTAAACAGCGCTTCCGGTTTTGACTCGCGTATCAACGTAGCTGATATATCGTCAAATTTTATTTCATTGACGCTTCCGCCATACGCTTTATATAAATGTGCATAGCCTTGTACTTTTGATACCACGTCTATTGATAAGGCATCTTTTTCGGATTTATATTCAATAATATTATGCTGTTTAAAAAATTTTCCTATCTCATTTTCGATAACCGCATTCTTTTCTTTTTTTATTATTAAGCAGTCTATTAAAAGCGGTTTCCTGTTCAGATTATGCTCTCTTTCAAAGCTTAAACGGTCTTTATCCTTTACAAATTCCATTTCAAGCGCTGCTCCGAAAGCGGGATGCCACTGAATTTTGCGCGGCTTCTTTTCTGCTGCTTCCTTTGTGCCTGATTTGATTATTTTAGCCTTTGCCATTCGCTGCTCCTTTAGCAAGTTTTGTTCTGTCATATTAATTATAGCGCTAAGATGCTAATGTTGTAAAGGTTGATTTTATGCGGTTTTACAATTCTGTCTGCAGATATTTTTCAATCAGTTTTGGCTGTATCAATGGATATGTCCAGTTTTCGGGCAGTTCGTCCATAAGCGCGACTTTCTCTATTTCATGTTCCAAAACACCCGAAAATTCCATTATTTCCGCAAAGCATAGCAAGCCATACGTTTCTTCTCCTGTTTCATTTACAATAGTTTTACCTGTTACTGAATATACGCATATCGGTTTGATGTCAAATTTAACAGCGCCTGTTTCTTCACGAAGCTCTCTCGCAGCGGTTTCCATGATTGTTTCTCCTGCTTCCCGATGTCCTCCGGGGACTTCATATGTATCACGTTCCTTGTGTTTGCAGAATACCCATTTACCGCCGCTTTTTGAGATAATAACCGCGAATTTCAACAGGGTGTCATCAACTGTATCATAAAATTTTACTTTTGGCAAATCACTTTTCTTTTTAATAATATCTTTGTTCATCATAAGTCCTTTCCTGTTATTTATACATATAATGATTTTTTTATTTTTGGGGGTGTTCTTGGATGTTATGCCAGCCCCACCAGTGTCAAGCATCATATTCAGACTCGCTTGCGCTCCCAAAAAGCGTAGCGGACACTAAGCTCAGCGGCGCCTTGCAGCTTGCTTCGCTAAGTGCCGACGCTTTTTGAAGGTCTGAATATGATGCTTGACACTGGTTGGGCTTCATTTCCGCCTTTTTTCGTCTTAGATTATCCGTTGAATATGAGGGTCTGTTCGATAACGCAGAATTTAGCCCGAATATACAAAATAAGCGGTGCATTGCGACAGCAGCAACGCGTTTTTGTATATTCGGGCTAAATTCGGTCGTCTTAAATCCCCCCATAGCATTGCACCCGATAATGCTTCACCACTAAGAGTTTAACGCTTTGATATTGTCATATTACATATGCTCCACATCTCGTTTTTATATGAGAATGCGCCTCTTTGAAAATCTCTCTCCACAAATCCAATCTTTTCATAACAGCGTTTTGCCTCTGTGTTTTCGTTGAAAACGTTTAGTTGTACTGATTTCGCACCTGTACATTCAAACGCATAGCGTAAAGCCAACTGTATCATTTCCCTGCCGTATCCTTTTTTACGCAGATTATTATCAACAATTATCGTTGCTAAAAAGCCTTCATTATTTTCAACATTTACGGAATAGCAGAAAAATCCTATTATTTTCCCTCTGTCGTCTGTAGCCGCAAAAGCACCGGCTGTCCATTGTTCCATGGTTTTTTTCAAAAAATCATGAAATGATTTTGCTGTAACGGGATAAGGGAAATTGTTCGCACACTATAGTGCATGGGTTCTTTCGTTATTAACCCATTTTGCTATATATTCAAAATCTTTACACGCTATGTATGGTCTCAGTCTCATTTTAGCATTTCTCCAATCACTGATTTTTTATTGATATAATATCATGATTGCGATTACTTTTCTATTATATTTAGGTGAAGTATTCAAAACAAGTAAAAAATCAATGCGGAAAGCGTGTTTAATGTGCCATGAATTATCCAGCTCGGAAGAATAGATCCATTGGCTTTTTTCTCATTCAAATATGCAAATGCTGCTGCCGGAATCATTGGGTAGATTACGATAACGATTCCCATGACAATTCCAACCTGTCCCCATACCATCGTAAGATGAAGGGCACCAAATATCAGCGCCTGAACAATGGTTGCAGTTACAAATCCAAACTTTGCTGACATGCGTTTCAATAAAAAACCACGAAACAGGATTTCTTCGGATAAGCCGGTTTGTATATACGCATATACCAACACGCTTGGAAGCGCCGCAAGTCCCATTCCCTGATAGGCGGACGCTACGGCAGCGGAATCTTCGATCCCTCCAAGCCATACAGCAAATTCTCCAACGAGGAAGCAGACCAGAAAAGTAATCAATACCGCAAAAATGAGGGATCTTCCATTTTTGCTTTCCGGTTTTTTTATTCCCAGCCATTTAAAGAAGTTCTCTTTTTTTCGTGCTGTAATGAGCCACCAAACCAGTGGTATGATGGAAAATAGAAATACTTGGAATACAGCGTTCCATAATTGATTTAAAAACATAGTTGATTTTTAACCTCCTGTTTATTTTTATTTTATAATGATAGTATAAAGGGGATATCTGAAAAAAGTCTTAAGAAATGTCTTAAAAATGTCTTAATTTTTATTTTTTGCGAGGGGGCTTGGACGATACGCCAGCCCTGCCGGTGTCAAGCGTCATATTCAGACACGCTTGCGCTCCCAAAAAGCGTAGCGGACACTAAGCTCAGCGGCGCCTTGCAGCTTGCTTC
>CANREB010000052.1 GCA_947629525.1 uncultured Lachnospiraceae bacterium
CGGTTATTAGAGCAAGGTCGCATTGCAAGGACGATTCCTGATAAACCAAATAGCAGAAATCAAAAGTACATCACAATCAAATAGAAAGATTAACTCGCAAATTCACACCAAGAGGAGCCACCATGAAAACCATACTAATCATCGAGGATGACGCAGAAATCAACCATATGTTAAGCGTCCTTTTAAACAAACATGGTTATACTACAGTCAGCGCGTATTCGGGAACGGAAGGCATCTTAGTCCATAGCGCGGAAATTGATTTAGTGCTGCTTGACCTGATGCTTCCGGGACGCAGCGGAGAAGAGATTATTGCAGATTTAAAGAAAAAACATAATGTGCCTGTAATCGTGCTGAGCGCAGTATGCGACGTGAGGAAAAAGGTCGATTTGTTTGCCTTGGGCGCAGACGATTATGTGACGAAGCCGTTTCACAACGACGAGCTCATCGCAAGGATAGAAGCGCGGCTGCGCGGCGCAAGCGGTGAGACAGAAGCCTCTAAACGCCTCGCTTTCCGTGACATTGAAATTGACAAGAGTAATTTTGAAGCAAAATGCGCAGGCAGACAGATGGAGCTTTCAAAACACGAATTTGACCTTCTGTGCCTTCTTTTGGAAAATCCCAACAGAACCTGTACCAAAAGCATAATCTACGACCATGTATGGGATGACGAAAATTCCGCGGACGACAATACCTTAAACGTACATATCAGCAAGCTGCGCAAGAAATTGAAAGAATGTAACCCCGAAGCCGAATATATCGAGACAGTGTGGGGAATAGGGTACCGCATGAAAAAAGAAAATGGAGATTAAGACTTTTTTAAGACATTTGTTAAGAGTTTTTTCAGACCTTCCTTTTATAATATCCTTATAAAGAAAAATAAACAGGAGGTTTGATATGAGAGAAACAATATTGCAGACACGGCGGCTTTCTAAGAGTTACGGCTCTTTTAAGGCACTTGACAACGTAGACATGACAGTCTACAAGGGTGACATTTACGGGCTGATAGGAAGAAACGGCGCGGGCAAAACCACGATTATGAAAATCGTTACGGGACTTGCGGAAAAATCAGGCGGAGAGTTTGAACTTTTTTCCAAGCGCGGTGAAGAACTGGGGGATGAAAAGCGCAGAATAGGGTGCCTTATCGAAAATCCCGCTTTTTTCGGTGGGCTTACGGCAAGGCAGAACCTGAATTATTACGCCATACAAAAAGGCATTACCGATAAACGGCAGATAGACAGGGCGCTTGAACTTGTAAATCTTACCGATGTCGGAAACAAAAAATTCCGCAAGTTTTCACTTGGTATGAAGCAGCGGCTTGGTATCGCGTTTGCCCTGATGGACAATCCCGATTTCATCATACTTGACGAGCCGATAAACGGGCTTGACCCGATAGGGATAAGGGAGCTGAGAGATACGTTTCAGCGCCTTAATGCCGAAGAAGAAATCACATTTCTGATTTCAAGCCACATCCTTTCAGAGCTTTATATGACGGCAAACCGTTTTCTGATAATCGACAAGGGGAGAGTGTTAAAGGAACTGACAAAAGAGGAGCTTGATCTGGCATGTATGCGCTGCCTTGCAGTTCAGGCAGGCGACGTAAAACAGGCGGCGGTAATACTTGAACAAAAAGGGATTTCCAATTATAAGGTCATCGACGGACAGGAGCTTCGCGTGTATGACGACTCAATGAAACCTGAGCGGCTTAACCGTCTGCTTGTCGAGAGAGGGGTTGACGTGTCGGCGGTGTTTGAAGCGGGCATTTCGCTTGAGGACTATTTTACTTCTCTCGTAAACGGGAAGTTGGAATGATTTTGAAAAAGGATTTGGAGGTAACGTTATGTTAAATATGATAAAAGCGGATTTTTACAGAATAGTGAGAAGCAAGGCAATCTATATCGCGGCAGTGATGATGCTGGCAATGATAACTGTGAGCGTTTATTTTGTGGAGCCGGGAAGTATAAGTGTGGGAGTGGACTTTTCAGTAGATAACGGCATGGGCAGTGGAATAAACGATGAGATGGCGGAGATGGATTATGAGCAGTTGAACGCGCTCAGCACAAAAGAATTCAGGGAATTAATGTTGAAAACGACAGACTACAGTTTGGACAGAGATATTCTGGCTCACAACATGAATATGTACTATGTTTTTATTTTTATCGCGGCTGTCGCTGTGGCGGCTGATTTTTCGGGAAGCTGCGTGAAGAATACGCTTTCTTCCGCCATAAGCAGAAAAAAATATTTTCTGTCAAAGCTTGTTTTTGTCATGCTTGTCTGTGCGGTTATGCTTTTTTTGAATACATATCTGATGTATTTTGGAAATCTTTTGTTTAACGGCAGCAATCTGGCATCGGATATTTGGTGCGTGACGCGGATAACGCTTATGCAGCTTCCGCCAATGCTGGCGCTTGCAAGCATCCTGACAGGCTTTGCCTTTATATTTAAGAGGATGGCATCCTTTAATGCCGTAGTTATCCCGTTTGTTATGGTCGTACAGTTGGTACTGAATTTTTTAGCCTTTTTGTTAAAGCTGCCCGAAAAAACGATGCAATATGAGCTGCAGACTATGCTTGCCATGCTGGCGGGAAAGCCGTCTGCGTCGTATATTCTGCAAAGTTATGCGGTGTGTGCGGTGATTATTTTAGCATTCACAGCGGCGGGGTGGTTTTCATTTTGCAAAGCGGAAATAAAATAGGCACTACATTTGATTTTGTGAAAAAGGAGGAAACGGCAAAATGGCGTTGGCGGTTGGAATTTTAATATTTGCCGTGGCAGTTTTGCTGTTTCTTTTGCTTATCTGCCAATATGAAATGAAAAATATTTCGAGGCAGCTTGAGTCGATCATGGAAAGTGACACAAACAGACTTGTCCATACAGTGGGAGCAGGCGGCGCGGGCAGGCGGCTTATTAATGCGGTCAATGCCGTATTAGGAAAAATGCGCAGAGAAGGGATTGCATATCGCCAAAAAAGCCATGACTTAGAACTTATGATGACAAATATTTCACACGATTTGCGCACGCCGCTGACATCGGCAATGGGATATGCCAGTCTGATACGAAGCGGGGAAATTCCACAGGAAGAACAGGCGCGGGAGCTTGCAATCGTGGAGCAGAGATTACTTCGTTTGGAGGAACTTATAAATTCGTTCTTTGAATTTTCAAAAATCATCTCGGAGGACCGCAAGCCTGAGATGGAGCAGATTAATCTGACGGCGCTGTTGGAGGAAACCATCGCACACTATTATGACGATTACTGTGAGCGCGGGAGAATGATTATATTTGAAAATGACAGGACAAAATGCATGGTGTATTCAAACCGAAATATGCTGATGCGGGTTTTTGAAAACCTGATAGGCAACGGGCTAAAGCATGGAGAGGGCGATCTTTGCATAGTTTTAAGCTGTTCTGACGGCATAAGGATAAGCTTCAGTAATAAGCCTGTGGACGAGGATATTGATGTGAGCCGTATCTTTGACGAGTTTTATACTACGGATATTTCGCGCAGCAAGGGTAATACGGGGCTTGGGCTTGCCATTGCCAAGCAGTTCACGCGGATGCTCGGCGGAAAGATAAGCGCCGAAAGCCGCGGCGGGATGTTTACGATAATTGTGGAATTGCCGGGAAAATAATATTTGACATGCCGACATGTATCGAGTAAAATAAAATCAAACTTTAGAAAACTCGGAGGCGTTATCGTATGTATATAAAAAGACATATGGAGCAGCAGATTTTAAATTCATCCCTATTTTATCCTGTGGTAATGGTTTGCGGCCAAAGGCAGGTAGGAAAATCTACGATGTTAAACCATATAAAAGAGCCGGAGCGCCGTTATGTGACATTTGACGATATCAATGCCAGACGGCTTGCCGAAAATGACCCCGCGCTGTTCTTTGAAACATACGGCTGTCCGCTGCTTATTGACGAGTTTCAGCGTGTTCCGTCCATTCTGTTGGAAATGAAAAGGATTATTGACCAAAAGGCATTGAACGGAGAGGACAATTCGGGAATGTTTTGGATTACGGGTTCCCAGAAATTTAAAATGATGAAGGATGTATCTGAGTCTCTGGCGGGCAGGATAGCCGTTTTTGATATGGCAGGTCTTTCGACTGCCGAGATAGAGGAAAGAGAGCCTGACATCTTTGAACCTGATATTGATGCGCTGCGCAGGCGCGCGGCAGGCAGCAAGCCTAAAGATATCCACCAAATTTATGAGCGCATTTTTCAAGGCAGTATGCCGAAGATGGTTACTACCCAAATAGAGCGTGACAGATTTTACATGGACTATGTAAATACTTATCTGGAGCGGGATATACAGGATTTGGCGCAGGTGGGCAAGCTTACGGAGTTTTATGATTTCCTTGTATATATGGCGGCGCGGACGGCGCAGGAGCTTAAATATGATGAAATATCAGGCGCGATAGGTATTTCAGCGCCCACGGTAAAAACATGGGTTTCCATTTTGGAAAGGTCAGGAGTGATTTTTACTTTACGTCCTTTTTATTCAAATATAACAAAACGGTTGGTAAAGACGCCAAAGGTGTATTTTATGGACACAGGCTTGGCGGCATACCTGTGCCGCTGGCCGAGCGCGGAGACATTGGGAAACGGCGCTATGGATGGGGCTTTTTTGGAGACATATGCAGTGACCGAGATAGTAAAAAGCTATTATAACGCGGGAAAACAGCCTGATTTGTACTATTACCGCGATATTGACAAAAAGGAGATAGATCTGCTTGCAATAAAGCCTGACAAGCTTTACCCGATAGAGATTAAAAAGAGTAAAGCGCCCAACAATCCGGATAAAAATTTTCATGTTCTTGATAAATTCAATACGGAAGTTGCGCCGGGGTTGATTTTGTGTATGTGCGACGAGATTATACCATATAAACGTACAGTTTGGTATTGCCCGATTTCACTTCTGTAACTGCATAACATTGCGTTAAAAATTTTCCAAAAGCCACCGCGCTACGCCGTCGTCTTCATTGCTTTTTATGACATCGGTTGCGATTGCTTTCAGCTCGTCTACGGCGTTTGCTACGGCATAGCAGCGGTCGGCGCCTTTAAACATAGGGATGTCGTTTACGCCATCGCCGAAAACGACAACCTTGTCACAATTATACATCTGCTTTAACTGGCTGACAGCATTCGCCTTTGTCGCGGTAAGCGGCAGTATCTCGAGCCACGGCTCGCCTGAATAAATGTCATATTGAAAGAAGCTGGTATATTTGTCTTCCATTTTTTTCAGCACATCATAGGCTGATAAAAGTTTTTCATCTTCACCGATGCAGGTGAAATAAAATACATCGCCATTCAATATGGCACTTGTGTCATCTAATGGGGTGTCACGCATGTCATTTTTCTTCCATGCGATAAAGTCAGCAAGAGCCGGATTTATATTGTTCCTGTCATACAAAAATTTCTCGTTTCCGTCAATAATGGAGTCAATGCGCGGAAATATGCCGAAGCTCATCAATATATCGTATATTTGCGCCGCCTCATCGTCGGTAAAGCAGTTGGTCACATATCTTTCCTTTGTGACTGCATCAATGATAGACGCGCCGTTGTTCGCTATTACGGGAAGCTTTACATTTAAGCCCTGTGCGGCTGTCTCAGAAGTGTATATCGAGCGCGCAGTTGCATACGAAAACATAAGTCCCTTTTCAATGAGCGAATTTATCACTTCGCAGCTGTACGGCGAAATCCGCACATCACGACGCAGCAAAGTGCCGTCCAAATCCGAAACATAAAGAGTTTTCACGCTGATTTTTCCCCCCTTGTTGTTTATTAAATATAACATCATTATATCATATGTCTTGCAGATGTAAAATTAAAGAAAAATAAACGCTTGAAAGCATAGAAAAATATGATATAATACTATACAAGAAAAGGGGGGCGGGTATTGTGCCGATAAGCGAAAAAGAATATAACGGAAATTTGTTAGACCAATTAACTTTATTGGAAAGAATTGAAATCGAAGCGGAAAAAGACAACGCTCAAAATGTTTTGAGATTAATCGCTTTTGAAAAAAGGGCAGTTGAACGTAAATTATACCAAAAGCCACCAATAAGCAGCAGTGATGATAATTAAATAATCCGCATGAATAAGGCGTATAGTCTGATTAAATTAATTAGGGCTATACGCCTTTTTTATTTTGCTGCAAAAATTCCATAAAACTTATTGACATATCGGTCTAAAAGTTTTAAACTAAAATCGGTTTACAAAACATAAACCAATCCGACATCAGTAAATTAGGAGGCAGATGTATGCTCACATATATAATGACTCAGGCAGAAAACGAGTTGGCGCAGATAATATGGGAGTCCGAGCCGGTGCAGAGCGGGCAGCTTGTAAAGCTTGCACAGCAGCGCCTCGGATGGAAAAAGTCCACGACTTATACAGTGCTTCGCAAAATCTGTGAAAACGGAATTTTCAAAAACGAAGACACAATAGTGACTTCCCTGATGAGCAGGGATGAATACGCCGGAAGAAAGGGCGAAAACTATCTTGAAGAAAACTATAACGGTTCGCTTCCGAAGTTTGTCGCGTCATTCCTGCAGCATAAAAAGCTCAACCGCAAGGAGCTTGAAGAGCTTGAACAACTAATCAGCGAATATAGCAAAGATTTATAAACGCCATATATTTCAATGTGACAGGTGGGTAAAATTATGGATAGTATTTTTACAAAAGTGTTGGAAATGAGCATAGTAGGCTGTTACAGCACGTTGGTTGTAATGCTCGTCAGAAGACTTCTTTGGAAATGCGAGAGGAAATATTCCTACTGCTTATGGATAATAGTATTTTTAAATCTGTGTATTCCGTTCTCAATCCACAGCCATTTCAGCCTTATCCCAAAACGTGTAGCGGAGTTTTCCGTGACAAGGGAAGAAAAAGCGTTATCGGACAGCAAATTAAACGACAGCATGATATACAGTCAGGCAAATAAAAATCAGGATGTAAACCGAAATGACAGTTCAGGCGTATCAGAAAACTCTGATGCACTGGCGCAGTATCAGGCAAAAAACAATGCAAAAATCACAAACGTAAACGGGAGAACAGGCATCATTTTTAAATCGGCAGAAATCATATGGCTGTTGGGAGTATTTGCAATCATAGGCGTAAATTTGGCAGAATATCTGCGCCTAAAAAAACGCATTACGCGCGCCGAAAATATTTATTTGGACTCTGAACAGCGTATCTGCGAAACGGACATTGGCGGCGGTGCGTTTTTATTCGGATTATTCCACCCGATAATATATCTGCCACGCGGACTGTCACAAGAAGAACGCGCATACATCCTTGCGCATGAGCTTTACCACAAGAAGAGAAAGGATTACCTGCTAAAACCCGCCGCGCTCTGCGTTACAGCGGTGCACTGGTTCAATCCTTTTGCGTGGATGGCATATCTGCTGTTTTGTCAGGACATAGAGGTATCGTGCGACGAAAGGGTCATGTCGGACAGTGGCGGACAGATACGCAGACAGTACGCGGAAAGTCTGTTAAAATTTGCGGCGGCACAGAGTGGATTTATGTTTACGGCGCTTAATTTCGGCAAGCCCGCGTTGGAAAGCCGCATCAAAAACGTGTTAAAAGGAAAAAAGAAAAGCGTTGTATTTACATCCATAGCAGTCGTGGGAGTAATCATAATATCACTGGGACTTATGTTTCGTCCCGCGGACAGAAACAGGAATAATGATGAGTCAGATATACATACGGAGGCGGACAATACTGAAAATGATACCGCCGAAAAAACAGAAAACAATCAGAAAAATACTGATTTAGAGGCAGAAAACAGTCAAAACGCCGCTGCTGTCCCAACAGATGCTTCTGAAAAAGAAAACGCGGCTGATAAAGAGCCGCTTGAGTTCTATGATATGGCAGTTATCGGTACACCTTGCGAACCGGCAAAAGAAGGATGGGATATGAGCAATGTGCGTGACATTCGCGACAGTTTCGGCATTTTAAGCTATGAGCCGGAGGCAGGAACGGAAAATTACACATATCTGCTGGCGCAGACTTACAATTTTAACTTGTACGGAAAGGGCGATTTCCAGACCATGCTGCTTGAAAAGAACGGCAGTTATGCGCTGATTTTGTGTGAGTACATGAGTAATTGGGGAAATCTGCCCGAAATATGCGAGGCGGACTATGACGGTGACAAAGAGACAGAGCTTTCCATTATTTTAAATCTGCTGCATGGGACAGGAGTTTCCGTTGATACATTTTTTATAGCGGATCAAAGCGCTGACGGGGCGCTTTATGTATATCAATATTTGAACGACGATTATCTGGAAGAATTGCGCGGACATCTCTTATTTGATGAAACAGATGCGGGCACACAGCCGTACGTGGATGGCGAGGAAGCAGGATTTGCGCTGTTTGCGGATGAAAACGGAAAGCTGTATGACAATGTATCTATTGGAGATCAGGTCAAATTTTCAGCGGATGTTAATTCCGCGGGCAAGAGTGAACCGGTTATCAGCGCAGAGATTGCATTTTGGACAAACGAAAGCGCGATTGCCAATTATAACGGGAGCAGCATACGCGCCAGTGTAAAATATGGCGATGGTGGAAATTTCTCGCTGTGCGATGTGGGCGTCGTCGTTCACAATGACCTGCATGACCAATTGCTGTATGAAGCTCAAGACTATTATATGCAGGGCTTTGGCGATCCTGCCGACATCCAATATGGAACATCACCTGCAAAGTCCGTTCAGGTGGAAAACATAGATTACATAACAATTTCCGAGACGGAAGTAGAAGCAAGCTGTCAGGTTTTGGTTGACGGGAAAAGACGCCATCTTAATTTCCTGTTGAAACCATATAAAGCCGAAAAGATAAACAGGGTTGGAAACATTGGGACATGGGAAATTGTCCAAGTCTGGGAGACCGAGATAAGGGAAGTGCAGTGTCTGAAGCAGCGAATGAGAGACTTTTCTAAAGCGTATTTTACAGGCGATACCGTGGCGATAAAAGAATTTCTGTCGGCTTCATTTGACGGTGATATAGAAGTGTTTGAAGAACCGCAGCAGGCAAACAAAATGATTACGCTTGATGTAAGCGGTTTGAAAGACGTCGATGTTTTGGAAGCTTCCGAGGAATATACATTGTCAAAACCGTTTATCGCAGCAGGCGAAGATACATGGACTTATCTTTCCGCAACATTCGTAAACGAAAACGGCGAGTGGAAGATAAGCGGATATGGTTTGGAAAAATGAAATAATTGGAGGAATGAACAATGTTAAAAAAGTTGGTGCCTGTTTTTACAGGAATATGTCTTATACTGTCTGCGTGTGGGAAAAATAACAGTTCTGCAATGCCAATCAAAATATCAGAAACAGCGGTCGAATATGAAACGCTGTCTTATGGAGAATTTAAGGAGCGGACGGGAAATGAAGCTGAGTTTTACCACGCGGACAGATTTATCGGAGAAATCCCAAATTCTACGCTCTGCACGATATACGTTGGAGAATATGATGAAAGCATAGAAATGGCAGCATTGTCAGATGATGATATGCCTATTCGTATTCAAGGCGCTCTGGGTGCATTGCTGGACGGAATTGACGAAGAAATGTCCGTAACGGAATTAACTGATGCACTGTCTAAAAACGGTGCGGCTCAGGCTGTTTATGAACTATCGGAAGGCGCGGGCACTGCGTATTATGTAGGCGACAGATACGCGGATATTCAATTTGACAGCAACCTCGACGGCAAAAACGAAAGCAGGCTTTTGATTTCTCTGGACAACGCTGCGGATGAAAAGGTCAATACGGAAAGCATCGCATGGCTTGAGAGAAATACGGATATAGATATCAGCCAATTTTGGGATGAAGAAGCGCCATATGTTGAAAACACTCTTAAGTTTATTACCGGTCTTGAAATAATTTTGCCCGATAGCTGGGACGGTAAAACAATATTTGAGTCATCCGCCGGTGCGGCGAGTGCTCCCTCAAGCGCTACATTTACTGTTTGTGAAAAAACGAATGCAGAAGCGGATGGTTCGGGAGTTTTGTTCTATTTGAGCTTTTACTTACATGAAGATGGCGAAGAACAATATATATTTGAAACAGACAAAGTGCTGGGATTATATGAACAGGGAGATAAACAATATGTATTGGTTTTGGAAATGCCGCGTGAGATGATGTATGTGGAAGGCAACGCCGAATTGCAGGCTAATTATGAGGCAGTGAGCGCAGATATCGATTTACTGCAAATTAAGACGGATGGAATGTCCGGCTTTACAGAATGCGGCGCGGATGATTTGGAATGGGTTGAATATATGTGAGGCTTGATAATCAAATGGTAATTGCTGTTGAATATGCAAAATTTCGGTGGTAGAATATTATTAAAAATACAGTTATTAGCGACACTGTGAGAATTATTTTACACGGAGGTAAGTGACATGAAGTATTTTAACACTGAAGGTTCGTGCAACCCCAAAGAGCATTATATGGTAAGTCTGGACGACAGGCTCGGATATATAAAGAGAATGTTAATTGACAGGAAAAAATATTTTGTAATCAACAGAGGACGCCAATACGGCAAGACCACGACTTTACATGCGTTAGAAGAATACCTTAAAGACGATTACCTTGTACTGTCACTCGATTTCCAGCAGCTTGGGACAGAGGACTTTGCGGACGAATCGGCGTTTTCAAAGGCTTTAGTTGAAATAATCATAAGGGAATTTAAAATAATGAAGTCTGACAGTGGCGAGGCGCTTGAAGTCTTGGAAAGCTTTGACAAAGAAAAGTCAGGTATGAAAGATTTGTTTATCTGCCTGAGTGATATGTGCGGAAAAAGTCTGCGTCCAATCGTATTAATGATAGATGAGGTAGACAGCGCCTCAAATAATCAGGTATTCATAGATTTTCTGGCGCAGCTTAGGAGCTATTATCTGAACCGTGACAGGATGCCTATTTTTCATTCCGTAATTTTGGCGGGAGTATATGATATTAAAAACCTGAAATTAAAGCTGCGTCCCGAGTCGGAGCATCAATACAACAGTCCATGGAACATAGCGGCAAAATTCAACATAGACATGGATTTTTCGACTGCTCAAATTGTGTCCATGCTTGCGGAATACGAAAATGATAATAATACGGGAATGAACATACAGGAAATAGCAGAGGATGTACATCAATACACATCGGGATATCCGGTGCTTGTTTCGGCAATATGCAAATGTATAGACGAAGAACTGGCGTACAGTAATACTTTTGGCACTTTAAGTGAAGCGTGGACAATAAATGGCGTGTCGGCAGCAGTAAAGCAGATATTAAAGGAAGGTACGCTGTTGTTTGAAAGCATGGTAAAACAGCTTGACATATATCCCGATTTATACAAAATAGTCGAGGACATAATATACTGCGGCAAAAAGATACCGTTCAGTCTTGAAGAAAAGTCGATAAGCTTAGGACATATGTTTGGCTATCTTAAAGAGGAAAACGGTCATGTCGCGATTGCAAACAGAATGTTTGAGATGTGCCTTTTGAATATGTTTATGGCAAAGGAGGCAATACACAGTGATGTTTACGCGCGCGGCGGCAGCGACAGAATAGGCTTTATAAAGGATAATAAGCTTGATATGGAACTGGTGTTGAAAAAGTTTGCCGAATATTTCACAGAGATTTACGGACAGAAAGATGAAAACTTCATTGAAAAGCAGGGGCGAAAGATTTTCCTGATATATCTAAAGCCAATCATAAACGGCGTAGGAAATTATTATATAGAGGCGCAGACACGCGACGAACGCCGTACAGATGTAATCGTGGATTATCAGGGCGAGCAGTTTATAGTAGAACTCAAAATCTGGCGAGGCAGTGAATACAACGAGAGGGGCGAGCGCCAACTTGCCGAATATTTGGATTACTACCACAAAGATAAGGGTTATATGCTAAGCTTTAATTTCAACAAAAACAAGGAAGTCGGAGTAAAGGAAATCAATGTGGGAGATAAAGTGATTGTGGAAGCGGTAGTTTAAGGGGTTGTTTCCGTCGTTCAACTGTGATATAATTTATTCAAATCAATTTTAATAAAATCATTTTGAATAAACTTTGAACAGAAACGGAGAAAACGCCTATGTTTATCGGAAGAGAACGCGAATTAAAATCTTTACAGGAGCTTTACGACAAAGACGGCTTTGGAATGTCGGTTATCTACGGCAGGAGGCGTATAGGCAAGTCTACGCTTATTACCGAGTTTATCAAGGACAAAAAAGCCGTCTTTTATACTGCAACAAAAGTTGGAGCGCGGAGAAATCTTGAATTGTTTTCAAAACAGGTGGTATCAGTGTTGGATCAAGCGCTCGGAGATGTGACATTTGCATCGCATAATGCCGTTTTTGATTTTATCAGCAGAAAAATGTCACAGGAAAAGCTGATTATTGTTATAGATGAACTGCCTTATTGGGCTGAAAAAGATGAAGCTTTGCTTTCCATTCTGCAAAAATATATTGATACGGAATGGAAAGATAAACAGCTTATGATAATATTATGCGGTTCAGCGCTTAGCTTTATGGAAAACAAAGTCCTGAGTGAGAAGAGCCCGCTATTTGGCAGGAGAAATTCACAGATTAAGTTGGAAGCTTTTAATTACAAAGAGTCTGCTCTCTTTGTGCCCGATTATTCCGCGGAGGACAAAGCAATCTGCTATGGGATAACAGGCGGCGTCGCTAAGTACCTGTCAATGATCGATGGCGGTAAGAGTCTTGACGACAATATAAAAAGGCTTTTTTTCCACACAGACGGTTATTTATATGACGAAACAAGAAATCTGCTTATACAGGAATTTTCAGATATCGCGGTGGTAAATAACATTATTGAACAGATAGCATCCGGTGAAAATACAGTAAACATTATCGCGGCAAAGGTGGGTGAAAAAGAGCCTACAGTGCTTTATTCACTTGAAAAACTCATCAGCGTTGGTCTTGTGGAAAAGAAAAAATGTATCACGGAGGAGAAAAACAAAAAGAAAACGCAGTATGTGATAAAGGACTACATGTTTAAATTTTGGTATGAATTTATTCCGAAAGCACACAGTGTAATAGAGCTTGGGCAGGGCGATATTTATTATGAAAAAGCGGTAAAGCCAAAGCTGTATTCATTTATGGGAAGCGTTTTTGAAGATATGTGCAGGTATTATACGCTTGAACAGGGTGTACAAAACCGTTTTGGGAGTTTTCTTACACAGGCAGGAGTATGGTGGGGAACAGAAACTGTCGAAAATTCCAAAGGTGAAAAGATATCACAGTCGGCGGATATTGATGTAGTTGCAATCTCGGAAATTGATAAGACAGCGGTAATAGGCGAGTGTAAATTTAAAAATGAAAAAATTGACAAAGGAGTGTATGACACTTTATTGAGAAGAGCAGATCTGATCTCGCGTAAATACAAGGTTGTGAAGTATTTGTTTTTTTCGTTGAGCGGATATACGAGTTGGTTTGATACTTTGGAAAATGAGGATGCAATGCTGCTGTCTTTGGATGATTTATACGAATAAAAACAAAATTCTTTGTAACAAATCTCAAACAAATCGGATATAAGTAATAGAAGATGCGGGTATATCAGAAATGGAAGATTAATTAATATGGAAGAATTATACAACGAAAATTCAAAAATCGTATACCATTTTCTCTATTCGCGCTGCCACGACGCGGCGTTAGCCGAGGACTTGACACAGGAAACTTTCCTTCAGGCGTACAGATCGCTTGAACGCTTTGACGGAAACTGTAAAATTTCCGTATGGCTGTGCCAAATCGCCAAGCATCTGTATTACAGATACCTTGAAAAATCGGGACGCGAAATTCCGACAGACGACACAGCCTTTGCGGACAAGCTGTCAAATACTTCAAGCACAGAAAACACGGCAATAGCAAAATGTGAACTTTTCGATGTACTGAAGGAAATGCAAAAGCTTCCGCCGCAGATGCGCGAAGTCATATATCTTCGCGTGACAGGAAACCTTTCATTTAAGGAAATCGGCGAAATAATGGGAAAAAGCGAAAACTGGGCGCGCGTAAATTTTTATCGCGGCAAAGAGCGATTACTGTCAGCCTTTAATCAAAAATAACCGCAAAACAGCGGAGAAATGAGGGAAATATGAATATAAGCTGTAATATGATCAAAGACCTGATACCGTCATATATAGACCAAATCTGCTCAGACGAAAGCAGACAGGCGGTAGAAGAGCATATTTCGACCTGTCAAGCCTGCAAAGCATATATGGAAACTATGAAAAAAGAACTTACCGCAGAAGAAAGCGAACCAAAACAGCTTCAATACATGAAAAAAGTAAAACGCCATTATGAGCTAAACGTATTCGCGATAGGAATATTTTTATTTATATGCGCTGTCGGAACAGTTATAGTCATCACAAGGATTGGCAGAATACCAATAAGGATGTATAATATAATCCTGCCTGTTTTCATAATCGCAGCATACGCGTTTCTGCCAAAGGACAGTTTTACGCAGAAAAAGACAAAGCAGTCATCCGTATTTATAATATTGAGCCTGTTTGCGACTACCGCCGCAATATCACTGCTGCCGCAAAGTCTTGATTGGATAAGCGGCGCTCACACGCCGTTTAATATACCTGTTGACAAACTTGGACCATTTATGACAAGATGTCTGGCGGCACTCGCTATTGTGCAGATGGCAATACTCATAATATCGGTAATTCAAAAATACAGAGATTACCTGATAAACCGCAGGATTTACGCCCTAACGCTCACGGGAGTATGTATATCACTTGCTTTTATAACACATCTCTACAATATGACCACGCCTGAGAGCTATGTTCACAGCGTATCGGTAAGCTTTTTTTCTCTGTTTGCGGAAGGGATTGCAACAGCGGTCGTGATGGAGTTAGTCAGCCGAAAATGAGGATATGTTATTGATATGCTCAAAGAAAAAATTGTAATCAACTGTAGAAAGGAAAATTTAGAATGGAAATCCTAAAATGTAATAAAGTCAGAAAAGTATATGGTTCCGGTGGTAATCAGGTAGTGGCGCTTGACGGAATTGACCTCTCTGTAGGCAAGGGAGAATTTGTGGCAATTCTTGGCGCGTCAGGTTCAGGAAAATCCACACTGCTTCATATTTTGGGGAGTGTGGACAAACCTACAAGCGGACAAGTCATCATAGACGGAACCGACCTTTCAAAGTTAAACCAAACACATGCCGCAATTTTCAGGCGCAGAAAAGTAGGTTTGGTATATCAGTTTTATAACCTAATCCCCACTTTGACAGTAAAAAAGAATATTTTAATACCGCTTGCCTTGGATAAGAAAAAGCCGGATAAGGAATATTTCGATAAAATTGTAAGTTCTCTTGGAATTTCTGATAAGCTTGAAGCTTTGCCTAATCAGTTATCAGGCGGTCAACAGCAGCGCGTGGCAATCGCCCGTTCACTGATTTACAGCCCCGCCCTGCTCTTAGCGGATGAACCTACCGGAAACTTGGATCAGAAGAACTCTAAAGAAGTCATTGATATGCTGAAGCTTTCAAACCGCAGTTTTGAACAGACAATACTGCTTATCACTCATGATGAAAAAATCGCTATGGAAGCAGAACGCATTATTACGGTTGAGGATGGACGTATCATAAGTGACGAACGCCGGAGGTAAAGATTATGTGGAAAGATTATTCGTCAAGCTATATCAAAAACAACTCTTCTTCCGGCTTATCCGTTATGATTGCTACATTTATATCAGCCATGCTTTTATCTTTGTTGTGCGGTCTTTTTTATAATGCGTGGAAATATGAAGTGGAGCGGATCGAACTCGATGAGGGCGGCTGGCACAGCCGTATCATTGGAGAACTTTCAACAGATGATATCGAAACGATAAAAGATTTCGAAAATGTGAAAGACGCAGAGATAAACAAAAATGGATATAAAGGAACGGAACCGACGGCAGATATTTATTTCAGCGATAAAAAGGCTGTTTTCTCAGATACCCGGCATATTGCAGAACAGCTTAATATTCCGCAGGATAAAATCATTTATAACTATGAACTTCTTGCTATGTACCTGATACGTGATCCCGGCGATACGGCACCAAGGCTGTTGTTTCCGCTGTTTATTCTGATTACACTGGCGGCGTCAGTCTCGCTGATAGTCATTATTCATAATTCATTTGCGGTATCCATGAACGCAAGGGTTCATCAGTTTGGCATTTTTTCAAGTATTGGAGCTACACCAAAACAAATTCGGACGTGTCTTTTGCAGGAGGCTGCCATACTCTGTACAGGACCGTTACTTGCAGGTATTTTGCTTGGTATTGCGGGCAGCGCGGTATTGCTGCGGCTGACTAATGTTCTGCTTGGCAGCGATGCTTCGGGGAGGCATAGTGCGGCATTTGGGTATCATCCCTTGGTTTTGATACTGACACTGTTTGTAACCGTCCTGACGATATTGATTTCCGCATGGCTTCCGGCTCGCCGTTTAAGTAAACTGACGCCATTAGAGGCAATTAAAAATACCGATGGTTCGCAGTTAAAGCGAAGAAAGAAATCCCGTCTGCTTTCGCTATTGTTCGGGGTGGAAGGAGAGTTAGCAGGCAATGCGCTTAAAGCGCAAAGGAAAGCATTGCGGACAGCATCTTTATCGTTTGTATTTTCATTTTTGACCTTTGCGGTCATGCAATGCGTTTTCTCTCTTTCATGGATAAGTACAAGACAGACCTACTTTGAAAGGTATCAGGATGCATGGGATATTATGATTACCGTTAAAGATACCGGAGCAGATGATTTTGAAGAAACAGCCATGATACAAAGACTTGATGATGTCGAAAGCGCCATTGTCTATCAAAAGGCAGTTGCAAAGAGAATTATTACAGACGAAGAGATAAGTGAAGATATGAAATCCTTAGGGGGATTTGCACAGGCTTCTGTCAATCATGTGACAAAAGTAGATGGAGGTTTTCTGGTAAATGCACCGATCGTCATACTGGATGACAACAGTTTTTTAGCTTATTGTGAGCAGATTGGCATTGCGCCGCGGCTTGACGGGGCAGTAATCCTAAATCAAATCCGTGATGTGACAAACCCTGATTTTCGTCATCCTGTTTTTATGCCTTATATAAAGGTGCCGGACGCGGATGAAAATATGGTAAGCGTTCTCAGACAGTCCGGCAATGAAGAAGCCGCGGCAGAAATACCTGTTCTGTCATATACGCAGGAAGTTCCTGTTTTAAGAGAGGAATATGCAAAAATTGATTATTATGAGTTGGTGCATTTTATTCCGGCATCTTTATGGAAAGAAATCAAAGGACAGATAGGGAACGCGGAAGCAGATAGCTGCATTTGCATCCGCAGCAGGGAAAATGTGACATTGGACGAATTGAATGCCTTGCAGGATAAAATAGCTTTACTTATCGATGGATATACGATCGAACAGGAAAACCGTATTCAGGAATATGAAACAAATAACACGCAGATACATGGAATGATGGCTCTGTTTGGCGGTTTTTGCATTTTGCTTGCCATCATCGGCATCGGCAATGTGTTCTCGAACACTTTTGGATTTGTGCGCCAACGCAGGCGTGAGTTTGCGAGGTTCATGTCAATAGGATTAACGCCAAAGGAACTGGGTAAAATGTTCAGCATAGAGGCTGTGGTAATTGCCGGAAAACCGATTTTGATCAGTATTCCTATCGTTATTGTTGTCATAGGATATATGCTGCGTATGAGTTATATGGATGTGGGAGAGTTTATGACGGAAGCCCCATTTGTCCCCATTTTCCTGTTTATGTCTGCTATTTTAGGTTCCGTGGCACTGGCGTACTATCTTGCATGGAGAAATATACGAAAAATCAATCTTGCCGAAGTGCTCAGGGATGATACGATGATATGACATATAATTTTAGTTATTAATTTCTAATGTGCAAAAGGGGAAAATTATGGAGATAGAAAAGCAGCGTAAAATAGTCCTTTACAGCCCAAGTGCTATAGCGTTATAATAAAATTGATAAAGTAGTTTTATTAAATGGAGTATCGAATGACAGAAGAAAAGCTAAAAGAACCAAGACATGACAAAAAGACAGATGCTCAAGCCAAGCATGAAAAACTGCAGTGGCATCCTGCTTTTGGGGCGGCGCTTGAGATGGAGTTTATAAATGAAAAAGACAGCTTAAATTTTATAAAAGAACACACTCTGAACAGGAAGCCGCTTATTATAGATTGTATTATAATAAAAAAGAAAAAGGACATAGTCCTTGAAAATGAGATAGGCAGGTTTTTTAAAGCACATAATATTATCGAATATAAGTCAGCCAAGGCTTCGCTGTCTATAGATACAATATCAAAAGCTCAGGCGTATGCATATTTGTATAAAGCTTATGGTGGGAGCGTTGACAGGATAAAGTTTGATGATATAGCAGTTACTTTGATACGCGAATCAAAGCCCAAAGCCCTATTCAAATATTTTGCAGAAAATGGTTACGATGTATCAAATCCATATAGAGGTACATATTATATAGAAAGTGGTTTGAAAATTCCTACTCAGATAATCGTAGGATGCGAGCTTAACAGTAAAGAGCATGAATGGCTTCATCTACTGTCAGACAAGGTAACAAGGCAGGAGATGGTACAGGCTATAGAGTATTCACGGAACACGAAAAAGCAGGAAGAAAAGGATTTGATAGATGCCATATTTGAAGTAAGTGTAATAGCAAACAAAAAGGTAATTGAAGAATTGGTAAGGGGAGATGATACTATGTGTCAGGCGCTAATGGAGATAATGAAACCGGAAATTGATGAGATCAGACTTCAGGAACGTGAGGAAACAGCAAAACGCGTAGAGAAAGAAACAGCAGAACGCGTAAAGAAAGAAACAACAGAACGCGTAGAGAAAGAAACGACAGAACGTGTAAAGAAAGAAACAGCAGAACGCGTGATAAAAGCTTCTGTAAAAAGTCTGCGGCGTTTTAACGCCAGTGATGCAGATATTAAAACAGCACTTATAGAGGATTACGGCTTGTCAGAGCAGGAAGTCCTCTTATACCTGCAATAAATTATATATAAAATATTGTTTGTGAGGGGGTTGTCAGATACACCTATTAAAAAAGCTGAAAATATTGTAAAGGGGGGGGGGAACCGTATAAGTTCCCTTTTTTATAATAATATTAAGCGGCAAACAGATAATTACTCTGCAAATCAAAAATTTACCAACGGAGGTATTAAAGATTGTGAAAGAAAAAGGAAGAAAAATAGCAGGTTCAATAATCGCGGCATCAGGCGCGTTGGAGCTTATAATCGGAATTAGTGAAAAGACATGCTCAACGATTATTACGGGCATAGGTTTATGTGTTTGCGGTATTTTATATTTATTTGAGAAAAGAGCGTAAAAAGACAAATTTTGTAGCGATTGTTTTATTTATTAATGAGTAAAAGCAGAGGATAAATGTTTGAAAACAAAAATCTTAAAAAATAATGTATTTTGGTTAAAACACATTTTTCAGGCAAGCAAACCCAGATTATGGGTTTGTCAAGTAAAGTGTGTAAATTTTTTTGATTTTTTTCGGCGGTCTATTCATGACCGCCGATATTTGTCT
>CANREB010000053.1 GCA_947629525.1 uncultured Lachnospiraceae bacterium
TAATAATATTTACTTTTCAAAGTGCTTGCCAGAGTTTAGCTGGCATGAACTACTCAAGATTCCGAGAGTTCATTATATTTTCTGTTAATAATAATTATATCTTATTTTGAAGACAGTAACAACTTTATTTTATAAATAATTCAAAAAAGCGCGTAACCGCACAACCGCGTTACACGCTTTAAATATACATAAAAAACAATAAGGCTCATTATGCCTCGTCAGCTATGGCAGCCGTTGAAACAACCGTCGCGGCTACAGTGACTACTACAGTGATAATGATCAAAAGCATACCGCCCATAAGAAGCAGCACTGCACTGCCCGCATTATCCTCACCCGAATCAGCGGCTACAGCCTCATCTTCGATAATTGTCTCCTGCGCGCTTTCCGCCGCCTGTACAGTACATACTCCAAAAGACAGCGCCGATACAAACACGCCTAACATCAATGCCGCCAAAAATTTAATTATCTTATTACCTGCTCTCATCATTTACCACCTTTTATTATCAGATTAGTGTCAATAAATCCACCACACATATTTTACCATGTATTTAATCAAATGTGAATAATAATATTTGCTTTTTTTATATTTTTTTGTAATATATGCACTAGAGCGCCGCAAGTTCTCCGCCTTTTACTTCAACATACTTCTCGTCATCGACGCACAGCCATAAACTTTGGGCGCATGGATTGTACACAAATGAATTATCGGCGGCAAACTGAGCCTGTTTTGTCACGTTCATGTAATCCACTATCTCTATGTTGGAAGCGTACCATATATCATCGCGTCCGCCCGCAAGCCTGCAAAAGTCCTCTATTACGTTCCAGTTGTCATTCTGCGAAAACTCATAGCTGTGTCCCCATACATACATCATATATAAATACTGTTTCTTGGTCAGATTTACAAACTGCTCCCCAAGTTCATACAGATTATGGTTATGGTGGCATGTCGCTTTCCATCTGAGAAAATCTTCCGGCATTTCAAAACCATCGCTGTTGCCTACTACTCTTCCGTACCTGATGCCAAGCGCCGGCAGCAGACTGCATATTTCGTCAGAAAATGAACCATTGGGATACGCAAGCCCGCGTACCGGATAGCCCATAATGCTTTCAAGGCGTTTTCTGTCCTCCAAAATCTCCTGCGCGACAGAGGGCAGAGGGCAGCGGGCAATGGTAGGATGCGACAGCGTATGGCATGCCACTTCATGCCCTTTGTACAGTTCCTTATATTCGGACTTCGGTATACGTTTCGGGTCGTTGTTTATGCCGCTGTTAAGATTGAAAGTCCCTTTTATCCCATATTTATTAAAAATACTTACAAGACGTCTGTCTTCCTCCTTGCCGTCATCATAACTCATAGTAAGGACTTTATGCTTCCCTCCCGGAAAACAGGCATATATCTTTTTTAAGTCTGTTTTCATAATGAATTTACCCCTTTCTTATCTCATTCCTTGTATTTTTCTCAAAGCGTTCCACAAGCCGCCGCGCGCTTTCTTCATCGGAATTTTCAAGCGCTTCTATAAATTCTTTCAACGGCTGCTTTGTCTCTTCGTCAGCAAGCTCGAGTGAATTTTTGAGGCTTGCGGCGTAATCGGATATGCACTCGCTGAATTCGAACGACATCCTCTTATCTGACAAGAGGGTGATGCGCAGGGTGTATGCCGTATTTGTCCATGTGACTTTTTGAGTGATGGCGCAGAGCTCCTTTGCTTTTTTGAGGAAATTTATGCCTGCGGGGGTACGCTCGAGTATGTCGTCGGGTGTAACGCCGAAGAAGTCGAAGTCGTCTTCCGACACTATACATTCTACCTTTAGGTCAGATTTTTTTGTGTATTCCATAAAAAAGCGTCACCTCGGTTTCTGCAGGTTATGTTTTTTGCTATTTTATTATAGTATTATATTTTGCGAAGTGCAAGTGGTATATCTTATTTAGTTTTGGGAAATCGGGACTCCCAGTTAGTTGAATGTCCTTACAGACACCGCCTGTTTGGTTGCGGACAGGATGGGCATTTTTATTTTAAAGGATAGAGTTTTTTTGCTTTGGGGATGGACAAATTCGATATAATCCGCAATCAGGGCAGTAGAAGTTATGCCTGCCTGCGCGGATATTTTTTGTGACAGGGCGGAACCGTATTTTGTGTCGCCAAGAAGCGGATGACCTGCGTTTGACATTTGTACGCGTATCTGATGGTGACGCCCTGTAAAAAGTTCTATTTCCACGAGAGAGTATTCGCCTGCTTCTGCCGTGAAGCTTTTAACCAGTTTCCAGCTAAGCTTTGCGCTCTTTGCGCCTTTGGCTGTGCCGGGCACGACTGCGGAAATGTTGGCGCGGGCGTCTTTTTGAAGATAGTCAGTGAGTGTTCCCTGAGGCGCGGAAGGCTTGCCGCATATGAGAGCAGAGTATCTTTTGACAAGTGTCCTGTCTGAAAGCTGTGCGCTCAGGCTGTTTGCCGCTTCGTGTGTTTTCGCAAAGACAAGAAGACCCTCAACGGGCTGGTCCAAACGATGGATCACGCCTATATAAGTGTCTTCATTTCTGCTTTTTCTGTAGTTTTTTAACTCAGAGACTAAATCGGGCTGTCCGAGACGTGCCGTCTGCGTGGCTAGTCCCGCGAGCTTGCGGACTACCATAAGAGTGTTGTCTTCGTAGATTATCGTGCTTTTCATAATCACAGTTTGAAGCGATACCCGACTCCCCATATAGTCTCTATATACTGGGGTTTTGAGGTGTCAGTCTCGATTTTTTCACGGATTTTTTTGATGTGGACTGTCACTGTAGCTATGTCGCCGATCGAGTCCATATCCCATATCTCGCGGAATATTTCTTCCTTGGTGAATACGTGGTTCGGATTTTCGGCAAGGAAAGTGAGAAGGTCAAATTCTTTTGTGGTAAATGTCTTTTCAACACCGTCTATAAAGACTCGTCTTGCGGTTTTGTCGATCCGTATGCCTCTTATCTCTACTATGTCGTTTTCTTTTATGTGGCTGCCGACGAGGCGGTTGTAACGCGACATGTGCGCCTTGACACGCGCAACAAGCTCACTGGGGCTGAACGGTTTTGTGAGATAATCGTCAGCGCCAAGCCCTAAGCCTCTTATTTTGTCAATGTCGTCTTTTTTTGCCGATACCATTAATATCGGTACGTCTTTTTCCTCACGTATCTTTTTGCAGATTTCAAAACCGTCCACTTCGGGAAGCATCAAATCGAGTATTATCAAATCAAAGTTCTCAGCCAGCGCTGTCTCAAGTCCTTTGTCGCCGCGGTTTTCGATAACGACGTTAAAATCATTCAGCTCCAAATAATCCTTTTCAAGTTCTGCGATAGCTTCCTCGTCCTCAACTATCAAAATCCTGCTCATTGTTATTTATCCTCCTCACACTATTACTTCGTCTTTTATTTCACTGTACTTGCGGATAACAAAGTGCATGCAGGTACCTTCGCCTTCCCTACTGGTCGCCCATACATATCCTCCATGATCCTCGATTATCTTCTTAACAATGCTAAGACCTATGCCGCTGCCGCCCTGCATCGAATTGCGCGACGCGTCAGTCCTGAAAAATCTCTCGAAGATATTGCCTATGTCCTTTGCCGCAATGCCTTTGCCGTCGTCCTCTATCTCTATCCTGACTGATTCGCCGTCGTCAAGGATGCGGATGTCTATGCTGCCGTTCTCATGCCCCATATATTTAACGCTGTTGCTTATGATGTTGTTTATCACTTTCTTCAGCTGCTCGGGGTCGGCGACTATACTGGTGTCCGCCGGAACAAGGTTCGTGTAGTTGAGGCGTATGTTCTTCTGTTCAAGATCGAGTCCGACTTCTTCAACACAGTCCGAGAAGTAATCAGCCACATTGATTATATGGAAATTATATGGGATTTTGTTTGAGTCTATCCCCGAATATGTCGTTAGCTCGTTTATAAGCTTATCCATGTCGTTAGCCTTGTTGTATATCGTTTTGATGTACTTATCCATCTTTTCCGGCGTATCGGCAACGCCGTCCATAATGCCCTCGACATAACCTTTTATGGAAGTTATGGGCGTCTTGAGGTCATGTGATATGTTGCTCACAAGCTCTTTTGATTTCTGCTCGTTCTGCTGTGTTTCCTCGGCATTTTCTTTCAGTTTGAGGCGCATCTGCTCATAATTGTTATAGAGCTGCCCTACCTCGCCCGAATCGTCGCTTGGCAGCCTGTAGTCGAAATCGCCCTCGGCGATATGCTGCATGGCATAGCTTAAACCTTGTATCGGTTTATATATGTCTTTATTCACCCACGCTGTTATTATCATACTTGTAGCTATCAGGATAATCACCATAGCAATCGTAAAGTAGCACATAAACCGCCTGTCTATCAGCGCGCCTATCATTATGTCTTCCTGCATCAGCTCATGGATAAGATTTATGTTCTCGTGATAGCCAAAGCCCAAAAAAGCTACTACTCCAAAGCATAAGGGCACAATGATTATCGCCAGAAACAAAATCATCATTTTTGTTCTCAGTTTCATTTTCTTTGTCTTTCTATTATCTTATTATTGTCTTAACGTGCATTTTATTCTGTTATTATACCATAACTTTTTTATAAATATAGTGAAAACGTGACAAATTAATTTATTTTTTATGGAATTAATTTTAAATATATTTTTTATCGGTTGACAAGCGCAAATTGTCTAAATATAATATTATTAATCATCTGACCCCGTATGGTCAAGGATGAATTTATTTTATAGAAGGAGGATTTTACAATGAAATATGTATGCAGTGTATGCGGTTATGTTCACGAAGGGGATAATCCGCCTGAGAAATGTCCGCAGTGCGGTGTGCCCGCTGATAAGTTCGTAGCTCAGGGCGAGGGAATGACTTGGGCTGCCGAGCATGTTGTAGGCGTGGCAAAGGGTGCGCCCGAAGATATCATCAATGACTTAAGGGCTAATTTCAATGGCGAATGTTCGGAAGTAGGTATGTATCTTGCTATGTCAAGAGTTGCTTTCAGGGAAGGATATCCTGAAATAGGTCTTTACTGGGAAAAAGCTGCTTATGAGGAAGCTGAGCATGCTGCCAAATTTGCGGAACTTCTCGGCGAAGTTGTTACCGATTCCACAAAGAAGAACCTTGAGATGCGCGTAGAGGCTGAAAACGGCGCTACCGCAGGCAAGACTGACCTTGCTAAACGCGCTAAGGCTTTAAATCTTGACGCTATCCATGATACTGTTCATGAGATGGCTAGAGACGAGGCTAGACACGGCAAGGCATTTGAAGGACTGCTTAAAAGGTACTTCGGTTAATGATAAGCTCCGTACATCTGTACATAAAAAGACTGTCGGTAAAGTCCGACAGTCTTTTTTATTATCCGATTTCAGTTTATCACTGCCGTATGCTGCAGCAGATATGTTCCGTTGCTCTGAGGTACGGCATTTACATTTACATCGCAGCTTCTCTTATGCTTCTCAACAAGATACCGCTCTATAAAGCCTTCCTGAACATCGCCGTTATCGTAAGCATCATAAATATCGTCCCATGTATCTTCACCCGATACTATGATATTAAAACTTATATTATTGCCCTCGCCCGCCATGAGCGCTTCAAAGCATGCTATATAATAGTCGTCGAGGTCGGCAATATAACCGCCGTCACTGCCCCAGCGCACCGTCCTGACTGAAATGTATGAGTCCTTGTCAGGTGTCACGGTAGTGGTCGTTGTCGTAGTAGTTGTTGTCGTCGTGGTAGTCGTTGTCGTATTGCTGCCGGACGATGTGTTATTGTTATGGTTGTCATCGTCTTCTTCATCTTCGTCCGCGTCTGTTCCTGTATCTGTATCAGTATCTGAAATCACCACATTGGCAGGCGGATTGACTTCCAGACCTCTGTACTTATTGCCGTCGCACAGCGGCAGATATACAGACAGATCCGTGCGCACATGGGTATCCGCATAATCCGCATCCGAACAGTTAAAATAGTCATAAGTATTGGGGGATGTGTCATCCCATGTACTGTCAACATTATAAAAACCGTCGTCAAGCTTAACCATATTCCATGCATGGTTCTCACCTGTATACCCTGTAACGTAATAGCAGGGAATATCAAGCTGCTGCAAAAGGTACTGGTAAGCTCTTGAATATCCCGAACATACTGTCCTTCCATATACCAATGCACTGTAAGCGCTTTGGTTCATCGGGGCGTTGGCATCGTATTTTGTCCGCTTTATCAGTTCGTCATGTACTTTCCGCTCTTTATCATAGTCTGTATATAAACCGTATGTCTGATCCGTTATAAGCTTAGCCGCCTCGTCAAACCTTGACTTCGCAGATGCCAAGTCATTTGTTGTAGTGTTAAACACAAGCGTAAGTTCCGCTACCTGTCCTTTGGGCGAATATTTATATTTATATTCCGTGTCCATCCAGAAAAGTTCGGGATGGTCATTCACAACCGCCGTAAAAGCGTTCTTGACGTCTATGGAATTAATATATTCCGCGTTTTCGGGTTTAACAGGGGCAAAATTCTTTATCTGTGCCTGAGAGTTGGCATATATCTGCTTATAGAGCGCTTTCTGCGGTTCTTCAAGCATCCCGTAATATGGATATATGTCTTCATCAAACTTAAGCTTCGCTCCTGTCTTGCCTGCGCTCAATGTCGAGAGTATCTCATCGGCTTTGTCCTGAGTGATTTCCGTACCTGTGGATTTGACAGGAATATATCCGTTAAGTGACGCAACCTTGCCCGGTATGTGAAGCGTACTTTCGTCTTCTTCATCTTTCTCTGAGGGGGCTTCGGCAGCGGGCAGCGACCCCGACGTAATCGTAACGCCTGTCAGCCCTGATTTTGATGCGGCTGCGGCATTTTCCTCTGCGTCAGCCTTTGCCAAACCGTTATCATAATGGCAGAGTGCAATAGTAAGAAGCGCTGACGCCAATACACCGCCAACTCCGTACAGCAGCTTTTCTCCTAATCGCATAATGGTTCCTCCTTACTATCTTTATCATTATCATTATCGTTCCATTGAATAATTATAACGGGTTTTGCGCCTTATGTCAATTAACGTATCAATACGCTCTTCCCCAATACACCATTTTTTTTGCGGCTTTTTGGCAGCATACGCATTTATCGCTGATATTCTCCTGTTCAAACGGAATACAACGGCTTGTCGCTGCCAGTTCTTCCTTAATCTTATCTTCGCATGCCTGTTCGCCGCACCACATGGCTTTTACAAAACCGGGCTTAGTGTTGATGATATCGCAAAATTCATCCCATGACGCCGCCTTATACGTATGGCTCTCCAAATGCGCTTTCGCCGCTTCATACATATCATTTTGTATCGTTTCGAGAAGCTTCGATGCCTTTTCTTCAACATCATCAAGTTTTACTTCTATCTTTTCCCTTGTATCGCGGCGGACAAAAATGCACTTACCGTTCTCTATATCCTTTGGACCTATCTCTATCCTGAAAGGAATACCCCGCATTTCACATTCGCTGAATTTCCAGCCCGGGCTTTTATCAGAGTCGTCTGTCTTTACCCTGAAGCCCTTATTGATAAGCCTGTCTCTCAGCTCATATGCCTTGTCAAGCACACCTTCTTTTTTCTGCTGGATAGGTATGACAGCTATCTGTACCGGGGCTATTCTTGGCGGAAGCTTTAATCCCGAATCGTCGCCATGCACCATGATAACAGCGCCTATCAAACGTGTCGTCATTCCCCATGATGTCTGATGCACATATTTTAATGTATTGTCCTTGTCCGTATATTGTATACCGAACGCTTTGGCAAATCCGTCGCCGAAATTATGGCTTGTGCCTGACTGAAGCGCTTTTCCGTCATGCATAAGCGCCTCAACGGTATAAGTCGCCTCCGCGCCCGCAAATTTCTCTTTGTCTGTTTTCTGTCCTTTTACTACGGGAATTGCCAGACAGTCCTTTAAGAAATCCGCGTAGACGTTGAGCATCTGAATAGTTCTTTCTTCCGCCTCTTTTGCCGTGGCATGCGCGGTGTGTCCTTCCTGCCATAAAAATTCGCGGCTCCTTAAAAACGGGCGCGTAGTCTTTTCCCAACGCACTACGGAACACCACTGATTGTACAGCTTGGGCAAATCTCTGTATGACTGTATCTCATTAGCGTAAAAATCACAGAAAAGCGTTTCGGATGTGGGACGCACACACATCCTTTCCTGCAGGGGTTCAAGCCCTCCGTGCGTCACCCATGCCACTTCAGGCGCAAATCCCTCAACGTGGTCTTTTTCTTTCTGCAAAAGGCTCTCGGGAATGAACATAGGCATATATACATTCTCCACGCCTGTCTTTTTGAACCTGATGTCGAGCTGTGACTGTATCTGTTCCCAAATAGCATATCCCGCGGGTTTTATTATCATGCAGCCCTTTACGCTTGAATAGTCGCAAAGTTCCGCTTTTTTTACCACATCGGTATACCATTGCGCAAAATCCTCCTCCATTGAGGTTATCGCTTCTACGAGTTTCTTATCGTCTGCCATTGTTTTATTTCCTTTCTATATTTTATTCAACTACTTCGCGTCCTGTGAGAATACGCTTTATTTCCGCCTTGATATATGTGGGCTTGTACGGGCGCACTATAAATCCCGCGGCACCCGCGCGGCGGCATCTTGCCATCAGCCCCTTGTCGTTGCTGTCTATGACAAACACTATCGGTACTCCTTCCCCGAGTACGTCGCGTATTTTTTCCGCGGCTTCTATTCCGTTCATCTCGGGCATATCCATGTCAAGTATTATAAGGTCAGGCTCCGACTGCCTTTTTAGCTGCATGATAGCCTGCGACGGGGAACTTACGGTATCGACAAAATACGAATGCTGCAAAAATCCTTTAAGCGCCTGCAGATTTATGAGCATATTGTCTATTATCATCAGCCTGTATTTCTTGTATGGAACCAGCATTTTATTTCTTTCATCTTCTTCTATCGTCGGATCGATGATTTTTTCATTTGACCCGCGAAGTATCGTGAGGTTATAATTTTCAGGCTCCTGAAGGTCGATCATCGTGCCGTCAAGCCCCCTTATCATGGGACGCAGATTGCGCTTGCCCGCATTGTCAACTATAATACCCTCGCTGTTATCCGAAAGAACTACCTGCGTACCTTTGGGATAGAACGGCACATACATCATCAGCGCTTCAACAACGCTTGTGTCAAACATGATACCGCCGCCGCCCATAAGATACTCGCATGCCTCATAGGGTGAATAAGGAAGCTTATACGGACGTTTTGACACAAGTGCATCATATACGTCAGCCACGTGCAGTATTCTGGTATACAGTGTTATCTCGTCATCTTCCAATCCGTCGGGATAGCCGCTGCCGTCCAAATTCTCATGATGATGCAGCACCGCTATTTTCACATTCGATGATATGTCAAAGCGCTCCTTTATCAGCTCATATGAAATCGACGCATGTGTTTTCATTACCTCATATTCCTCAGGCGTAAGACGCCCGTCTTTATTCAATATGCTGCGCGGTATGACAAGCTTGCCGAGGTCATGCAGCAGCCCCGCCATAACAAGCTGTTCCAGTTCTTCTTCCTTAAGCTTCATGCCAAAACCTATCAGGCATGAAATCACGGCGACATTTACGGAATGTGCATATGTATATCCGTCAAAACTCCTTAAATCAGTGAGGTCAAGCGACAATACTCCTTTATTAAGTATCTGATCGACTATACGCCGCGATACGCCTTTGCACTTGTCTATATTGCTCTCGCGCACACAGACGAGCCCTTCTGTCCTGAGTTCGGGCGTTATAACAGGATTTATCTCGATATCCTGTGAAAGTTCATCCGTAATATATATTCCGTCAAATCCGTACTCGATAAGCCTTTTTATATAAAATTCATTAAGGACACTCCCGTTGCATATAAGCGTATGCCCGTCCGTATCATACATATTATATGCAAGCTGCATACCTGGTCTGGCATCCTCTATCTTTATATAGCGCATCTGTAAAACCCTTCCATGTTATATATTAATATTATATATTAATTTCTGTCCGCTAAATAACATATTAACACATCTGTAAACAAAAATAAATTCCCAATTTTTTATTTCAAAAAAAACAAGGGCATACCGCGCTTTTGACAAAGCCCTGATATGCCCTGCATATTGCTGTATGGTTTACTCAACCGCAAGCTGTTTTATCCTGCCTATCGCTTTTTTTACCGCGGGTATGGCAATTATTATCAAAGTAACCGCCGCCTCAGCGAATATATATATCGCGTTATATGCAAGAGAGTATGTGAAAGCCCCCCATCCTTCCCATGCATATGCGCCGAAGAAAATCCATCCCGAGATAACGGCAAATACATACCTTCCTATGACTGCCGCTATATATCCTTTCACAAGCCCGTTTTTGGCATTGGCGAAAAGCCCTGAAAGACCAAGCGCGCCAAACGCAAGTATATAATCAACTATAAGCTGCACGGGATAAAGCACATACGGGTCTATGAGAAGCTGCAGGACTCCGTAAGCGACGCCTGTAAGCAGTCCTGCGCCCAGCCCGTAAAAATATCCCGCAAAACATATAACGAGCATAGACAGCAGAGTTATCGAACCGCCTGTAGGAAAGCTGAACAGTTTTATGTTTGAAAGCACTGTGCCGAGTGCGATGGTCATAGCGCAGAATACAATGCACTTTGTCCTGCGCCTTGTGTTTGACGATACTCCTGCCTTGCTGTCAGGGAATGCCGCAACAGCCGCGCTACCTGATGCCTTAAGGCGTGTCGCGCATACCGCGGCAGCAGCAAGAAGCGCCACTAATACTACCGCAAGAAGGATGTTGCCCGCCGATGTCGGTACATATGTTGTTTCTCCCCAGTCATTTACTACTACATTATAAAACATTTTAACCTCTTTTCCGCGCTGCAAAAGCCGCAGCGCCGCATAATAATATATTCAACCTGAATGCTGCTCTGTCAGGCTGTCTTAAGATACTTTTCAACCGACGCCAGTTTTACGCATAACACGAATACTTCGCATGCTTTCTTAAGTTCGTCAGGCGTAGGAAGCGTGGGCGCTATACGTATGCTTGTGTCTTTTTCATCTTTCTTGTATGGATATGTAGAACCTGCGGGCGTCATTACCACTCCTGCTTCTTTACACAGCTCTACCACGCGCTTTGCACATCCTTCGAGTGTATCAAACGCGATAAAGTAACCGCCGAGCGGTTTAAGCCAAGTACCTATCTCAAGACCGCCAAGTTCCTGTTCAAGACAGTCAAGCACTGCTTCAAATTTAGGTCTTAAAATCGCCGCATGCTTTTCCATATGGGCATGTACTCCTGCCGCATTTTTGAAAAACAGTACATGGCGCATCTGATTAAGCTTATCATGCCCTATGGTCTGAATGGTCATCTGCTTCTTTACTTCGGCAAGGTTTGCCGGTGAAGAGATGAGCGCCGCAACACCCGCGCCCGCAAACGTTACTTTTGCCGTTGAGCACATTTCATAATAAATGTCGGGATTACCTGCTTTCTCACACTCTGTAACGATGTTGAGAATCTCGCCTTTTCTGTCGGGATAAATATGATGGAAAGCATACGCGTTATCCCAGAAAATCCTGAAATCGGGTGCAGCCGGCTTTAAGTTGGCAAACCGCCTTACGACCTCGTCAGAATAGACAACACCTGCCGGATTGGTATATTTAGGCACGTTCCAAATGCCCTTTACCTTGGGGTCATTGTTTACGTACTTTTCAACCAAGTCCATATCGGGTCCGTTCTCGTCCATGGGAATATTTATCATCTCAATGCCAAAGCTCTCGGTAATGGCAAAATGCCTGTCGTACCCCGGGACAGGGCATAAGAATTTAATACCTTCCTGTCTTATCCAAGGCTCGTTGCCGCCGATGCCATGTATCATCGCCCTTGACACCAAATCATACATGATATTAAGGCTTGAATTGCCTCCGACCATCACGTGGTCAACGGGACAGTCCATAAGTTCAGCAAATAACGTTTTCGCCTCTTTGATACCGTCAAGCACACCATAATTTCTAAGGTCCATTCCGTCGCTGCCTTTAAAGTCTGAATGGCTGTTAAGTACATCGAGCATAGGCGATGAAAGGTCAAGCTGCTCCACACTTGGCTTCCCGCGCGACATATCGAGCTTAATCCCCATTCCTTTTAATTTTTCATACTGCGCCTTCAATTCTGTATGCAGTTCGTCCAACTCTTCCTTGCTCATTTCCTTGTAGGCTTTTTTCATAATAATCCTCCATTCTTGTCCTCCTCTTAGGTCAGGGCACAAGCACAAATTTCTTTTCCTACATAATATATACCACGCAATTAGTGTCTGTCAATAACCTGTATACAAGTATATCGCATATTTTCGACTATTTTTTATATTTAATCATTTTTTATGCACAAATATTTCACGTCCAAGCTCCACAAGTATCAAGAGCGTGACGGGTCCAAGCACTACACCGCCGATACCGTAAAATTTTACACCCGCGTAAACCGATATAAGAATTGCCGCCGGTGAAAACTTCATTCCGTTTCCAAGCAGACGCGGCTCTAAAAATTCACGTATCATCACACATATAAAATAGGTCACAATGACTGTTATCCCGCCGACTGTCCTGCCGCTTATCAGGTTCACCACGCCTATAGGAATGAGCACTATACCTGTCCCGATAAACGGAAGGAAATCCATAAGCCCCGCAAAAATGCCGTAAAAGTACGCTTCCTGAATACCGCCCAGATATAGTCCGACAGCCGCCGTTATGCTTATGCAGACCAATATTATCCCCTGTGTTTTAAGGTATGCCTTTATCATAGACCCGAGCTTTTTGCCGATGCGTATTATAATAGAAAGGATGCGGTCTATAGCGGGTTCGAGCACTGCGAGGTTCAAGAGTCCCTGCTTCCAGTCTTCTATCTCGCGCGCAAACAGCACTACGCATATAAATGTCACTATAATAAGAGTGAAAAACTGCCCCATCACTGCCATATACTTTATGCTGTCTGCAATAAGGCGGTTGCCCGTACCTGTAAAATTGCCGCCGAAACTTTCAAGCTTATTTCTTACCCAAAGCTCAAGTATACCGCTGTCCAATCCGAAAAATCCTTCGATGCGTCCGCAGAAAACACTTATCATATTTGAAATATCTGCCGCGAGGTAATCCATTTCCCTGACCATATTGCGCGCCCTGCTCAGGATGAATGTTCCCGCGCCCACAAGCACAAGCGCCACAAGCAGGATTATGGCAAACAATATTCCTCCTGCCATAAATCCGTTGTTGTTCAGGCAATGCTTTATGACAGACGCTTCGCGTTTCAGGTAAAAGCGCTGAAGCGGCACTACCAGTAAAATGGCAAACAGCAGCGGCAGAAAATACGGCAGGATATATTTTAACATAGCTAAAACCGACACGGATGTCACAATATATAATATTACTCTCTGATAACCGCTGCGCATAAAAAAGTCCATACTGTTTCCTCTCTGTTTCCGATAGTATTAGTATGGACGTTTTCCGTTATTTAATTACAAAATACCAAAATGCTCAAGGATTATTTTAACGCCTAAGAGGATAAGTATGACGCCTCCCGCTATCTCTGCCCTCGCTTTATATTTAGTGCCGAACACGTTGCCTGTCTTTACGCCGAGCATTGAAAGTACGAATGTTATAATGCCTATAAATGAAACCGCGGGGATGATGAGCGTCCCTATTTCCATGAAGGCGAACGACACGCCGACTGCAAATGCGTCTATGCTTGTCGCTATCGCGAGGACGAGCATTTTCGCAGGCGCAAGCGATGCGTCCGTTTCCTCCTCCTCGCCGGAAACCGCTTCCTTTATCATAGTGCCGCCGATAATGGCAAGCAGTATGAACGCTATCCAGTCAGCGACTGCCTCCACAAGCGAGGCGAATGTTGTTCCTAATAAAAATCCAAGTGTCGGCATAAGCGCCTGAAAACCGCCGAACCATAATCCTACCGTGGCTGCCTGCGGTATGCTTATCTTTTTCATTGCAAGCCCTTTGCAGACAGATACCGCAAAAGCGTCCATTGATAATCCGACTGCCAGCATAAACAATGTGAATAAATCCATTTTCATTCCCCGTTCCTTAGTAATTTCCGTCACGGCATAAGCGCCAATCACTCTTTGGGTACGTCGCGTATTTTATGAGTATGTTACTATATCGGAAGGGGTGTGTCAATAATATTTGTTAAATTGCGTTATGTCTTAATATACATTCAGATTTGCCATTTTGAGGCGTCTGCATATCTGAGGGGCTGTCAGCAGCACCAGAATTATCTTGGCAATGTCGCCCACGATAAACGGCAGCACTCCTGCCGCAAGCGCAGCGCCGAAACTCATATTGTTCTGATAAGCAAGCCACACCGTGCCAAAAGCATATAAAACTACCGTGCCTGATATCATTCCCATAAAGCTTGGGAATATTTTTCCGTTCCATTTTTCAACAAAAAAACCGCATATCAGCGCCATAAAAATATACCCTATCATATATCCGCCTGTCGGTCCCAAGACTTTACCTATACCTCCTGTAAATCCCGTAAACACGGGCAAGCCTATGGCACCCATAAGCAGGTATATAAGGCAGCTTATCGTGCCGCGTTTCATCCCAAGAAGATACGATGTAAGATAAATCGCAAATGTTCCAAGTGAAATCGGAACAGGGCTTACCGGTATTGCCAAAGAGATAGGTCCCAGTATACACATAACTGCCGTCATCAGTGCTGTCAAGGTTATTTCTTTTGTTTTGATTTTCATTGTTTTCTCCATTTCCGTTATAATTGTAAACCTTTTGTTTGTATTAAGTTTACAATTATATTTTAGAAATGTCAATTTATTTTTTAATTCAAGTTGACATTTAGTTTTTATCTGCATCAATGAATATTCTGCCCAAACCATGGCATATTTTTTTCTATTTCTTTAAATGGTTTTACGGAAGATTGGTTGAGAGTGTGCTCCCCTATGTGCTTTTCAAACCATACCATGTTGTACCAATGGTTGAATTTATAACCGCATTGGTGAAATTCACCCGCTTTACGGTAGCCCAGCCGCTCATGAAAACTCACACTGTCATTTGTCAGATGTGCATCCTGCGTATCGGTGTACGCAATGCAGGCATTCAGATTTAATACTCCCTGCGCCATGAGTGCCTTTTCAAGCGCATGATACAGAGTCTTCCCTATCCCCATACGGCGGTTGTCACGCTTTATGTATATTGACGTTTCAACCGCCCAGTCATATGCCGCCCTCTCGTGAAAAGCGCCCGCGTATGTATAGCCTAAAATTTCGGTGCCGGAATACGCTATGAGATATGGGTATCTTTGCAATATTTTTTCAATACGCGCGGTAAACTCCTCCCGCGACGGTACGTCATACTCAAATGTTATCGCTGTGTCTTTAACGTAAGGGGCGTATATCGCCAAAAGCGCCTCTGCGTCAGACGGCGCGGCTGTTCGTATACTTATGTTCATTTACACAATGTTCCTTTCATTTACCTTTTAATTTATTTACCTTTTAATTTATTGCATCTTTGCTCTTGTATTTTACCATAACATTGTGCTATACTCAAACTGTAAAGTTGTATATGTTCCAAAGGGGGGGTGTACTATGATGATCGGCGCTGTTTCGGGATATTATCCTAATAATTCAATGTATGCTAATTCCATAAACAATAATTCGGCTCGGACAGATTTCAATCCGAAACCCAATGCCAATCCCGACGAGATAAAAAAGGCGGGCAGACGTTCATCTCCCGAGGAATGCGAGACATGTAAGCATCGTAAATATCAGGATGGTTCGGATGAGGCTAATGTCTCATTTAAAGCGGCTTCCCATATTTCGCCTGAATCGGCAGGTGCAAGAGTCCGTGCGCATGAAGGCGAGCATGTAGCCAACGCATATAAAGAGGCGGCACAGAAAAACGGCAAGGTCGTGCGGGCTTCCGTTTCCATACATACCGCCATATGCCCCGAGTGTGGGCGCACTTATGTAGCGGGCGGTACCACGAATACGATGATCAAATATACTAATGAGGAAAATCCTTATGTCAAAGAGCAGAAATCGCGTGATGCGGCTGCTTTTCGCGGTGCGAATATAGATTATGCGGCATGATATCGGTGGGGGGAATATGTAATCCGTTTTCTTTTGCCATTTAAGTTAAGACTTGTCGCCTGCCTTGCGGGGTAAAAATAAGCGATCCCTATCAAAGAAAAGTTGATTAACCAGTTTCCAAAAGTGAAATCCTGCACCTGAATCTTCTGTCCATAAGTAATTCATATCACAGCTCCTCTTCCAGTGTTATCCTGTTATTATCAAATTTCAATACCTTAAAACTTTTATCAGATACATTAAGTCCGTCACAATTTCTTAAGAAAAGCATATATTGGTTTGAAAATTCAAAATTAATAAATTTTCTTACATCATCATTGATCAAAATATCCGCATTATCAATCACAATAAAGTTATCTCTGCACTGTCTTATCGCCTCCAAAAGATTATCTGATTTGTAATTAAATAATTTAACATCTTTATATTCATCAGTCAGTCTTAAATCTTCAAGCATTTCATAAAGAACTGTTTTTCCTGTGCCGCTGTCGCCGCCAACAAGGGTTATTCTGTCATCAAATGTCAAATCGTATGAAAATGGAGCCGCTTTAAATGTAATATTCTTATAAATCATCTGCTTTTCTCCTCTCATACTCCTTACTCCACCAAGCATTATATCCTTTATTTCCAATCACTATATCCGAATCATTGAACCTGATTTTGGCATCTTTTGGAATGTCCGCAAATGACGGTCTTGACATATAAATCTTTATATTGTCCATAGCAAATATAATTTTAAGCACATTAGGACCACATTCCTCTACGCAGACTACCTTATCAGGATGTTTTACAAGATTAAGCAATGTCTTACAACCAGACGACAAATTACGAATTGTACCTAGCCCGTATTTTGTTTCTATGCGCTTATCCGGCATAAGTTTTGCCTCATCTACTTGATGAATGAGCTCTACTTCATTCTGTGACATTTCCTCATTACATGTGTTTAAGTTAAAATATAAGTCATTTTGGAATATCCAATCTTTTGAATCTTTTTTTTCTGTATATATATCGATCATGAAGAACAGCTCCTCCTTGCTTTTATTTATTATGACAAACATTTACGAAAGTTTATATGATAATGGCTATTGTCTATTATAAGCAAAATTTCAGGATAAAATAAAGTGTACTTTATTTTATCCTGAAATTTGTTTGGTGTCAATTATAGCTTTTGCGCTAAAATTTAATAATACAGGTAATAATGGCGTGATTTTCTGTTACTAATACTACTTTTCAAAAAAATCAATTTATTTCTTATTCTTAAAATCTTCACATAATTGACGAAAATATAGATTTTTATTATAAAGAGTCTCATAATCACCTACGCCTGATATTTTTCCATTTTTCATAACTATAATTTCATTATATTTTTGTAAAATTTTTTTATCTAAATTATGTGTGATATTAATTACCATTTGTTCACGTCCTGTAAGAATATCTTCTATACGCTTTGCATTTATAGCATCTAATCCTGAAGTTGGCTCGTCTGCTAAAAGTACTTCAGACGGTTTATACAATGCCCGAGCTATTGCCAAACGTTTCTTTTCTCCTCCTGATATATTTGTAGCGTTTTCATCAATTATATAATTAACATTCTCACTTTTCGATGAAATAAAATCATCAAGTCCTACCTGATTAATTAAATCAGATAAATTAACAGATGAATTTTCACTTTCAAGGCATATATTATACTTAACAGAATCATTAAACAAAAAAAACATCCTGCTCTATCATGGTTATATTTTTGCGCCATTCGGTCAAAGGTAAATTTTTTATATTTTCCTTGTTTACAAATATATTTCCTTGAAAATTTTTATAGATTCCTAAAATCAATTTTAATAATGTTGTTTTTCCACTACCACTGTTTCCAACTATTACATATTTTTTATTTTTTTCAAACTCTATATTTATATTTTCAAGAATATATTTTTCCTCATCGTTCAATTTAAAAGATACATTTTCGAATCTTATTGAATTTGAATTAAATGCTTTCTGCGCTACATTTTCTTTTTTTTCTTCCTTCCAAACCATATATTTATTAATATTATTTATTGCAGGATTAACAGATTTCATTTCTACAATTATGCTTGGAATTTGCATTAATGGATACATTACAAAATTCATAATTTGCATAATTGCTAATACTGTTCCAATTGTAAAATATCCTTTATAAGACAAATAACCAGCAAATACCACATTGCATGCAAGAACCAGAAAACTAACAGAACTACTCAAGCATTCAATAAATGACCGATAGTTCATCTGCTGTTTATGCTCTGTTTCTAATTTTAAGTTTGAATTTTGTATCTTTATTTTTATTTTGTTATCCAAACCAAATATTTTAATAGTCACCAAACCATTAATTAATTCTTTAATATTATGTATATATTCCTTATTTGCATTAAGATATTTTACATTTATATCTTGAGAACGACGTACAAAAACTTGTGGCATCAAAACGCTAATTATCCCACTAATTAAAACAACTATAGTCAAGATTATATTAACATAGCATAGATAGCAAATTGCTACAACAAAAAGAATAACTTCATTAATTAATATAAAAAAATTAAAATAATAATTTTCAAATATCTGCGAAATATCTTTTTCCAATAACACTAATATTTCAGCTAAATTATTACTTCCAATGTTATTTTCCATAAGAAAAGAATCTATTAATTTATTTTTAATATCCATAATTATATCTATACAAATTTTACACAAATTTTTTTTATATAAAAGATTAAACACATAATTCATTGTTACATATAAACATATAACCACAATTATTTTTAAAAAACCTATTGTAATGTTACCTACTGCTGTATCAACAATAACTTGAAGCATTATTCCTTGAAAAACTGATAGTAATGCAACTATAACTCCAAGCAAAATAATATAAATACAAAACAACCATCTCTTTTTTAAATATATCATATCTGTTTTCCCCTCTTCTGCTAACATCTTTAAAATACTAGGCTTCCAGCATAAGCCATATTTTTACCTCAAACCATTCGTTTTCTTTAGATAAGCACAGCATCTTGCCTTTCATTCTTTTA
>CANREB010000054.1 GCA_947629525.1 uncultured Lachnospiraceae bacterium
GCATGGCTGTTTTGCGTTTTTTGAGAGGACTATTATGATTACCAAAAATATAAGCCGAAAAAGCGAATTTCAAATGATTGATGTATTTAAATTTATAATGTCGTTTGTAGTAGTTGCGTTTCATACAAATCCATTGGCCGATAGCCAGAATGAACTGTGGATGAGACTATTTATCATGGTTGCTGACTTGGCAGTTCCATTTTTTTACATATCATCAGGTTTTTTCCTTAAAGAAAACAAGTTAGACAGTTATTTGGTTAAAATTCTGAAGATGTACTGTGTTTGGACTTTACTTAGTTTTCCGTTGACAATATACGGATATATGTTGTCAGGAAATGGCATTGTAAGTTGTATTCTTTCATATATTAAATACTTTTTGTTTGTGGGAAAGTTATATAATTCATATCACCTGTATTATTTGCTGGCATTAATATATGCGGTAGTCATCATAAAAGTGCTGTTAAAGATGAATAAACCTAAGTGGCTGTTTGGCGTTGCCTTTATACTGTATAGCATGAATATGTTTATGCAGCATGCCGGGGAGTATATAGACAATGGAGGAATTTTAAATAAAATCATTAATGTTTATCAGTTTGTGTTTAATAAAGGCGGAGTATTTACAGGCATGATTTATATTGTTATAGGAATGATCATTGCCAGACGGAAAATAATTATAAACAAGCCGTTTTGTATATTAGGAATTATTGCTTGCGAAATATTTAAAGTCTATTTGGGTGATATTGCTGACGCATATATTTTAATATTAGAGAGTGCGCTATTTTTCCAGATTATTGTAGGAATATCGGTCTTGAAATTAAATTATACAGTATATTTGCGCCAGCTTAGTACAGTTATTTATCTTGTGCATTTAATAGTATTTTCGTTTTATACTATTTTGATAATACATCAGCCTAATGTGCTTGGAGTAAAATCGTTTTTGGTAACGGCGATATTTAGTTTGGCGATAGCTGTGCTTTTGAGAAAATTGGAGAAAAAAGAACGATTTAAGTGGATTGGTAATTTTATATAACAATCAGTCGCATATGGCAATCATAAAAAACACTTTAGTTTTTTGATAATTTAAGAGAAGTTTTATTTTTTTGACCGTCAATGTGTGGTAAAATTTTCCTTAAATAAAAATATAGGTAATTGCGAAATATGTTCTAAATTCTATGTTGTTGAATAGAGTTTTGCAAACGCCTAAAAATAATTTAAAAGGAGAAAAAACATGACCACAGTAAGCGAAGCAATTGAAAAAAGAAGTTCAACAAGAGGCTACACAGACGAGCCGCTGGCAAAAGAGCAAATCAAAGCATTGATCGAGGCAGGTCTGCGCGCCCCCACAGCCGCAAACCGTCAGGAAATCCATTTCACAGTATTAAACGGCGACAACCCTATACTAAAGGAAATCGAGGACGAAAAAAATAAACTTCGTAATATTATCTCTCCCGAACACAATTTTTATTACGAAGCCCCCACAGTAATAATCCTGAGCGGCGACAGCGAATTTCACTGGAGCGCGCTTGACGCAGGCATAGCGGTGGAAAATATGGCGCTTACAGCCGAGGAGCTTGGACTTGGCAACCTGATAATAGGCTGCATATATGACGCGCTCAGAGGCGACAAAAAGCAGTATTTTTCAGAAAAACTTAAATTTCCGCAGAACTATGAATACGAAATAGCGATAGCAGTAGGATATAAAAACACGTCAAAAACTCCCCATACCTACGAAGCGGACAAACAGGTGACATATTTATAATTTAATGAAAACATTGATTTTATGCACATTATCTGCTACAATGTCTGTAGTTTGTTTAAAGACCGCGCAGAAATGAGGTAAAATATGAACATTATAAATAAAGTGTTCGGTACGCACAGCGAACGCGAATTAAAAAGAATTGAACCCATAGTCAAAAAGATAGAAAGCTACCGAGAGGAAATGGGCGCTCTCACAGACGATGAACTCCGCGCAAAGACCGCAGAGTTCAAAAAAAGAGTGGCAGATGGCGAAAGCCTTGACAGCATACTTCCCGAAGCATACGCGGTAGTGCGCGAAGGCGCTAAGCGTGTGCTCAATCAGGAGCATTACCGCGTACAGTTGATAGGCGGCATCATACTTCATCAGGGACGTATAGCAGAGATGAAGACAGGCGAAGGAAAGACGCAGACCGCGCTTCTTCCGGCATATCTTAACGCCCTTGAAGGTAGAGGCGTGCACGTAGTTACTGTCAACGACTATCTTGCCAAGCGAGACGCCGAATGGATGGGACAGGTACATGAATTTCTCGGCTTGAAAGTAGGCGTAGTCTTAAACGATATGAAGCCGGAGGAGCGTCGGGAGGCGTATAACTGCGACATAACTTATGTTACCAATAATGAACTGGGCTTTGATTATCTGCGTGACAATATGGTCATTTATAAAGAGCAGCTTGTATTAAGAGAACTGCATTATGCAATAATCGATGAGGTCGATTCCGTTCTTATCGATGAGGCGAGAACACCCCTGATAATTTCAGGGCAGAGCGGCAAGTCAACAAAGCTCTATGAGGTGTGCGATGTGCTTGCGCGCCAGTTAAAGCGAGGCGAGGACACCCCTGAGATGACCAAGATGGATTATGTCATGGGAGTTGAGCAGGAAGAGACAGGAGATTTCATAGTCAATGAAAAGGATAAGATAGTAAACCTTACGGCGGCAGGCGTGGAGAAAGTGGAGAAATTCTTCCAAATAGAAAATCTTGCAGACCCTGAGAACCTCGAAATACAGCATAACATAATACTGGCGCTGAGGGCGCATAACCTGATGTTCCGCGATCAGGATTATGTTGTGAAAGACGATCAGGTAATGATAGTCGATGAATTTACGGGGCGTATTATGCCGGGACGCCGTTATTCCGACGGACTTCATCAGGCGATCGAGGCAAAAGAGCATGTAAAGGTAAAACGTGAGAGTAAAACGCTTGCTACTATTACATTCCAAAATTTCTTCAATAAATTTGACAAAAAGTGCGGCATGACAGGTACTGCCCTGACGGAAGAAAAAGAGTTCAGGGATATTTACGGCATGGATGTTGTAGAGATACCAACTAACCGCCCTATAGCAAGAACTGACCAGCAGGACAGTGTGTATAAGACCAGAAAAGAGAAGTTAAAGGCGATAGTTGACGCGGTAGAGGCGGCTCATCAGAAAGGACAGCCTGTGCTTGTCGGTACTATTACAATAGAGGCGAGCGAGGAACTCAGCAAGATGTTTACAAAACGCGGTATACAGCATAAGGTGCTGAATGCCAAATTTCATGAGCTTGAGGCTGAGATAGTAGCGGATGCGGGACAGCATGGGGCAGTTACCATTGCAACCAATATGGCAGGACGAGGAACTGACATAAAACTTGACGATGAGGCAAGGGCAGTGGGCGGACTTATGATAGTAGGTACGGAGCGCCACGAGTCAAGACGTATAGACAATCAGCTTCGCGGACGATCAGGGCGTCAGGGCGATCCCGGTACATCCAAGTTTTATATTTCACTTGAGGACGACCTTATGCGCCTGTTTGGTTCGGAGCGTCTCATAAATATGTTTACAGCGCTTGGCATACCCGAAGGACAGGAAATAGAGCATAAAATGCTTACCAGTGCCATAGAAAACGCGCAGAAAAAAATAGAGAACAACAACTTTGGCATCAGAAAGAACCTTCTCGAATATGATCAGGTCATGAACGAGCAGAGGGAAATAATATACGAAGAGCGCCGCCGTGTGTTAAATGGCGAAAGCATGCGCGACGTCATCTACAAAATGATTACGGATATAGTTGAGAACGCTGTCGATACGGCGATAAACGACGATCTTGAACCCGAAGAGTGGGATATGAAAGAGCTGAACACACTGCTCATTCCAATAGTACCTCTTCGTCCGGTAGTTATTGAGCGCATTGACAAAAAGACAAAAAACGGCTTGAAACACCAGTTGAAAGAGGAAGCGGTAAAGCTGTATGAGAGCAAGGAAGCGGAATTTCCCGAACCTGAAAATATCAGGGAGATAGAGCGGGTTATCCTGCTTAAAGTTATCGACCGCAAGTGGATGGATCACATCGACGATATGGAACAGCTTCGCCAAGGCGTGGGACTGCAGGCATACGGACAAAGAGATCCGCTTGTGGAGTACAAGATGAGCGGTTATGAAATGTTTGATTCCATGACGCAGAACATCAAGGAAGATACAGTGCGTCTGCTTCTTCATGTCAAGGTAGAGCAAAAAGTAGAACGTGAGGAAGTAGCGAAAGTTACGGGAACGAACAAAGACGACTCTCTTGCGAAAGGACCCGTAAAGAAGGAAGCAAAGATATATCCAAACGATCCCTGCCCGTGCGGAAGCGGCAAGAAATACAAACAATGTCATGGCAGGATAAATATCTGACAATATTTAAAAGTAAGGCGGTGAGCGCGGTGGTAGAACTTGACCAGATGAAGCAGGAGCTTCAAAGTTATGAAAGTCCATTAGCGGAAGTGAGGGATTCACTTTGACCTCGCTAATAAGGAAAAGCGAATAGAGGAACTTGAACGCGAGATGGAAGCGCCCGGCTTTTGGGACGATCCTGACCGTTCCAACAAGCAGGTACGTGAACTGAGACAGTTAAAAGATGCTGTAGAAAAGTGCAATGATTTAAAATCAAGGTACGAAGACATCGAAACACTCATAGAAATGGGATATGAGGCTGACGAGCCGGAGATGATACCCGAGATACGGGAGGAATTTGACAGCTTCATAGCCGATTTTGAAGAACTCAGGATCAGTACACTTTTGTCGGAAGAATACGATAAATGCAATGCGATACTAAAACTTAATGCCGGTGCCGGCGGTACGGAAAGCTGCGACTGGGCGGGCATGCTTTACAGGATGTATACGCGTTGGGCGGAGCGCAAAGGCTTCACGATAGACGTGCTTGACTTTTTGGACGGCGATGAGGCAGGCATAAAGTCGATAACTTTTCAGGTGAACGGCGAGAACGCGTACGGATATCTCAAATCGGAAAAGGGTGTGCACAGGCTTGTCCGCATATCGCCCTTTAACGCACAGGGAAAGCGGCAGACCTCGTTTGTGTCACTGGATGTAATGCCTGATATAGAAGAAGACCTTGACGTGGAGATAAACGAGGATGATTTGCGCATCGATACCTATCGAAGCAGCGGCGCCGGCGGACAGCACATCAACAAAACCTCGTCAGCGGTGCGCATTACACATATCCCGACAGGCACAGTGGTGCAATGTCAGAATGAACGCTCTCAGTTCCAAAACAAAGACAAAGCGATGCAGATGTTAAAGGCAAAGCTGTTTCTTTTAAAACAGGAAGAAAACGCCGAGAAACTTTCCGACATACGCGGAGAAGTAAAAGAAATCGGATGGGGCAATCAGATACGTTCATATGTGATGCAGCCCTATAAGATGGTGAAAGACCACAGGACGGATTTTGAATCGGGAAATGTTGATGCCGTGATGGACGGCAGCATAGACGGTTTCATAAACGCATACTTAAAATGGAAAAGCACAGCCCGTTAAGGGGTTGTGCTTTTTGACATCGATACTTTTTGGACTGATATCAGATCAAGATAGAAGTTAGCGTAAGTCATTGACATATATGGTATGATCCATAAGATTGCTATGCCGCATGTGACAAGGCTTAATAAGATAAGCGGAATGAAACTGACGGTCAGTATAAAAAATCTCATCTTATTTCCCCTCATAACGGATATGCTCTTTAAAAGGATAGCCTTGGCGGAAGCTTCGGGAAAATCAAGTATCATATATTGTGCCGCAAAAAACGGGATAGTCAGTACAAAATAAACTAACATGCATATCAATGTCGCTACATAGAATGAAGAAAGCATGCTGTAAAATTCAAGCAGATTTTCCGTAGTTGACAATTCCAAACCGTCAAGGACTGAAAACATATCCTGTGACATTATATCGGCAGGTATCATACACAAAGTACTTATTGAAACCGAAACCAAACCGACTTTAAGGCTTTTGTCGGGACTGTTCCTGAATGCGTAAAAAATATCGGACAGCCTGCATTCCATGCCGCATGAAGCATGAAGATAAAGAAGACATAATCCCGTCTGCAGGACAAACGAAAGGAGCTGTACGATAAAAGTCACGACATAATTGAGCAGATACATAGCCGACGATGTGGCAGGTATGACAGCCGCAACCGCATACAGCGCAAACGACGTGATCAAGGATGTCAGGATATTTGCGCCGATAAGCAGTCCCCACTTTCCGCCAAGCTGCATCCGCGCAAGCCTTTTAAGTTCAGCATTACTTTTATAACTTTCCATAGTTATCCTCTCCGTATAAATAAAATTAATGAAATTATAACATTGTTTATATAAGAAAACAAGACACAAACAATATTGTTTTTTGTTTGCGTTATGGTATAATAGATAAGAAACGTGTTAAAAATTTCCAAATACTTGCAGGAGGCTATCATAATGTATGAAAAGTATGGAACAAAAAATAAAAAATCCAAACACATGCTTACATATAAGTTTATAGCGTGTCTGATGACAATTGTCATGCTGGCTAACGTGGGAAGTACTTCCGTTATAGCAGCGGAAGACGGTGTTTTGCAAAATGAGGATGGGAGTCAGGACGCATCTGAAATAGGCGAGTCAAACGAGTCAAACGAGTCCGAAAGTAGCGTACCCGGAAATGACGAAACGGAAAGCGGCGGCGAAACGGGAGACAATAAAAACGAAGAATCGGGCGACGGCAATCCGGGAAGCAGTGAACCGGAGGGTGATGGAACTAAAGACAATGAACCGGAAGGCGATGGAACTAAAGGCGATGAACCCGAAAGCGGTGATTCCACGGACAATATACCTGAAAGTGATGATACATCAGAATGTATATGTACAGAGCCATGTATAGAGGGAAGCCCCAATGAGTCATGCCCCGTATGTAAGGACAACTATGCGGCATGCGCTAAGGCGGAAAGCGGCGAATTGCCTGAATGTATATGCGATGTACTCTGCACAGAAGAAAATCATAATGAAGAGTGTCCTGTTTGTAGCGACAATTATGAAAACTGCGCTCTGAAAGAAAACAGCGAACCGGCAGTCTGCACATGTGATGTGCTTTGTACAGCAGACGCTGTCAATACGGAGTGCCCTGTTTGTAGCGATAATTATGAAAATTGCAAACCGGTAGTCTGCATATGCGAAGTGCCTTGCACAGAGGACGCTGTCAATACGGAGTGCCCTGTTTGTAATGAAAGTTATGAAAAATGTAAAGCCGTAACCGAACCGATGGCGATAGATTTGGAGGAAGCGGCTGTAGGGACAGAGGAGGAATTGTCTGCGGCTGTTTCGGCAGGAGTAGCCGAGATTACACTGAAAAATAACATTGAATTAACAACCACGCTGACTGTGCCCGAAACTGCCAATATCATATTGGACGGACAAGGACTTTCATTAGGCAGAAAAACCGGTGATGACGAAACATTTAAAGGCGCAATGATTTGCTTAAGTAATGGAAGCTCGTTGACTCTGACAGGTATTTGTGTAGATGGACAAATTGAAGGAGCAGAAGATCATGCCGATGCTCCAACGATTATTGACTCAGGCAGGCTGACTTTGGGCGATGGAGCAGTTATCAAAGGAAATTCTAACTATGGAGCAGGTGACGGCAACAACAGCTACGGCGGTGGTATACAGGTATATGGAGAACTTACGGTAACAGAGAAATCGCAGATTACGCAGAATTATGCGGACAAGCGCGGAGGCGGCATATATCTGGCAGGAAAAGCGGTGCTTAACCTGAATGCGGACGTGATTTCTGAAAATAAGGTAAACGATGCGGATGGTCAAGGTGCTGATTTGTATGCGGAGGACGAAAGCACTATATATTATGATGCTTCAATCAATATGGAGCGTGACAGCTTTTGCCTTTGCGAGAATGTGAATTTGGTAAGAGTCGGCGATGCGGAAACCCATAATGACAGTAATGTTGAGATTTATCTTGGAGTATTGGGAAACAGCGGCTATAGTGATAAAGATATAGCAGACATCAAGGCGGCATTGGAAGCTATGGGATATAAAGTCCTGACAGATATGACAGAGATCGATACGACAGATTTGAGGGATTGGTATGTGTACGATCATTATGACACCAATGCTTGGAGTTTGTCGGGAAAAGATTGGGAGTCAGAATATGGCGGAAATCCAAAACGTCAGAAGTTCGATTGTACTGAAAAGTATTATAATTATGTAGGTGGACCGCTATCCACTGTCTCAACAGTGAAGGAGCCAGTATATACTATTGCCGAATGGCTGCAGAAACAAGATGAATATTATGTGGAAGGCACGTATCAATCCTTGACATTAGCCCAATTTAGGGAACATATTTACACAAGAGAGGAAGACGGTTACCCGAAGATGACGTTTGTAGGATATGGACAGCCTGCTTATGTGGATTTTTTGTATTATGATCCTGAGTCTAATGGTGAAAAGGTAGTAGATTTTGATGTAGATAGTTCGAATATAAACACGCATACATTGGCAGGAAGCGGTTTTTTGGTCAATACGGGAGTTGATGAAAGCAAAAATCTGCATGGTTATTTGGTATATTATGATTATACCGAAGCAACGACAGCGGCAAAATCCGTATCTATATATAAGATTGATGGGATTTCTGCTGAAGCACTGCATAATGGTACGTATGATTTGAAAACTGCGGCTATAGCCAGTCTGGGAACTAAGGTTCAAACCTACCCGATAACATCCGATTGGGAAAACGAGATGAGTATCCAGATACGGGTAACTCCGACAAGTATTAAAGTGAAGCAGCAGCCAAAATCAAAGGTTTCAGATGTTGATAATATGCCGACAGTTTTAGATTATACTATGCCTGACAGCGGTTATAGCGGTTTTGGGCCATTGGTTGCATATACAAGTGTAGGGCATACTTGTATGAAAGCAAGCAGTTTTACATACTCTAACCTGCGCATGTATTTCACTAATCCCGAACTGGAACAGGAAGATTTGCTCAATCTCTTGGGGAATGCAGATTTTACTCAGGAAAATACGCAGAAGTATTTTATAAATTTACTTGGTGCATCTGGTTCTAAATATAATGATAAGGAAAATGCGGAATTTGGGCAATACCGTGAGTATTTGAAAATGATGCAGGACGAAGGAATAGCACTGATTACAGACCAAGAAGCTCCTTTTGACAATTATCTTGGCGATAATCTTTGCGACGGTCTTGGATCAAGTGTAGAATCATTGATAAATGCGATAATTGAATACATTGAAGGAAAAAATACAACTTATATGAAAGATAAGTTGGAAGGAAGCGGTGGGAAACTTAAAGCAGCATCTCCTCATCAGTCAGTAGGCAATGTTTGGTTGGAATCAGGTGGGGGACAGGTTAGGACAACGATAGGAGAAGACAACCTTCCGGTAACCATTCAGTGTATGGATGATATTGCTTATTATTATAACGAAGATGCTTCAGTAAGATATGATGTAATAAGACCAAATAAAACAATAGTGTTGTCATTGACGGAAGAAAGTCCGCATTCGCAGCCATCGTTTGAGGTTGAAAAAGATAAGGAAAAATGGCCATCAGGGCGTTACACGGTAAAACAAACGATTGACGGTTCTTCCATACATGGATATGCGTACTTTACCCTGAAATGGAATGACGAAGTGGAAAAACCCTCAAGCACTCCGACACCGCACGCTGATAGGGACTCCTGCCGCAACAGTTGCCGCACCGGAAATATCAGATCCTGATGCAACGAACGACATATCAGAGCCGGCTTCCAAGGACAGCGAACCGAAGACAGGTGCCGCTTTCACGGTAGAAGTCTGCGTGACGATAAGCATGATCATGGCGCTTTCATATCTGTTCTTCTACTTCGCTGACGGAAAGAACGTAATGACGGAAGAAAAGATGAAAGCAGCCACAGAAGCATTGCTGAAATGGGCGAAGAAAGGTAAAAAGTTCAGAAAGTATATAGCATTGGCGGCAATATTTATACTCTCAGCTTATTACCACAGCATTGGGAAACGCTCTTTAGGATATGACCGTTAGGCATTCAGCCGCCGCGAAAATACTGGAAAGAGGTATACACTGATTTATGGATATCATACTTAAACTAAAAGAAGAATTAAACGTAGAAAAGTGGCAGGTTGAAGCCGCGGTAAAACTCATAGATGAGGGAAACACGATACCGTTTATTTCGCGCTACCGCAAGGAAGCGACAGGGTCGCTGAACGATGAGATACTGAGAAACCTGAATGAGCGTCTAGGGTATCTTAGAAATCTTGAGGAGAAAAAAGAGCAGGTGTTAGGCAGCATTGAAGAGCAAGGTAAACTCACCGATGAACTCAGGGAAAAAATCCTTGCTGCCGAGACAATGGTAGTAGTAGAGGATTTGTACCGTCCATACCGCCCGAAGAGAAAGACAAGGGCAAGTGTTGCCAAAGAACGCGGACTGGATGGGCTTGCGGATATAATTATGGCACAGGAAACGCAAAAAAGCCTGATTGAAGAAGCAGAAAGCTATGTCAATGCGGAGAAAGAAGTAAACAACGTAAAAGAAGCAATACAGGGCGCTATGGATATAATAGCCGAGACCATTTCGGACAATGCCGATTACAGGGCATATATACGTGAGGCTACATTTGAAGAAGGAAAGATAACAAGTCAGGCAAAAGATGAAAAAGCTCAAAGCGTATATGAAATGTATTACGATTTTGAAGAGGCTGTAAATAAAGTAGCAGGGCACAGAATACTGGCACTCAACCGCGGCGAGAATGAAAAAGTTCTCACAGTAAGGATAGAAGCACCCGAGGAGCGCATCATACGCTATCTGGAAACAAAAGTAATAAAAAATGATAATGAGAACACCACCCCCGCGCTTAAGGAAACAATACTTGACAGCTATCAGCGCCTTATTGCACCGGCGATAGAGCGCGATATACGCAATGAACTCACAGAAAAAGCCGAGGACGGTGCGATTTCCGTCTTTGGCAAAAACCTTGAACAGCTTCTTATGCAGCCGCCTATCGCGGGAAAAGTAGTTTTGGGCTGGGATCCCGCGTTCAGGACAGGATGTAAGCTTGCTGTAGTTGACGCAACAGGTAAAGTACTTGATACAAAAGTGATATATCCTACAGCCCCGCAGAATAAAGTTGAAGAGTCAAAAAAAGAACTCAAGAAGCTTATTGACAAATATAATGTAAGCCTTATTTCCGTGGGAAACGGTACGGCGTCAAGAGAGTCCGAGCAGGTGATAGTTGAGCTTATAAAAGAACTCGACAGACCTGTCCGGTATGTTATCGTCAATGAGGCGGGAGCGTCTGTCTATTCCGCGAGCAAGCTTGCGACGGAAGAGTTCCCTAATTTTGACGTAGGACAGCGAAGCGCCGCGTCGATAGCAAGGCGTCTTCAGGATCCGCTTGCTGAACTTGTAAAGATCGACCCTAAATCAATAGGAGTAGGTCAGTATCAGCACGACATGAACCAAAAGAAATTGAGCGACGCCCTTAACGGTGTGGTTGAAGATTCGGTCAATAAAGTAGGAGTTGACCTGAATACCGCGTCCGTCTCACTGCTTGAATATGTTTCGGGGATAAACAAGACAATTGCCAAAAACATAGTTGACTACCGCGAGCAGAACGGAAGATTTGTCAATAGAAAGCAGCTTTTAAAGGTTGCGAAGCTTGGACCTAAGGCATACGAGCAATGTGCGGGATTTATGCGTATTTTAGACGGTGACAACCCGCTTGACGCCACAAGCGTGCATCCCGAGTCATATGACGCCGCATTAAAGCTTTTGGATAAGCTTGGGATTTCAATGGATGAATTAAAAGAAATACAGAAAAAATCTGCAAAACCCAACACGCAAAAACCTAAAAAAACGCAGAAGCGTAACAAAGGAGTTGTTATCCGCAATACAAATACCGTGATGGGAAAAGCGCTTGCCGCTGCAATGGGCGGAGTGTCTCTTGGAGAAAACACTTCCGGTGCTGATGATTCGGAGAATACCGCCGACACTAATCTTCAAAGGCGTGTCAAGGATAAAAAGAAAATGGCGGAAGAACTTGGCATTGGAGAGATTACGCTTGATGATATCTTAAAAGAACTTGAAAAGCCTGCGCGCGACCCGAGAGAGGATATGCCCGCCCCGATATTGAGAAGCGATGTCCTTGATATGAAAGATTTGAAAGCGGGTATGATACTGAAAGGAACGGTAAGGAACGTTATTGATTTTGGCGCGTTTGTCGATATCGGTGTTCATCAGGACGGATTGGTACATATATCGCAGATAACCGACAAATATATCAAACATCCGCTTGAGGCAGTCAGTGTCGGCGATATAGTTGACGTGAAAGTGCTTGACGTGGATTTGAATAAAAAACGCATTTCACTCACGATGAAACTTGCAGATGATAAGAAATGAAATCATTTGAACAGACGGAAAGGCGGTAGACATTGATGGAACTCGAATTTGACGTAAAGGTAAACGCGGGAGTGCTCTATGATTATCTTTTGCACCACACATATACAAGCCTTTCAGGAATGCTGGGCACCATAGTGGGCGTTTTCCTCATAATTGCCTTTGTATCGCAAAAATATCCTATTTATCTTATCGCGGGGATCGTTCTTATCGCCTACCTGCCATGTACGCTTTTTGTCAGGGCAAACAAGCAGATAGTCAATAATCCCGCATTTAAGGAAGCGCTTCACTATAAACTTACTGATGACGGGATAAGTGTGTCGCAGGGTGAAAATGAAGAAACGCAGAGTTGGGAAAGCTGTTATAAGGCAGTATCGACTTCAAGGAGTATAATACTGTATACTTCAAGGTCTACGGCTTCCATATTTCCCAAAAAGGATTTGGGCGAAAAAAAAGATGCGGTGATAAAGATGATATCGACGCATATGACACCCAAAAAGGTCAAAATAAGATGACGGTTATAGAAACATTCAGCCCTGATGAGACATTTGAGGCAGGCAGAAAAATCGGAGAAAATGCTTTGGCGGGCGACATATATACTCTTAACGGCGACTTGGGAGCAGGCAAGACTGTATTGACGCAGGGAATAGCATGCGGACTTGGCGTGAAAGAGCATGTGAACAGCCCTACATTTACGATACTTCAGCAATATGACAGTGGAAGGCTTCCGCTCTATCACTTTGATGTATACAGGATAGGCAGCGAAGATGAAATGGATGAGATCGGGTATGAAGACTGTTTTTACGGCAAGGGCGTATGTATCATCGAGTGGGCGCAGCTTATTTCAGGCATTATTCCCGATACGGCAAGAAAAATAACAATTGAAAAAGATTTTGAAAAAGGATTTGACTACCGCAGAATAACCATTGAATAAATTAAAGGGGAGATATCGCAATAATGAAAATTCTGGCACTGGACAGTTCAGGGCTTGTCGCGTCGGCAGCAGTCATAGACGGATCGCTGACGATAGCGGAATATTCAATAAACTACAAGAAAACTCATTCGCAGACACTCCTCCCTATGCTCGATGAGATAAAAAAAATGACGGAACTTGACCTTAGTACGCTTGATGCGATAGCGGTGGCGGCAGGTCCGGGGTCATTCACCGGATTAAGGATAGGGGCGGCGACAGCAAAAGGACTGGGGCTTGCCCTTAATATTCCGATAATACCCGTGTCCACGCTTGACGCGCTTGCATATAATTTGTACGGAAGTGATAAATTGATATGCCCTATGATGGACGCCAGAAGAGATCAGGTCTACACAGGGCTTTACGAGTTTAAGGACGGCGAACTTATAACGGTGGAAAAGCAGTGTGCGGCTGACATTTCGGATATATCGGAAAAAATAAACGCATTATGCCGTGAAACTGTTTTTTTGGGCGACGGCGCCGATGCGTACAGGGAGAAACTTAACGAACTTATAAAAGTAAAATATGTATATGCCCCGCCAAGCTGCAACAGGCAGCGCGCGGCGTGTGTGGGAGCACTGGGCGAACTTCTTTATGCAAAAGGGATAAGTCAGACCGCGGCGGAGCATTCGCCCGAATATTTAAGATTATCACAGGCGGAGAGGGAGAGAAATGCCGGTAAATTATCGAATACGACAGATGTGCAGCAAAGACCTTGAAGCTGTTACGGCATTGGAGGAAGAGTGCTTTTCGATGCCATGGAGATACAATGATTTTAAAGAAATCCTGACAAATCCCAACAGGATTTATCTCTTGGCGGAACTTGACGATAAAAATGCTGCGGTAAATACTATTATCGGAGGATGCGTTTTGACCGATATATCAGGTGAGGGAGATATTTCCAATGTGGCGGTAAGCAGGGAATACCGCGGCAATCACATAGCGACAGCGCTTTTAGGGGAGCTTATCAGAACAGGTACACAGGAAATGGGGATAAAGGCTTTTACCCTTGAGGTAAGGAGCAAAAATGAGGCGGCGATCAGATTATACAAAAATCTTGGCTTTGCGGCTGAGGGAATAAGACCTGATTTTTATGATAAGCCTAAAGATGATGCCGTCATCATGTGGAAAAGATAAATCGAAAGGGTGATCGACATACTGGATATTTGCTTACTTGGAACAGGCGGAATGATGCCCTTGCCGCACAGATGGCTCACATCGCTTATGGCAAGATACAACGGCACGGGAATACTTATAGATTGCGGCGAGGGGACGCAGATAGCCATGAAAGAAAAAGGCTGGAGCCCCAAGCCGATAGATATAATGTGTTTTACGCATTATCATGCGGATCATATCTCGGGACTGCCGGGAATGCTTCTTACAATGGGAAATGCCGAAAAAACAACACCGCTTATACTTATAGGTCCCAAGGGATTGAGCCGTGTAGTCAACGCGCTGCGCGTGGTGGCGCCTGAACTTCCGTTTGAACTTAAATACTGCGAGATAACTGAGCCTGAACAGACATTTGAATTTGACGGGATGAGAATAGAAGCGTTTAAAGTCAATCACAACGTCACCTGTTACGGCTATAGTATAATTATAGAACGTAAGGGCAGATTTTTGCCTGATAAAGCTATGGCGCTTGGACTTGACAGGCGCTGCTGGAGCAGACTGCAGAATGGTGAGCAGATAGAGCTGGACGGGAAGCTCTACACCCCTGACATGGTCATGGGAAAGCCAAGAAAAGGTCTGAAAGTAACATACTGTACGGATTCAAGACCGACTGACAGCATAGTACAGAACGCTGCAGGTGCGGATTTATTTATCTGTGAGGGAATGTACGCAGAGCCTGACAAAAAGGAAAAGGCAAAAGAATATAAACACATGACATTTTATGAGGCAGCACAGATTGCAAAACAGGCGCAAGTCTCGAAAATGTGGCTCACCCACTATTCACCTTCGCTCATACGACCTGAAGAATACAAAAACGAGGTTCGGGAAATATTCCCGCGCACGTATATCGCGCGTGACGGATGGAGCGAAGAACTCTTATTTGAGGATGTTGAGGACGAAGAATAAATTATAAGGAGGAAACGGTTATGGCAAAGTTAAAGGGCGCTATCATTATGGTACTTATCGTACTGCTCATCGGAGGATATTATTTTTACCTTTCAAATAAGGAGCAGCAGATTGACGAGAATTCTGTAACCGCGGTTCAAAATGTCATACTGAGAAATCTCGAAACGGATTATCCGCCTACCCCAAAGGAAGTAGTCAAATATTACAGCGAGATCGCCAAATGCCTTTATAATGAAAAATATACTGACGAGCAGCTTTCACAGATGGTAGATAAACTTATGGCGATATTTGACGATGAGCTTGTCGCTAATAATCCGAGAGACGAATATATCAGGAATTTAAAAGATGAGATTGATGAATTTGAAAAGAACGGCTATACTATTTCATCGTATGAAGCGTCGGCTTCCACTGATGTGGTGGATTATGAGCATGAAGGAAGGCAGTGTGCCTCCCTTTACTGCAAATACGCGATAAGGAACGGTTCAAAGATTACAATGTCGCAGCAGGAATTTGTGCTGCGCAAAGATATCGCGACAGGACATTGGAAGATTTTAGGATTTGAGCTTGTCGGCTCGTCGGAATAAAGCGGTGGCATATATGGAATTAAACGAAGATGTACTTATACTCGCGATAGAAAGCTCATGTGATGAAACCGCAGCCGCCGTTGTAAAAAACGGACGGGAAGTTCTTTCCAATATCATATACTCGCAGATAGATCTTCACACCTTATACGGCGGAGTGGTTCCCGAGATAGCATCGCGCAAACATATCGAAAAAATAAATCAGGTTATAGAAGAAGCGCTTGACAAGGCGAAAGTTACATTGAATGAGATTACGGCGGTTGCCGTAACTTACGGACCGGGGCTTGTCGGAGCGCTTCTTGTCGGCGTATCTGCGGCAAAGGCAATAAGCTTTGCCGCCCAAAAGCCCCTGATAGGAGTCCATCATATAGAAGGACATATAAGCGCCAATTATATAGAAAACAAAGACCTCGAGCCGCCGTTTGTGTGCCTTGTGGTATCAGGAGGGCATACTCATCTTGTGATAGTGCGTGACTATGGCGAATATGAGATTATCGGTTATACAAGGGACGACGCAGCGGGCGAGGCGTTTGACAAAGTTGCGCGCGCGATAGGTCTTGGATATCCGGGGGGAATAAAGATCGACAGGCTTTCCAAAGAAGGAAACGATCAGGCGATAAACTTCCCGCGTGCAAAGGTCGGCGGTTCCGAGTATGATTTCAGTTTCAGCGGGCTTAAGTCGGCAGTTTTGAATTATCTGAATGCCTGTGAAATGAAAGGCATAGAAATCAACAAAGCAGATGTGGCGGCTTCATTTCAAAAGGCAGTTGTCGATGTACTGACGCAGCACTCACTTGCAGCGGTAAAAGAATACGGTTTTACAAAGTTTGCCATAGCCGGAGGAGTGGCGTCAAATTCCGCATTGAGAGCGGCGTTTGAACGCGAATGCCATAAGCGGCGCATTGAGTTTTACCATCCGTCCCCGATACTGTGCACGGACAATGCGGCGATGATAGGAGCGGCAGGATATTATGATTATATGAGAGGCATGCGCAGCGGATATGACCTCAATGCCGTGCCAAATTTGAAATTAGGTGAAAGATAGATGAAAAAGACGACCGCAATCGTTCTGGCGGCAGGCAGCGGAAAACGGATGAAAAGCAGCATACGTAAACAGTACCTTATGATAGAGGACAAACCGCTTCTTTATTATTCATTAAAAGCATTTGACGACAGTTTCATCGACAATATAGTTTTGGTGACGGGAAAAGGCGAAGAACAATTCTGCAGGGAAGAAATCATAAATAAATATGATATCAGGAAAGTGAGCGCTATAGTGGAAGGCGGAAAAGAACGATATCATTCGGTGGCGTACGGGCTGCGCGCAGTAAACTGGGAATGCGATTATGTGTTTATCCATGACGGTGCGCGTCCTTTTATAGATAATGAAATATTGAAGCGCGCTTTAGATGATGTAGTGAGGACAAGAGCATGCGTAGTAGGGATGCCGGTAAAAGATACAGTTAAGATTTCAGACATAAACGGATATGTGGCGGACACACCTGCGCGCTCTTTGGTGTGGCAGATACAGACACCGCAGGTATTTGAAAAAGAACTTATATCCGACGCTTATGAAAAATTGCTTTTCAGGGAAGAGGAGCTGTTAAAAGACGGGGTGAACATAACCGATGACGCAATGGTGGTAGAGTTCTTTACTGATGTTAAGGTAAAGCTTACAGAAGGCTCTTACCGTAATATAAAGATTACTACGCCGGAGGATTTGGATATAGCCAAAATATTTATAAATAAATAAGTTGAAAAAATTTGAAAAAAGTTGTTGACAAAAAGAAATGGTTTGTCTATAATAAATTTTGCACTGCTGATTAAGCACTGATGATTAGATTGGCAGTATAATATAATAATGACTTTGGAGAGGTATCGAAGTGGTCATAACGAGGCGGTCTTGAAAACCGTTTGTCCGCAAGGGCGCGTGGGTTCGAATCCCACCCTCTCCGTTTTTATTTCCGCAAATGCGGAAATAAAACAGCACATTGACAAACAAACAGTAATGCAGACCTGAAAATTCCAAGTAAGAAAAAGAGAAAATTCAGAGAACAA
>CANREB010000055.1 GCA_947629525.1 uncultured Lachnospiraceae bacterium
ACTAATAATATTTACTTTTCAAAGTGCTTGCCAGAGTTTAGCTGGCATGAACTACTCAAGATTCCGAGAGTTCATTTTATTCTGAATATCCTGTCGCTCATGTAAATGATATCATATATCAGGATAAAACAAAATAATATATTGTTGTTTTTATTTATTATTGTGTGCTATACTTCTATATGGAAATAAGCATTTTTTTGCAAACGGAGAACCAAATGAAATACATATACGAAACACATTTACACACGTCTGCCGCAAGTAAGTGCGCGCGCAGTTCGGGAAAGGAATATATTTCATATTACAAGGACCTCGGATTTAGCGGAATAATAGTTACCGACCATTTTTTTAACGGCAACTGCCGCATACCTGATGACCTTGCATGGGAAGAACGGATAGATATGTTCTGCCGCGGATATGAGGAAGCAAAGGCAGAGGGCGACAGACAGGGATTACAGGTATTTTTCGGATGGGAAGCGCGTTTTTTTGGGGACGAATTTCTCGTATACGGGCTTGACAAAGATTGGCTCAAGCGCCACCCCAATATGATGGAATGGGATCATATCACTCATTATAACAGGATAAAAGCAGACGGCGGTCTTGTCGTTCAGGCTCATCCTTTCAGAGAGCGCGGATATCTGTCGGAAGTATATGTCCATCCGTACCAATGCGATGCCTTTGAAGTCGCAAACGCGGGAAACCCATATGAACAGAACCGAATGGCTTACCGCTATGCACTTGAACACAATATTATTATGACCGCAGGTTCCGATATCCACGCTGTCGGTTTTACCGGCAACGGCGATATCTACGGTATGGAATTTGATACGCCGCTCTGCTCCATAAATGACTACGTAAAGCGTATAAAAAGCGGCGGCGGTTTTTCGCTTCATGTACCTTGTGGATCCCTCGAATGGACAGAAGGCACGTCAAACCACCTGCCCGTGTTTATATTTGACAGTTCCAATACGCCGCATCCTGCCGACAGTCTTTCCGATATATTTTCAATATAAAAAGTTCATTATAAAAAGCGCTGTCCGCGGACAGCGCTTTTATATCACACTTAATCATTCATTTAAATCTGATTCCGAAACTACCACTTTCTCAGCAGTTTCCTGTGCATTTTCTTCGGCTTCTTCAGCATCTTCGGGATGAAGTCTTTCTTTTAACGCTTTTACAAGCTCCTCGATAGAGTCAGCCTCAAAACGCTCATACCGTTCTTTTTCGGCTTTTCTTCTCTCCTCGCGTCTTTCCTCAACGCGCTCCTCATATGCCTTCTCCTGTTTAGCCTTATTGCTCTCTACCATATCCTTCATAAGCTTAACTGCATATGATACTTCGCCGTCGGCATCGATAGTAATGCTGAATCCCTTTACAAGGTCTGCGTCCTCGCCCAACTGTGACTTAAGCTCCTCATACTTGTCATCAGCGCCGCCTATGATGTCCATATATTTTGCCTTAAGCTCATCGTCGTCAGCCATCTTCTCCAAGAGTTCCGGATTTATCAATACGCTGTACTCCTTTGATGAAAGGCTTGCATAATAATCCTGCTCCTCGTCCGTAGACCACTCTGCAACGGATATGTCCATATTATCGCCGAATTTCTTTCTCAGCTCTTCCAGAACTTTTTTCGCCTTATCGCTGAGTGTTATGCCTTCCTGTATGCCGTTGGCATCAAGCGCCTTATATTTATTGCTGTTCGTCTTTGTCGCGCTGTAGTCGGGTCTGCTATATCCTGCCCTGACTGTCTGTGTGCCATGCTCATATGTATCTTTATCCGCGTTAGCCTGTCTGTTATCTGTCTTAGCCTCGGCAGTCCTGCTGTTAGCAGCCGCCGCATTCTTTACCGCCTCGTCCATAATCGAGCCTGACTGATTTGAATATAATCCTGAATTACCTGTTAATGCGTTATAATTGATTCCATTCATTTTAATACCAACCTTTCTCAATATGTGAATTTAAGATTTGCCCGGCATCATGCCTTTATTTTATATCTTATTTATCGGATGATTTTCAATTATACTTTATAGCCTGAAGCCTCTTTTCTCATCTTTAACAAAACTTTTTTTTCCATACGGCTGACCTGTACCTGACTCATTCCGAGGACAGCCGCCGTCTGCATCTGTGTACGGTTTTCAAAAAATCTCAGATGTATAAGGCGCTGCTCCCTCTCACCCAGTCCGTCAAGCAGAGTCTCCACAAAAAGCTTGTCCAATATCCCTTCGCCAAGTTCCTCGCCGCCGCTCAACATATCCACAAGATATATCTCGCTTCCGTCAGTCTCATACACAGTCTTATAAATCGACTCAACATCCCTTCCCGCTTCAAGCGCTATGACTATATCACCTTTATCGATCTGCGTATCGTCGGAAAGTTCCGCTATAGTCGGTTCACGCCCGAGCTGCTGTGAAAGCCGTTCGCGCGCGCCGCGCAGCTTATTAAGGTTCTCCTTTATCCCTCTGCTCACCTTTATCGGACCGTCGTCCCTTAAAAAACGCTGCACCTCGCCCATGATCATCGGCACGGCATAAGTCGAAAAGCATACTCCATAATCAGTGTCAAATTTATCTATCGCCTTTAAAAGCCCGACCGCCCCTATCTGAAACAAATCTTCAAACTCTACCCCTCTTGACATAAAGCGCTTGATAACATGATGCACAAGTCCTGTATTTTTGTCAAAAAGTATCTCTCTTGCCTCCTTTTCTCCCCCTTGTGCCCTCAAAAAAAGCTCTTTATCTTCCATAGGCTATATCCTGCCGTCGCTGTTCCATACTGCCGCCTGTAATATCGGCTGTGTTTCCTGTGTGTAATTATCAAATACTTTCCACATATGTACCTTAGTTCCTTCACCGACCTTGCTCTCCACGGAAACTTTATCCATAAAAGCCTCCATAAAGGCAAATCCCATTCCCGATCTTTCCTTGTCCGCGCCTGTGGTGAACATAGGCTGCATTGCCTGTTTGATATCGGCTATCCCGACGCCCGTGTCGCAGACATGCACTTCCAGTACACCGCCCTGCGATATGACGGCGCGCATGGCGACCTTTCCGCCGTGTTCTCCGTACCCGTGTATGATTGCATTCGTAACGGCTTCCGATACGGCTGTCTTGACATCTTCAAGCTGTTCCACTGTAGGATCGAGCCTTGTAAGAAAAGCCGCGATAACGACTCTTGCAAGGCTTTCGTTTTCAGATACAGCGTCAAACTCAAAATAAATTTCATTACTTTTATTGTTCATGTTTGCCTCCGTTTCATGATAATATCTCTATTATTGACGACATTCCTGATGAGCTTAAAAGCCTCCTTATCCTGTCGCTTACGTTGATAGCATACACTTTTCCGCCAAAGCATGATATCTTACGGTATCTTCCGATTATCACGCCTATTCCCGAGCTGTCCATAAAAGTTGTATTTTCAAAATCAAAAACAACATTTTTGACTTTATCATCAAGTATCAGCCTGTCCGCGCCTTCCCTTATGCCTGCCGCGCCATGATGGTCAACTTCTTTCGGCATCCTTATGCACAAAAAATTATCGATGATCGCGAACTCATCAGTTATCTGTTCCATTACATATCCTCCAATCTTAAAAAGAGGACCTGCCTTATAAGGTAAAGTCCTCTTTCGTGAATATCAGCTTCCTCTGATTTCCTCTATATAGCTTTGTGATTTCCGGGCTTTTTCAGTGTTCGGAAATTCCTCAACAACCTGTTCGTATATTTCGATCGCCATATTGGTATCTCCGCTTCTGTAGTACGAATTGCCAAGATTATACAGGGCATCGCCGTTTCCATTGTCGTAAGAATACGCCCTCGACAAATACTCTATCGCCGTGTCGTACTCTTCCGCCCTGAATGCCTCATATCCCGCGTCATAGCAGTTCTTTGACACATCGGGCGCTATACCTGTTTTCAGGATGCCATACAGATTTTTAAAGCTCTCCGTAGCATCGCCCTCTATATACTGCTCATCTATGAGTTCAAGCGTATCTGCTATGGCGATGACATCAGGCTCTTCGCCCATATACATATATGCCGCTTCTATCAGGTCTGTATTCGCTTCCAGCGCCGAACCGTTTCCCTGCGCCGCCGTAAGGCTTGTAGAAAGCTGATCCTTCTCCTGAGTAAGCTCGTCTATCTGCATCATAAGTTCATCTATCTGCGCAGTTTTTGCGTCAAGCTGCTCATTGATGGAATTTACCTTTGCCGTTGATTCCGAATTTATCTGCTGCATCCGCTCAGGCATTATCAAAAACCATGTTATCCCCACGCCAAGCGCTACGCCGATAAGTATATTGAGCAGTATGGGCAGTCCTACCATCTGCTTTTTGGCGACGGGCTGTATGACAGTGTCGTTGCCGCTTTTATACACTATCGCTTCTTTTTTGTGCTTTACCGCATGCTCTTCTTCTGTCGGCAGCATCTCCTGCGCTTCCTTCAGATAGCGCAGCGCCATAGTATTGTTAGCGTCTATCTTGAGCACGCGCTCGGCTTCCTTTTTAGCACGTTCCCATTCCTGCGTGTCAAGAAATAAAAGCGTAAGAAGGTTTCTTGCCTGAATAAACCTCGGGTTCATCGAGATAACTTTTTTTAACTGTATTATCGCCAAATCAATACTGTCCTGATAACAGTAATTTAAAGCCATATTATACTTTTTCGCCGTTTGGTTAAAAGCGTCAAGCTGCCCGGGATTATTCTGTATCATATCTATATAATCATCGGCAATGTTTTTCTCGTTTCTGATATTTTTGCTGATTATCCATTCGCTGAGCGCCGCTACCACTTCGCCGCGTTCAAAATAGACAAGTCCCAGCAGATTTCTCGCTTCTATATGATTTTTATTTAATTTAAGGCATTGCCTTAAGCTTGAAAGCGCCCCCGACAGATCCCTGACCTGCGCTTTCTCAAGTCCTTCGTTATATAAACGGTTGGCTGCAAACATTATGCGTTTGTACAAGCCAACATCAGCTCCGCAGTTAGTGCAGAAGTCCTTCTCCGATAACTGACAACCACATTTATAGCATATCATTTTACAGCTCCTCTAATTCTTCCTCATTCGCGTCTTTGACCAATTTGACAAGCACATCAGCCATATCGGTCAGATCCTGATTGTAAATTGCCTGTTCCGCATCATCCACCTCTATGCTCGGATGAAATTTTTTCAGTTCTTCCTCAAAATTTATCATAAATTCCTCCAAAAATCACAACATATGGGCATGTGCCTTCACGATCCCTGCCAAATACAGCGAACCGACAATGTACACCATCCCCAAATCTCCTCTGTTTGTCAACGCATATTCAAGCGCATCGTCGATTTTATCAAACGCATGCACATTTTTGTCAGTATGTGTTTCAAACATTTTTACAAGCCTGTCCGTTTCTATGCCGCGTTCATTCGGTATCCGGGTGACTATATAATCGGTAAACACACCCGTATCCGTAAGCAGCTTTACCATACTGTCACAGTCCTTGTCCCTGACCGCGGAAAAGATAAGAAAACATCTGCTTTCACCGATATCAGGACGGCATCTTTTGACTGTCTTTGCAAAAGCTTCTATGCCGTCTTCATTGTGGGCGCCGTCTATGTATACCCGCGGAAGTATCTCCTCCATACGCCCTGACCATTTCATTGCGGCAATGCCCGCCCCTACCGCGGACACATTTATATTCAGAAGTTCAGCCGCCTTTACCGCAAGCGCCGCATTCTCAACCTGATAAAGCGCCGTACTGTTTATCGTAAACCTACAATAACCATAATAACTACTGCTAACGGAAAAATCAATGGATTTTTTTTGAATTTCACATATTTTATAGTCTTTTTTTGATACGGAATGACAAATACATCCGCATTCCGACGCTTTCTGCCTTAAAATGCCGCTTACCGCGCTTCTCCTGTCGCAAAATACGACAGGCACTCCCGCTTTTATTATGCCTGCCTTCTCAGCCGCTATCTGCTCTATCGTACTTCCGAGATACTCCATATGGTCATAGCCTATCTCGGTTATGACGCACAGCTTCGGGGCTTTTATCACATTTGTCGTATCAAGCCTCCCGCCAAGCCCCGTTTCAAGTATCGTGATATCGACGCCCTCTGAGGTGAAAATATACAATCCCATAAAAAACAGGCGTTCAAAATAACTTGGGGCATACGACGGGTCATCTTCCCTGTACTTTTCAAGCATATCTTCGATCCGGTTAAAGGCATATACAAATTTCTCCTCCGAAATCATCATTCCGTCCACTCTGAAACGCTCGCGCGTCGTGACTAAATGCGGCGATGTAAACATAGCTGTCCTGTATCCGTCCTCGATACATATGCGCTCCAAAAAAGCGCATACCGAACCCTTGCCGTTAGTCCCGGCGACATGCACTATCTTCCCGAGACGCGCTTCGCTGTATGCCCCGCCGTCGCGGTTTTGTATATAATCATAAAATTTTTTTGTTTTCTCCAACGGGTTTTTGCCGGTAAACCTCGGCACCATATTCAAAAAGCTTTCGGCTTCATTGTAGCTTTCTGCCCTCATACCTGTCACTTTCCATCAGTATACAAAAAACGGTTCGCAGGTCATATGCTGCAAACCGTTTTTAATATCATATCACATAACTAATACGGTTCCTACTATAATGCCGTTTTGTGCTTTATACTCCATAAAGCTTGTGTCCCTGTTCACATTGATCTCATGGTCGTCCACTCCTATTGTGACGCCCTTATAAATATTTCCCGTAACCTTTATCTTGGCGTCTCTTGCCTGCATTACCATGTTCTCAAGTTTATCTGCACGTTTCTTGACTTCCATACATTTGGCGTACACTTCGTCTTTCTGAACCCTGAGTTCATTAAGCCTTGTCTGAAGCTGCTCGCTGAGTTCTCCTGTCTGCTGCCTTACTCTGAGTATCTTTGCCATACCTGCCACTATGTCGTCAAGCTCTACATGTGCCTTGCTGTACTCCTCGTTTACCGCTACGCGCTGCTCCATCATCTCCGGCATGACGCCGACATGGATGCGTGTCTTTATCTCCGACTGGTTGCCTGCGTTCATACATGTTATACCGTTCATGGCATGCACATTTCCGCCCGCGATAAGTCCTTTTTTGCCCGTGAGTGTGATAATTTCTCCTGCTTCTACCATTGAGTTAAGTATGACGTTTGCCTGAACGCTGCCACTGGCGTTTACTCTCGCATATTCGAGAAATTCAGTAAATACGTCGCCGCCTGATGTAATAGAGCCTTTTCCGGCGCCCTGCATGCCTCTCTTAAGACATACCATTCCGCCCGCGCTTATGGTCGCGGACTCCACTACGCCCTCAACGGTAAGACTCTTACCCGCATTTATCACGACACCTGCCTCAACGTTGCCGTATATGATCACATCGCCGTTAAACTCCACAAGCGCATGGTTAGTCAGGTCACAGCCGCCATGTATCTCATAAACTTCCTCGATTGAAAGATGTGTCGTACCGTCATATTCTATTTTTCCCGATTTCGTGGCATAGTACTCATTAGGATTGTCCTCATTGCTGATGCCTTTACCGGTAAGCGGCCGCAGTTCCTTGTAAAGATTAGTCTTCTCAAATTTGCCTGTGACATCCCTGCCTGAAGTCCCCTGTACCGCGGGATGATAAACAGCAAGAAGATCGCCCTCGTCCACATTCTGTACTATGCTCATACTTCTGTAGTCTACGGAACCGTCTTTGCGTATTTCCGGTTTGGGTTTCTCCGTGTTAAAGAAGAACTCATAATATCCTTCCTTGCCCGGAAGTCCTTTTTCGCTTGTCGCGACCCTGACCTCCCGCTCATATATTTTCTTTTTGCACATTGCAGCTATGTGAGATTCATTTATTCCCGCCACTACTTTGTTTACCTGCAGATAACGCATGACCTCCGACTTCTCATAAGAAGATCCGTCTTCGGGCGCGCACAGATAGAGCCACGCCTCCGTATTATCTTCAGATATTCTTACATAGGATTTCACATTAACCATAAATCCACCTCCAAGAAGATAAAACCGCCTTCCCCTTTTTATATTCTAACACCAATTACCTCAATTGCGCAAGTCGTTCTATCACTTGTTCTTTCATTTGTACATATTTTGTTAGTTTTTCTTTCTCCTCGGCGATTTTTGCCGCAGGGGCTTTAGACATAAATTTCTCGTTATTGAGCATTCCGTTCACCCTCGCAAGCTCTCCGTCAAGGCGTTTCTCTTCTTTTTCAAGCCTCTCTATCTCCTGCTTTATATCGACAAGTTCCGCGAACGGAATATAGATATTTGCATTTGCAATGACTACCGAAACGGCGTCGTCCGCAATTTTGTCCTTTCCGCTTTGGACAGTCACTTCCGAAGCATAGGCGAGCGATGCGAAGAAAAGCTTTCCCTCTTCAAATATATTCCTGAGTTCTTCACTTGCGGACACAACGAATACATGCGCTTTTTTGGATGGCGCGACATTCATTTCGGTCCTTACATTCCTGATACCGCGCACTGCCTCCTTGATTATCTCAATTGCCTTCTCTTCTTTTGCAAAATTTCTTTCATCAATATACTCAGGCCACTTTGATATCATTATCGACTCTTCTTCCGACTGCAGCGTACAGAATATTTCTTCCGTTATAAACGGCATATACGGGTGAAGCAGCTTTAACGCGTCGATAAGCACTGTTTTAAGCGTCCAAAGAGCAGCGTTTTGAGAAACCGCATCGTCTGAATTGTAGAGACGGGGTTTGACCATTTCAATATACCAGTCGCAAAATTCATCCCATATAAAATCGTAAATCTTCTGAACGGCTATTCCAAGTTCATAGCTCTCCATATTGTCGGTCACTTCTTTTACAAGTGTGTTCAGCTTTGATATTATCCAACGGTCTGCAGGTTCAAGTGTCTTGGAAGCGTCTGTTACTTCCTTTCCTTCCATATTCATCATTATGAAGCGCGAAGCGTTCCATATCTTATTTGCAAAGTTGCGGTTAGCTTCCACCCTCTCATAGTAAAAACGCATATCATTTCCCGGCGCATTACCTGTAATAAGCGTCATCCTTAGCGCATCAGCGCCGTACTTGTCGATTATCTCCAGTGGATCGATACCATTACCAAGGGATTTTGACATCTTCCTTCCCTGCGAGTCCCTTACAAGACCATGGAAAAGCACAGTATGGAAAGGACGTTTCCCCATATTTTCATATCCCGAGAAGATCATTCTGATGACCCAGAAGAAAATAATGTCATATCCCGTGACAAGTACGTCCGTCGGATAGAAATAGTCAAGATCCTCCGTCTTATCAGGCCATCCAAGTGTTGAAAACGGCCAAAGAGCAGACGAAAACCACGTGTCAAGCGTATCGGGATCCTGCTCAAAATGTGTGCATCCGCACTTAGGGCATACTTTAGGCGCTGATTTTGCGACTACTATCTCTTTGCAGTCATTGCAATAATATGCGGGTATTCTGTGCCCCCACCAAAGCTGTCTTGATATGCACCAGTCCTTTATATTATCAGTCCAGTTATAGTAGATTTTTTCCATTCTCTCGGGAATAAGCCTGATCTCGCCATTCTTTACGGCTTCAACAGCAGGCTTTATAAGCTCATCCATCTTAACGAACCACTGCTGTTTTACAAGCGGCTCTATCGTAGTCTTACATCTGTCATGTGTGCCTACATTATGGCTGTAATCCTCTATCTTAACAAGAAGCCCCATACTGTCAAGCTCGGCAACTATAGCTTTTCTCGCCTCGTATCTGTCCATTCCCGCAAATTTTCCGCCGTTTTCGTTTATCGTAGCGTCATCATTCATAATGTTTATCACCGGAAGGTCATGACGCTTTCCGACCTCGAAGTCATTAGGGTCATGCGCGGGCGTTATCTTAACCACACCTGTACCGAATTCCATATCTACATACGTATCTTCAACTACCGGTATTTCCCTGTCCATAAGCGGCAGTCTGAGTTTCTTTCCCCTAAGATGCGCGTAGCGTTCATCGTCCGGATGTATCGCTACAGCAGTATCGCCCAGCATCGTTTCAGGTCTTGTCGTCGCAAAAGTCAGGTACTCTCCCGTTTCGCTGCCGTCATCATTGATAACGGGATATTTAATGTGCCATAAATGACCTGCCTGCTCCTCATACTCAACTTCCGCATCCGATATTGAAGTGTTGCAGACAGGACACCAGTTGATCATTCTCGCGCCCTTATAAATATATCCTTTTTCATGCATCTTGCAGAAGACTTCAGTGACCGCCTTGTTGCATCCCTCGTCCATCGTAAAACGCTCTCTGTCCCAATCGCATGATGAGCCCAGCTTCTTTAACTGTCCGATTATCCTGCCGCCGTATTCTTTTTTCCATTCCCACGCGCGCTCAAGGAACTTCTCGCGCCCGAGGTCATGCTTATCTATTCCTTCTTCTTTCAGTTTTTCTATTATCTTTACCTCAGTGGCAATGCTTGCATGGTCTGTTCCCGGCTGCCACAGCGTATTATATCCCTGCATCCTCTTAAATCTGACAAGGATGTCCTGCATCGTATTGTCAAGCGCATGCCCCATATGAAGCTGCCCTGTGATATTTGGGGGCGGAATAACTATCGTAAACGGTTTCTTACTTCTGTCAACCTCCGCATGGAAATATTTTTTTTCAAGCCATTTCGCGTAGATCCTGTCTTCGATCCCATGAGGATCATATGTCTTTGCCAGTTCCTTACTCATCAATAATTCCTCCTTTTAATACAAAAAAACACCCCTTACCGATAATTCGGCAAAGGGCGTAATCAACGCGGTACCACCTTTGTTCAGAGGATAAACCTCCCTCTAAGGCTTCATTTAAAGCCATGCCCTGTAACGCGGGCAAAACGTGGGATCTTACTTTGACTGTTCAGATCTCAGGTTTCAAAGCTACCTTCTCCGTCTCTTCCTTTGAGGAACCTTACAGCCTGCGGATCCCTCTCTCTGATAAGTGACTAACGGATACTCCTCTTTGGCATCACCTTTTATCCTATGCTAATTATAGTATTAAATTCCAAACAAAATGTCAAGAAGTTTTTAGAAACCTACCCTGTTATTTGATTTAGTGCGCAGCATCTTCAAATCGGCTTCCATCTCACCAAGGCTTTTTACAACTTCCTCCGCGGTTTCGATCTGAGCCGAATTGATGCAGAACACGATACTCGGCTTAGAGCCGCTGAAAAGCTTAGCGAAGAAGCCCGGTTTCTCCCATCTTAGGAAATATGAAACTCTTGCTTTCATAAATGCCTTTTCCAATGCAGCCTTAACATCTATGTCCGTCACTGAGCAAAAATCCATTTCATTATTTACTTTAACCTTGCTATATTCACTTTCCACGATTACGACGCCTTCTTTCGTTATGTTTTAATAAAATACTTTTCCTTCTTCAATGATCGAGGCTCTGCCGTTGTTAACATCCACTATTGTAACTGCACAGTTTTTGTGTACGCCGCCTCTCCAAAAATCCTCAATTCCCGCATTGGCGATGTGCGATAATATTCCCCGAAGCGCGGCGCCATGGGTAGAAACAAGTATCGTTTCATTTATCATATCCTTATTATGCGCCAATTCCTCAAAAAAATCAGCAGTTCTGAGTCTTAAGTCCTCAATCGATTCAGCGCCTTTGGGCGGCTTATATTTCTGCGGCATATCAAAAAAGTTCATAAACTCGGGATCAGGAATGTTGTAGTTATCCTTATCACAGCACAATCCCTCGTACTCGCCGAAACCTATCTCGATAATACGCTCATCCGTTATCAACGGGATATCCCTGCTGCCTTTTATGATCTGAGCTGTTTCAAACGCCCTCTTTAAAGGACTTGTATATATCCGCGAAAAAGGTATATCAGATAACGCTTCCGCCGTTATCTTTGCAAGCCTTCTTCCCTCGTCGTTCAACGGAATATCCGAACGCCCCTGAAAACGCTTTAAAACATTCCACTGCGTTTCACCGTGGCGTATTATATAAAGCCTCACAAAACAGCCTCCTCAAAACCACTTTTTGTATTTTATTATAATATAGTTTCGGATAAAATACAAGTAGCTGCTTAATTTCACTTATTTTAAGACGCATACCGACTGAGGCGGCATTAAAAGCGTTCCGTCTGAAAGCGTGACAGATTCTCCGCCTGCTGAAAGATAACCGCGTATATCCATATTTTCAAGTTCAGTCCCCGAAAGCTCTATGCTTATTTTCTCGTCCGATGTGTTGTATGCTATGCCTATTGTGCTGTCCTCATATGTCTTTGTTATCACCGCCTGATTGTCTTTCGTGAGCTGTTCCATTATCTTTATACTGCCTCTTGCGATCTCGGGATTTTCATTTCTCAGATGTATCGCGCTCTTATAATAGTTCAATATGGAATTGGGGTCTTCAAGCTGCTGCTCGGCACCTTCAAACGCAAAAGCAATATTTTTATCAGCATCTTTGGGACCGTTTGTCATTCCTGTCTTGTCCGTGTCCGACCATACAAAGGCAAGACGCTTATTTTCGTCTTTTTTGCCCGAGCTTGACATACCGATCTCTTCACCGTAATACACAAACGGGCTTCCGTTCATCATCATAAGAAGCGCACAAGCCATCTTCATATCATTCTCATCTTTCATAAGCGCGTTTGCGACACGTCCCATATCATGATTGGTTATAAACGGGGCGTCTATATAATCCTCATTCTCCGCGGCATAGTCGGTCTGATATCCTGCCATAGCCGCAACAAAGTTTGCCGCTTTATAATTTCCCCTTGCTGCCTTTATGATCTTGCCCTCAGCATCCGCAACGTCAAAATTAAACATACTCGGCGTGCCGCTTGCGTAATAATCCTCTATCGTAGCCTTGTTCGCCCAAACCTCGGACACCATATAAAAATCTTCGTTAATTCCTTTGCAGTATTCATAAAGCCAGTTCAGCACCTGCGTGTTAAACGCTTTGTCGTTTTCTTCAAAGTGCATCGCAGCGTCCATTCTAAAACCGTCCACACCCATATCAAGCCATAGCTTAGCCGTTGCTTCCAGTTCCCTTTTCAGTGCATCGCAGCTCAAATCCAAATCCGGCATCTCTGACCAGAACGATCCTTCATAATACCATTTACTGCCGCTTACCTGATAATATGTCCCGCTTTCTTTCTCCCGTGAGAAATGATAATAATCCACATACGGACACTGTGCCGCGTCAGGTTCCTCTCCATCGGGAAGTCCGCGCAGATACTCGCATGCGTCCGTAAACCATTTATGTTGTGATGAAGTGTGGTTGATAACAAAATCAATGACCACCCTGATGCCCAGTTTGTGCGCTTCTTCCACCAAGCGCTCAAAATCCTCCAATGTACCATATTCTTTATCAACCGAATTATAATCCACCACGTCATATTTATGATAAGTCGTTGACTGCATTACAGGCATAAGCCATATTCCGTTGAAGCCCATATCATGAATATAATCAAGCTTCTCGGTGACACCGTTGAGATCCCCTGTTCCGTCCCCATCGGAATCATAAAATGAGTAGACAAAAATCTCATAATAATTTCTATAGTTATCGTCGATTATGTTAAGTTCCTGTTCATCATCCGCACCCTTTTCCGACACTTGTGTCATATTTTTATTTCCGCATCCTGTCATCCCTGTTATAAGGGCGGCTGACAGCACGACAGCTATTATCCTGCGCATACGCCTTATAAACCGATTATCCATAATTCCTCCTTTTGTCGTTACCTGTCTCACATTTTAATTTAAAAAACCGGCAGCCGTAACGACTGCCGATTTTCTGTTTTTTAACCTTTTACCGCACCGCCTGTTACACCTTCTACATAGTACTTCTGCAAGCACATAAATAGAATTGTGATAGGCACGGCTACCAATACGCCGCCCGCGCAGAACCTTGTGAAAAATCCCTGATAGTCATTTGTCCATACCCAGCGCTGCATCGCAACCGCTACGTTATAGCTGTCCGAATATCCAAACGCTACATATGAAGCAAAGATATAATCGCACCATGGCGCCATAAATGCTACAAGAGCAGTATAAATTATGATCGGCTTTGACAAAGGTATCAGCATTATCGTAAATACCTGAAATCTGTTCGCACCATCAATGCGCGCCGCTTCGTCAAGCGATTTGGGGATAGTATCGAAATATCCTTTACATACATAATATCCCATTCCGGAACTTGCAAACCCGATCAGTATCAAACCCGGAACGGCGCCTTCCTGAGTAAGACCGAACTGCTTCAACAGGAAGTATAAACATATCATCGTAAGAAAGCCCGGGAACATTCCCAAAATGAGCCACAGGCGCATCAGGGCTTCTCTGCCTTTAAACCTCATCCTGGACAGCGCGTAAGATACACAAAGCACAAATATCGTCTGGAATATAGCAACAAATACCGCGATTATGAGCGTATTGCCGTACCACCTGAAGAACTGGCAGTCCGCGCTGAAAAGATAAGTATATGAGTCAAGTGAGAAAGTCTTAGGCAGAAGATAATCTACCATTCCGCCATGTTCAAGCTTATAAGAACGGAAGCTTTGAAGCACAAGGCAGACAAACGGAAGCAGCCATATAATGCTTATTAAAATCAATACGGCATAAGCAATGCCGTTGCTTATCTTTCTTTTTGTCGTCATTATTGGAATCCCTCCTCATCTTTAACCGAAGGCAGGATATTATACACTACAAGTGAAATAACCGCCGTAACCACGAATACCATAATACCGATAACTGCCGCCATCTTATAATCGGTGTTGTTAATGGTCATCTTATACAGCCACGTTACAAGCAGGTCAGTATAACCTGCATTACCAGTCAGTTTCATTGACTGAGGTCCGCCCTGTGACAGCAGATAAATAACATTGAAGTTATTCAGATTACCCGTAAATGATGTGAGCAGATAAGGTCCTGTCACAAACAACATATAAGGAAGAGTGATCTTCATAAACATCTGAAATGGGTTTGCTCCATCAATACGCGCGCTCTCATAAAGATCCGCAGGTATATTCATCAAAAGTCCCGTACAGATGAGCATTACATAAGGAATACCGATCCATACATTTAAAACGATGATCATAACTTTTGCAAGCGTGGGATTTGTCCAAAACGGGATAGCATGGTCAATTATCCCCCACTTGAGCAGATATCCATTTACAAGCCCGTCTGCCGCAAACATCTTGCCGACATAAAGCAAAGATACGAACTGCGGTATAGCAATCGTCATGACTAATATCGTTCTCCAGAGTTTCTTAAATTTAATTCCCTTTTTATTTATCAAAATAGCTACCGCCATCCCTAAAAAATAATTAAGGAATGTCGCGAAAAACGCCCAAATTAAAGTCCATATCAAAACCGTTAAAAACGTATTTCCAAAACCTGTCGAGCCAAATGAGAACAGGCTTTTAAAGTTATCAAGACCTACCCATGTAAACAATTGGGCGGGCGCCTGATGAGTAGCATCATAATTGGTAAATGCCACGCAGATCATAAATATGATCGGAAGCATTATAAACACGAATACACCGAGCACCGGAAGCGCCAATAATGTCTTGTCAAAATGCTCATCCAGTAAAGACATAAAATCCTGTTTAACTGTAGGAAGTGCCTTTCCCTCTTTAAGTAAAAGTTCGGCGTTCTTATTTTGGCGTACATTTATCCGCCAGACAAATATAAACAGTAAGATCAATATAATGGTCAACAAACCGTACAGCAATATAAGAAAGCTGTTATCACCGTATGAAACCGTTCCGTCAGGGTTAAATCCCCTGCCCTGAGTACCGAGTGTGTTAATATCCTTTAAGTAACCCCATCCAAAAGATATCAGGTAATAGAAAAAGGCTATCTCTGTCAAAAGCAGAGCCGCACCGCGTAAAAACTGCTTACGCATCAGCGGTCCAAAGCCCATGATGATGAAAGAAACTTTTGTCTTCCAATCACCATTTACAAATGTAGAGCCAATATCAGCTAAGTCTGAACCCAGCCATTTAAAAAAATTTGCTATCGCATTTCCCGCTAAAGCCAGTTTGCCAGAAGGCTGTTTTTCTTTTTCCATATTGCACTATCCCTCCAGACCTCTTATATTCTTATGATATTTTAATACAGGGGGAATATTCCCCCTGTATTATATTATGCAATCCTTATGTCTTTTTGACGATTATTGAGCATACGACTGGCAAGTTGCCTGAAAATCCTCAAGGACGCTCATAAGCTCATCATCCGTAGCATTGTCATAATCACCTGAAATGATCGAATCACCAAGTGATGTTGCAAGATCCCAATATCCCTGAGGGTACTGACCCTGAGGAATTGTGTATGAAAGCTGCTCTGCAAGTGCTGAAAGAGCCTCGTCAGCCTTAACAGCGTCGCTCTGCTGTGCCGCTTTATTTGAAGGACCCCAGCCGACAGCATCAAAACGTGCAAGCTGTGTCTCCTCATTTGAAAGGAACTGAGCCATTGCAAGGCATACCTGAAGCTTTGTAGCGTCTGTCTGAGGCTTAACACCCAGAAGCTTAAATCCGCCAAAACCGCTCATCTGCTTTGAGCCGCCGTCTGTTGTAAATGAAGGAAGCTTAGCGCAGGCATAATTATCACCCAGCACATCCTTTATAGTATCCTTATCCCAAGTACCGTCAACGATAGCTGCATAATTTGTAGCTGTATTTGCTGATGAACCGTTCTGGAATGAAGACGACTTCTTAAGATTAATGATCGTCTTTAACGCTGCAAGACCATTGTCTGAAGCATAGTCAATATTGCAAGCCGTAAAGTTGCCCGTATCATCAGAATCATATGTTAATGTGCAGCCTGTACCAAAGAAGAATGCGGGCTGATACCAACCTGAGTTGATCTCCATATAAAAGTTCTTGCCTGCAGCTTCGCAGTCAGCGATAATTGCGTCTAACGACGTAGGATCCGTGATAACGCTCTTATCATAATACAGGAAATATCCGTTGTCCGACGTAATAGGGAACGCATATACAGTATCGCCTACCTTAGCCGCTGCCGCTGCGCCTGCATCGTTCTGATCAGTTACAAATGTTGCATAATCTCCGCTTATAGGCATAATAGCGCCTGCTGAAACAAGACGTGCGAGCTGATCCTGTGCAAATCCGTAGATATCCGCACCGCCTTCAACGTCTGTAATCATATTGGTCGCCGCATCGCCCTCGCCGACAGACTCCACTCTGATAGAAAATCCTGCATAATCAGGATTAGCTTCCTGAAACTCTGCTAACTTCTCCTTTGTGAAATCAGTTACATTGTCTGCAACCCATACGACAACCTCATCTGCTGCAGGCGGTCCACCCAGAGCATTCTCTGTTTCTGCTTCCGCCTGTGTTTCTGCGTTTGCTGTTGTTTCCGCTTCAGTTGTGTCTGTGTTTGAATCTGCCGCAGGTGCGTCGCCTGAACCGCCGCCGCACGCTGTAAGTACAGAAGCAATCATAGCTGTTGACATTACTAATGCTAATACACGCTTTTTCATTTTTTTCCTCTCCTTAAAATAAAATATTTTTTGCGTCTTTATTATTAAAATTCTATTTACATAGAATATTAATAAACTTGTTAATAATTATGTTCCGTTTCCTTAAAATCAGTCATTGGAAACGATACCGAAAAATTGTACAAACAAAACCGCTCAAATTTATCTTTAATACTACAGCGGTCAGTAATCATATATGCTCAAATTGCATCTTTTTCTTGATATCAATATGTTATCAATTGTGAAACTTATTTTCAATTGGAAATATTTACAATAAATCAATAAGTATTTTGTTAATTATGCCCTCAGATTTTTTTGGAATATTTCGCTTGTCAAATATTTTTCAATAATAGCATTAACATTCTACATTTTATCCAAACACCAAAACGACGTGGCACAAAAAAAAGACTCTACATATAATGTAAAGTCTTTAACGTGCGTTAGAGGATTCGAACCCCCGACCTTTTGGTCCGTAGCCAAACGCTCTATCCAGCTGAGCTAAACGCACATATTAATTTGTGTATACTGCCGGCGACCGGAATCGAACCGGTATGGGAGATTAGTCCCGCAGGATTTTAAGTCCTGTGCGTCTGCCTGTTCCGCCACGCCGGCATAATACTGGGGCCTACAGGGCTCGAACCTGTGACCCTCTGCTTGTAAGGCAGATGCTCTCCCAGCTGAGCTAAG
>CANREB010000056.1 GCA_947629525.1 uncultured Lachnospiraceae bacterium
AAGCCTCGAGGGGCGCAGGTCCGGGTTTGTCCGCACGGGCACACTTGTAATCCCGAGCTTCTCACGTCCTGCCTGCACAATAGTTTCCAATGTATATGTATAGTCATTTATCACATTCATATGCAGCGCCGCTTCCCTCGTCATTGCGCGGAAACCGCTTGGCGCATCCTTTATGTCAGTGCCGGAAGCAAGGCGTACTGCCCAGCTTCCTATATGCTGTAATTTTTTTTTCAGATATGAAAAATGCTCTGTCTCATCAATAGGTCTTGCGCCTATTACCATATCAGCCTTACCGTCAAGTATCGGCTGTATCAGTTTTTGTATATCGTCTGCACGGTACTGATTGTCAGCGTCAGTGTTGACTATGATATCTGCTCCGTTTCTAAGACAGCCGTCAAGCCCCGCCATAAAACCTTTTGCAAGTCCTTTGTTCTGATTAAATCGGACGATATGATGTACTCCCCACTTTCGCGCGACTTCAGCGGTACCGTCCTGACTGCCGTCATCTATTATCAAATATTCTATTTCATCAATTCCTTCCAAACTTTTAGGAAGGTCATTGAGCGCTATCTCCAATGTCTTCGCTTCGTTGTAGCACGGTATCTGAATCATCAGCTTCATCCGAACTGTCATCTCCCACATTCCGCAATGATAATCTTACGCTGTTAATATAAGCAACAATAAACACCCAATAAGCTACTGTTATATCAACTGACTGTGTAAAAAAAAGGCTCTGTACAAGATAAACTGCCGTAACCATTCTTGAAAGCTTTTGAGAACGCGTCTCTATCAATTGGCGGTATTTCAACAGACAGCTTATTATAAAGTAAAACAGCGCGCCCACGCAGATCGCGCCAAGGACTCCATACAATTGCCATGCATTCTCAGGCAATCCTTTATGCGCGTTTAATGATTCGGTTATGTTTATAAACAAAGGGTGGTTTATACCTTTTGCCCTATACGCAAATGTCATTATAAAAGCTATCAGCACAAGCAGCGCCGCTTTTTCAAAATACTCTCTCATTTTTATCATCGGCAGTCCGTCTTCATTATGCGCTGCTTTTTCTTTAAACCATATATCAAAAAATATTGCCGCAAATACCACAAATACGATGCCGACGCAATTGCTTGTCCATATATCATACTTCGGTGCGTCGATAACGGCATCCGTATATGTTGTAAGAAACGCTGTACTGCATAATATAACTATATATGCAGAAATCATCTGCATACTACGCCTTACCAGTTTCTCTGTGGGTCTGTATACACAGGGAATAAGCAGAAGCATCATCGCAGCAACAAAAAGACTTATTACATTTTTCTGCAGGATCAGTATAAAATATCCCAGTGCCGCATTGGCTCCGTGCCAAATCTGCTTACCGTCATAAATACAATAAGCTATAACGTTTACCAATATAACGAGAAGCAGCCACGGAAGTATTACACCGTTTTCCAACAGCATTTTAATTAAAAAATCAAAGCTCGCATCCACCAGATAATGCCACAAGAACAATACATTAGTTATCATTCCTGAAAGGCTGAATATCATTATCTGATATTCTTCAAGCACCCAAAAATTATTGTATATGTCTTTCCCCGACACAATAAGTGTTAAGGCCAACGCCAACACCACAAGAAATATTTTTAAATCTTCTATCCATATCAGATTACATATGGTAAAGATAAGCATGATACAAATTCTGCTTCTATTTTTCATTATTCTCTTTACCGCTTTTAATCGAAGAAATTATACCTACTCCAAAAATCGCAATCACAAGGATAACAATGACAACGCCCCATATACGTGTACGGCGTTCTTCCTGTTCCCGCAGTACAATGCTGTCAAATATAAGCTGCATATTATCGCTTATAGCGTCAAATTCAGCCGCGATCTGTTTTAAATCGCCGATCTTCTTTAAGCCGGATGTCCTGACATATCCTTCCGTATCCTGATACGAGACCTTGCACCAGCCGTTTTTTGCATCTTCACGGACTATTACCGGCGTGCCGCTGTTAAATGTACCTGTAGTGTTTGAATTTTCGTCAGGCTTTTCATATATAGCAGTATCCTCTGAAATCTGCAGAACCATATTTTCAGTTATTTCTTCTGCTGCTTTCGATGTAATGCCTGACACAAAAAATACCATTATCAGCAGACAGCAAAAACTAAATACCTTTTTAATTTTAATCACCTTCTATGTTATAGCACAGTATGAAATGCCCGTGTGTGACGCTTTTACTGTACTTGTTTTTCAATTCCTCTTTATAATATGTGCTCCTGTAATCGAGCAGCACCAAATCGTTTTCATTAAGTTCTTCTGAACCTTTTTTATATATCAGAATATCTTTGTCCCGCAGCATAAACTGCAGAATACATATCAAAGCATCCCCGTTCTCGTCCACATAAACAACGCGCCTGTCATTGTTGTCAGATTGCTGCTGAATACGCCGAGCTATGTCCGTGTCTCTGTATGCACCAAGTGAAGAACTGTCTATACACAGTCGGGATGCCGTTACTGTCAAAAACATTTCTGCCGCAATAACCAATGTAAATAAAAATTTAATATTCTTTTTTGAGCGCACCGCCAAAATAGAGAGTGCAAATAACATCATAAGTAAAATTCCGATAATACACGCTTTCCAGTAAAAGTTCTCTGCCTCAAACTCTCCCCAATCCAGTGCATAGCTCATACCCGATATCATACAGGCGAGAAATTCTGTCGGGTGGTTTTTGTTCAGACTATATGTGACAAGTGCTGTCATCGGAAGCCACGATAAGGCAATTGCCGCCGCCGCAGTGATCATATGTCTGCTTTCCCACATACCATATAATCCTATCAGCATCAAAACAGGCGTAACGAACTCATGGTATCTGCCATATGCGATCGTATCGATCCTCAGCGGCACTATTGTGTATATGGCGTTTATCAGTATCTGCGATGCCGAAGCGATCAGCACAAAAGCAAAAGTAAAACGTCTGCAGGAATCATTATTTTTTTTGAATATCTCACGTACCGTATATGCGATTCCCCAATAAGCAAGACCAAAGCTTGCCGCGCCAAGATACAGCAGTTTGCCTGCCAGACTCACCGTAAAGTCTATAATACCTTTCGGTGAAAATATATACAGCAGCTTTTCTATCTGACCCGAATAATCGTTGTATTTAAACACTTCCGTGTCTGCCGCCGAATACATATTATGTGTGATGATCTCTTTTATCAAATATCCTGCTATTAAAGAAACCGCCAAAACGCAGGCAATAGCTAAAACCTGTTTTTTCTTTCCACGCAGATCAGCCTTTTTCACAGTAAGATGCAATACAAGGATTACTATGCATGCTATTGTTATGCCAACCGCACGCATATGAACAAAATATATATATACCGCCGCCAATATAAGCAGCATCAGTGACGAGGTTTTATTGTCTTTCAGATATTCATACATAAGTTTGCATATTGCAATATACAATACAGCCAAAACCGTTTCCGTCATAGTCATCTTAGCAAAAAACAGCATTGGCGGATACATAACAGCTATGGCAGCAAAAATCACGGCATTATCATTTTTTTCAGCATATGATATTTTTTCCGCAAAGCTTTTCAGCATAAAAAAAGCTGCTATAACCAATATAAAATTAATGACGACAGCCGCCCTGTACGCCGCAATTCCATCCTTAAATATCCAAAAGACCGGCAAAAGCAGTAAGCTGTACCCATACGAATAATATGAACCCATAGATACTATATCCGACCAGTCATAGCCTTCGATCTTTGCCGCGTATGCCCAGTACACAAATTCGTCAGGCACCAGCACAAATCCATATATCTTACTGACACAGTAACCGCATAAGCTCAAAAGCAGCAACACTGTAAAAACAGTATATAAGTTTCGCTCCTGCCATCTCCTCATCACAATATGAATATCCCCTTACACTTCCGCTCATGATTTAAACAGACCTCAGTTGTGTTTCAAACTGAGGTCTGTCGATGCAGCTCTTATTTTGCAACAATTGAATATGCTGCTAAGCTTGCTTTTGCCTCAAAAGTAACTGTCTTAGGATTAGTATCAAGGTCATCAAGGATTGTTACAGCGCCGCCCGGCTGTACGCATACCATGCTGTATGTCTTAGCAGGGTCAACTGCCTTCTCAGGAATACCTACTACCATACCTACTCCACCGTTCTTAAGTGCTACAGGTGTGAACTTTCCGTTCTGCCTTGCACCAAGTTCCAGATTCATAGATGCTATAACATTTGCTCCAAGTGCCTGTGCTGCAGCGTTTATGCTCGCCATTGCCTTGCTGCTCGTCTTGGCATCTATGTCGTAGATGATGACATAGGGTGTCTGTCCTGCTGTAAGACCAAGTGCAGTTCTAATGTTTGCGATCGGTGTTGTAACCGCGATACCTGCAACATTAGCTACTGAATAGCTGCCTGCAATTGTAGTCTTTACTGAAGTGCCTGCTACTGATATTGCAGCTCCTGCCGACTTAGCACTTGCCGGTGCCGGTGTCGATGTACTTGTTGACGGTGCACTTGCAGGTGATGCATTGCTCTCACCACTTGAAGTCTGTTCTAAAGTCTCTTCTACGCCTGCACCGGATGTCGTAGTTGCGGTTTTGGCAGCTACAGTCAGTACAGATGCCATTACCATTGTTGCGGCAAAGATTCCCATCAATGCCTTTTTCATCTTTCTCATGATGTGTTCCTCCTCTAATATAGATTTTTCGTTATGACTTTGTATACAAGGTCTAACTGCCTACATTATATATTATCTTTCTGCTATTTTCAATAGCTAATTTGAAAAAATGCTATTTTCTTTGTATATATATTTTTTTGTGCAATTACGCACATTTTTGGGCATTTTGTACACAGTGTTTTATTTTTTCAAAATAAAAACAGCCAATAACGCTATTTCAAAAAGCCTTTTAGGCTGCGTCATTGGCTATACTTGTTAAAAGGAGGGGGTTATTATGCAGGAAAACCCATTAGGTGAATATTTAAAGACTTTGCGGCGCAGATGCGGATATTCGCAAGAGTTCGTTGCGTCCAAGCTTAATATCATCAGGCAGACTTATTCCCATTATGAGACCGGCAGAATCATGCCGCCTGTAGACTCGCTGTATCATCTCTCAAAACTTTATAATGTTCCTGTTGACAGTTTTTTCGACCTTGCGTTAAGCAATGACGGCAGTGCTGCAATGCAGGAAGAATCTGTCACACTTTTTTACGGCGCGCCGCGTTCTGCAAACGCGGCGCTCACAAAAGAGGAAAAAGAGCTTTTGCAATATTACAGGCTGCTGGACAGCCGCGACCGCTGCGATATTCTGCAGTTTATGAAGATAAAATGCTCACGTTCAGATAGCAAATAGTCTTTCTGTCATTTGTCATCTGTTATTGATGTACTGCATTATACCCATATATATGGACCATGCGATTTTTTCCTGATATTCTTCCTGTGTCAGAAGCTGTGCTTCCGTCGGATTGCTCATAAATGCACATTCTACTATTATAATGGGGACTGAAGTTTTCTTTAAAAGGTAGTAGCTGTTATTGTCTTTTGCCGAACGTTCTTTTTCAGGCTTTAACGAATTAATAAGCTGCTTCTGCATTATCTCAGCGGCAGTCTTGCTTTGTTCTGAATTTTTATAATAAAATACCTGCACTCCGCTCACAGACGCATCGGGATAGCTGTTCTGATGTATGCTCACAGCTATGACAGGTCTTGCTTCCTCTATAATGGCGAGGCGTTTTTTCATATCGCGTACTTTCTTATTAGAATCACTTTCTTCATACAGCCCTTTATCCTCAGTTCTTGTCATCACTACATCGATTCCCTGTCCGCTCAGATATTTTTCAACCTTCAGGGCGATCGCAAGATTTATGTCCTTCTCGAAGGCGCCGTTCACGCCGACTTTGCCGGGATCATTTCCCCCATGTCCTGCGTCTATCACAACAGTAACCGCGCCTTCCTTTTTTTCACTTACATTAGGTTCTAAGACACTTGATATCTCAAACGCCCCTTTTACAGCCGCCACAAATGTCAAAACCATAAGGAAAGTGAATATCTTAGTTGTTACACTGCTTTTCCTGAAACCCATTTCATCCACCGGCAAAAACACTTTGTACTAATATATGTGTCTTTTCCGCTTATATGAATCAACAGCCGGTTTTAGTTTTTTATAATTCGTCCCGCGAAGCAGTTCCCCAAAAATACAACAATATCCGCCGCTACTATTGTAGATCCCACAGGCGTCGAAAATAATATGGAAAGCACTATTCCGGCAAGGGCACAGAATACGGATATAACTGCCGAATATATCACCACGCCCTTAAAGCTGTTTATCACCCGCATTGCCGACAGTGCCGGAAATATTATAAGTGCAGACACAAGAAGCGATCCTGCAAGATTCATGGCAAGCACGATGATTACCGCTGTCACAACGGCAATAAGGGTATTGTACATCTTGGCACGCACACCTGTCGCCTGTGCGAAATTCTCGTCGAACGTGACCGCAAATATCCTATTATAAAGGAAAACAAAAATCGCTACGACCACAGCCGACATAATCACGCACAAGACCACTTCGGCGCGGGTAAGCGTAAGTATCAGCGTTGAACCAAAGAGCGTGCTGCATACATCACCGGATATGTTTGCCGATGTTGAAAACAAATTCATCACTAAATATCCTATAGCAAGCGCACCGACAGATACCATCGCGATCGCGGCATCGCCATGCAGCCTTGTATTCTGCCCCGTGCGCAGCAATAACACAGCCGCTGTCACTGTCACAGGCATCACGATGAACATATTGTTGGTGAGGTTAAAAAGCGATGCGACAGCAAGCGCGCCAAACGCGACATGCGAAAGTCCGTCGCCTATATATGAGAAGCGTTTGAGCACAAGCGTAACGCCGAGAAGCGACGAGCATAGTGCAATAAGCGCGCCGACTATAAGCGCGTATCTTACAAACGGATACGCAAGGTAATATTGCAGCATTCCTGCTATAGTGTTGTCATTCATCATACTGCACCTCCCAACTCACGCCAAAAATCGCTCTTCAAATATTCTTTTGTTGTACCTGTAAAAGAACGCTCCTTTTCAATATGAAGGATATGGCTTGCGTACTTGATTGCGGAACTCACGTCATGCGACACCATTATAATAGTAAGACCTTCCTCATTCAGTTTTTTAATGAGCTGATAAAACTCGACCGTAACCTTGGGATCCAGTCCCGTCACAGGTTCGTCAAGGACTAACAGCTTTGAGGAAGCGCACAGTGCCCTTGCCAGCAGGACGCGCTGCTGCTGCCCTCCCGACAGGCGGCGGTAACATTCCTTTTTAAGCTCCCATATATCCATGCGACGCATATTTTTTTCGGCAAGCGCCTTTTGCTCTTTGCCAAAAAAAGGACGCTTTCCACAGCTTGAAAGCGTTCCTGACAGCACTATCTCCCATACAGACGCTGGGAAATCCCTCTGAACAACTGTCTGTTGAGGAAGATATCCTGTTTCATGTGCGTTCAGTCCCTCGCCGCGCACAAACTCGCCGCCCATAGGCGGGGTGAGACCAAGCAGTGTTTTCATCAATGTGGTTTTTCCCGCTCCGTTCTCACCCACTATGCACAGGTAATCCCCCCTGTTCACTTCAAAGTTTATATTTTCAGCCACGATCGTGCCCTCATATCCAAGCACAAGGTTTTTGCACTTAATATATGCCATCTCAATCCTCCATATAGCGCTTGTTATCGAAGCGCCTGTCTTAAAACATCAAGGTTGTCCGCCATGACAGACAGATATGAAATGCCGTTTTCGATATCTCTCTTTGACACTGACTGCATTGAGTCCATAACTAGTATCTTTATATTTTTCCTTCCGGAATTTTCGGCAACTACCTGCGCAAGCCTTGTATCCGAGCCTTCAAGTACGAGTACAAAGTTAATACTATGTTCTTTGACAGTTTCTGTCAGAAATGACACCGTCTCAAAGCTTGCCTCCGTCTCGGCGCTGCAGCCTTCAAACGCGGCAAAACATTCTATGCCATAATCCTGAGCCATATACCGGAACGGAAATCTGTCCGCAAATACTAAAGTTTTTCCCGAAGCCTCATCAACAGCAGCCTCATATTCTTTGTCAAGCATATCAAGACTTTCCATATATTCATTACGGTTTTTTGTGTACAATTCTGCATTAACCGCATCCAGTTCTATAAGTTCATCGCAAAGGGCGTTCACAATGCACTCGGCATTTTTGAGCGACAGCCATATATGTTCGTCATATTCAGCCGCATCATGTTCGTCGTTGTGATGCCTGACATTATGATGATCATGCTCATAATGTTCTTCCTCGTACAATGTACTGCCTGTTACATCCATCATGTTTACGGCTTGAAAGTTTGTTCCTGTATCATTCCTTAAGACATCTTCGACCCACGCATCCGACTCGCCGCCTACATATACGAGCATATCACATTCCGATATTTTTGCTATATCGATAGCCGACGGCTGATAACTGTGCAGATCCTGACCCTTGTCCGTAAGAAGCAAAAGCTCATATTTATCCTCGTTTCCCGATACAAGGTTTTTGATCCAGTCATATTGGGGAAATGTCGTGCAGACGATGCTGATCCTGCTGTCATCATTTCTTTCTGAAACAGGCTCGCACCCAACGGCGGCAGATACAGATATTATTATCGCCGCCATCCATATCATGCAGGTATGCCGTGTTTTATTACCATTCATTTATATTTACTCCAGTAATATAATACAATATATATCATCTTCATATACTACTTTGCATCTATCTGACAGTTCTTTTTCCTGTTCAGCGATCCCCGCATCTTTATCTGCCAACAGTTTATCTATGACTAACTGCTTTCTTGCATTATCCGGCATATCAGGGAACAACTGCCGGATTTCTTCCAAAGACGATATCTGATGCACTTGTTTTTCCGATACTGCCAGCTGTTGAGGCGGATTTAGTGGAATGTCATACGTAAACGAAAAATATACATCTTCGTACTCTGATATATCATATAAGATATTCTCCAGTGTATATGTCCTGTCCTCGTGATAATAAGATAATAAATCGCTGATATTATGCGGGAAGTTCATGATTATCATAGTGATAAACAAAACCCCAAGATAATTCAGCACAAAATGTTTATAACTTCTGCAAAGCAGTTTTGCAGTAAGAAACGCCAAAATCAGTACTGACATATCCAAAATCCACGAAACTTTTACCATTGAGTAATCGTGTGAAGCCGAATGATCTTTTAGAATGAGCAGCTGCGCCACAGGCGCCGTAAATCCGAGCAGCAGTATTGAATATTCATTGTTTATGATGACATTTTTCCACTTTTTCGAAGATGTCAGATAATAAGCCAACATAATAAACATAATTGCTTCCACACCGACTATGATACCAAGCCTTGTGAACGAAAAATCAGCAAAGCATTTACGCAGATTGTCCCATATGCCCATCAAGTCACTATAATCGCCTGACCGTCCGGAATATTTATCCAGCAGATACTCTATCCAGTTATCGGTATATGACAACTGCCAATAAAATGTTATCAATGCCGCTATAACCGGACATATATAGGATAAGGCGCCTTTGAACATATATTTTATATTTTTTTTCAGCATAATGCTTCTTAAGCAGAACAATGCAAAAGCGCCAAAAGCTATTATCCAAAAATAGTAATCTGTCATTATACCGCAATATATCGTCAGTATTTTTAATATGTTTGTTTTTTCATTATTTATATACTCTAAAAGCAGAAACAGCATGACAAAAAATATCACTGCCTGATCTGCCCAGTAAATATTGCTCAGATACCAAGTATTTGCCGGCATCAGGATCCACATTAACGGCGCAATATATGTTATTATCAGTCTGGATCTGTATGATATTCCGCCAAAATGCGATAAAAAGGCATAAATGAAGACAGCAAAAAGCAGGGTATCCAACATATACAGTGCCATCCCGTAATGCTTTAAAAAACTTATATCTATATGCTCTCTGCCTAGAAGCTTTGCCGCCATGTAAACCATAAATATATTTCCGGTCGGATAGCTTAAATATGGCGTCCGCTCTTCCAGTGTCGTAAATTCTATCGAGTCAAATGACTCATAATAAGTAAAATGATGAGTCAGCGCACCCTCTTCCAGCCATTGATTAACAAATTTAAGGCTGGAACCCGACAGCCAGCTATCAGACCCGCTAAGTTCATCATATTTAACAGGATAAATAAACTTATATATAAATAGGAAAGAGCAGAGCACCAAAATCAGGATAATCAACAAATGAGCATAATTTACTTTATTCTTCAATGCGTCATTACCGGATTCCATCTTATACCTCCGTTCATCCTACGCTGACATACTCCGCAATGATATCCCAGACGGCAGGATCCTCAATGCCAAGTTTCCATTCTGCCACACCCGCGATATTCTGCACCTGCATCACCTGAAGCTTCGCGCGTATCGAATCCAAATCCTCGAGCCAGCACTGGTACAGCGTACCGTCTGCCTGATATTCCGCGTAATTCTGGCAGAACTCGTCCGACCATGCAGGCGTCACGCCCGTTTTGTTTATCCATTCCTGCTGCGATGCCATAGTAAGCGTGGACGCGTTAAGCCCGTCCGCGCCTGACGACCATACTCTCGTATAGAAAGGAATCGCATTTATGATCTTCTCGGACGGCACAACTTCTTTCGTGTCGGCAATGCCCCTCTCAACAAAATCGATCGAAGCATTTGAGCCCGCCTCGCCGCCTCCTACATAATGTTCATCATATCCCATTATGATAAAGTAATCTGCTATTATTCCCTGTTCCCTGCGGTTGTAGTGCGCCGTATATTCCGTTGGAACATAGTTGTCCACAGAAAGGACTATACCGCGCTTTCCCGTTTCCACGGAAAGCTCCCGCAAAAACTGTACAAAATGAATGCCTGAATCGCTTCTGACCTTCTCAAAATCTATGTTAATGCCGTCAAGCCCATATGCGTCTGCCTGAGCCATAAGACCGTCTATCAGATGCTTTCTGTTGGCAGACGACGACAAAAGTTCAACAAAATCTATACTTATCCCATACAGATCCTCACTGTCAACATCGGTGATAAGTCCCCAGACATCTATTCCGAGTTCATGTGCTTTCGATACATAAGAAGCATTTGCTATATTTGAAAAATTCCCGCTGTTATCAGTCAGTCTGAACCATGTGGGTGACAGCACATTTATCCCTTTGGTGCCTGCAAGCGCATTTGAAAGATAATCGCTGCCTACCTCTTCAAAGACCTGATGAAAAGCCAGATTTATCATTCCGTCTTTTTTAACGCTGTTATAGACTAACGGCGTAAAGCCTGAATTATTCTCTCTTGTGTATATAGTTTCACTCTCAAGGTGTTTGTTCTCAACATATCCGATATAGGCATCATCTGTTTTGACCTTTGACCAGTTCTCCATTCTTTCAAGAAGTTCTACTTCCTCACCTTTGTCAAGATCCCTTAAGATCTCACTCTTGATTCCGCCCTGATAACGCAGTGAAGTATTCTTTATCACTGTCATATCCGAATATGAATCCCACTGTGTATACACCTGCATATGAAGGGGTTCATCATATAATGTATATTCAAACTCCGCATAATTTTTGACATAATCCGCCGCGATATAAAGCGTATCGCCTTCATAAAATGCTGCCTTATATCCAAGCTCGTTTGCCGTGTCAGACACATACATTATATTGCTGGCATCGCCGACATTTATTCTGACCACATCCGTATCAGTCGTGAACAGAAGCACCTGTTCAGCGCTGTTGGCATAAAAGCGGTCAGTAAAATACTCATTCACGGTAGGCAGGTCAAAATAGCATACGCCGTCCTTAAGTTTTGCCTTAGCCTCGATCATATCGTTCTGTAATATTATGGCTATCTCATCATCGCTCTGTAAATTAAAGTATTCATCTAAATCTGCTCTTTCTTTGGAATAGGAATATCTTTCCATTATCTTTGCACCAAATGCTATCGCTGCCACTATAAAAATGAGAACGATTGCAAAAAGCACCGGTATAAATCTTTTTTTCATTCGGTTACCTCCCAATCGTTCTCATTATAGCAAAATATTAATATGTAGTCATTACCAACGTTATTGTTTTATAAAATTTTTAATATTTTTCTCCGTCCAACCGATATGAGCCGCATATGATACACATAGAGGGGTCTATTGTTAAACTGCCGCGGCTGATATGCGATACGTCGGAAAGAGAACAGACTTTACCGTCAAAGCCCAAAAGGTCATTTTTGTGTGATATATAAAATATTTTTTGTAAAAGATGTCAGAACCTGTACATTTATTTTTAAAAATGTAGTATAATGTAATTGCAAAAGAAAAGTTTGGAAAAATAATTTTTCCACATTGGCGCAAGCTATTAAGACAACGGGGAAAATGCCTGCGCCATTTGCTTAATAAATAATATAAATCCTGAACCTCCATTCTGTACGGATTAGTTCTCAGGACACCTTACACAAGAATTATTAGCATATTTAAGAAAATTATGCAAACCGAAATGTAAAAATTCGTTCGAAATGTAAAAATTAATACAATTTTTTTAAAAAACTGCCGGATTTTATATTTTCAGATTTTACCAAACTTATAAATTTTTTGCAAACAGTGCCTTATGGTATTGACTTAGTTAATTTCAAAGTATAAGATATGTGGGAAGGCACACACGGACACTATAACAAAAGCATTATTTAATAGTGAGGAAGTGAATTTATTATGAAAATTGAAAAGGTAAATGACCATCAAATTCGTTGTACGCTCACAAAAGCGGATCTGGCAGACCGCGAGCTGAAGATAAGCGAGCTTGCATACGGTACGGAAAAAGCCAAGAGTCTTTTCCGCGACATGATGCAGCAGGCTTCATACGAATTCGGATTTGATGCTGAAGATATACCGCTTATGATCGAAGCGATCCCGTTGAACTCTGAGTGTATTGTTCTGGTAATCACCAAGGTTGAAGATCCTGAAGAGCTTGATACCAGATTTTCAAAATTTGCACCTTCAGTCCATGAGGAAGATTATGATGAGGAAGAATATGAAGAAGAGTACCCCGGCACGGATTTGTCAAATACTCTTGCCGATAATCTGCTCAGATGCCTTCCTGCGGGGGTGAGCGATCTGTACGGCACTATTTCAAAAATGCTGTCCGAATTCAGGAATAATATTGCCGCTCAGACAGACGACGGGAACGTAGTTGAAGTTTCTCAGAATACCGGAATAAAATTTGACCTGACACGCGTTTATTCATTTAACAATTTAAATCAGGTGACAAAACTTGCTCATATTTTGGAACCTCACTATCACGGTGTCAATTCGCTTTACAGGAATGATAAAAATTCGGGTTATATCCTTGTTATCTCACAGACAGAACATTCGCCTGAAGAATTTAATAAAATATGTAATGTGATATCCGAATATGGCAATCCCGAAAAGTTTGACGCAGCAAGTGAAGCATATATGGAAGAACATTTTGAGCTTGTAATAAAAGATAAAGCAATTCAGTCATTGTCATTAGTATGACTGTCAGTATAGCAAAAAGCTCCGCAGCCAAAATGGCTGCGGAGCTTTTTAGTTTTCGGGTCATGCTGTTGCTGAAATCTTTTCCATAAGTGAATCGATGTCAATGCCATGTACCATTGCTGCTTCCTCTAAGGTCTCGCCCTGAGCTGAAGGACAGCCAAGGCAATGCATTCCTGCCTCCATAAGCGCGGGAGCCACATCAGGCTTTACTCTTAAAATCTCACCGATAGTCATGTCCTTGGTTATATCTGCCATTTTTTACCTCCAAACTGCTGCATGTCCGCAGCCGCAAAATTATTATTTCCATTGATTATATTAATATAATATATATTTGCTAAAATGACAAGCGGATTATGTATCTTAATAAAGGATTTTAAGTCTTTTAATATTTTTTTAATTTTTACCAATTTTTTTCAAAAAAAATCCTTTCTGTACGTGAAAAAGAACAAAAAATAGTGTTGACGTGTATACAAGAATGAGGCTATAATACAAATACAAGATGTAATTAACGTTTTATAAGTGCATAAGTTACAAAATTACATCTCTAATCGTAACCTACGGCTTTAAGCCGCATAATATTATTTTTATATAGGAGGCTTTGCAAAATGAGACCAGAATGGAAAGATTTTGTAGGTGGCAAATGGGAAAGCGAGATCAATGTGCGTGACTTCATTCAGAAGAACTACACACCGTATGACGGAGATGAGTCTTTCTTAGCAGGACCTACACAGGACACAAAAGATTTATGGGAGATGGTTCTTGACCTTCAGAAGAAGGAAAGGGAAGCAGGCGGTGTTCTTGATATGGATACCAAAGTTATTTCTACAATTACTTCTCATGGTCCGGGATACCTCGACAAGAGCAAAGAAAAAATCGTAGGATTCCAGACAGATAAGCCTTTCAAGCGTTCTTTACAGCCTTACGGCGGTATCAGAATGGCAGAGAAAGCTTGCGCGGATAACGGTTATGAAGTTGACCCTGAAATCAGCGAGTTCTTTGCAACACACAGAAAAACACATAATGCAGGCTGCTTCGATGCTTACAATCAGGAGATGAGAGCTTGCCGTTCTTCACACATCATCACAGGTCTTCCTGATGCTTACGGACGCGGACGTATCATCGGCGATTACAGACGTGTTGCTCTTTACGGTATTGACAGACTTCTTGAGGATAAGCAGGATCAGAAAGATTCTACAGGACGCGTTATGACAGATGATGTTATCCGTCTTCGCGAGGAGATTTCAGAGCAGATGACAGCTCTTAAGTTAATGAAGGAAATGGCTGCATCTTACGGATGCGATATTTCTAAACCTGCCACAAATGTACAGGAGGCTATCCAGGCTACTTACTTTGGTTATCTTTGCGCTGTTAAGGAGCAGAACGGTGCGGCTATGTCGCTTGGTCGTACTTCTACATTCCTTGACTGCTACGCTCAGAGAGACTTAAAGAACGGTACATTTACAGAGGAGCAGATTCAGGAGTTCGTTGACCACTTCATTATGAAACTCCGCTGCGTTAAGTTTGCCCGTACACCTGAGTACAATCAGATTTTCGCAGGCGATCCTGTTTGGGTAACTGAGTCACTTGGCGGTGTTGGTGTTGACGGACGTCCTATGGTAACAAAGATGTCATTCCGTTACCTCAACACACTTACAAACCTTGGACCTTCACCTGAGCCTAACCTTACAGTTCTTTGGTCTACAAGACTTCCTGAGAACTGGAAGAGATACTGTGCTAAGATGTCTATCCAGACTTCTTCTATCCAGTACGAGAATGATGACCTTATGAGAGTTACTCACGGTGATGATTATGCTATCGCTTGCTGCGTATCTTCAATGGTTGTCGGCAAAGAGATGCAGTTCTTCGGCGCTCGTGCTAACCTTGCTAAGTGTCTGCTCTACGCTTTGAACGGTGGTGTAGATGAGGTTACAAAGAAACAGGTTGGTCCTAAGTATCGCCCTGTAACAGGTGATGTACTTGATTATGACGATGTAATGAGCAAGTTCATCGATATGATGGAGTGGCAGGCTGACGTTTACGTAAACACACTTAACATCATTCACTATATGCATGATAAATACTGCTATGAAAGAGCAGAAATGGCTCTTCATGACAGAGACGTTAAGAGATATTTTGCAACAGGTGTTGCGGGTCTTTCAATTGTTGCCGATTCACTGTCAGCTATCAAATATGCTAAAGTTAAACCTATCCGTGATGAGGATGGTGTGATTGTAGACTTTGAGACAACAGGTGAGTTCCCTAAATATGGTAACGATGATGACCGTGTAGACCTTATCGCTCAGGATATCGTTCACAGATTTATGACTGCCGTAAGAAGACATCACACATACAGAAACGGTATTCCTACAACTTCCATCCTTACTATTACTTCAAACGTAACATATGGTAAGGCAACAGGTAACACACCTGACGGACGTAAGAAAGGACAGCCGTTTGCTCCGGGTGCTAACCCTATGCACGGACGTGATACTCACGGTGCTGTAGCTTCATTGTCTTCTGTATCTAAGCTTCCATTTAAGGATGCACAGGATGGTATATCTAATACATTTACCATTATCCCTAATGCACTTGGTAAGGAAGCCAAGGTCTTCTCAGGCGACATTGAACTTGACCTTAAATAGTCATCAGGTGTCTGAGAAGCCCTCGGTCTTCTCAGGCGACATTGAGCTCGACCTTAAATAATTTAAACAATTACGATTTTGAGAGGAATAGGTGCTTTATGGACGAGAAATCTATGATCGACGACCTCGTGGCACAGCTTGACGCAGGTTTTTCCAACGACAAGGCTGTGGGGCATTTCAATGTAGATGTTGACGAGTCGGCAGATTCTACAAAGGAAGTAGAAACTCTTGGATGTACAGACTGTTCCAGAACTCCCTTAGCGTGCAGCGTGCCAACGCTGCACCAAGGGTTAGACGATTATCAATAACATTTTATTAGGAGGTATATTACTATGGCAGACAATAATCAGACTCAGGTTGATAACTTAGTATCTTTATTAGACGGCTATGCTACAAAGGGTGGACATCACCTTAATGTAAATGTTCTTAACAGAGAGACATTGCTTGACGCTCAGAAACATCCCGAGAATTATCCTCAGCTTACGATCCGTGTTTCAGGCTATGCTGTAAACTTTATCAAGCTTACACCTGAACAGCAGGCTGACGTTATCTCTCGTACATTCCATGAGCAGATTTAATTAGCTGAATAACAAAAAGGGGCTTGTCTACAGCCCCTTTTTTATTTTAATCTTCTTTATAACCGTGTGCTATTGCCCATTCACGGTATTTTTCTGCTTGTTTAAGCTGTTCAAGCGCCGCATCTTTCTGAGTCAATGCATCGGCGAGCCTAGCCTCTGACTCGGCAAGTCTCTCGGCATAGTCCTCAAACTCTTCCCGTTCCCAACAGCGTTTCTTAACTTCAAAATCTGCACAAAGTTCATAGATTGTCTTAGAAGCCTCGTTGATATAAACATCTTCCTCCGCTAACATTTTTACCGCCTCCCATGTCTTTGCTTTGAAAAGCTTCGCCCATTTGTCAATGCCATATTTTTTGTCCTCATCTGTGGCAAGCTCTGTTTTATTTAAGTCTACCACACAAAGAGTAACATTGTCACTATAAATCTGCCCTGTTTTGACATTTGCAAGCCTATATGTAGCATAAAATTCAGGCTCGGCTCCTTCCAGTGAAAAATCAAGGAAGCCGATATGTATAACAGGCTTGGCGTCCTTATATTTCCCACCTCTGTTAAGGTTGTCATAGGAACGGCATATATACGACACAGAACGGTTTCGCCAGTTGAACAGATTTGCGACCTG
>CANREB010000057.1 GCA_947629525.1 uncultured Lachnospiraceae bacterium
TTCATTAGCTCAATATTTCCAATAAATTCGCCGCTTGACTTTTCTATCATCGAAAAGATAACGGCATTTTCCTCCAGTTTCCTGCATACCCAATCGACTTCCGTTTCTTCGGAAATCGGCTTTATTCTTTTACCGATAAATCTTGCAACATGTTCAATATCGTTTATCATCGTAAGATAATCTCTTACTAGCGACTCGTTGACTTTTACAAATTGTATATTATCCGATTCAAAGACTTGCTCCATGTTTTTCTTCTCCATAAAATACTTGATTTATTTGCTTTTATAGTAACTCCAAATCCTAATCATTTTTACAATTCCACCTGCAAATAACAGGCAGGCTGAGACAATAATTACGACAAATAAATCAGGGACAAATGCTTTTACTACCCATAATGGTGTTTTGAAGAAAATTCTAGGCAACATCAAAATGAATACCGGAAATATCACGTGAAAAGCTGACATCCATGTCACAATTCTCCAATTGATGCCCTTTTTGAGGCGTTTCTTATACTTTCCGATAAAAAGCAGTGGTAACACAGATATGATGAACACAACCAAATATATCCCGTCATACATGAGATGCTTCATAACATATTCATTCGAACCGATCTGATTTGGTTCATCTCCCATAAGCATAAGGATAACTCCCCAGCCAACTCTGTCGGCAAAATCAGCACCTACAAAATAATCATTTGTGTTGATAGTGATTGCTGCCCCGATATTGTCTTCCGGAAGAATATATATACATGACATTCCGTTTTCGACAAGTCCGCTGTGACGAAGCGCAGGTCGTTTTAACGGTTCGTTTATGAGTGTCCATCCCATCCCGTAACTGTAAGGAATTTCGTCCTCCACCGCAACACTATTATAAAACATCTCATTTATACTATCAGCAGATATAATATTCTCTCCACCGTTAAGATACATCTGAAGGTATCTGCCCAAATCCTCTGTTGACGAGGAAATATATCCTGACGGAACAGTTATCCATGCATCAAGCGTATCGCGATATTTGTTATCCGTTTTTACATTAAATCCAAACCAATTCTCATATCCGTCAATAAGACCGCTTGCTTTTTTCGGATCAGCATAGGTATTGTTCATATTAAGAGGCTTAAAAATATTCTCAGTAACATATTCCTCATATGAAATACCGCTGACTGTCTCTATCACTTTACCGAGCAGCGAGTAATTCACATTGGAATACAGATGCACTCCTTGTTCACTTACAATTCTGAAATTGGTAAGATTTTGATGCTCACCCAAACCACTCGTATGGTTAAGCAGCTGAAGAATAGTAATTCTTTCTCCATCCGCTGCGTCCGGAAGGTAATCCGACAGATGTGCGTCAAGTGATACCCTTCCCTGTTCAACTAGCTGCATTATACATAACGCCGTAAATGATTTACTCACAGACCCCAAAACATATGGGGCATCCGTACTTCCATAATTTCCATAAGTTTTTGAGAATAGTGTCTCATTATTATCAACTATTGTAATAGAGAATGACGGAAAATGTGTTTTGGGTACAGTATTGGAAAGATAATCATCTATCCTGTCATATATATTTTGATTATTTTCATTGTTCGCAGAAGCATATGCAAAAGCCGTCGCATTAACCGTAAACAAAAAAATCGCAGATAGTACAACCATCAACAGCCCTTTAAGTTCTTTTCCTTTGAAAATCATTTAATATGCTGACTCCTGCCTTTCTCTATGTTTCTTTCCAAGTTCTTTTCCGCAGCCTATAGTTGCAGTCGCAAAATTACGCGGTGAAACTTGGACATTTTCTTCCGAAATTTTTCATTTTACTTCATAAGCTTCATCCCATCATGAAACGCATCACCAACACGCTCCGACACTTTATAATAGCCATGTGTATATGGGTCAAATGCGATAGCATTCACTAATGACATATCAAGCTTTCCGTCCGGCATAACACGCTCATCCGCCGTAACATTGACAACCTTTCCAATCACACCGCAGCCGTACTCATTATTCTGATATTCGATATATTCACATTCCAAGCAAAGCGGAAATTCGTTGATTACGGGGGCGTCAACGTATTCTGATTTTATGGCGGTAAGATTTGTTTCTTCCAATTTTTTTGCAACTTTGTTGCCGGATGCAACGCCAAAATAGTCCGCCTCCACTACATGAACGACATCGGCAATGCTGACTGTAAACGCGCCTCTTTCTTTAATATTTTTGACTGTCTTATGGGACTCAGTCAGGTTCAGGACTACCGTGTCACGCTCCTGCATCGTACCCCATGCGGCGTTCATAACATTTACACTTCCGTCTTCGTTATAGGTAGCAACCATTAGTACCGGCATGGGGAAAATGCCTTCGGTGATATTCAGTTTTTTTCTCATATTTAAATCCTCTTTTCTATGTGTTGATTGACAGCTTTTGCTGTTAGATATAATTATATCTGTTGGATTAGAAATAGCAAGTACTATTTTTTGATTTTGTTCAGCGGGGATGTGTAGTGTCACACTGCACTGACCCACTACGCCAGCCCCACTAGTGTCATGCATAATATTCAGACACGCTTGCGCTCCCAAAAAGCGTAACGGACACTAAGCTCAGCGGCACTTTTTAAGCTTGCTTTGCTAAGTGCTGACGCTTTTTGAAGGTCTGAATATTATGCATGACACTAGTGGGGCTTCATTTCTTCTTTTTGCGTTTTGGTTATTCTTGGGTTGGAACTTTCAATAGTTTAGTTCAACAACGTAGCAATTAGTCCAAATATACAAAATAAGCGGTGCATTGCGACAGCAGCAACGCGTTTTTGTATATTTGGACTAATTGCGGACGTCTTATAAACGCACATACAACGTTCTCACAACTATCAGTTAATCCAAATCAATCATCAGTATATTACAATATGAGCTGTGTCTGCGTTATAATATGCTTGCAGCCGCAAAATAAATTTACGGGGGTGAATGAAATGAATATAGGAAAGAAAATAAAAGAACTGCGAATTAAAAATAACATCACGCAAGAGAGGCTTGCTGAGGAAATGAACGTATCTCCTCAGGCGGTGTGCAAATGGGAAAGTGGAAAAACAATGCCGGATATAACGCTTTTGCCTGAACTTTCAGTGTTTTTCGGTGTCACGATAGACGAACTGTTTGAACTTACCGACAGCACACATTTTGAGCGCATAAACAATATGCTGTATAAGCGGTTCTCGCTTGACAGCAACGAATTTTCATATGCGGAAAGCTTTCTAAAGGAACGGAATACAAAAGCGCTGCTTGCGCGTTTGTACGAAAACCGCGCCAATGAGTACCACTCAAAATCAACAGAGCTTGCGAAACAGGCTTTAAAGGAAAATCCGCATGACGAAAATATCCATTCAGTTTTATGCGGACCGTTATGGGGTTGTTGGGATTTAACAAATCATCATGAACTAATTGACTTTTACTATGATTTTATCAGTAAAAATCCCAACAATGTCAATGCGTATGAATACCTTGCAGAACTTTTAACGGCTGATAGCAGGCTTGACGAAGCCGAGAAGATTGTGAACAGAATGAATAAGATGAAACATTCATTGCGCGCATACAGAATTATGGCGAAAATCGAGATAAAGAAAGGCAATATTGAAGCGGCTAAAGCGTTACTCGATAAAATGACCAACGAATATCCCGACAATCCGACCGCTTGGAACTATAAAGCGGACGCATTTGCAAGCCTTGGATTATATGACAGCGCAGCTAGACTTTACACAAAAGCCGCCGATTTAAGCAAACCGCCAAGATATATCGACAATAATCTCAGCATAGCACATATTTATGAGATACAAAAGGACTTTCAGGCTGCGGCTTTGGAATACAAAAAAATTATTGACATTCTTGTCACCGAGTGCGGCGCGCCCGCGGACGGCGATGTGATACATTCATATGAACAGAAAATATCAGAATGTGAAAAACGCGTTTCAACTGCCGGATAACCAGCAGTTTGGATAAAGAGGTGGGCGAAGAGACGTTCGGATTTAGTCAAAATATACAAAAACGCGTTGCTGCTGCCGCAATGCACCGCTTATTTTGTATATTTTGACTAAATCCTGCGTTATCTAACAAACTCTCGTAACCAACGAATAATTAAGACGTAACACAAGACCGAAATTGAAGTCCCGCCAGTGTCATGCATCATATTCAGACTTTCAAAAAGCGTCGGCACTTAGCGAAGCAAGCTTAAAAAGCGCCGCTGAGCTTAGTGTCCGTTACGCTTTTTGGAAGCGCAAGCGTGTCTGAATATGATGCATGACACTGGCGGGGCCGGCGTAGTGGTAAGCACCCTTTTATTATTTTATCAACCCCTTTTTCTTAGCATAGTCACAAATAAAAGAAACAAATGCAAATATCAGCAATATAAAGACATACAGCATATCCCATACGTCAAAAACAGGCGCCCCTATCATTTTTGACAGCATTACATTGACAATGATCACGAATGGGATAGCTGATAAAAAAGTTATTCCTAAAGCAATTAACTTCCTCGTTTTTCCAATATGATTAAATATTGCAGCGATTATCCATAAGAAACCGATTGAAGCCACCGCCATTACCGCACCAACTGAAAATACTTCTTTCACTTTTATTAAATTGCTTAGCAAAAACAAATAGGGAATGATAAAAACGCTTAATGATATTAAACTTACGACAATCCCTCTTTTCCCCAATATAATGCTTGGAAAAGATATAACCCATGCAAAAACAATGGAACTGACAGGAATCAGTGACCATGTTAAATTACCGGATATTGCAATATTGCAAATGAGACATACCATAATCCCTGTCAAAAGTGTTACTGAAAACAAAATTGAAATAATCACATTCTTTGTCATATTATTTTCATCTTTCCTTTTCAAGGCAATCAAATTTTCATCTGCCTTTTTTTCAAAACTTTCCATGTCAATCTCCTTTCCGCTTAACAACTCGTTTACTGTGATTTCCAATATTTCACAAAGCTCCAACATTATAGATGAATCGGGCATACTTTTACCTGTTTCCCACTTAGATACCGCCCTATCTGTAATGTTCAATTTTTCTGCCAACTGCGCTTGAGTCAGTTTTTTCTCTTTACGGCGTTTGGCAATGAATTTTCCAATCTCTGTCTGATTCATCATTTTTTCTCCTTTCGCCTCTAACGATACGCCTGACCATACGTTTTTCACACGAACCAATGGTTGGATTGAGGCAATTCAACCATTGGTTGGGGAATTTATACGGCTGTGAATTTTCTAACTTTCTTGAGATTTACCCCTCTTCACCGCCACAACGGTAAATTCCCCCGGCAGTTTTTCATTTTCCCACGCGGGATGCTCGTCAAACTGCTTTAGCTCAAATATCCTCGCGCGCCCTTTCAGACGGCGTGCTAGCAGTTTTAACCCAAAAACCATATGCATCATATTCCCATACTTTTTTGTGCTGTCCGCTATAATCTTTCATTGTATTTTATGCCTCCATTATCTCATTCAAACAAATATGTGTATACGAAACAAATTTTTTAATATCACTCAAAAGCCCCTCTTTCAACCTTTGAGCTGTATCAAGCGCAAGCTGATATTGCCCTCTTGAAATATCATTTGCGGAAAGTGCTTCTTCCAATTCGTCCATATCATCCTCAATAACCGTTCCGTCAGGATATACTACCAAATCCAGATAAAGGTCATCAAAATACGGAACTCCATCCTCGTCAATTCCCTGAGATGCTATCATATCTATGTACCATAAAAGAATGCCGCTATTTTCGTCTAACATCGCCGTAATGCAATAAAAATCATTTTCTGGCAATATCGATAACCATTTCAAGCCTTCATCGCATACGACAATATCTTCACCGTTAAATTTCCATATCTGCGGCACTGTTACTTTTTCGATATTTAAAAGTCCGATATAGCCTTCAAATCCATTTATCTTTACCCGTTTCCCATGGATTTGCTTCTTTTCAATACATTTCCATTCATCATAAGACAGTCTGCTCTTTTTCATCTGCTTTCTCCTCGTTACCACTCTTAATTCACAGTTCACTAATCGTTTCCGTAATAGCCATACCGCGCATCCGCTTTGCCGGGGCATACACCGATACAGCAGAGCAGACTAAAACAAACAATACAATGACACCAAGCATTCCCATCGGCAAGCGCCATGGCGTCCCGAAATACCGCGTAACAAAGCGTATATGCAGCAGCCTGCTTAGCGGAATACCGATACCGCAGCCGACGATAAGACCTGAAACGGCATAGGTCAGAGCTTCCGCCGATATCATCATGGTAAGCTGTCCGCCGCTCATTCCTACCGCGCGCATCGCCCCATACTGCTTTGTGCGGGCGGCAACGCTGATTGAAACACTGTTCATCGTATAAAAAAGAGTTATCATACTGATGATTGCCAAAAAAACATATGCAAGCACGCAGAAAGCCATATAAGTTTTATTGTTTGACGCATTCAGCTCCCTGTCATCCGAAAATATCACGTCGCTTCCCACAAATTTGTTGATCTGTTTCAACGTCGCATCGTCCGCTTTTTCATTCAGCCTGATACCTATCATCGCATAATTCTGTTCTCCTGTCAGGCGTTCAAAGGTTTCCTGCGAGCATATGACGAGCAGCCCGCTTGGAAATATAGCATCTGATACAGTGCAGGTGATTTTGACCTCCTTGCCTCCGATATAAAGCACATCTCCGATTTTCAGCGGATTGTCCTTATTTTGGACAGTCATTACCTGCCTGCTGTCTCCAAAAATGGCAGATATATCGCCCTGCATCACATTGTCCCTGGCAAGTTCAAGCAGCGTATCGTCATAGGACTCCAAATTTATATGGTCAATATCCTCACGCGATGACGACACAGGAATATTTCCGATATATGAGCTGCCATAAGCATACTCCACGCCTGAAATATTTTCAATCTCACCCGTAAGCTGCTGCTCAAGCACAAGGGCATTGGCATACCCATTAAGTACAATATCCGGCTGTGAAGCGTCCATCGACGGAAGCAGTCCGCGAGCAAAGGTCAAGCCTACAGAGAAACACAAAAACAGTATTATACTGAATGCAAAAGAAGCCGTCATCAAAAACCGGTTTTTCCCTGAACCTGCCGCATGGTAAATCCCCAGCAGCGCTTCAATGCGCCCAAAATGAAGTTTAATCCTGTGCCTGCTGCTTTTTTGCAGTTCCAAGCTGCCTGAAACGGCAAGTACGGGCGGAACCTTTGCCGCTCTTTTTGCAGGCGCCTGTGCCGCTAACAGGACAGTGATAATACCGACCAGAGTACCGCATACCAATCCTACAGGGCTGACAGAAATAACGGACATCATAGCAAACTCGCCGCCTATTCCATATCGCAGGTACGCGCAGACTCCACAGCTGATGCCAGTGCCTAAGATAAGCCCCGCAGGTATCGATGTTTTGCACCAGTTCAGCGCCTCTAAGCGGACAAAATGTATTATCTGACGGCGGCTTGCGCCCACACACCGCAGCATTCCAAAAAACTGTGTCCGCTGTGCGACGCTGCTGTTAAGGCTTCCCGAAATCATCAGCGCACCTGCAATCATTACCAATATGAACAGGAAAACCGCGGCGGAATAAAATCCCGTTACGGCAGTATTGCCGCTCTGTCCCGCAAGCCCCATAACAGCCGTATTCTCGGAAATATTCTCAGGCAGAACACCGTACCTTTCGAGCAGTTCTGTTCTTGCGCGTGAAGCTTCTTTTGCGCTTTGAAATCTGATAAAACATATCGGATTTTCAGAAATACCGTTTTGTGACATAATAGCGCCAAAAGCCTCTCGCGTCATATATACTGCGACCGCATATGTCTGTCCCTGATAATATTCTTTATCATCCGCCCCGAATCCCGTTACCGTAAAATCCACGTCTCCTGCGGGCGTATGCACAGTTACCCTATCTCCAAGCTGTACATCGATAGCTATCTTTGCAGACGGGCTGAGTACCACCTCATTATCCTGTTTTGGGAAAGCGCCCTCTTCCAACCCGTTCATAAGCTGCGAAAAGTATACCTCATCTGTCCCATAAAGTACGGCTTTCCGCTCTCCAATATAATAGGGCTCTTCCACGTCAGTGTTAAAAAAATTTGACCATCCGACAGCAGCCACATCAAAACTTTTGCTGATTTCCCGCGCTGTATCGGGCAGCAGATTTTTTATCTGGATATGCCAGTTTCCATGCTTATTTTGCATGATATCTGTTTCCGCCCTTGTAACCATCTGCGCCACACTGAAAACAGCCGTCACAAGAAACACTGAAATAATAATGCACAGCAGCGTCATGCGGTTCTGCCGTTTCTTAACCTTTGCAGAAATCGGGATAAGGCTGAGATAACTTTTCATTCCCTGCACCTCCCGAAATCAGTCAATACGCCGTCAGAAACCTTAAGCACTCTGTCCGCTGTCTGGGCGATGCTTCGGTTGTGGGTAATCATGATGATAGTCTGCTCATATTTTTTTGATGCTTCTTTCAGCAGCGCGATAACTTCGCTGCTGTTTCGCGAATCAAGATTCCCGGTCGGCTCATCGGCTAAAATCAGCGACGGGCGTGTGAGCAGTGCGCGTCCAATAGCAGCGCGCTGTTGCTGACCGCCTGACAATTGGCTTGGCAGATGATCTCTGCGCTGTTTTAGGTTAAGTATCGTGAGCAGCTCCTCCAAATATTTCCTGTTAGGCTTCTGATAATCCAGAAGAACAGGAAATATCATATTCTGCTCCACAGTAAGCTCCGGTATCAGATTAAATGACTGAAAGATAAACCCGATGTTCCGGCGTCTGAAAACGGTAAGCTCACTTTCCTTCATTGAAAAAGTATCTCTGCCGTCAATCAGCACATTGCCTGAAGTCGGTGTGTCCAGTGCGCCAAGCATATTTAGAAGCGTGGTTTTGCCGGACCCTGATTCCCCGACGATCGCAACAAATTCCCCCTTGGGAACGGAAAAGCTGACATTCTTTAGTGCATCTACAGCAGTCTCCCCGCTGCCGTAAGTTTTGCAGATGTTCTTTACTTCCAATAAATCCATTTGCATATACCTCTTTCTGAAATTTTTTTCGGCAGACAGGCATTAAAGTGCTTTATCCTGTCCGCATTTAAGAGGATATCACAAAAACATTACTGCCACCTTACAGCAATCCTACATTTTTGTAGGAATATATTTTTCAGATTGGAAAATTCATCGTAAAGACAGTTCCCTTTCCCAATTCACTGTCAACCTCTATCGTACCGCTGTGCACCTCCACAACCGCTTTCGTAAGCGCAAGCCCCAGTCCGATACCCTGTGTGTCCTTGGAAAAGCGGCTTCTGTAAAATCTCTTGAAAATATGGTGCAAGTCCTCCGGATGTATACCGCTTCCGTTATCCTTTACGATGATTTGGACAATAGAGGGAAAAGCCCGCCACTCGATATGTACAATTCCGCCGCTTCCCGTATGGTCGAGTGCATTTTTGACAAGATTGCCGACAGCCTCGGTTATCCAGCCGCGGTCACATAAAAGTGAAGCATTTTCACTGCCCGATAAGCATATCTCCTTTCCCTCCTGTTGGGCGCGGAACAGAAAATGCTCTTTTACGTCCGCCGCGATTTCAGACACATTTTCCGAAGCCTTTTCCATATGTATCGTTCCTGTGTCCAGTTTTGCGATTTTTAACAGATTTTGCACCAGCGTTTCCATACGGTCAAGCTCCTGCTCTGAAAGCCTGCTAAACTCCTGTATCGTTGAGAGCTTACCTTCTTCAGCCTCGTCCTGTATCAATCCGTTATAAATATTTAAGGCGGCAAGAGGCGTCTTTAACTGATGTGATATGTCCGATATCGTATTGCGCAGAAATTTCTTCGCATTTTTCTCATTCTCCGCGTGCGCATTTAAGATAGTGACCAGAGAATTGACCTCATGAAACAGCCTGTACAACTCTCCATCGTCATTACATTCAATGGAAACATTTTTATTTCCTGATATGTATTCTACTATCTGCGTTTTCGCATTTTCCATGATTTTATGCTGTTCCTTAAAATACAGACAACAAAGTATCATAATGACAACTGCCATACAAAGACTGCAGGTTATTATGTAATATTCCGCGTTTTCAACTGCACAGACCGCCAGCAATGACGAAACAAGCGTAAAAGCCGCAGCGCATGAAAGCATACCTGTAAAAAGATTTCTGATTTTCCTGTTTGCAAATATTTCCATTATACGCTTATCCCTTCTGTATTCCACTTATAGCCCATGCCGCGGACGGTAACGATATGTTTTGGCTCTTTCGGGTCGTCCTCGATTTTTGTGCGCAGCCTGCGGATATAAACGGTGAGGGAATTATTGTCTATATAATTTTCACTGCAGTCCCATAGCTTTGCCAAAATATGTTCCGATGAAAGTATTCGTCCGGGATTTTCCATAAACAGGCACAGCAGTTTGTATTCGCTCGCAGTCAGTTCAAGCCGCTTTCCCTGTTTATAAGCCTCGCCGTTCAAACGTTTTACAATGATGCCGCCCAAATTAAGCTCTGTGCTGTCAGTATTGAAATTTTCGCTCCTGCGCAGCAGCGCGTTAATCCTTGACAGAAATACCGCCAGTTTAAAGGGCTTTGTAATATAGTCGTCGCCTCCTATATCAAGTCCCATGATAATATCCGTCTCTTCGTCGGCAGCGGTAAGGAACATAACAGGCACCTTTGAAGTCCTGCGTATCTTCCTGCAGAAGTCAAAGCCTGAACCGTCGGGAAGCGATACGTCCAAAATCGCTAAATCATATTTATCATCCGCCCATAATGTATCGCCCTCCAGTGCGGTACGCGCGACATCTATTTCATATCCTTCTTTTTTTACGGCAAATGAAAGCCCGTTTATCAGGCTCAAATCATCTTCCAGTAAAAAATAATCGTTTCATTTGTATACCTCACTCCAAAAATTCAGGCTTTTCAAACTCCACGCCGTTTTCTGTCAAATGGTCAATAAACAGCTTATAGTATTCGGGCAGCATTTCCTCCGTCTCGTCATGCGCGTGCAAAAGGATAATGTGCCTGCCTCCATCGGCAAGCAAAGCGGCTCCTGTGCTTGGGTTCGGGTCGTGGATTTTCCGCCATACATCATCTTTGGTAAAACCGCTGTCGGGACGGATATTGTATTCCGCAAAATCAAATGTCCAAAATGTATCAATATCCTTATTAAATCCGTTATCTTGCCACCACTTGTAAGGGATTTGGGTGTCTTTTACCTTGGTAAAGCCGTTTTCAGTCAAATATTTTTGAAGCGCTTCTTTATTTTTACCGCCCTTGTCTCCATACGGAAAACGGAAAGGTCTGAACCTTCGCTCCACGCCCGCGGACTGATACAGCCTGTCAAGCAGTTCCTCGCACTTTTCGATTTCTTTTACGCCCTCATCCATTGAAAGTGACGAAAACGCGGGGTGGGAATAGCTGTGATTTCCTATTATCATACCATTCTTTAGTGCGTAAACCGCCTGTTCCGGATATTTCTCCAAATTCTGCCCTACGGCAAACATTATCGCCTGTATTCCTTTCTCCTGCAGATAATCCACTATCGCAGGAGTATTTTTTGACGCAATATCGTCAATTGTCAGAATTGCTTTAATCATCTTTTCCCTCCAACATCATTTTGATATTTATTCGTATGACGCTTCCGTACCTCACCGCGCAGTTGAATTGTATTGTCCACTTCCCTGAAAATATCGCAGACATTTCACTTATAATACTGCGCCTGCGCCGCAAACATCCTGGCATAATGTCCGCCCTCTACGGCGGCAAGCTCGGCGTGGGTGCCGCGTTCTTTTATCTCACCGTCCACGAACACATAAATTATATCACAAAATCTGCACGAGGACAGCCTGTGGGAAATATAAATTGCCGTCTTGCCGTCAACAAGCGTGTTAAACTGCCTGTAAATCTCATATTCCGCGATAGGGTCAAGCGCCGCCGTCGGCTCGTCGAGTATCACTACAGGCGCGTCTTTGTAAAGCGCACGCGCTATCGCAAGCTTCTGCTGTTCGCCGCCCGACATCTCGCTTCCGCCATGGTCGAAGCCTTTCATTATAAATGTGTCAGCGCCGTATTTGAGCTTTGCGACTGCCTCCGACAGCCCCGCCTGCCTGATTACCCTTTCAAATTTTTCATCGTCCGCCACAGCACATTCCTCTGCCTTGAATATAGACTCATGCTTTTCCTCGTTTTTGCGCACATCCTCCGCCTTGGCATGGCTCTCCGTCAGGGTGACGTTTTCACGCGCCGTAAACGCGAACAGTTCAAAATCCTGAAATACCACCGAGAGCAGTTTCACATACTCTTCATATACATATTCCCTGATGTCTGTCCCGTCAAGCAGGATCTGCCCCTCTGTGGGATCATACAGTCTGCACAGCAGCTTAATGAATGTGGTCTTTCCCGCGCCGTTCAATCCCACCACGGAGATATGCTCACCCGAATGAAGCACGACATTGATCTTTTTTAGCACCTGCACATCTGTATGCGGATAGGTAAAGCTGACATCCTTAAACTCGATCGTATGCGCCGCGCCGGTGTCCGGATGCAGGCTTCCGTGACGCACCGCATCGGGATATTCCATGAATACCACAAATTCATTGATATAGGCAAGGCTTGAATACAGCTTCTGGACACACCATATTATACTCTGCAGACTTTGACCGAATGTATTGCTTGCATTCATATACATGGTGAAGGAGCCGATGGAGATTGCCCCGCCAAGCGCCTTTTTCCCCAAGATAAAAAGCTCCGCAAAGTAACGTCCCGCCGTAAAGGGCACACCGGCAAGATTATAGGGCAGACAATGCATCGCCTGGCTTTTCCATACACCCGCCTGCGACCTGATACTTGCTTTGCACTTGTCTTCTATCGTCTGTTCCGCGCCGTAAAGCCTGATATCTTTCCCGAAGCGGACATTCGCAAGTTCCCAGAACATATATCCGAAAGCCCGGTTTTCTTTGGAAAGCCTCAAAAAATGCTCACGATTGATCTTCTCTACGTAATGTCTAAAAACGGTTTCCGCCGTGATACATACCGCATATACCGGAATCAGCACGGGCGCGCCGCCAATGACAAGCGCCGCAGTTCCAAGCAGCGTGGCCACATGGGTCAGGATAGCGCCGAACGTATCCAGAATACCGCTGATGCCGCCCGAATACCACTCGATCCCTGTCTTTGCCTTCTCAAGCTGATCAAGCACAGTCTTATCCTCTGTATGCTGAAAATCCATAGCAACGCACTTCTCTGCCAGTTTCATCTGCAGATACCTGTTATACAGATCCGCATATTTCTCTTTCGTCAGGCCGATAACGCCCTTGGCTGCGCTGACCGCATACTGGAGCGCTGCGGTACAGGCAACGTACAGCACGATATACTCCGGTCTGCGCTGACCTGTCAGCTCATCGATCACAAGCGCCGGAAACAGGATCGTAATAAACGGCGACACGGCATTCAGCACTATATCCGCTATGAAAAAGATAAAATAGGACGCCCTGCACTCCCATGCATAGGAAACAAACAGCCTGATGAGCGATAATGACTTTTTAAGCTTCATCCGCGCCGCCCTCCTCTCTGTAATACTGCGCCTGTACGTTGAACATTTCACAGTACGCGCCGCCCTTTTCCATCAACGACTCGTGCGTACCGTACTCTGTGAGCGTACCGTTTTCAAACAATGCCACATGATTGCAGAAACGTGTGGACGACAGGCGGTGTGAAATGTATACAGCCGATTTTTTACCGATCAGCCTGTCAAAATCCATATACATCTTATATTCTGCAAGCGCGTCAAGAGCGGAAGTCGGCTCGTCAAGTATTACGATCGGCGAATTTTTGTACAGCGCCCTTGCAAAAGCAAGCTTCTGCCTCTCACCGCCCGAAAGGTCTATGCCGTCGTCATGCAGCACCTTCAAAAGCTGAGTTTCCACACCTTTAGGAAGCGTATCAAGCTTTTCGGAAAGTCCCGCGTCGCGAAGACAGCTTATCGTCCTGTCTGTGTCTGTCTCGATGCTGCCGCGCATTGACACGTTTTCACCCATTGAAAAGGCAAAAAGCTCAACATTTTGGAACACAGGCGCAAAAAGCTCATAATACTCACGCTTATCGTAACGCCGTATATCAATGCCGTTTAAAAGTATGCGCCCCGACGTCGGCACATAAAGCCCGCATAGAAGCTTGATAAATGTGGATTTGCCCGCTCCGTTAAGCCCGACGACCGCAAGACGCTCCCCCACCTCAAGCGTCAGGTTTAAGTCTTTCAGCGCGTAATCGGGCGCTTCGGCATACTTGAACGACACGTTTTCAAATGTGAACACATACTTGTCCATCTCTTTTAGCGACGGCGGCTCTGCTTCCGCATCCTTAAACGCCTCGCGTTCAGGGTATTCCAAAAAGGTACGGAAATCATTGATTTCGCGCGACTGCTGTCTTAAATCCGCCACATTGTTAAATACCTGCTGCAGTACGTTGTTGAAACTTGCGATTGCCCCAAGATAGAGAGAAAAATCCGCAATCGATATCCCGCCCGAAAGCACCCTGCTGATAAGATAACCGTAGACTATCGCCAAATTGGCAAGCCCCAAAATATTGCTGAATATCGTATGTCCCATCCAACGGTTTTTCGACTCGCACATAAGCCTTTGAAGATAGTCCTGAATACCCGCGTATTTGTTGACAAGCCATCCACCCATGGAAAACAGACGTATATCTTTTCCGTAAGTAAAATTCGTCATGGTGTTCAGCATATACCACTGTTTATGCCAATACGGGGAACATTCGTCCCATGTCTTCTTGTCCCTTTTCTTGGTGCTATCCATACTCAGAAAGTACAACGCGCCAAATACAAATATCATAAGCACGATCCAAGGCGATAACTGCCCGATGATAAGGACGGCGGTAAAAGAAGAAGCGAATACTTTCATTATCTCATATGAGGAACGCATCATGCCCTCCACACCGTTATTGTTGCCGTCTGTCGCATATTGCGCTTTCCCCTGTGCTTTCATCACGACCGGTGATTCGAGATGCTCATAATCCATGTAAAGCACCTTGCGGATGCGCATCATGATGAAGTTCATCCTTGCGCCTATCCAGCGCCACCAAAGATTGGCATTGGCAAACATGTTCGCTGCGCCTGCTATAAGCATCATAAACGCAAAAAGAAGCGCCGTATGAAGAAGCTGTTTTGTCTCAACATTGTTTGTGATGTCATTGATGACTGCGCGCAGCGCAAACGACGGGATATAAGTATTGGCGACCTCCGCCGCAATGCCAAGCGGTATAAAGAAAAGCAGGGGCTTTTGTGCGCCAAACATTCCTTTCATGATGTAAAGCATATTTGAAAAAAGCGGGTATTCTTTATAATTCGGGTCTCTTTGCTCATCTTCCTGTGATTTTTTCTTACTTTTTCTGAATGTCATAAATGTTCTCCATTCTGCCGCTGTGGGACGGCTGATTTACTCATATTTTTTATTCTAATGTAAAACTTAAAAATTTTCCATATAAAACACAATTTTTGCGCATTTTTTGAGCATTTTTATTGCATGTCTTATTTGAGCATAAGAAAAACAGCCATGTCCGGGCTGTTTTTCTATTATTACAAATTATTATGTCAGGCATTTTGTATCAATTTCTTAAGCATCCGATAGGAACCACCAATATTCCGTCATGACGCCGATATGCAAAGTCACCTGTTCCCGTCAAAACCATGAGGAAAGATGGTGCGTTCATCTTGTCAGTATCAATTTTATCTGCCATTGATTTCAGACTTTTTACACCCTCCTCAATAAGCTTATCGCCGCCCAGTTTGATTTCAATAAGACCGTATTTACCGTTTCTCAGATGAATAACGGCATCACATTCCTGTCCGTCCTTGTCGCGGTAGTGATAAACCTCTCCATTCATAACATCCGCAAAAACGCGCAGATCCCTGATGCAAAGCGCTTCAAAGAGAAAGCCAAAAGTTTTTAAATCATATATCAGGTCATTCGGACCAATCCCCAAAGCTGCCGCAGCAATAGACGGATCAACATAGTACCGCGTGTCAGACGAACGAATAGCTGTTTTTGACCGCAGATTGGGATTCCAGGCGGGCATATCCTCTACAACAAATATTTTACGCAGGGCATTAACATAAGAAGCGACTGTTTCCTCGCTAATCGGGGTCTCATCATTTGCCGCAATATCATTTGCAAGTACTGTGTTTGGGACTTGGCTGCCTTGATTTCTCGCATAAGAACGCATAAGCCGACGAACTCTTTCGGGATTTTTCTGCACATTATCCGCTCTGTTTATATCGGAATGGACAACGGCATCATAGTAATCCATTGCCTGATCTAATGC
>CANREB010000058.1 GCA_947629525.1 uncultured Lachnospiraceae bacterium
GACTCTGCTGATGTTGTATTCTCTACGATGTTATCAAGGTTGTTAATCGTATGCTCTAAGCGGTTCTGTACTGCACCAAGTGCTGAACGCTGGGTTGATACGATCTTAACTGCCTGTGCAATTACAGAGATTGCATTCGTTGCCTTATCTCCATTGTTGCCGTCAACCTTTAATCCGTTGATGCCAAGCCCCTTTGCTGTAAGGGCATCAATGCTGATGGAAATTTTGTTGTTATTAGTGCCGTCTGCTCCTACATGGAACTTGAGGTTCAGAGCTCCCATCTTATCCTTGGTTGCTGATACAATATCACTTGCCTTTTTTATTTCTGAACCATCCACAGCTGATTTATGTGAAACTTCTGTTCCAAGCTTAAGTTCCTTTCCAAGAGCATCATATACTTTATTAGCATCAGCCCTTGCCGTAGCCGTTGCATCAGCGTCACCGGATCCTGTAAAATAATCGCCCAACGCATTTGCAGCAATCCTGTTGCCATCTTTATCATAGAATGAATACACTTCATTTTTGCTTACTGCAGCACTTACAGTAGATGCCGTGATTACTACACTGTCGCCACCCTTTAAAGCATCAGTAGGAACTGTTAAGGTAATCTTTGCAACCTGCTTCCCTTCCACATTAACAATATTAAATTCCGTAGGCTTGCCTGCAACAGCCTGCACCTGATAATTGCTCTTAGCATCACTGCCGTTAAGTTCAACAGAATATTGAACTTCCCCGGTTATTGTCGAAGCCGTAATTGTAAGTCCCTGATCACGAAGTGCCTTAGCCAACCCATTCTGATCTGCTGTTGATGTTACATCATCTGCAAAATCTATTTCTGCCGTTACACTTGTTGCGGCATCTGTCGTCATCTTAGCCGTTGCATTTATGTCATCGCTCGCTTTTCCATATGCAAATGTATAACCCTTCTCAACATCCGCATCACCCTTTAACAGGTATGTCTCGTTGAATTTTGTCGTCTCTGCTACACGGTCAATCTCCTGTGTAAGCTGATCGATCTCGTCCTGTATATATGAACGATCATCCTGTGAGTTCGTACCGTTTGCCGCCTGTACTGCAAGCTCGTTCATCCTCTGGAGCATATCATGTACTTCCGTCAATGCACCTTCTGCCGTCTGTACAGATGAAATGCCGTCCTCCGCGTTTGCAGATGCCTGTGTAAGTCCTCTGATCTGCTTTCTCATCTTCTCTGATATCGCAAGACCTGCTGCATTATCCGCCGCACGGTTGATCTTGTAACCTGAAGAAAGCTTCTCTGTTGACTTCGATAATGTTCCCTGTGTGATCCCTAACATTCTGTTAGAGTTCATTGCCTGTAGATTGTGCTGTACTACCATAGTATTACCTCCTTGTTTGACCGATGTATCCTTTCATCGGCTGTGTTTGTGAATAAATCCTTTTATCCACGTGTTTCAACACCATATTCAATTTTTAAATTTTAATAATCCAAAGACTGCTACCAATTGGCGCGCCTGCTTAGGCAACAGCCTTCAGTTATTAACCCCGTTATGGTCTTACATTACATAAGACATTTTCTGATTTGATTTTGATTTGATTTTGATTTGTTTTACATTTTATATATCGGCATTAATTTTTATTATCTTATAGCTGATTTAAATTTTTTTATTTATTTTTTCAAAAGACTTGCAAGCTGCTCTACATCAGACTTATCTCCGCTAGCCGCCTGATTTGCCTCCTGTATCTGGTCGTAGACCTCCTTGCGGTATATAGAGATCTTCTTAGGGGCGTTTATCCCAATCTTTACCTGATCTCCCCTTACACCAAGTATCGTAACTTCTATGTCATTGTTTATTACTACGGCTTCGCCTCTTCTTCTCGACAATGCCAGCATATTATTCACCTTCCTTTTTTCTCGCCTGAAGAATATCATAAATGGCGTATTTTACGCTGTACGCTTCATCATCATTAATAAGCTGTACAGCTTTGCGGTTGTCTATGCTGACGATTATCGGCGCTTTCAGATTGACTGTGGTCTTGGTGATATCGTTTTTAGGTATCGTAACCGTCACAAACATAAGTATATTGTCGCTGTTCAGGTTGCCCCCGAGCGGAGCAAGCAATTCCTGCTGGAATTTCGGGCTGTACCCCGCGACAACAAGTTCAGGATTCATCACCGGCATTGCGAACGCCGGCTCCTGAAGCGACTGCAGCCATTTGATAGCCGCATCGTTACCCTTGTCTATATCATAAATAAGGGTAAAATCCTGTAAAGCAGGGAAGCCAAGTATACCGTTGTCAAAATGTATAATCTTGTCGTCTTCCACGGCTATCTGCCCAAAAATCTTGGTAGTTATCTCAACCATATGTTATATGTTCCTCCATGAATTTAACGTATAAAGTCCAAAAGCGAATTTTGCAGTACATACGCGATTGAAGACAGCGCCGCCTGATATGACAGCTGCACGCTCTTAAGCTGTATCGTAAGTTCATCATAATCCGCGTCTTCGTTTTCGCTTACAAGTTCCTGGAAATTTTCCTGCTGAACGCTCAGCCTGTTCTTGATTATCTTAAGACGGTTGCCTCTTGAACCGCAGTTTGTCTCCGCAAGCGTGGTGCGCTCAATATATTTATCGCATTTAGTCTCCATTTCCTCCGCGCGCTTCTGTATCTTATCGCCGATAAGATCCTGCGCCTTCTTTAACGCGTTTCTCTGCTCGTTAAGTTTATCAAGATCATCCCCATGGTATTCGCCTGACTCTATCATGTTGTCAATAGTCGTATAATTGTCCTTGATTACTCCGTAATCTTCAAGCATGTTTATCAAGTCGTCAACGTCTCTTCCTATATCATGCGTAAACAGTTCATCAGGTGTTGTATTTACGCGGATAGTCTGATTGTTGCCTATGTCGTACTCTATTATCTGCCTGTCGTCAGGCACGAGTTTGCCTTCAAGATACTGTGCGTTGTAAACAAGCTTTTTGCCTGTGTTGGGCTGTGTGCGCTCTGTATAGAAATAGTGGATAGGGTCAAGGTTGCCTTCCTCCCAGTGTGTCTTTTCATATCCTATACGGATCTCTTCGTCATCCTTAAGCTCGGCAATCTCCTGCTGCTTATTTTCTCCAAGCAGAATTTCGCCTGTTTCCGCGATATATACTATAGCATCAGGATCATTTACAACTTCCATATAAGCATCATCTGTCGCATTAGTTTTAACTATGATGCTGCCGTCTGCTCCGCTGTATTTCTTATCGCCAAATTCAAGTGTTATCTTTGAGGGATCCGTATTTTCATACGCAAGCCTTATACGAGGTATCTCATAAGTGTCAACATCGTATTCTGTTGTCGTTTTGGTCAGAAAATTACCTTCATTAATATCCGGCAGATCGCCCGTTTTTACAAAAGTCATGGTGCTTAATGCCGAATTGGTAAGCTGCTCCATGATATAATATGTCTCTTCCTTATCCTCGGTAAAGGCAAGGGGCAAATCTGTACGATATCCCGTAAAGAGGCTTCTTCCCGCGCTGGATGCGTTTCCCGTCGAGTAAAACTCTTTAACCTGATTAGCTATATTCTCTATAACGGCAAGACGATCTTCGTCTTTATTATATCCGCTTATCATCTGCGTGATATTCTGCTTAATACCGCCCGTATCCGTAAGTATCTTCTGAACCTGTTCGATCGCGGAAGATGTCAGGTCAAGCCAGTGCTGAGCGTCCTCGGAGTTTTTCTCATAAAACTGGTCGATCTTATCAAGCGAAGCGTTGAGTTTCAGCGCACGGATAGCTACTACCGGGTCGTCCGAAGGTCTGTCGATCTTCTTTCCCGTCGCCATCTGATTAGTGAGCTTCTGCTCGCGTGCCTTGTTCGTATTAAGGTTGCGCATCGCAGTATTCTGCATCATTTTATTGGTTATACGCATTGCCATATGTCTCTACCTCCTAAACTCCCGTATCAAGTATGAGCTTCTCATAGCACTCATTTAACACGGATATCATCTTGCTCGAAAGGTTAAACGCGGTCTGATATTTTATCATATTTGCCGCTTCCTCGTCATCATCGACGCCGCTTATCGAGAAGCGGTTGTTCTCAATCGATTCCTGAATATTTGTATATACAGTCTGGAAATTCTGGGCGCTGCTTGCGTTAAGCGCCGAATCGCCAAGCAGACATTCAAGGAAACTCTCCGCGCTGCATCCTCTGAACTTCATCTTGTTGATATTGCTTGACAGGTCTATGAGGTTTTCAACGATATCATATTTTGACTCGCCGTCCGTGTAGACAGTATGTGTCGCCATAGTTCTCGGATTATCCTCAAGTGTCTTGCGCACATTGAAATTGCCTGCCGTAAGCTGATAATATCCGTCGTCGATAGAGCTGTAATGCTTTGCATCCTTGTCTACAGTCAGCTTGAACTGGCTGCTGTTTACTTCATCGTCTCCTGTAAAGAATATCTCTTTCGATCTGTCATTTCCGTCATAATCAGTAGCGCCGTCCACACCATAGAGACCGTTAAAGATGCTCGCATACTCGCGGACCCATTCATTCATCTGTTCAAGATAATACGGTATACCCTGATAATTTACGCGTTCACCTATCTTGGCGGGTTCGCCTATCGCGTCTTTATTTACAGGAACCGGATTTCTCGAAAATTCATCCGACATCTGAAAAGTAAAGAAACACTCGCCGTTAGCAAGGTGCTGCACCTCAAAGCTGTCATAATAATACAGCTCGCCGCCGATCGTAATACGCCCTTCCGTAAGCGGAAGCGTGAGCTTAGTCACATCTTTAAGATAATCGTCGGTAACTTCTATCGTGACCGTCTTATTCACGGCATCCACACCCGCAACTGTACCGTTAAACGCTTCTTCGTTATTACCGTCTCTCATTTCAAGCAGTCCCTTAAGCTCGCCTCTTACGTTCTTAGCATAAAGGTTCAGATCCTGCTGCGTATCTCTCCATGAGATATCAAAAAGCCCGTCAACATCATTTTGGTTGACTCTCTGCCACTTCTCCCTCGGAACACAGTCAAGCTGCCTGTAATCCCTGCCGTCAACCAAAAGCTGTCCGCCCGCGATCTTTACTATATATTCCCTGAGTCCCGTGTCGTTGCCTTTGTCGTCAAGGACAGGGCGTTCATCACACTGGACATCGATAACAGCCGAAAGCTGATCGATAAGCAGATCTCTCTTGTCGCGAAGCTCATTCGCCACGGCAGTTCCGTTGATCTCGATCGCGCTTATCTGCTTGTTGAGGGTGGATATCTGCTGCGCAATGCCGTTTATCTCGTCAACTTTTATTTTTATCTCGTCATTCACGTCCGTCTGCTGTTTCTGGAAGTTATTATATAATATGTTAAAATACTCGCACAGATTGCCCGCAAATCCGATGCTTGCCTGTGCATGATTTATCTCGCCCGTATTCGTGGCAAGCGACGACAATGAATTGTGGAACTCATTGAATATCGCGCTGAAGCCTTTTACCTCGTCAGTGCCTCTTGCGTCTTTAAGGTATGCCTGAATGATATCGGCATAATACCACTTCTTGTCATACTCGCCAAGCTTGGCGTTGTTGTTCCAATATTTCTCATCATAATATATATCTCTTATACGTTCAGCGCCAAGCGTGTCAACTCCCGCGCCTATGCAGCCATAGCCCTGAAAAGCCCTCATGGCGTTTGCCGCGCTCTGGTTGACTGCCTGTCTTGAATATCCTTCCGTATCGACGTTCGCAACATTGTTGGCAGTCGTATTCAGTCCCGCGCTCGCCGCGACAAGTCCCGTATATGATGTATTTAAGCCTAAAAATGTCGATGGCATGTTATCCCTCCTTTATCGTGCCCTGCTTATGATGCCATGCTCAGCAGTGTGTCAAGCATTGAGTTTATAACGTTGATGTAACGGCTCGACGCGTTGTAGGCGTTTTGGAACATTATCATTTTTTCAAGTTCCTCATCCTGCGATACCCCGATGACCGTAAGTCTCTCATTGTCCGTTTGCTCTACGGCAAGCTGCTCATATTCGTACAGCAGTTTGTACACATTTCCCGAATTGCTGACCTGACTCATAAGATCCGTATAGCAGCCCTCAAAAGTACTCATTGCCGTAGCTTTCGGATTGAGGAACACGCCCTCGCTCTGAAATGCGTTTACAAACGCTTCACCGATATTATAATCAGCGGAGTCATCCTCCGTCTTAAATTTGAGGAGCGCCGGTGTCTGCAAAAGTTTCTGATTTATCTTAAGGTTAGCGCAATTATATAATGAAAACTCGTTGTTCGGATCTTCCTCTATATATTTCCAATAATTGTTGGCTATCGGTGTGCCTTTCTCATCGCACAACTGCACATATCTTACTCCGTTTTCGTCAACGTATACATTGCTGTTGAGCGCTACCGGCGTGAGCTTATTTGCCTGTGCGGTGGTGAGAATCACATGTTCATAAGGCGAGCTGTTCACCTTCTCAAACATCTGCATCGGAGTACCGTCCTCGTTGCACAGATAGCCGCTTGACGGATCGCAGAAATCTGCAAGCACGTCGTTTATCTTTGTAGTTATCGCATGCACAAGATTGTCAAACTCCGCTTCAATGTTCATGACGACTGAATTGCTTATATATTCATCATAATATTTGAGTCCGTATGAATCATTGTACTGATCGGCATCAAGTTCAAGCGCGTCAAGTTTCCTGTCAGTGCAGGCATCCACCGTAAGGTCGGTATAGTTGGCAACATGATCGCCTCTTGCAAGGAGGAGCGCTCTGAGCGAACCTATATCCGTGCTTCTCTTTGTGGATATTTCTTCTGTCGGGTCAAATACGAGCGCCGATCTGAAATCCTGTACCTTATTGCCGTTTTTGTCCATAACCCATATAAGGTTATGCTGCCAGTACGGTGTAACAAATCCCGTATCTTCGTCAGTCTTAACCTTCATTTCAAAATATTTTGTGTCTGTAACGAAGTCAACGCCGTTAAACATAACTGTCATAACGCCCGCGCCGTTCTCATCATATTTAACGTTGCCGTAGCCTGCAAGCGTATCAACGAGAAGATCCCTCTCATCGCGAAGATCGTTAGCGCCTTCAACGCCGCCCGCTTCTATCTTCATTATCTGTTTGTTCAGTTCGCTTATGCGGGCGCCGATAGCGTTGATCTCATCTACCGCGCTGATAACCTGATCGTTTAAATTATACTGATATTCAATAAAAGAATTGTATACCGCTGTGGCATTCTCGATAAAAGTAGCCGAATTTTGCACAAGCAGCGATATATTCGTGACATCGTTAGGGCTCTTTGATATTTCTTCCATAGCTACCCAAAGACTGCTCAAAGAGTCTCTGAAAGCAGCGCCGTCAAACTCACCCATTATGTCTTCTATTTCCATTATTGCCGAATAGGATACATCATAAAAAGAAAATCTTCCTGTTTCCTCGCGATAAGACGCATCGAGGAACGCGTCCCTGATGTGTCTGCAGTCAGAATATTTGACACCGTCTCCTATTTGAAGAGAATAACCCGCACGATTCTTTGCAGGATTTGTATATGTCGTATCGGACTGTGCCACCTGCTGGCGCACATAGCCCAGCGTCTGTATATTTGAAAGATTATGCGCCGTTGTGTTCAGCGCGTTCTGAGATGTGCGAAGTCCGCTTTCACCTACATATAATGCCCCGAATAAAGACATGGTATTTCACCTCATATTTTTTATTGCTTTGCGTCGAAGCTGCCGTTGAAGATACCAAGCTTATCGCCATTTGCATAAGCGTCCTTAGAATAATTGGCTGTCTGCGGCGCAGTCTTCAGTGCTTTTATCATATCGAGATTGAAGTTTATCATTTCGAGTTTATCAGTAAGAAGCATCTGATTTTTTGAATTTATCAGTTTCAGTTTCTCAATGGTTTCCTTCAATCTCGTATGGACATCAGCAAGTTTTTTTTGCTGATCTGGAATTTTTTCAAGCATCTGAAGCAGGTTTACGAGTTTCAATGTTTCAACATCCCTGTTTACTACGTTGGCAATATCAGCCAGAATTTTACTTCTTTGCTTTTCCAATTTTTGGATTCTGCCTACGGTTTCCTGTTCATCCTCCGTGATCTTACCTAAGCTGTCTATATCTCCCTTTACTATAGCGGGAGTCTTGTTATCGGCAAGGGTTATGAGATTTTGATACTCTTTGTCCTCCTTGTCCAACACGTCAACTAAGTTTTCCAATAAGCTAGCCACGCATATACCTCACACTATCAGAATAGCCCGTTGTATTTTTCAAGCAGTCTGCTCGCGAAGTCCTCCGTGCTGACATCGTATGTTCCGTTCGCGATCTGCTCTTTCAACGGTTCAACAAGTTCCGCTCTTATATCGGGAACATTGTCCACTGCCTGTTTTACCATCTGAGCATCCTTAGCTGTGTCTGACATTGAAAATCTGTCAACAAATTTTGATGAAGAAGACTTTTTTCCCTCTGTCTTATTGATTTTGCTGTTCTTGTAGATCTGTTGGATTTGATTGTAAGCATCTATACGCATATAAAAGACTCCTCCCTTCCTAAAATCGCAAAATTATCTTCTATGTAATATTTATCGGATGTTTTTTTCTATACTTTATAGTTTGGAATGATTTTTATTTTTTTCATATCTCATCATATCGCCGCAGACCTCATCGCTCAGCGCAAGTACGCAGAGCAGGTTCGGTATTGCCATGAGCGCGTTCATTATATCCGAAAAGTTCCAGACTGTTTCAAGTGTACATACCGCTCCGATAAACGTCGCCAGCGCATATGTAAAACGATACACGATACACAGTTTGGATTTTTTTACCAGATACTCAAACGCCCGCTCGCCCTGATATTCCCACGCTATTATCGTGGCAAACGCAAAAAGCGTTATCCCTATGCTCACGATGCATGCACCCATATCTCCAAAGACTGTCGAAAACGCCGCTATCGTCAGCGCCGCTCCCGTAAGCGGGACATTATTCTCATCACATATCCCCAACACTCCTGAAGAAGCAATCGCCAGTCCCGTTACAGTACATATGACAATTGTGTCAAAAAACACTCCCGTCATACTTATATATCCCTGTTTCACACAGCTTGCCGTATCTGCCGCTGCGGCGCTTATGCCGCCCGCTCCAAGCCCCGCCTCATTTGAAAACACTCCTCTTGATATTCCGTAACGCATCGCGTCCTGCATCGACGCGGTTATCGTGCCGCCTATTCCGCCCGCAACAGCTCTGACCGAAAAAGCCATTGTAAATATCTCTTTTAATCCCGAAGTCAGTCCGTCTATATTCACGATTATGACCGCCAGCGCTCCGCCTACGTAAAAAAGCGCCATAGCAGGAACCATATACAGCGAAAATCTTGAGATGGACTGTATTCCTCCAAGTATTACCAAAATCACAAGTATCGATACAACGATCCCCGATTTGTGTACAGGTATCGAAAACGCTTCGCGCAATGCCGATGTTATCGAATTGGACTGTGCCATATTTCCCATTCCAAATGAGGCAAGTACTGCAAACACTGCAAACATCGCGCCCAAAACCGCTCCCGTTTTTTTGAACGGGAATGCCGCCTTCAGTGTGTACATCGGACCGCCCACTGTTATTTTATCGGCATTTTTTGTCCTATACTTTACAGATAACATACTTTCCGCAAATTTTGTTGAGAAACCGGCAAACGCTGACAGCAAGAGCCAGACAAGCGCTCCTGCTCCTCCAAGCGTCATAGCGGTCGCCACGCCGACTATATTGCCCGTGCCTATCGTCGCGGCAAGTTCTGTCGCAAGTGACGATACGGCAGATATCTCTCCTTCTCCGTCAAAATCTTTGCCACTCTTAACGAGGCATTTCAGCGCATAGCCAAGATTTCTTACAGGAAGAAACCTCATCTTTATAAGAAGATATATACCTGTTCCCAAAAGAAGCGCGATCATATACGGTCCCCACACGATTTTATCTGTCTTTTGCAATAATTCCGATATTGTTGATGATAACGACATTTCACACCTGATTTGAGTTTATCAGTATATCTATATGACGGCGGATGATAAATATCACTGTATAAGCGAAAACCTCCTGCCGCATCGGCAGAAGGCTTTCATTATTATAATGTTATATTATTTCCTTTACTCTTGCAATGACTTTGCTCATCGAGGTCGTCGGTTCAAATCTGGCGACTATGCCGCCATTTCTGTCGATAAGGAATTTGGTAAAATTCCATTTGATAGCGTTATTATGCTTATATTTCCTGTCCTGTTTCTTTACTATCTGACTGAGCATCGCACCCATCGGACTGTGCAGGTCAAAACCCGAAAAAGAAGTATTTTCAACCAGCCATTTGTATAACGGTATGGCGTCTGCTCCATTCACGTTTATCTTTGCAAACTGCGGAAATGTAATGCCGTAGCGTTTTGTACAGAATGAATGGATCTCTTCATCCGTGCCCGGCGCCTGATTGCCGAATTGGTTACAGGGAAAGTCAAGTATCTCAAACCCTGAGTCCCGATACTCTTCATATAACTCCTCCAGTTCCTTATAATGCGGAGTAAAGCCACATCCTGTAGCGGTATTCACAATCAAAAGTACCTTTCCCTTATAATCCGAAAGGGAAACATCCCTTCCATCGCGTGCCTTTACTGTGAAATCGTAGATTTCCATAGCCAGTCCTCCTCACATTCTAACATATTTTTGTCTATATATCGTTCAGGCTTTTCCCATTTTCTCAGCGAAGCTGTGAAGTATTTCGGGAATATGTATCTGCTGCGGACATACCTTTGAACAGCTATGGCACCCGATGCAGCATTCGGGCTGCTTGTCGCTGTCTATCGACGCAAGCGCCATCGGTGCGATAAATTCTCCCGAACCTGAAACAACAGCTTCATTATAAAGCTTTAACAACAGAGGTATATCAAGCTTCTTGGGACAATGGCTCACGCAGTAATGGCATCCCGTACATGAAACCGTGGTCTTTGCTATCATGGCATCGGCTATATCCAGAATAAGTTCTGTTTCTTTTTTATCCAGCGGTCTGCTCTCTTCATATGTCGCGATATTATCTTTTAGCTGCTGCATATTTGACATTCCCGACAAAGTAACGGTAACGTTAGGGATAGACTGTATAAACCTGAACGCCCATGCAGGTACTTTCTCATCGGGTCTTGCCGCTTTAAGCCTTTCGACAGCTTCATCCGGAAGCGACGCAAGCTGTCCGCCTCTGACAGGCTCCATGACCCATATAGGTATATTGTATTCGTTTAAAAGCTCGACTTTTCCCCTTGCATTTTGGAATTTGTAATCAAAGTAATTCAGCTCGATCTGACAAAATTCCATATTTTCACCGTATGCGTCCAAGAACTTTTTCATACAGTCTATATCGCCATGCGCGGAAAAGCCAAGGTGCCTGATGCGCCCGTTCTTTTTCTGCTCCATAAGGTAATCATAGATCCCATACTTGGGATCAAGATAAGCGTCTATGTTCATTTCGCAGACATTATGAAACAGATAAAAATCAAAGTACTCAACCTGACATTTGCCAAGCTGTTCTTCAAATATCTCCTTTACTTTCGGCATGTTGGCAAGATCATATCCCGGGAATTTTGACGCAAGATAAAAGCTGTCGCGCGGATATTTTTTGAGAAGCTGCCCGACTACGATCTCAGACTGCCCGTTATGGTAGCCGTATGCAGTATCATAGTAATTTATACCTGCTTTCATCGCGCATTCAAACATCTCTTCCGCGGTTTTGACATCGATCTTGCCGTCATCTTTGTCCAGTACGGGAAAGCGCATGCAGCCCATTCCTAATGCTGATAGTTTTTTGTCCTGAAATTCATTGTAGATCATTGTAATGCTCCTTCCTTTTCTTTATCTTATCGCTGACAGCCCTTAAAATGAAGCTTATACATATGCTGACAAGGGATATCAGCAATCCTCTTCCTAAAATGGGACGCAGACGGCTGCTGTATTCATGCACATCATAAAATCCCAAATCGTACAGTTTAAAAGACCAATATATCCAATAAAAAGCAGCCGCGGCGGCAATAAGCCAAAGCGCCACTCTCACGGCAAATAAAATCCGCACAATGTTATTTTTCACGTTTTCAACCTTCCTTAAGCCCAAAAACCATATGTGTGGCACACGTTCATCCGTTACTATATTTATTATATCAAAAATTTTTTTTGAAAACAATGTATTTCTTTTTCTTACATCCAAAAACAAAAAGTGCTATGATAATATATATCATCATTTTCAAAAAGGGAGGATAAAAAGTATGTACCAAATCGGCGAACGCATCATATATGGCTCAACCGGCGTATGCGAAATTAAAGAAATAGGACCTTTGGAAATTCAGGGCGCAAAAAAAGGGGTTGACTATTATACCTTATCCCCCGTTTTTCAGGAAGGCAGGATATTTGCTCCTGTTGACACTTCCGTCTACATCCGTCCTGTCCTGACGCGGGATGAAGCCCTTAACCTTATCAGACAAATCCCCGACATCAACGAAGATATTCCCGATGACAGCAATCCCCGGATGCTGAACGATTATTACCGCGTATGCCTGAAAAGCGGCGACTGCCTTGATCTGGTGCGCCTTGTCCGCGTTATATACGCCAAAGAGAAACGCGCTGAAAAAAAAGGGCGTCATTTAGGACAGGTAGACGAGCGCAGCATGAAACGCGCCGAAGAAATGCTGCACAATGAACTTGCGTGCGCCTTAGGGATCAAGCCTGACGATGTAAGAGGATTTATTACCGAGATGCTTGAACCTTGATCTGTTCGCTGTCCCCTGTCGCATAATCAATTTTAATGCCCGGCTGGACATTGTAGCAATATACGTTGAAGCAGATCCCTTCGCCGTGATCCTCCACGGATTCTGCTTCTATCAAAACGCCATTTGCAAGCAGGTTATCTCCCTCAAAAATCGGCGTCACACGATAGAGAACGTGATTTTGCGTTTCCTTTACGTAATCAGCTACCATATTTTCAAACGGCAGCATTCCCTCCACATTAAGATATCGCGTTCCAGTGATCAAATTCTTTTCATTTGAGTTTTCTCCGCTAAGCTGATATCCAATCAAATGGCAGCGATTGTACAGGTATATCCCATCTACCACATCGTATTTGACCGTATGCCATCCGGAAGGCTTTATCTGTCCAATGGAGCCGCGCTCTTTTGTCGGCATCAGATCTATGCCGACATTAGCATAAGCTACTCCGCATCTTCCGAGAAAATCAAGTTCACTGTATGTCTCAAAGGAATCCGTTGTCAGTTCAGAATCCGAAAACTCCGGTATATTGCCGTTAATTACAACATACGGGGTGCCGGAATATTCCGGAACATCTGAAATGTCAATAATGCTATGCGGTACTGTTGCCGCAGGGTTTTCCGAGTTGAGGCTTATGCCGCAGACCGCAAGTACAAGTGTCAAAAGAACGGCGGCAAATCTTACAGTCCGCATGCTTTCCTTTTTGTGCTTATATCTTCTCAAATGAAAAATCTCCCTTCTGTCGCAAAATGTATGCTGCTGCCTATATGCCGGAGTATGGCATGATGACAGACTTGTTATTATTTATTGTAGCATATTTGGGGGGTTTTGTAATGAAACAATGGCAAATAATTTTGTAAAAACATCGTATCTTAGAGAGCGCGTCAAGCTCACTGCCGTCTGCTATGAATGACGTTGCAGGAACTGCGCTGTGTGTTGTTGGCGCTCTGCGCCTCTGCTCTTAACGCTGTGTTGTTCATCTTCTGAACCCTCCTATCTATTTTTTGACCATAACAAAAGGACACTCCCAAATTCTCACTTGGAAAGTGTCCTTAAAGTACAAAATATTAAAATTAGATGTCGCACAAAAACGTATTATTCAGTATTATCACGTATCATGCGTAGCAAATTTGTAGTAAATTTGTAGTAAATCACAACTCAAAATCGCTCAAACCCTTGATTTTACCGGATTTCTCACCCCAGCGTCCTCATTGTCGGGAAAAGCAAAGAAGATAGAGTGTTATTCCTTACTATCAGGTATTATCCCTTATTTGCTTCCATTTAAGAACTTATTATAAGGTATTATTCAGTACCATGCAAGCAAAATTTGTAGTAGTTTTGTAGTATATCAGCTATTTTGTTGTTACAATTCACACATTCAATTTTAGGACTCTCTCCTAAAATATATCCAGATTGTGTGATAAGTTTTCTATTGCTTCTTTTTTCTTTGCGTCTGTGACTTCCGCATATATATCCATCGTTGTTTCAATATTTGCGTGTCCCATAACAGCCTGAATGACTTTTACATTTGTTTCTTTTTCGCAGAACCTCGTACAAAAGGTATGCCGTAAATGGTGGCAGGAGAAATGTGGGATAATAATCGGCTGCCGCCGTTCTTTCTTAGCTTTTACCACTTCCTCAGCATTGTAATTTTCCAAAATTCTTTTGATTGTCCTGTTTACCGTCTGTGGATTATGGATATTGCCGAAACGGTTACAGAATATAAAGCCTGTCATACCATCAATCACTGTGCTGTTGAAGCCGTTTTCTTTCTGTACCTCATATTCCTCTTGGAACGCATCATATACTGCATCCATCATTGGAACAGTCCGGATACCTGCCTCCGTCTTTGGAAGTGACACCGCAAATTCAGACTTGCGTGTTTTACTGCCCTCTCTGGCATAATATGTCACGCTATGGTTGATATTGATAAGACGGTTTTCATAATCCAAGTCATCCCACCGCAGCCCGATAACCTCTCCGATCCTGCATCCAGTACCTAACAACACCGTGAACAGAGGGTGCCAGTGGCAAAATATGGGATTGTTAGCGGTGTAATTCATAAATGCTCTCTGCTGCTCTACCGTCAAAGCATGGCGTATGCCTTTATTCTTTCCTGCTTTCCTTTTGATCTCTGCCATAACACCGTCGGAGGGATTCATGCGGATGATTCCATCACGCACTGCCAACTGAAATGTAGGATGCAGTACGGTATGTATTGTATCAACTGTGTTGGCTTGCAAATTCTTCTCGTTCAACAGGTAGTAGTAGAAATACATTACGTCAGAATACTTAATCTCTCCGATCTTACGCTGTCCAAAGCCTTCCCGTACAAAATGGTCATACATATAATTATAATTGGAACGTGTTGTTTTGCGTAGGTCATACTTTGTGGACATATACCTGTCAAAGACAAAATTCAAGGTTGCACTGCCAGCCACATACATATCCAACCCGTCGAGTTGGTTTTTTATTAACTCCGCTTCTTTTTCCCTTAGTGTCTGCAAATCTCTGGCATATACAAATCTGCGTTTTTTGAACGGATCAGTGTATGTATACACATAAGTGTTGTCCGTCCTTTGAGATTCCCCCTTCCGTAAGGCTCTGCCTTTGTTATCCTTTCTTGCTTTTGCCATCTCTGCTCCTTTCTTCAAGGAAAGAGATTTTGCACCTCTGCATCCGGTGTCTGTAATAATAAATCAACACCTGTATGCAATAATTGTGTTATGGTCATTCCGTGACTGTCCGCATAGTCTTTCAGCTTTTGCAGCTCCTTATCCGTTACCCTTACACTCAATGTATTCAGTTTCGGGGCATCAGATTTGGGTCTACCCATTTTAGCCATCTGTATGCACCTCCAATCACTTCTACCTACCATTATACTTTCCGTATACGAAAAGTCAAGTGTTTTTTTCAGCAAAATCTCTCAAACAACAATTCATCATACATACAATCTGAATGTTTCTAAATATTCCTCAAAAATATCGCAATTTACAAGCACCAGCTTATCAACCTTATAGATTGCCTTTGCATCCTTTGCCATCTGCTCAAATTTGCTCTGGCACATACTATACATCTCTGCCCCTTCTTTATAGCGAACAAATCTTTTGCCATTTTTCATTCGCTCCAACATATCACCTCTTTCTCACTATATTAAGCAGCATCTTATCTGCCCATGACAGCTATGAGATCCTTTTTCTCCAGCTCTCATCGGCAGACAAAAGCTCTCCATTCTTTTCAAAAAAGATCCATACGGTCGGCAGCTCAGTAAACTGCCCTCATCGGTCTTGCACCGTCATTC
>CANREB010000059.1 GCA_947629525.1 uncultured Lachnospiraceae bacterium
GTCGCTAAACTCATATACATCATACAGGGAGATTTTATTTTGTCAAAGTTCAAATTTCATTCTCTATAGGAATGCTTGCTTTAAATCTGAGCGTCTGGTTCTCTTCATTCGTCAGCCATTCCGCAAGCTTATGCGCCCACCCGATATGATCCGAGTACGCGTTCACTCCGTACATTTTATATCCAGTAAAAGACGCCATTTGGACCTGTTCACCGTTGCAGGTGTATGTAGGAAGCTTGCATGCTCCGTAATCTTCACCCCATACTTCCTCGACCTGTGAAGCATTCCATACGCCGCTTATACCTGCTATTATATCGCCCGACTGAATGCCTGTCACGAACTCTCCGTCAGGCTGCGCAGCAAACGCGGGGTTTGACGTGATATCGAGAAGCGCCGCCGCGATGTCAACGCCTTTTATACTGCCGTCAACACTGTTCCAGTTACAGTGATTTGTGACACCATCGTCATTTATTCCAAACTCAAGACCTGTATTGCCGAAAAAAGAATACAGATACCATCCCGAATTAAATTCCATCGAAACTTTTTTACCCGCGGCCTTAGCAACGGCAAGGACACCGTCGAGCGTCTTTACATCATCTTCGGTGAAATAGTCTTTATTATAATACAAAAAATATCCGTTATCCGCCGAATACGGATAAGCATATATAGTGCCGTCATATGAAGCCGCCTCGACAGCTTCTTCAAGATTCGAGCTTCTTATCAGATCCTGATCGGCAACAGGCGAGATGCCACCGCCCGCTATAAGGCTGTAAAGCTGGTCGTCGGGCATTGAAAATACGTCGCCCGCATTATAAACGTCATTGAGCACGGCATTTCTGGTGTCCGCATCACTCGACTCCACAACCGTAATATCAAAATCCGCGTTGCCCGCGTATTCCTGCTTAAAGCTTTCAACCATTTGAATAAGGCTTTCATCGTATGAGTCGCCCGCCCATACAGTAAGCTCCACTTTGCCTGATTCAAGCCCGTCTTCACCGTTTTCCCCATTTTCCTGTGTTTCTTCCTGCGTCTGCATTTCGGTGTCAGCCGCATCCTGTGCGCCGCCCGCGCAACCGGAAAGCGATGCCGTCACCATAGCCGAAGCCATCAGTATTGGTAATATATGTCTTTTCACGTTTGATCTCCCTCTCTCTGAAATAAAATCCAATATTATTTTATACTATCTTTCTTTTCATTTCAACATTTAATATTCTGCTTTGAATTTCTCGTGTTCACACTGTCGCGCAGCAGCATATATACCGTTGACACAAGCGGTATGAAGCAGAGCATACCCGACACCCCAAACAAACTGCCGCCGACGCTTACCGCCATCAGCACCCATATAGCAGGAAGCCCCACTTTATTGCCTACAACTCTCGGATAGATAAGATTTCCCTCTATCTGCTGAAGAGCAAAGAAAAGCACTAAAAATACGAGCGCTTTGACAGGGTCGTTTACAAGTATCAGGAATGTTCCCATGACGCATCCGATAAAAGCCCCGACTATAGGGATAAGCGCCGTAAAAGCGATAAGCACGCCTACCATCACAGCGTACGGCAGACGCAGTATCGTCATCGATACAAAAAACATGCTTCCGAGTATCACCGCTTCAAGACACTGCCCTGAAACAAAGTTTGAAAAATTTCTATGCAAGAGGCTCAAAACCCTTAAAATCGTGGCTTCACGCTTAGGCTTGAGATACGCCGCCATAATACGCCTGCCCTGACTTTGAAGAGTCTCTTTTCCCGAAAGTATATAAATGGCAAAAATAAAACCGATAAAGACATTCATAAATCCGCCGATAATATTGCCTGCCACCGACACGGTCGATGCGAGCATATCCGACATTCCCGTCCTTAAGAACTGCCATACGTACGCAAACACGCTGTCCCATTCTATCTCAATATCCTGAAGCTGCGCGGCATATCCCTGAAGCTGCGGATATTGGACGCTTAACGCCGTAAGTTCCTGAGTTATCCTGTCAAGGAATGCAGGTATCTTATTGCCAAGCTCTATAGCGGTCTTTCCAAGCTGCGGCGTTATCGTGACCACCACTATAGTTATTATGAGCAGCACAAGCAGTATGCTTAACACGATGCTGACCGGTCTTTTTAGCTTGTCCGCTTTTTTGGTGTTCCATTTTTTCAGAAGCTTTTTCTCAATAAAATTCATGGGAATATTGAGGACAAACGCTATAACAGCGCCGTAAATAAAGGGACGCAGTATATTTATCAGCATAGCCGCCGCGTTGAGCGCCTCATTTCTGTACAGCAGTACAAAGATTATTATTGCAGTAAATATTATGAGCTCCCTTATCTGTCTGAGTTTTTTCCTGTCAAAACCGTTTTCCATTACAAAACCTCCAATTTTTTTATTATTGCCCATTTAAGTAATATTTTACAATATTCAGCGCGTTTCGTGAACCATTAAAGTAAAATTTTCTGTTTTTTATAAAAAAAAATAGCATGTACCGCCCAAAAATGTTATAATATAATCACTTATGTAATGCTTGTCGAAATTCGACAGCTGCCTGCAAGGAGAATTGCAAATATGAAGCTTGGTATCAGCAAAAAATATTTCCGGTGGTTTATTTTTATATCCGCAGTCATTTCAATTTTTCTGGCTGCCACTTTCGTTTATGACAGTATGTATGACACTAAGCACCAGCAGCCGGTAAACGCATGTAAAGAATGGACAACCTACGGCGTCATCACTACATACTCAAGAACCACTGTAAAGGGAAACATAGAAGCAAGACCTGATTTCGGCAATATACTTGCCTTTTATTCCGTGCATCAGAATATCGAAGTTTATGAGGATAACGACCTTATTTACAAGTACCCTGTCAAAAATAACAATTTTCTTTCATCCACGCCGGGTTACTGTTGGAATTTTGTCCAGCTTCCAAAAGAACTTAATAACATTCAGATTGTGATCACATCGCCTTACAAAGGATATGACAGAAAAATCCCGACATTTTATATCGGAAATATGTTTTCGGTATGTTCTTATATCGTCAACGACAGCTTATTTCAGTTTTTGCTGTGCATAATCATGTTCTGCCTCGGTTTATGCATGATAGGCTACTATCTTGTCATACACCGCCGAATCAAGATAACGGACAGCATGCTCTCTCTCGGTATATTCTCGGTATTTTTGTCGATATGGTCGATCAACGAATGCCACGTTACTACATTGATATTGAAGAACAACATTGTGACCTCATATATCGCATTCCTGTCGCTGCTCATACTGCCGATGCCGTTTGCGATATTTGTCAAGAATTTTTACGGCGACGACAGCAAGAGCTGGGATATCTTTTTCAAAGTCAACCTTGCGCAGATATTATGCTGCATCGTTTTGCAGATTGCCCATATATTTGACCTGCGTGAAACATTATGGTCAACGCATGTTATAATGGCGCTGCTCATTGGCATTGTGTTTTACAACTCATACAATCTTCTGCATAATTCAAAAAACACAAAGATAGTAAAGATACATCTTATCTGTATAGTAGTCTGCACGGCAGGGCTTGTATTCGACTTGGTTGGATATTATCTTAACTCATGGGACAATAACTGCTTTGGCAGGATCGGATTTTTAGCTTACATCATAATACTCGGCATCTCATCCACACGCGAGACGGCATCGCTTATGCAGATGGGACAGCAGGCGGACGCGTACCAGCGTCTTGCATACACCGATCAGATGACGGGGCTTTTCAACCGTACATGTTTTAACATTGATTTTGACGAGCTTGAAAAAAATCCCGCGGACATCGCCATTATTGACTTTGACCTCAACCATCTTAAATATACCAATGACACGTATGGACACACGGCGGGCGACAGATATATCACCAACAGCGCCAAGATTATTTCGGAAATTTTTTCGAGCATCGGCAAATGTTACCGTGTCGGCGGTGATGAATTCGTGGCGATCGTCTCCGATTCTTCGAATGTAGATATAACTTATTATCTTGCAATGCTTGAATCAAGCGTGGACGCATGCAATCGCGAACCTGAAAACAAGGATCTCAGGATGCAGATATCATTCGGCTGCGCCGTCTACTCGCCCGATACCGACAAGACGCTTGAAGACACATATATAAGAGCTGATAAAATCATGTATAATGATAAAAAAGCAAAAAAAGGAATCCGCGAAAATTAAGCGGATCCTTTTTCTTTTATCAATATTAAATATTATCAGAAATCCCACCAGTTATAAAGCGAATTATTATAGTCGTAATAATTGCCGCTCTTATCATAAGTGGATGTGCCATACTGCCTGTCAAGCGACTCTACCGACTGCGCCGCGGATTTGTTGATGAGGTCGAACTTTGTGTTGAGTTCGCTCAGATATCCGTCCTCTTTGCCGAACACTGCTTTTATATCGTCGTATGACGCCTCTTTAAAGACATCCTCATCTATTTTGAGTTCTCCGCTTTCGGATATCGTTATACCAACCTTCTCAAGTTCTTTGGCATAGGACTCGGTTATCTTGCCAACCTGATTTACAAAAAGGTTATTGAGAGACCCCGACAAATCACCAAGCGACGTAACGACTGTATTATAGTCCGAAACAAAGCTTTCGATGAAAGAATCCATCTTTTCCCTGTCTTTATCGGCATTCTCGGTATCTGTCGATTGGCTGAGCTTAAATATGTCTGCTATGTTGTCTTTAAGGTCAGCGGTCGAGTCTTCAACTTTCTCGTAAAGCTTAAGCTGTTTTGACTTATTATAACTTTCAAGCATGCTGTTCTTACTACCTGTTGCCTTTTTTGTTTCAGTCTTGACTGAACTCTCATCGCTGTGCAGCTTGCTTGCGCGGCTCCTTATCGCGGACTTCATCATAATAGTCTTTGCCAAAAATCTGGCACTCTGTATATTATTATTCATGACAGCCTTTCCCCTTTCATTATATTTACTCACATATTATATATCGGACTTGTTATGTCAAATGTTTAGGTTCATGAGAACATTTTTATTATTAATACAGCGGACGCTCCCACTGATATTTCTGCATATCTACATGCCCGTCCACAAACCCGACGCCTTCCGCTTCAAGAAGCTGTATCTGACGGTTGCCGCCGCCGAAAGCAAACGCGTCCGAGACTCTGCCTTCCTTGTTTACCACGCGGTAACAGGGAATGTTGTCGGGATCGGGGTTTGCGTGCAGCGCATAGCCTACTACCCTCGCCCAGCGCTTATTGCCCGCTATAGCCGCTACCTGTCCGTATGTCGCTACCTGCCCGTACGGTATCTGTTTTACAACGTCATATATCAGATCAAATGCCGACTTCAATCCTGTGCCACGACCTCCTTGTAAAATTCGGCGTAATCAGTCCGCTTTTCCTTTGTAAACTGAATTGCCGTCCTCGGATGCTGATTTAACTGACCTGTCATCATATACTGCAGATCATATCCCCATACTACTCCGTCAGCTTTGAGTTTGTTCATATACTGTTCTACAAACTTTATCGCATGATATGTCTTGTACTTTGGATTTTTGAGAAATCCAAGCAGAAGTTCCATCGCGCAGTTGCCCGCTCCGCGCCCCATTGAAGAGTACGTCGCGTCAAGCCAGTCCACTCCGTCGCCCACTGCTTCTATTGTATTGGCAAAAGCAAGCTGCTGATTATTGTGTGCATGTATGCCAAGTTTTTTGTTGTATTTTGCCGCAAACTCCGCATATATTCCCACAAGCCTTTCTATCTGCTCGGGATAAAGCGAACCGTAGCTGTCCACGATGTAAAATACGTCAACAGGCGTTTTGCCAAGTATGTCAAGCGCCGCTCTCAAATCGCTTTCCTGTCCGTTTGAGATCGCCATGATATTACAGCACACTTCGTAGCCTTTTTTTGCCGCGTCTTCTATCATATCGACTGCGGCGGGTATGGTGTTGAGGTATGTCGCCACGCGCACCACGTCTATCGGGCTGTCGGCTTTATTGATTATGTCGTTCTTGTAATCGCACCTGCCTACGTCCGCCATAACCGATATTTTAAGGTCTGTATTGTTATCGCCTACTATGGCTCTGATATCGTCGTCTTTGCTGAACTTCCATTTTCCGAATTTGCTTTCGTCGAACATTTCTTTTGACGCCTTGTAGCCGAACTCCATATAATCTACTCCTGCTTTTATGTTCGTTTCGTATAATGCTTTTACAAATTCGTCCGTGAAGTAAAAATCGTTCACAAGTCCTCCGTCCCTGAGAGTAGCGTCAACTACCCTGACGCTTGGGCGGTATTCCATAAGGTTTAACAGTTCTTTCATTTGTCGTCCTCCATATCCTCATTATTCTCTTAAGCTGTTTACTTCTTCCTATTATATATGAAGATATTGTAACATACAAGATGAATTTGCAACTATTATCGATTATCCTTATGCTCCCCGTATTTCAAATCGATATCGCCCATATCGGTAGTTATCACTATTTTAAACTCATTGCCGTCTGATCTGCGGTATACGTTTCCTGATTCGTCTTCGTTCACTTCTATGTCTCCGAAATCCGTATTCAGGTCAAAGCTGTACCCATCGAGGTTATGGCTTGCAAAGACGCTGACATCTCCCGTACTTGCTTCAAGCTCTATATTTTTAAATGTACAGTTTTTGATATCGATATCTCCTACATCGCTTTCACCGCTTGTATCGCCAAGTTCACAGTTTGAAATATCCACATCGCCTACGATGTCCACGATACTTGTATTCGCGAAAGCGCATTTCTCAAGATATATGTCTCCCACATCCGATTCAAGGTCGAGGTTTTGCGCTTGAATACCGTTTATCGCAATATCCCCGACAGCTATGACGGTTTCTATGCTTTTCAATGTCTTTTCCGTGGGCAGTGTTATCTCAAGGCTGTCGTCTTTCTCTGTAAAACCAAACCATGCGGTGCGTTTATTATGTTTCTGATTTATCACAAGCGTTCCGTTTTCAACATAAATCTTGGGTTCTTCCCCGATAGACGCCTTATATTTAACGGTAAACACGTTCCCCGAAGCTATCGTCAGATTTATCGTATCAATCTGTGCCGATATGCTGTCAAAATCCGGAAAAGCATTTTCGGCATCGCTCCCCGATATGCTGTATTCATTGTATTCGGACTCTCCGAAAAAATTTTCATCGCCAAAATGCCACACTATGCCCAAAATCACGCAGATTGCAGTGACAGTTGAAATCACTGCTATATATATTTTTCTCATATTTTGTCTCCCTTCTGCAGATGTTCACGAAGCGTACAGGGCTTCTATCACCTTCTCAACCAACGCGGCAATGACCCAGACTATCCATGTGATGTGCCAGTCGAAAGTAAGAAAGCTCCATATCAGATATATGCATGTAACGCTCAGCCAGTAAACAGACATGACCGCTTTGACTTTTTCGTTTTTATACACTTTCTCTTTTACCAGCGGCTCGTATGTGCCGTCCGCGGACACGCTTTTGTTGAGCGAGAGGATGGTTTTGTAACTTTTTGACCTTACTCCCGCCGCTACCATCAGGAACACTCCTATACCAATGGCATAAAACATCAGCACCACCCCTATATCATCCCGGGTAAAAAGTCTCTCCAGTGAGGCAAGCGGCACGACGCTCAATATGCACAAGATGACTCCCACTGTTATCATCATAGCGTAAGTTACGCGAAAACTCTCCTGCCTGCTCTTTACATATTCCTGAGTTTCAAAGCTTATTCCGCATACTTCTTTTTTTATGTAATCCCATTTGCTCATTACGACTCCCGAAAATACAAACAAACCTACAGCCACGGCAACAGACACGAACAAAAATGCCGTTCCTGCTCCTTTCCATCCCATAAGGAAACCGCTGCAGCTTACGATACATAAAAACACGCCCAAAGCTATCGCATATCCTTCATATGCCTTGTTCTTCAGATATTGCTTTACTTCATCCAAAGTGACGTGTCTTATGTTATCATAGTTTTTGAACACCGCGGCGTCCTTTATTCCTAAATCCGCCAAAATCTCGTCAAGATTGCCAAACTCGGCTATAACTGTGCCGATGGCTTCATTTTCTGCTTTTCCTTCGTTTATCAGTTCCATGTACTTGTCTTCCATCATCTGCCAAAGTTCCGCTTTTGCTTTTGTGACTTCGGGCGTGTTCGGCATTTTTGCAAACATTGTTTCAAGATAGTTTTTTATTGTTTCCATTGATATCCTCATTTCCGCGTCGCCGCTTTAATATTTTGATATAAAGTTTTCAACTACTTCCTTTGTGAGTGTCCATTCTTCGCATTTTTCACGATAATAATTCCTGCCTGCTTCGGTTATCCTGTAATATGTCCTGCGTTTTTCATTTTCCGTGTCGCCGTAAAACGACTCTATGTATCCGTTTTTTTCCATGCGTGTGAATGCGGAATAGAGGGTCGTTTCTTTTATGATGTATTTTTCGTTTGACATTTTTTTTATCTGTTTGGAAATTTCGTAGCCGTATGACGGCGCGTCCAAAAGCAGGTATAGGATCATTGTATCGTTATAGCCGCGTATAACGTCACTGCTGATGCCGCTCATATTTTCCGTCGGTGCCTCCTTTCCTGTCTGTTGAGGGGGTGGTGATACTGCGTCTGTCGTTGCTATGTCTGTCGTAGTACGTCTGACGTAGTAAATATATCATATGGGTGGGGGGTTGTCAAGATGGATTAGGGAGTTTTTTTGAATTTTAATTTTTGTTCGTGCAAAACGCTAAATTATGCCTATTCACCAACACTAAATTGTGATATAATGCAAAAATATAATAGTATACAAACTATCTCTTGACTAAAATCAACTCATAACGGAGGGAACATTCATGAAAAGAAAGATGTTGATGATAATTTCAACGATAATAATAGGATTATTTATAGGACTAGTTGGTCCTTTAGATGCTTTTTCCCATGGATTCTATTGTGATGTAATCGATTATAACACAGAAATAAATGAAGAAGGTTTCAAGGAATATATCGACTTAGGCAAACAGGATTTTGAAATGGAATTTATGCCGCAAAGAAAACATTTTGCGGGATTTGAGATCAATCTTATAAACCAACCTGCAAATAATGAAGGAACGTTATATATGGAAATATACAATTCGTCCGGAAAAATGTTGGAAAAAATAAATGTAGATGTTGCGAAAGTAACTGCAGGCAAATGGTATAGTGTATACGTATCTAAACATTTGAAACAGAATGAAGTATATACTCTGAAGATTTATGCCGACAAATGTAATACCATACCTTATTTGCAGATAGTCGATCCTGATTATTTGACTGATGAAAATGTATCAGGCAATCTTTTGATAGGATATGCTTATCGTGAATCTACTTTTTCATTTTCCGAAAAATTATTGATAATATTGTTTTTATTTGCAATATGGCTGTTTTTATTTGGCGTTTTATCCCAAAATAAGAATGTAGACAATTTAACTAAGAAATTATCAGTTATTATAATATTAGTAGTAATTTTAACATGGAATTATTTGTATGATTCTATGGATAATAAAAACCTTTCTTTTTCTTATTTTCAATCGGACAGTGAAGAATACGTAACAGATGTAATAGATGCTTTATACGATAATGTTAATACCGAATCGGAATATGGTTTGGGAAATTACACTAAGGATATTCAAGTGGGTTCCTCTGATCTAGATGATGAAGATTTTAACGGCTATTCTAAAAAAGACCCGGCAATTATACTAAAATCAACAGAATATATAAGAAGCGCTGCCGTTATAGGAAACTATATTGAGTTTGAAAATAAAGATGTTTTTTTAATAACAGATATATTTGATGATGGTGATAATTATACTATATATTTATTAGCGAATACACCATTACCACATGGAAAGTATAAAGATGTTAAGAATATTACTTTTTTAGATAAAGATCATAACATCATCCCCGGAATGATAAGAGAATATTCAAGCCAGTTTGGATTGCAAGGAAAAATATTCAGGCGTATTGCCCGATACATAGATGAAGAATTTGTACTTGAATTATTACATTTGATATGCGCCTGCTCTATGGCAATAACATGTGTTTTAATAATCTTATTGATCAAAATAAAATATAACAACTTATTGGCGATTATTTTTTATATATCATTTTGGCTTTCACCTTGGATCGTAAATTTTGCAAGAAATTTATATTGGGTTGAATTTACATGGTTTTTGCCGATGCTTATAGGCTTATACTGTGCCATAAATCTTAACAACAGACGAAAAAGAGTATTATGTTATATTTTAACCTATGTATTTATACTTATAAAATGTCTGTGCGGATACGAATATATATCAACAATTATGTTAGGATCAGTACAATTTTTATTGGCAGACTTGGCGATAAATTTAATGGCAAATAAACCCAAACAGGTAAAACAGACATTTTTAACAATCTTTTTTATAGGGATACTTTCAATGGCAGGATTTATGACAGCAATCTGTATCCATGCTGTTTTAAAGGGTGACGGGGATATTGCAATTGGAATAAAAAATATATATGAACAAGATGTTTTAAGAAGGACATTTGGTGGAAGTATGAATGATTTTGGATACGGCTATCTTGATTCATTTAATGCGTATATTTATGAAACCTTGCGTATATATTTTCATTTTGATACTGAAATTATCACAGGATTAAGCGGAAATCTATTTCCATTATTATGCATTATTCCTATATTTCTCTTTATTAGTGAATATAAAAAGGAAAAAAATAACATAGAACTAATAGTTATATATTCCGTATGTTTTATAACATCAGTCTCATGGTTTGTACTCGCAAAAGCACACTCATATATACATACACATATGAATTATGTCCTGTGGTATTTCGGATATATACAAGTATGTATTTATGTAATTTGTCAAAAGATATATACTGTAATATCAAACAAAGAATGCTAATCAATCTCTATAGAAATTTTGTATAATATATGAACGTTTATTCTCCTATGATCTTTTAGTATTACTTTCTGATATATAGTTCGTTGCCATTTCGATTATGGGCTTAGGAGTGTCGAAAACATTATTCTTTTCATGTTGCAAAAATGAAAGTTTTTAATATAAATACAATGGACAATCCACACTTTAATTTACCAAAGAGCCCGCAGACAGTATTGCTTCGACTGCGTTTCTTTTTTCATACAGCACGCAGCCGCCGGAATGGTCGTCTGTCAGCAGGTCGCCTGCGCGAAGAGCTGTAAATAGCGGCGATTGCAGCGCTGCTCTCAGAGATGTGTCACGCACATTTATATCTGAATAAGGTGAGAACGGGCAGGGTTCTGCCCCGCCGTGGGAATTGATGTGAAAAAAGCCCCTGCCGGCAGCGATACATCCTCCGGAACTTTTTTCATCGCCGGGGAATGAGACAAATACCATCTCCTGATATTCCTCGCGCAGATGTGCAATCCCCTCTTTTAGTATCGTCCGCTCTTTCTCATCGGGCGCAAGTTCGCTGCTTTCCTCCGTTACAGGCACAAATTCCACGTAGACCACAAGTTTGCAGCCGCGTGCTGCCAATGTATCGAGAAATTCCCTTGAAATAACTTCTTTCACATTTCGGGTCGTAACTGTAACGGACACGCCGAACAGCAGCCCTTTCTCATGCAGTTTATCCATATTTGAGATCAGCTTTTCATAAACACCTTGTCCGCGGCGTTCATCGGTTTCCTCTTTACCGCCTTCGATGCTCATAACCGGAATAAGGTTGCGGCATCTGCCAAACAGCTTGAAATAGGCGTCGTCCATATATGTACCGTTCGTAAAAATCGGAAATATAATATTCGGTCTTTTTCCCGCCGCCTCGATAATGTCCCTGCGCAGCAGCGGCTCTCCTCCCGCCAATAGGATATAGCTTACTCCAATTTCATCCGCTTCGCGAAATATTTCAAGCCATTCTTCATCTGTGAGCTGTCCTGTCGATGCGGTATCTACCGTCGCGTGATTGCATCGGGAATAACATCCGGCACAATGCAGGTTGCATCTGCTTGTAATGCTTGCAATCAGAAACGGCGGAATATGCTCTCCTGATTTTTCTGCTTCCGCGCGGCGCTTAGAAGCTTTTTTACTTGCTGCCGCGAATTTTATCATAAATGCGCTCTCCACAGGATCTTTGAGTGTGGCTTTCAGCGAAGCGGCAACAATACTTTCAACGCCTTTTGTCATATATTCCTGAATGTCGAATTTTTCATCCATTCTTTATGCCTCCCTGATAATCTTTTTTGCAAATCGTATTTAAAATTATTTATTTACAGAGACACGGTCATCCGCGTCCCCTGCCCTGCGGCACTTTGACATTCAATATGTCCGTTCACATTTTGTGTGACTCCTCGCACTATTTACGAATGACTTTCCGCATTCCCGATCCGCAAAATTCATGAGGTATGAGCTTAAATCCTAATTTTTCATAAAAGGGTTCTTTTCCCTTTTCGGCAATCAATTGGATGCTGGAACGTCCGCCTGCGGGTGTATTGTCTTCGACATATTTCAACAGCATATTTATGATGTTGGTGCCTATTCCTCTTTTTTGAAATTCAGGGCAAACCACGATATCCGCTATCAGGAAATACATCCCGTCGCCTATCATACGCCCCATACCAACCGTCCGATCATCTTCAACTGCCGTTATTGTATATAAACTATTATCAACCGCCCGCTGCATCTGAACATCTGCGAAAAGAAGCCAGTCTACACTTTTTCTAAGTGCGCAATAATCTTCATAATTTAACGAATTTTCCCTGTATTCCATATGGCATTTCCACCTCATATTTCAATTTTGTTTTTTTGTATAAATAGCCTTCTATGTTATACTTATTTGATTATACCACTTTCCCTTTTTATTTGCCATAAAGTACAGACAAAGTACTCTCATTTTATAAACCATCTTACAAAATCTGCAGTGCCGTTTTATAATTATCGCGGAAGGCAAAGAATATTGCACATCCGATGGTTGTTCAATCAGGAACTTATAAAGCGTAAAACTCACGAATTGCAAGGCTATCTTTTATTGCAGTGGAAGATAGCCTTCTCTGTTACTTGCAGTTACCATATCAAAAATACGTCTCAAATGCCTTGTAAATCAAGGTTCTTTCTGCTTCTATCATGTAACAGAGGGCATCAAAAAACGGCGTTTCTTTTCCTCCCTGTCGGGAAATAAAAAACGCCGCGTATTTCTTTACCACATTCAGAACATCTTATCTTCCACAATAGTATGTACATCATTCCAAAAATTGTACACATTTTCCAATTTATCAGCAAATGTATTCGCCACATCTTCTGAATATAAATCGTAGTTAGCACTATCAGGATTTGTAATTAAGTCATTGTAAAAAGAACTCACTTCAAAAAAAGTTTGTACCGTCTTATAACATTCCTCAATCCCATTAACATACTCACTGACATCCGTTCCTGTCATTTTTCCACCAGGGAAATTTATCCATTTCCCCTCAACTTTTCTAATATTGCCATAACATCCGGCTGTGTTGGCGTGAATTTGATACCGCGCTTCAACATACCCATAACTTTTCTCGCCTTTTGCTCAATCTCTCTTGCAGTATGTTCGCTCGTCAACATCAGATGATTTCCGGCTATTGTGTATTCACGCTCTATGTACTCCTCCGTTATGGGAAACATATCCTGTATCAGAAATGCACTCTCCCTATTATCGTCTAGTTTGACAATATGAAGAATGTCGCAAGTTTTTCCGGCTTTTTCCTTTTTCTCCATAATCCGCCTGTATTTGTCAATTTGGCTAGACAACGGTATCATCCAGTATATTCCGGCACTTGAATCTTCAAAGCAATAATAATGCGGTCTGTTCCCCGCTTTATTTCCTTTCAGATAAGGGTCTGACATATCATCAAAAAACTTATCTTTGATAATATAAAATCCTGTTTTCTTCATTCGTCTGTCCTCATTACTGAAAAGTCCTCCGCCTTGCGGCGAAGGACTATACTTTCAACCCAACCACTTATATACCGCATATTGGTCAGCGGTAAACTTTCAACCCGACCATTTATATACCACATATCGGTCAGTGGTAAACTTCCCTTGTGCTATTATTCTAGCAAGCACAAAGCAGAAAGTCAATATGGCTTTCCCTTAAAATTTTATGTTTTTAGCGCATAATTTATACATATTGAGAAATCACTCCAGTTCTTTTCAGGGTACAGAATATGTCTTGTTTTTCTATCGTTTTGCTTGCGAAAAAACGTATCATTTGTTGCGGTTTTTGTCGTTCATTTATATGCTTTTAATACTGGTGTACCCATTTTGTACCCACACAAAATCTTTATTAAAAATATAATTCGTTCTACCTACACTTTGACATTCCATTTTCCATATCGTTTACCACCTATCCGTTCAACTTTCCCACTATTCAAAAGCTCTCTGATCACGCTTTGAACTTTAGTTCTTGAAAGTTCAAGGTGTTTGGCTATTTCTAATTGCGTAATAGAAGGCTTTTCCTTCATAAGTTCTATAACTTGATTCTCTAAAGCTTTTCCTAAAGCATTTTTTGTGAGCTTTGGAGCTTTAGAAGCTGAGCTTTGGAAATCATTGGCATCCTGCTTTTCATGCACAACATAGTTCAAATTTGGCAAAGTTACTCTGAACTGCGACCTGTCCGAATAAAAGATCGGCGCCTTTTTGTCAGTGTAATTTACCGCAAACTCACAGGAATCAATAATTTTTCCTATTCCGCTTCCATTTCGTTCCATATAATCCAATCGTGCAAACACATCTGCAAGCACAGGATTTCTTCTTTTAGATGGGACTTGCTCCAGATTCAAGTTTTGAATCATTGTTCCATCAACCATACCACCGGGCGAATAAATCTCCATACGATCATCAAACATATCTACATGAACCTCACTTCCAAGCTCCAGATAATCCCTATGAATGAGTCCATTTACAAGTGCTTCGAAATATCCGCGTTCCATATAATCTGGCATATTCTCTCTCGAATCCGGTAGTTTACGCCATGCCATACGCATATTTCTTCTGACAAACGCCACACTCTCATTTAAGAGAGAAATAAGACTGCCTGAATACTCCGCGCTGTCATAAGCTTCTCCTTTCCCATTAGACTTATTGACTCCATTCCAACGCACACAAAACACTCTAGAATGTTTGATAGGGCATTCATCCGCCAAAAGTGCTCCCGCATTTGTTAATATCCCATTGGCATCCACAAGTTCAAATGATTCAAAATCCTTATCTTCAAAACTTTTCCCTGTCACTTTTTTATAGCGCTCTCTCAGCTTTGTAAACGCATAATCCGTAATCTGATAACCTGAACTTTGTGAATCATAAGTTTCATTTACTCCACGCAAAACAAGTCTCCTCAGTTCTGCTGCATTCGCTGCTACACTTTCATTTCCTACTCGGATATATGCTTCTGTCATTCCATCTCCAACATAATAATATGGCGTATCCTTGCCCGCTACAATATCTACTATGATTAGTTTCTTATCGTCGAGCACTTCAAATCGCAAATTAAATACCGGTATTGGACTTATTCTCTCTTTGATTTTCTGACTAAGAAATTCAGAATCACCCTTAATATCGTCAACACCTACAATTTCATCATTATCTGAAATACCAAATATCAAAGAACCGCCCATTGTATTTGCAAATGCACTGACACTCTTACACCAATTCTTTATTTTTTTCTTTTCAACTGCTTGTTTTTTATCATATTCGGTAGTTTCCCCAATTAGTTTTTCAATATCCATACAATAATCACCCTAGCTCAACAGAAAATATAACCGTATCACAATCTTGTGAGATATAATAAAGCGATTGTAAAATTATTAATTTTTTACCTTTTTACAATTTTTGTTTTACAGACTTTAATTTGTATGTTTGAGATTGATTCAATTCCATTTTATAACACTCAATCCCTTTTTCTCTGGCAATATCCTTAAGAATTTTTTCATTTATACTACTAATTTTACG
>CANREB010000060.1 GCA_947629525.1 uncultured Lachnospiraceae bacterium
CACTAATAATATTTACTTTTCAAAGTGCTTGCCAGAGTTTAGCTGGCATGAACTACTCAAGATTCCGAGAGTTCATTCATATCTCCGCCTAAATATTACAGCGCGCCGTCCTTCTGCAGATCGTCAGATACAAGTATCTTGCAGAAGAACGCAAGTGCAAGTCCCTGTCCCCAGCCCTGTATCCAGTCTCTTGAGATATTCTTATAACCGTCCGCGTCATTCATAACTGCCGTACCGCCTGATACGTTCAGCACTCTGCCGTCCGCACTGACATTGGCAAGAAGTCCTTTTATCGCTTTGTTTATGTACTTTGAGTGAAGCGGATTGCCTCTCGTCACCATAGCCGCCGCTATGCCCGCCGAAGCGGAAACTTCCTCATATGAGCTTTCATCATCAAGTATCGTCCTCCACAGTCCGTCGGGTGTCTGTAACAGTTTTATTGCCGAAAGCTGGTCGTTAAGCGAGCCTGCGACATCCATATACTTAGGATAAAGATAGCACTTGGGCAGGATATCCCCCACCTGAGACATTGTAAACGCAGCCCATGCGTTAGCGCGTCCCCAATAAAATCCTGACATATGGTTTTTCGCTATGTTGTCCCATCCATGATAATAAAGACCCGTATCAGGATTTTGCAGATATTTGATATGCCAGTAGTACTGGTTGAGCGCGTCCTCGATCATATCTTCATCTTTCAGTTCTGCACCGACTCTCAACAGGAAAAACGCCGCCATAAACAACGTGTCTGCCCAGCACTGTTCAGGGAAGTCATTATTCGCGGAAACAGTATGCTGTAAAACGTTGTCGCCAAACCGAAGCGCATCATTTTTAAGATACCCCACCTTGCTCATAACTATATCCCAGTATTTCTGATCGCCTGTAGCTTTATATAAAGTGATAAGGCAGTGGCCCATAGCGCATGCGTTCACCGTCCACACCGTAGGCAGCCCAAGATCTATAAGTTCGTCTACCCTGTCCTTTAATAATTTTAAATATTCTTCTTTGCCTGTCTTTTCATACGCATCGGCAATCCCGAAATAGGCGACTCCGCACGGCCAGTCCCATGTCAGATCCATCTGCATGGTCTTTTTGACTATTTTGTCAACCACCTCTTCAATTTCCTTTTTGTCATACTCCAGTTTTAGCATACTTTTACCCTTCCTTCCTTTTTAATATTAAATGTGCCCACGTACATCTTATATGTAGATTATCACATTATTTTCGCAAAAACTCTACCATATTTTTGTTAAAATCTATGCGAAAATAATCTGACGTCTTATTTATATAGCCCCCGGGCAAGCCGAGGGCTATACTTATCAATTAGCTGTATGCTGCTTAATTACTGAAGCTTTGTGCTCTGTCCTGCCTCATAAGCCTGAAGTCTCTCATCAACTATCTCCTGATAACCTGCGTCAGCATATTTCTGTGCAAGTTCATCATACAGTGCGTCAAACTCTTCGGGTTTGCACATTGTAAGCTGATCTCTGTACTCTGTGTAAAGCTCAAGAAGCGTAGCCTGATACTCTGAAGCAGACTCGATAACAACCGCGAAGTTGCAGTCTGCTACAGCGTAGCCTTTTTCAGCAACCTGTACCTTGGCATTGTAGTTGTCGATAAGTTCCTGTGTGAAGTCCTGAGGAAGTCCCTTAGGTGAGCTCATACCGATAACATCTTCGATAGTACCTGCGTTCCTTGCCTCGATAGTTACACACCAGTAATCCTTGCTGTTGTTGTAACCCTGCTTATATTCACCGTCATAATCGCCTACAGATACAGGAAGTCCGTCGTCGCCTATTGTGTAGTTCTCGCCTTCGATACCCCACTGCATTGTGAAGAGGTTGTCTTCCAAAGTCATCCATTCCATGTACATCCAAGCTGCCTTGATCTCATCTTCTGATGCCATAGAAGAGAAACCGATCATCATACCGAACGGGTTGTCTGAACGATATGCGGGAACTGTGCCGCCCTCGGGATCGTCTGTCGTAGCCTGAATCTTAACCGCAAGCTTGCCGTCAGGATTTTGCTCATAGAATGCTGTAAGGAAGTCAACATCTGCTGAAATATAACCTGAATACTCTAATGTCTTGCCGTTTACGAAGTTAGCCTTTGCCGTCTCGATATCAGTTACATAATACTCGGGATCCGTGAAGCCTAAGTTGTACTTCTCGTTCTCTCTCTGAAGGAACTTCTTATTGGCTTCATCGCCAAGAGCGGGAATAGCGTAATCGCCGTATGCCGCCCAGTTCTCCTCATCAAGAGGGAATGTTCTGAACGCGTAGTTCTGATCAACACCCGCGCCCGTTACCATCTGACCACCGAGAGGATGCTCTGAAATTCCTTCGTCGATAAGCTTCTGATAGAGCTCTTTCTGCTCAGCCCATGTTGTGGGATACTCTGAGTAACCTACCTGATCAAGCCAATCCTGACGGTAGAATGTTACGAAAGTATAACCTGTGTTGTAGTAAGGTCTCTCAGCAAGCGCGAAGTAGCAGTCGCCGTTCATAAGAGTGTAGCCGATCTGGTCAAGATCAACCATTCTCTGATAATATGTAGGCGCTACCTGTGCGAAAGCGTCAATATCATATGTTGTAAGATATCCGTCGTTAGCCCACTGTGCAAGCTTGGGATAATCGTACTCCATAAGTATCGTGGGCAGGTTCTGATCTGCCGCAAGAAGAGCATAATCCGTCAAAACGTCTGAACGGTTGATAGGAACATACTCAACTGTGATATTGTACTTGTCGCCGAAGTTCTCCTGTACCCAGTGTGTCCAGTAGTTGTCGCTTACATTGGGAACGCCCTCTGCACCCCTGTCATATACAGGTACTCTGAGAGTTACGTTCTCAGCAAACGGCTCCCATCCATCAATACCTGCAGCTGCTGTATCGCCTGAGGCTGCCGCATTTTCGGTTGAAGCTTCGTTGCTTTCGGTTGCCTGTGTTGTACTTGTTTCTGTAGCAGCCGCATTTGTGTCGGATGTATCGGATGCAGACGTGTCTGATTTGCCGCCGCAGCCTGCCAATGAGCCCATCGCCATAACACCCGTAAGTGCAAGTGCCACTGCCTTCTGAAGATTGTTCTTCTTCATAATTCAATTCCTCCTTGTAATAAAAGTTTATAGCCAACCCGCCTATTCGGGATAACTAACATATTAAACCGGCTGTTCAGCCTTTTACCGCACCTATCATAGCGCCCTTTACGAAATATTTCTGCAGGAAAGGATATATGCAGATGATAGGTATCGTAACAAACATAATAGCCGCCGCCTGAAGTACTTCGGGTGTACTTGTCACTGCCGCCGCCTCGGAAAGCGTTGCGGTCTGTGCCTCGGCTGCCGATGAAACAAGCTGTGAAAGCTTATACTGTATCATCTTAAGATTTTCGCTTCTGATGTAGTATGCGTTGTCCGCGTATGCGTTCCAACGTCCTACCGCATAGAACAGCGACAATGTAGCCAAGATCGGCTTTGACAGCGGAAGCACTATCCTTGTAAGTATCTGAAAATTTGATGCTCCGTCAAGGAATGCCGATTCCTCAAGGCTGTCGGGTATGCTCGTCTGAAGGTTGGTCTTCATTATGAGCATATTGTAGGGCGAATAAATAAGCGGAAGTATGAGCACCCACATATTATCAAGCAGCCCCAGATTACTAAAGAGCAGATATGTAGGGATAAGGCTTGCCCCAAAATACATAGGGAACATCAAAAGGAACGTGAATACCGCTCTTCCCTTAAGACGCTTCTTTGACAGCGGGTACGCCGCGCATGTACATACGATCATACCAAGCACTGTAAATATAAGCGTTACTATAATACTGTATATCATGCTGTAAACCATGCTTCCATCCTTAAAGAGCGACGTATACGCGTCAAATGTAACGCCCTTTGGTATGAAAGATATCTGTTTGGCAAGTACATAACTGTTACCTGATACTGATTTTGCAAGCAGATGGATGAAAGGAAGTATACAGGTAAGACACAACAGTACGATGATCAACATCATGACCGCATCGCTTATGCGAAATTTATTAATGGCTCTGTTACCGTCATTAACTACTTCTGCGCCGCGGACTACTTCTTCTTTTTTCTTTGCCATTATATCCACCTCCCAAACTATAACAAGCCGTCTTCGCCGAGTCTCTTTGCCACCCAGTCAGACAATACTACAAGCAGAAGTCCTACTACCGACTGGAATATACCTACCGCAGTAGCCATACTGAACTTCGCGCTCTGCAGACCTTTTTCATATATGTATATGGCAAGCTGATACTGGAAGTCCTTGACCTGCGAATTGCCAAACTGCTGCAGACGTTCAAAGTTACTGTTCATAACACGTCCAAGGTTCATAATGAGCAGTGTGACGATAGTGCTTCTGATGCCGGGCAGCGTAATGTGCCACATCCTCTTCCAACGGTTAGCCCCGTCAATCATCGCCGCTTCGTACAGTTCACCGCTTATGCCCGTGATAGCCGCCAGATATATTATCGTGTTCCAGCCCATTCCCTGCCATACACCGATAAGCAGATATGTAACCGCCCAGTGCCATTTCTCGGTCAGGAACGGAATGCCTTCACTGATAAATCCCATATTCATAAGGGCTATATTGACAAGTCCTGTGGTGGGCTTAAACATCGTATACGCAACGCTTCCTATGATGACCCATGAAAGGAAATGCGGCAGATACAATATTGTCTGCGTCACTTTCTTGAACTTCGGATAGCGAAGCTCATTGAGCATCAGGGCAAGTATGATAGGTACGGGAAATCCCACAAGAAGGTCAAGCACGTTAAATATGATGGAATTTTTCAGTGACCTATGAAAATCGGCGTCCCTGAAAACCTTCTGAAACGTTTCAAGTCCTACCCACTTACTGCCCGCATAACCTTTGGCAGGCTTATAATCCATAAGCGCCATTCTCATGCCGGGATAGGCTGCATAATTGAATACAAATACTATTATCAGCGGAATCAACAGCATAACATACAACTGCCAGTCGCGTTTTAAACTGTTCTTCCATGAACTACTCGTGGCAGCTTTGCCGCCGCCGCTATTCTTTTTTGACATATGCACAACCTCCCTGAATAAATAATTTATTATATTAATATTATTATGCGTTTTTTTACTTATGTCAATTTAATTTTGGGAAAAAACTATGCAATTTTAACCATTTATGATATAATTTTATTAAACACAGACCGACAATTTGTACTGCTTTTTGAAATTTTTGGGATTTTTATTGGGCAAGTTTACCATTACTTATGAATTGTTTTTTATTTTTAGATAAAACGTTTATTTTTCCGCTTGCATATTACGGTTGTTTTTGGGAGGGATGATTATGCCAAAAGTCAAAAATAGTGTCGCAGAATACCGAAGTTACTATCTCCCGTTTGATTTCCCGGTGCTTCTGCTGTCAGGCGAACACTGGAAAATATCAAATGTACCGAGCAAAAACCTTCATTTCCATAACTGCCTTGAGATAGGCATATGCCATTCGGAAAGCGGATATATGGAATTTATCGGTATGGATGAACCGCTTTATTTTAAAGAGGGCGACATCACCTGCATACCGCGTAATATACCGCACACTACGTACAGCTCCCCCCGGTACCGAAAGTCTCTGGTCTTACCTTTTTATCGAGCCTCAGGAACTTTTTAAAAATATCACTCCGAACCTGATACACAATTTGGATCTGTCGCTGTCGTCTTATGTGCAGTACCGCCATATCCTAAGCCGCGACAAATATCCCGAGATATACAATCTCGTGATATCGGTCATCCGTGAGATAAAAGAACAGAAGCCGCTTTACAAAACAAGCTCAATGGGGCTTCTGCTGTCGCTTTTCATCGAACTTCACCGCGTGCAGAGCGAGGGCGGCAGCATCCATGGCGATGAGAGACGCACTCCTGCCAATGCGCTTGTCATCTCACCTGTGCTTGACTATATTGAAGACCACTATTCCGAACAGTTTGACATGGATTTTCTTGCAGATGTGTGCCGTCTCAGCCCGACGCATTTCAGGCGGCTTTTCAGTTCCATTATGGGCGCAAGCCCGCTTGAATTTCTCAACAGCACGCGCATCGGCAAGGCATGCAACCTGCTGCGCAGCACGGAGTACTCAATACTTGAGATATCGGAAATGGTCGGTTTCCGTTCCGTATCAAGTTTTAACCGCCATTTTATGGAGATCATGCAGACGACACCGAGAAATTACCGCAACGAAACACTTATGCGCAAAGAGGGGCAGGAAAAGCTGTCCATAATAGAATATACCGGATGGACATCGCCCGAAAAATAACGGGGCTGCGCGGCAGCCCCGTTATTTTCCTGTATTCGGATCATTCTTTATTGTTTTTTATCGCATTTTTGTTAAGCACAAGATGCTGAGGCAGACCATATACCATGAACGGATGGTATGAACCCTGTATCAGCGGTTTTACATAATTGATAAACTCTTCCGTTACATAATTGCCCTCTTTGTTTACCCAGCTTCGCGGAACAAGCTTTTCGTTGTTGGCAATGCGGTGCACATCGTAAATTCCCGTCGCACTCATATACGGATCGTCAGAAACCCTGTCTATGACGACCATCTTTCCCGTATCGCCTTCATCGGCAGCTTTGACCGCGGCACCGCCTACCATAAACGCCTCGTCTATATCAGTCTTTGAAGCTATATGCGACGCGCTTCTTTGCAGCGTTGAAAACTCTATCGCACGTGTCTTGCATCCGATCTTCGCGCCAAGGAAATTGGCAAGGTACGCCGCCGTTCCCTGTAACTGTCTGTGTCCGAAAGCATCAACATAATCAGCGCCGCCTGAAAGCTCGCACACATAACGTCCGTCGGCAAGTTTGATCCCTTCTGAAACTGCAATAACAAGATTCTTCTGCTTTTTCAGCAGTTCCGTGACCTTATTTAAAAACTTATCCATATCAAAGGTAAGCTCCGGCAGGTAGATAAGATCCGGTCCCTCACACTCTTCTGTCTTGGCAAGCGCCGTACATCCCGTAAGCCATCCGGCGTTTCGCCCCATTGCCTCTATTATGGAAATATTCTCTTTATTGTAACTTAAGCCCAAAGCGTCGCGTATTATCTCTTTGGTTGCCGCCGCTATGTACTTAGCCGCGCTTCCAAAACCCGGAGTATGGTCAGTAAGCGCCAAATCATTGTCTATCGTCTTTGGAACACCCAGAAACTTCTGGCTGTGTCCTTTTACGATTGCATAGTCGGACAGTTTCTTGATAGTATCCATCGAATCGTTGCCGCCGATGTACACAAAAGCCTCGATCTCCAGTTTGTCCAAAATCGTAAATATCTTCTCATAGATATCCGGATTTTCGTGGATTTCAGGAAGTTTATAACGGCATGACCCCAAAAATGCGGAAGGGGTCCTCTTCAAAAGTTCAATATCCATGTTAGAGCGTATCTGCGTGGACAAATCAACATACTGTTCGTCAAGAAAGCCCTGAATGCCATGAAGCATTCCATACACTTTATTAAATCCCCTCTCCTTTGCGGTCTTGTACACACCGGCAAGGCTGGAATTGATAACTGCGGTGGGACCGCCCGACTGACCTACAATAATGTTACGTTTAGCGGACATTATTAATTACCTCCTATATTTTTATATGAAATACTGATACTTTTATTGTAGCAAAGACATTCAATGCCTGCAATCCAAAATATTTATCTATTTTTTGAACAATTTGCCAAGAAGCCCTTTATCGTCCTCTTTTTGCGCTTCCTGCGCGGTGTTCTTCAAGTCAAGCAGCATATCATACGCCTGTGCAAAATTAAGACTGTGCTCCGCCGCAAGCGTCTGTGCCGTATGACCGTTTATGTTTATCACACCCGTCGGCGGATATTCACCGTTTTTCACTGTTGCGGCAAACTCGGCAAAAATACCGTCGTCCGTGGCAAGTTTCCTGTAACAGTGCATCGCGTCCGTATATGACATGCCGCAGCCCTGCGTAAGATATATGACAAATTCCCCGCGGAGCGCTTCTGTCCTTAACCATTGCCGGGACACCGCATCCATAAGTTTTGTATCCACAAAACACAACACATCCGGCCCGTCTGTAAGCACCGCCACTTTACCCGCCTCGCAAAGCTTTTCCATAAACTGACTGTTGTCAACACCCGCCGGCGTGAGGTTTCCGTCGCTCTGACGTCCCGCCTCAAATCGATTCGTTACTATCAGATAAGGCAGATCATTCTTCTTCGTAAAGCTTCCGTCTTCATCGCGCAGCGTATAAATATACGGTCTTTCACAGAGTTCTTCCGTAAGCTGTATTGTCGCCCTGTTCATTATGCGGTTATACAGCTTTATTTTGTCGTCGTCATTTTCTTTTCTCGCATTCTCAAAACGCATCGTCGCCTCACGCATAAAAAGCATCTGTTCCGTGAGAGTACATCCCGCAAGATAAGCATACCCGTTGTCCAAATCGTCATCCATATGGGATATGACTTCGTCCGCGCGCTCTTTACTTACAGCATATTCGTTTGTCCTGTCGTAAAACGGTATAAGCGGAAAACGGTAATGTTCGCCGCTGTCATCCTGCCGCATCACAGTTCCAAGCGTTTCATCCGGAAGCAGCCGTTTAATATCAAATTCAGCGCCCGATGCTTCCTTTAAAAATTCAATCTTGCACACTATCGAATTAAACGTATCGGCATCAAGCGTTATCGTGGTGGCTCCGAGTTTTTCGGCTACAGCCGTCACCACATTCAAATTAGTGAGTTTGTCATTCCTGTCAAGCGTACCTATCGGGAAAGTTCCGTCAAGCACCGGAAGAAGCGTCGGATTCTGCATCACATAACTGACAGCATCGTCATAATTTTCAAAGACATACATCATTACATTTTTTTCTTCAAGCTTCATCAGAAACGGATTGCCGCGCACCGCCTTATAATCACTGCGGTGCGCCGCAAGAAGGATATATACTCTGTCAAATTCAAAATATTCCTTTATCCTTGCCCTCGCCTTTGTCTCATCATATTTTGGTATATCCAGATATCCGTTCAGATCAAGTGTCGCGGGATCAAACTCAAGCCAGTAATTCCTGTGCGGCTCTATTATTACCTGAAACCTCCCTTTCACAAGCTGCGAGAGCATCGCGAGTTTATACTTGCTCACCGGCTTTTTGTCAGGATTAAAACGCATCGCGCTGTCATATGTCAGGAATATCTTGAGCGACTCATAATCAAAGTCTTCCGCTGTCGCCTGACTGCCGTCTTTTTTGCGTTTCATTGTCATAAGTTCAAAGGTATTTCCTTTTTCCGCTTTTTTCCTGTAATCGGGAAGACTGCCTATCATATACACGTACTTTGTCCAAAGCCGCGCTGCTGCCTGCTCTTTTGGCTCTCTGTCGATATGCGCCATGTACATATTGTGATAACTGTCAGCCGCGTCTTTGAGTACGATCAGGTCATGCGCCGACACGTATTTTTCACAGCGCAGCATACCTTTCGGCACATCTACACCTACGCTTACGTGAAACACAATGCCTTCAATATCCTCGTCGAATACCTGATTTATGACTTCGCCAAGCTTATCCTCATGATACGCGTATCTGTGCGTGCTGTATTTTAACGCCGCCGTAACATATGTATTATAGTATTCTTTGTCAAAAAACACATGAATGGCATCGTCAAACACTTCCTCCTCATCACGCTGCATTACCATAATATCCCTGTCGAAGCCTTCAAATAAATTTAACTGCCATGCTGTTATATTAGATTTTCTTTTCACTGTTCTCCTCGTTTCCCTGTTGTTTTCAGCTTTCTACTATCAGATATCTGCCGTCGCCGACTTCAAACACTTCGGGCGCCATAGCTATATCTTCCTTATTCTGTCCTTCAAGATCCATGCCTTCCTCGTCAAAGTATTCCCATACCTCATCGATAGAGTCCACGACTACCGCCATACATTCTTCCAGAAACGCCTCCGCCTCGTCAATATTGTCCGCCACTTTTTCAGGCAGAAGCTTTAACTGGTTTTCCACAAAACAGTTGAGCACTGCGTCATCATACTCATGCATAATCGGTTCCCCCTTCACATATTTATCTTATACTTTACTTATATCGTAAAGCTGCCATATTGTAAAGCCCTTATGCAAGCTTTAAGGAAAAAAGTTCATTCATAAGGCGCGCGACCGGAAGTCCCACAACATTATTATAGTCGCCGTCTATGCCTTTCACATACGCCGCAAAACGTCCCTGTATCGCGTACGCCCCCGCCTTGTCCATCGGTTCGCCTGTCAGTATGTACGCATCTATGCGCTCCCTGCTTACAGGATAAACGCTGACGCTTGTCTGCTCGTGGAAAGTAATGTTTTTTCTCTCATCCGGCGAATTGATGATGAGCGTAACACCTGTATATACCTGATGTGTATTTCCCTGAAGCCGCGTAAGCATCCTTACAGCGTCGTCTTTGTCCTTGGGCTTTCCCATTACTTCACCGTTGCAGACTACTATCGTGTCGGCACCGATCACTACAATGATATCATCTTTATCCGGCACGGCGTTTTGCATGTATTTTTGTGACACTTCTGTCGCTTTTTGATATGACAGTTCTTCCACTATTTCGCAGGGAAGCTGTTTGGTGATTATCTCCTCTCCGTGCGAAGCGCACACTTCAAATTTGAGCCCGACTTGTTCCAAGAGTTCTCTGCGCCTCGGGGAATTTGATGCTAAAATATATTTTACCATTGCCGTCTCCTTTACCCCTGCTTATACTCCGGCTTAAACACTCTTGCCTGCCTTATTTCTTTCTCCTGCATTGCCGCTTCAGCACGGTACTCACGGCAGAACTGCTCCTGCGCGCTGCACGCGTTTTCTTTTGTCACGAGTTCCTTGTCTGTCTTGGCGTATGTGCCGTCAGGTTTCAAAAACTGCGCTTTTATATTATCCCTTAACTGCACCTCCAGCACATGACGGACTTTTTCTTTCAATTCGGGATTAAGTATCGGGAAAAGTATCTCCACACGCCTCTCGAGATTTCTCGGCATCATATCCGCGCTTCCCATATAAAGTTCCGGACTTCCCGCGTTTTCAAAATAAAAGATACGCGCATGCTCCAAAAAATTCCCGACAATAGACCGCACTTCAATGTTTCCGTTCGTCCCTTCAACGCCCGTCTTCAAACAGCAGATGCCGCGGATGATCAGCTCGATCTTCACGCCCTCCGCCGCCGCCTCATAAAACGCTTTTATTATATCGGGGTCGCACAGCGAGTTCATCTTCGCCACAATATGCGCGGGACGCTTGTTCTTTGCATTGTCTTTCTCCCGTTCTATCAGGTAAAGGAACTTATCCTTTAACCACAGCGGCGCAAGCGCAAGGTGATTCCACCCAAGCGGCTCGGAATAGCCTGAAAGCATATTGAATACAGCCGTAGCGTCCTCGCCTATCGCTTCATCACAGGTCAGAAGTCCAAGATCCGTATAGAGCTTTGCCGTAGCGTCATTGTAATTTCCCGTTCCGAGATGGACATATCGGCGTATGCCCTCTTCCTCGCGTCTTACCACAAGCGTTATCTTGCAATGCGTCTTTAAACCGACAAGACCGTATATTACATGGCAGCCCGCCTTTTCAAGCATCTTCGCCCAGCCAATATTGTTCTCCTCGTCAAAACGCGCTTTCAGCTCAACAAGGACAGATACCTGCTTGCCGTTCTCCGCCGCCTGCGCAAGCGCCGCAATTATAGGCGAATTGCCGCTTACACGGTAGAGCGTCTGCTTTATCGCAAGCACATTCTTATCACGCGATGCCTGTTTTATAAAATCCACTACAGGCGTAAATGTCTGATACGGATGATGAAGCAGGATATCGTGTTTTTTTATCTGCTCAAATATGTCAACTCCCGTGGGAAGCTCAGGTATCTGCTGCGGCGTATACTGCTCGGTTTTTAATGCCTCAAAGCCCGGCAGCGCATACATCTTCATCAAAAACGTAAGATCAAGCGGACCGGGAATATTGTAGATATCTCTCCCGTCGATTGCAAGCTCCTTTTGGATGATATCGAGCAGGCGCTTATCAATACCGTCCTCAACTTCAAGCCTGATCGCCTGCCCCCACTGCCTCTTTTTCAACTGTTTTTCCATTTCTTTGAGCAAATCTTCAGTGTCGTCTTCGGAAAGCGAAAAATCCGCGTTTCGCATGATCCTGAACGGAAATACGCACTCTATGTCATAATTCAAAAAGAGCTTATCCATATTGCGCTCTATAACCTGTTCGAGAAGTATCACCCGCTTTGTGCCGTCGCCTGCGTTTGGCAGCACCACTATACGCGGTATGCCTCCGGGTACCTGTACAGTCGCAAACTCCAATTCTCTGCCCTGCGCGACTTTTTTGTGAAACAGATGCTTTCTCCCCGAATCGTTTGTTTTCCGCGATACAAGCGCTCCTAAATTCAGAGATTTATTCCTTATCAGTGGGAACGGGCGCGATGAATCGACCGCCATCGGCGTAAGGACAGGATAAACATAATCCTGAAAATACCTGTCAACAAATTCACAGTCGCTTTCTGAAAGTTCCTCATGTTTTTCCAGAACAAGCAGTCCGTTTTGTGACAGCAAAGGCAGCAGCGAATGATTGTATGTCGAATACTGCATTCCGACAAATTCATGTGTTGCCGTGTTCACTTTGTCAAGCTGTTCTGCAGGCGTAAGTCCCGCAATGTCCGGCTTAGTAATCCCCGCGTTCACCAAATCCTTGAGCGACGCCACCCTTACCATAAAAAACTCGTCAAGGTTTGAAGCCGTAATGCTCAGAAATTTCAACCGTTCAAACAGCGGCTGGTCTTCGTCGCGCGCCTCGCCGAGAACCCGGTTGTTAAACGCGATCCAGCTCAGCTCCCTGTTGTGATAGTATTCTGCTCTGCTGTAATCAACTTCTCCCATCTTTCACTCTTTCCTCCATCCGGATAAACATTACTGATAAATATACTATAGATTACTGTTTTTCTGCTTTAACACAGGTTTGATATTGAACACTTCTTCAAAGAACGAAGCATATTTTGAAAAAAGCCCAAGCTCCATGGTCATATCCGCATTTGTTTCAAGCGTTATTACCATATTATCGCCATTATCGTCAAGTTTCATCCTGTCGCATTTGCCTTTATGGTCAATGTCTATTCCCTCAGACAGCCTTATGATAGCCGTAAGCTTTGCTATCTTAAGGTATGCGTCCCGGTCAAGCGTTGTCGTCCTGCCCAGTATCTCATTATATTCAAAATTGTCTGTCATATATTTTACGACATTCGCGACTATTTCCCGTTCAAAATGCGATAAGCCGATGATTTCCGTAGCCATTATTATATTGTAGGCACTCGCGCCCACGTTCGCAAGGCTTATGTATCTTCCGCATTCGCTCAGAATAGCCGCAAGCTGCAAAAGCAGCCTGTCTCTTTTTGAAAATCCCTGCGTATTTTTCATGTGGTCAAATATGGTCAGCGATATCACTTCACGTTCTCTCGTCCTGCGCTCTATACTGTAATAACGCCTGTTTATATCCCTTGCGCACGCAAGTATGTCACGTTCAAAATCATGCGTCTCAAATTTGTCGGACTCCGTAAGCAGACCTGCTTTCTCAGCATACTCATATGCCATTCCGTCACATATGCTCACTCCGGGTGCCCAAAGAAGTTCCGCGCCAAGTTCCTTAAGCATATATTTGACCATCAGCGCCGACAGATGCAGAAGAGTTATATTCTCTTCCGATATATTGAGTTCCTCTGCTATCTCGCGTGTTTTTTTCTTTTTTAACGTATCGACTACATCCACAAAATCGCTGACTGCTATATATCCTTTCCTGCCTGCCTTTATTACGCCATTTTGAAGCACTGTTGAAATATAGTCGTCCACAAGTATCACATTTTGTATTTTTTTCGTTCCGACAAACATATTCATAAAACTTTCAAAACGGTCACGCACCATCTCTTCGACCAAGCCTTCAAGCTGATATGAACGATATGACACATTTGTCAGTTCTTCTCTCATTCTGAGTACGCCGGGACGGATATTCTGCGTAGTTATAAGACTGTCTTTGTCAAAAAGCGAAAGCTGTATGCTTCCGCCTCCGATATCTATGAACGCGGTACTTTTTTCGATGATATCCTGAAATGCCTGACCTTTTGATGCCACCGACTTGTAATCGAGAAAACGCTGCTCCGAATTGCTTATGACTTCTATTTTTATGCCCGTGCGCTGTTTGATCTGGTCAAGAAGTATTGCTGAATTTTTTGTTTCACGTATGGCGCTGGTACCGTATGCTTTGTAATCGTCAACCTTATAAGATTTCATTACGTCCGTAAATTCTCTCAATATCCTGCAAAGCTCGTCAACACGCTCATTGCTTATCTTGCCCGTGAAATAAGAGTCTGTTCCAAGCTCTATCCTGTGCCTCATATGGTCCGTTACTTTTATTCCATTCCCGTTTGAAATTTCAAAAATTTTGATGGCAAGTTCATAGGAACCGACATCTATCGCGGCAAAAGTCCTGTACGCCATATTCTCACCTCTTCAACCTTAAAACATCATTTAATAATTACCAAGGATCTTCATGTTGCGTGTTTCCTCGCGAAGTCCTCTAAGGGCGTTCCTAACCGCGCTGTCTTCCATATTTCCTTCAAAATCAAGGAAGAAACGATATTCCCAATTTCTGCCCTCAAGCGGTCTTGACTCTATCTTCGTCATATTAAGCCCGTTATAGATAAGATGCGAAAGCGCATGGTAGAGCGCTCCGCTTTCATGATTTACCTCAAAGCACAGGCTTATCTTTGACGCATCCTTTAAGAAAATTTTACGGTTCGTGACAATGATAAACCGGGTTGAATTTTCTTTTAAGTCGTTGACGCCTTTTTCAAGTATTTTTAATCCGTATATATCCGCCGCCATTTCGCCCGCGATCGCCGCCTGAGTCTTATCGTTGTCCTCCGCGACTTTTTTTGCCGCAAAGGCATTGTTCTTCATGCTTATCTGCTGCCATCCCTTGTCCTGAAGATAATGCGCGCTCTGCATAAGCGACTGCGGATGCGAATATACCGTGGTGATATCTTCTTTTTTTGCACCCTCCACACCCAAAAGGCAATGTTCGATCTTTATGATCTGCTCACCGACTATGTAATTTTCAAATTCCACAAGCAGGTCATATATCTCACTCACTACGCCCGCCGAAGAATTTTCTATCGGAAGCACGGCAAAATCGGCGCTGCCCTCATCGATGGCAAGCATTGCTTCCCTGAAAGTATCAACTTTAAAACAATTGACCTTATCGCCAAAATATCTCATCATCGCCGCCTGTGAATACGCGCCTTCCGCTCCCTGAAACACGACCCGGCATTTTGAGAAATCTATGTTATCCGTTTCGATGAATGAAAGCCTGCCCGCCTTATCATGCTCCGCGAGTATCTGATATTGCAATTTCCTGCTGATCGAAATTATCTGCTCAAATATTTCACGTACTCCGCGCGCATTAAAATCGCTGTGCGTAAGTCCGCTGAGCGTCTCAAGTTTCTGCTGCTCCCTTTCCTTGTCAAAAACGCGTTTACCTGTACTGATCTTATATGCGGCAACCTGCTTGCACAGCTCGACGCGTTCTTCATACAGCTTAACTATCTGTTCATCTATCCTGTCAAGTTCAGCCCTGATCTCAAATAAGTCCATTAAATATTCCTCCAATGTGATTTATAATCTATAATAAGTATATCACACCTGATACACTTTGTAAAAATATCTTTTCTTTTATTTGATTTTAAATTATAATATATATGAACTCTCGGAATCTTGAGTAGTTCATGCCAGCTAAACTCTGGCAAGCACTTTGAAAAGTAAATATTATTA
>CANREB010000061.1 GCA_947629525.1 uncultured Lachnospiraceae bacterium
ATAGGCATACAGAATTTTGAAACGATTATATCAAACAACTATTTTTATGTAGATAAAACAGCTTTTATAAAGGAATGGTGGGAAAGCGGAGACAGCGTTACGCTCATCACGCGCCCGAGGCGCTTTGGCAAGACACTTACCATGAGCATGGTGGAAAGCTTCTTTTCAGTGGATTATGTAGGACGGAGCGACCTGTTTGAGCATCTTTCCATATGGAAGGATGAGAAATATCAAAAACTGCAGGGGACTTATCCTGTTATCAGCATTTCCTTTGCGAATATAAAGGAACCCGATTATGCTTCGACAAAAGATAAGATATACCAAATAATCCTGGATTTATATACCAGGCATTCGTATTTAAAAACAAGTGGTGTTTTAAAGGAACACGATATAGAATACTTTGATAAGATTTCATTAAATATGAGTGAAAGCACAGCGACGCTTGCTTTTTACAAGATGTCGGATTTTTTGTCCCATTACTATGGCAAAAAAGTTATAATTCTACTCGACGAGTATGATACCCCCATGCAGGAGGCATACGTTGACGGTTATTGGGATGAACTTGTATCGTTTACGCGCAGCCTGTTTAATTCCACATTTAAAACAAATCCATGGCTTGAACGCGGCATAATGACCGGAATTACCCGAGTAAGCAAGGAATCAATATTTTCGGATTTGAACAACTTGGAGGTGGTTACAACAACCTCAGACAAATACGCGGACGTTTTTGGCTTTTTGGAACAGGAAGTGTTTGGCGCTATGGAGGAATTGGGGCTGACGGATAAAAATGGCGTAAAGTGGTGGTACGACGGTTTTACCTTTGGAAGCGTTACGGATATTTACAATCCATGGTCTATAATCAATTATCTAAGCAAAGCGAAATTTACCACCTACTGGGCAGACACCAGTGCAAACAGTCTTATAAACAAGCTTGTGCGCGAGGCAAATGCGGAGATAAAAGAGCACTTTGAAACGCTGCTTGACGGCGGAATAATCAAGACGGACATAGACGAGCAGCTTGTATACAGCCAGCTTGACGGCAGCGCGGAGACGCTTTGGAGCCTTATGCTCGCGTCGGGTTATCTGCGTGTCAATAAGTATACGGGCTACAGCGAAGGCGTGGTGGAAAGCAGGCAGGAATATGAGCTTGCGCTTACAAACCATGAAGTCCGTATAATGTTTGAAAAGATGATTAAGGGGTGGTTCCGGACAGCGTCAGGTTATGGGGAGTTTGTAAAGGCGCTGCTTTACGGTGACATAGATGCCATGAACGAATATATGAACAGGGTATCGGAGAGCATATTCAGCAGCTTTGACACTGCCGCGGGAAATTCAGACCGCACTGAACCGGAACGATTTTACCATGGATTTGTCCTTGGTCTTATCGTGGAACTTAAAGACAGGTATGTGATAACATCAAACCGCGAAAGCGGCTTCGGCAGGTATGACGTGATGCTAAAACCTCAAAACGAAGGCGATAATGCTATCATAATAGAGTTCAAGGTTTTCAACAGGCGCCGAGACAAATCGCTTGACGATACTCTAAATGAAGCACTGAAACAGATAGAAGAAAAAAAATATGCCGCCGCCCTTATAGCAGAAGGCATTGCGCCGGAGCGGATATGCAGATACGGCTTTGCCTTTAGAGGGAAGGAAGTGCTGATTGGCGGGGAATAGCATATACGGTTTATTTTAACAAGCCAATTTTTAATGGAGGTCACAAGCATGGCAAGGACAGTAGGAATAGGCATACAGAATTTTGAAACGATTATATCAAACAACTATTTTTATGTAGATAAAACGGCTTTTATAAAGGAATGGTGGGAAAGCGGAGACAGCGTTACGCTCATCACGCGCCCAAGGCGCTTTGGCAAGACGCTTACCATGAGCATGGTGGAAAGCTTCTTTTCAGTGGATTATGCAGGACGGAGCGACCTGTTTGAGCATCTGTCCATATGGAAGGATGAGAAATATCAAAAACTGCAGGGGACTTATCCTGTTATATTTATAAGCTTTGCAGATATAAAGGAAAAAAACTGCAGCTCAGCTATGAAAAAAATTTATCAGCTGATAGTAAACCTATATAGAAAGTATTCATTTATAAAAGATGGTCCAAATACAGAAGAAATGGATAGGGAGCTTTTTGATATGGTATCGCCGGATATGAGTGAAAATGTTGCTGCTATGGCAGTCAAGCAGCTTTCTGAATTTCTTTTCCGCTATTATGGCAAAAAAGTTATAATTCTACTCGACGAGTATGATACCCCCATGCAGGAGGCATACGTTGACGGCTATTGGAATGAGCTTGTATCGTTTACGCGCAGCCTGTTTAATTCCACCTTTAAAACAAACCCATGGCTTGAACGCGGCATAATGACCGGAATTACCAGAGTAAGCAAGGAATCAATATTTTCGGATTTGAACAATTTAAAGGTTGTAACTACTACATCTGATGAATATGCCGATATCTTTGGTTTTACTGAGCAGGAAGTGTTCGATTCGATGGATGAATTGGGTCTGACGGATAGAAAGGGCGTAAAGTGGTGGTACGATGGCTTTACCTTTGGAAACATATCAGATATATATAACCCATGGTCCATAATCAACTATTTGGACAGCAGGAAATTTACCACCTACTGGGCAGACACCAGTGCAAACAGTCTTATAAACAAGCTTGTGCGCGAGGCAAATGCGGAGATAAAAGAGCAATTTGAAACGTTGCTTGACGGCGGAATAATCAAGACGGACATAGACGAGCAGCTTGTATACAGCCAGCTTGACGGCAGTGCGGAGACGCTCTGGAGCCTGATGCTCGCGTCGGGTTATCTGCGCGTCAATAAGTATACGGGCTACAGCGAAGGCGTGGTGGAAAGCCGTCAGGAATATGAGCTTGCGCTTACAAACCATGAAGTCCGCATAATGTTTGAAAAGATGATTAAGGGGTGGTTTCGGACAGCGTCAGGCTATGGGGAGTTTGTAAAGGCGCTGCTTTACGGCGACATAGATGCCATGAACGAATATATGAACAGGGTATCGGAGAGCATATTCAGCAGCTTTGACACTGCCGCGGGAAATTCAGACCGCACTGAACCGGAACGATTTTACCATGGATTTGTCCTTGGTCTTATCGTGGAACTTAAGGACAGGTATGTGATAACGTCAAACCGCGAGAGCGGCTTCGGCAGGTATGACGTGATGCTAAAACCACAAAACGAAGGCGATGATGCTATCATAATAGAGTTTAAGGTTTTCAACAGGCGCCGAGACAAATCGCTTGACGATACTCTGAATGAAGCGCTGAAACAGATAGAAGAAAAAAATTATGCAGCCGCCCTTATAGCAGAAGGCATTGCGCCGGAGCGGATATGCAGATACGGCTTTGCTTTTAGAGGGAAGGAAGTGCTGATTGGCGGGTAGACATATCGTCTATAATATTTGACAAGGAAAGCGGAATTTGAAATGGATTTTATAAAAGAGCTTCAGGATTTGAGCCATTTAGAGTAGGCTGATGTAAATAACGGTATTCTGAAAGAAACAGATAAGGAAAAGCTGCTGTGTGGCTTGGAGTGTGTACTGCCGCAGGAGCATTTGGACAAAATTTGGGAGATGATTTGGAGGAGATGGGAAAGGTATGTACAGGTTTGCAATCAAAAACAGGATATACAATGACAAAACAGTCGGTTATCTGTATTATGAAGAAAACACGCAGACATACAAAATCGAAATCCCTGATGACGTGAAAAGCTTTGAAGCGCCGCTTATCCTGTCGGATTTTATTCAAAAGGGCGAACGCCAAATCGGAAACGAATGGAGTCTTCGCTGGGTGCAGGGCAGAGTAGTGCCGCCTGAACGCCAAAATATAGGGCAGATATTAAAAAATAACGGAATGAAATTTTACAGCGAGTTTCCTCTGCTCGTAAAAAGCAGGGGAAGATGCTGTCAGGACGAGTGCTATATTGAGCAGGTATAGTCGATGGTTAAAAAGGCAGAAATGGTAAAATAAAATATAAAACAGAGATTTCAGGAGGGTGGAATGAATATAAATAAGTTGAAATACACGGAAGAATTACTTGGAATTATATTTTTATACTTGGGTGTGGCGTTTGTCCTTATGGGAATTTTGTGCTTTGCCGGGGTAATAGAGCCATCAGCCATTTCGCTGGTTCAGTTACCTGCTATATTGGGCACAGTCTATATTTTGACAGGTACAGCATTCCTGATAGTGTCGGCTGTCCTTAAAACGACTGCGGTTTCAAAGCGCAAGCTTTATAATGAATTACTGGCGCATGGTGATAAAGTAAACGGCAGGGTGGAGAAAGTATATTTGCAGCGGTATACGCAATATGGAAGACGTTCCCCATACAGGGTTATTTACACATACACCTATCAGGGAAAAGCCTGCCGCGGCAAGAGCAGACTTGTGTGGGAAAAGCCAAATTTGACAGACGGCGACCTGCTTACAGTCTATGCGGATGCTTTCGGGAAATCGGCTGTGCGGATTTGAATGCGTACTGCCTTAGGAGCTTACATTGAGTTTCCACTGCTTGCAAAAAGCCGGATAAGATGCTGTCAGGAAGATGTTATATGGAGCAAAAAGAAGCCTGTACATTAAAGTACATGGAAGAAAAAACGCCTGTGGATTTTGTATGGCAGCATGTCCGTTTGGAGTACAGTAATGATTTAGAAATTTAAGTAATTTGTGCAAAAAAAGCAGAAAGGACATTGTTTTTATGGCAAACGAAGCGATTTTGACAAGCGACCAGCGATATACTATCTTTAAGTATGGGAAATATGTGATTAGATTTAAAGCGCCATATTCACTGGAAAAGTACACTCAGATAAAAGAATGGAACCATGGCTATTTAGTAGTAATGGCAAAATACAGCCATAATGAACAGGACGAAGAAGAATACATTGACTTAGTTCCTATATTGGAAAGCCTTTATTTTGATGCGGATGATTTTTTGAAGCCGATTGAGAAAGTGAGGATTTTGTATGATTGATGTAATGGAAGTAGCTGATAGGGCGGACATGATAATCAATGGATATGCATTTACAAAAGAGAATGACTTCATACGAGTTTTAAATCTAAACAATTCTGATAAAGCAGTTATAATAGATGAGTTTGGTGAGGTTTTGGAAACCAGCATGGATGATATTGAAATTCAAATAGTGAAGACATATTGGAACAAAAATAAAGCGCTGATGGAGGTCTGATATGCCTAAATATTATGAATACAAGATTGCAGGATATTATCTGTATTTTACATCCTTTTGTACAGTGGAATGTATGCATGCTCATGCAAGCGACAGAAAATTGACAGAAGCCGGTTCTGCCAAGTTCTTTGTGAAAGAAAACGGTGATAGTGTACTTCAAAACAGAGGAGTGCTAAATGATAGGGAAATACGGGCTATTCAGATTTTTATAAAAAATAATTATAAAGATATGTATTTGAAATGGTCGCAATATAGCAAGAATGGATATTATGAAAAATAAAAAATCATAGAAATAAATCGCCGCCCCCAACGGCAGAAAGAGGTAAAAAAATGATAGAATACATTAAAGGAATGGACATATCATCGCTTGACGAGCTTGAAAAGCTTGGAGCAAAATACTACGACAAAGGCAAGCGCAAAGACTTAATAGAGATTTTAAAATCATACGGCATAAATTACATAAGACTGAGACTGTGGAACGATCCCAAATCGCCCGACGGCAAGCCATATGGCGCTGGCAATACCGATTACGAGACGACGCTGCGCATGGCAAAACGCGTGAAAGCCGCGGGACTTGGATTTCTGCTCGACTTCCATTACAGCGACTTTTGGGCTGATCCCGGCAAGCAGCGAAAGCCAAAGGCATGGACGGATTACGGCACAGACGAGCTTGAAAAGGCGGTTTATGAGTTTACAAAGGAAAAAATGAACGGTTTCATAAGCGAAGGCGCAGCGCCCGATATGGTACAAGTGGGTAACGAAGTCACAAACGGTCTTCTCTGGCCCGAAGGACAAGTGCCAAATTACGCCAACATCGCACGTTTTATCAGTGCAGGCATCCGCGCCGTGAAAGAAACCTGCCCTTTAGCGAAAATCATGATACACCTTGATAACGGCGGCAACAATGAACTCTACAAAAAGTGGTTTGACGAGTACATCAACATAAATAAGGGCGAGGACTTCGACATTATCGGAATGTCTTATTATCCCTTTTGGCACGGCACGCTCGATGACCTTGCATATAACATGAACGACATCGCAAAGCGCTTTGGCAAAGAGCTTGTCATCGCGGAAGTATCAATGGGCTTTACCACGGAAGACTACGCAAAGTATGAAAAGCTTGCCCCCGAAAACAGGAAAGGCATGGCGACTAAGCCCGCGCTCTGCGAGAAAGTACCGTTTCCTATGACAAAGGAAGGTCAGTGCGACTTTATGAAAGCATTTTTAAAAGTTGTGGAAAGTGTTCCTGAAAATAAAGGACGCGGATTTTTCTACTGGGAGGCAGGGTGGCTTCCTGTGGAAGGCAGCGGCTGGGCAACAGATGAGGCGCTTGCCTACATCAGGGAAAAAGGTCCCTGTGGGAACGAGTGGGCAAATCAGGCGCTTTTTGACTACGACGGCAACGCTCTTCCGGCGTTTGAAGTGATAAATGAGTATAAGCCGCAATAGTTTTGCAAGTATGCGCTGTGCTGGAGGATTTGCATACCTTGTAGCTGTGGGGAGTATAGGAGGACAAAAATGAACCTTGAACTTATAAAACCGACAATTGAATATAAGGAACAGCTGTTTGAAATGCTTACCGAGTGGAAAAAAGACATAATAGAGAACAATACAAGCAAATCACCGTGGAAAATATGGGCGAACGACTTTCACGATTTTGACTATTATATCGAAAACATTGACACAAAGGAAGACAGCGAAAACGACTGGATTCCCGATACTACTCTATTCTGCTTTGACAAAGACCGGAATATTTTTGTAGGAGCAGTTAATATCCGCCACTATCTGACAGATGACTTGCTAAGCACAGGCGGTCACATAGGCGACGGAATAAGACCGAGCGAGAGAAGAAAAGGCTATGCGACGGCAATGGTCGCGCTTGCCTTGGACGAGTGCAGGAAGCTTGGCATTGACAAGGTATTGATGTGCTGCGACAAGGATAACATCGGTTCGGCAAAATCAATCATAAATAACGGCGGAATATTGGAAAACGAAGTTGAAGAAGACGGAAATACGGTACAGCGCTATTGGATTAAACTGTAAATATGATAAGCAAAAAAATATAAATAAAAGAAAGGAATAAAACTATGAAACAACAACTGTTGAAAAAATTCGAGGAAGTATTCGGAGACGCAGACGGCGTAAAAGTATACTTTGCCCCTGGGCGCGTGAACCTCATCGGAGAGCACACAGACTACAACGGCGGACACGTTTTCCCCTGCGCGCTCACGATTGGAACATACGCCGCCGCAAGGGTAAGGAATGACGACAAGCTTCGCCTCTATTCAATGAATTTTGCGGAGACAGGCATTGGCGAAAGCACCCTTGCCGACATTGAGAAAAAGACAGACGGCGACTGGAGAAACTACCCTAAGGGTGTAATCTGGGCATTCGGGCAGAAAGGCTTCAAGGTAGACAGAGGACTTGACATTGTGTTTAACGGCAACATTCCAAACGGTTCAGGGCTTTCGTCGTCAGCGTCGCTTGAAGTGCTTACAGGCTTCATCTTAAAGGAAATTTTCGGCTTCGACGTGTCAAATCAGGATTTGGCGCTTATCGGACAGTTTTCCGAGAATAAGTACAACGGCGTCAACTGCGGCATAATGGATCAGTTTGCAGTGGCAATGGGCAGGGCAAATTCTGCGATATTCCTTGACACTGCGGACTTATCATATGAATATGCGCCCATTTCGCTTGACGGCGCGAAAATAGTTATCTTAAACACAAACAAGAAGCGCGGGCTTGGCGATTCCAAGTACAACGAGAGAAGAAGCGAGTGTGAGTCGGCACTTGCGGCGCTGCAGACAAAGCTCGACATCAAATCGCTTGGAGAGCTTAGTGAGGAAGAGTTTGAGGCGAACAAGCAGCTCATAGGCGACGAAGTAAAAATAAAGAGGGCAAAGCACGCCGTATACGAAAATCAGAGAACTATCAAGGCAGTAAAAGCGTTAAAAGACAATGACCTTGAGCTTTTTGGAAAGCTTATGATCGCTTCTCACGATTCGCTTCGCGACGATTACGAGGTGACAGGAATAGAACTTGACACGCTTGTTGCCGAGGCGCTGAAGCAGGACGGCGTCATCGGCGCGAGAATGACAGGAGCAGGCTTTGGCGGCTGTGCGGTCAGCATAGTAAAGACCGAGTGCGTTGACAGCTTTATTGCAAACGTAGGCAGGGCATACAAAGAAAAAATTGGGTATGCGGCGGACTTTTATGTAGTCGAGATAGGCGGAGGCCCTGAAATAATATAATAAAAAATGTAAAAGACGGGGGAATGTAACGATGATAACAAAAAACATAGCGTCGCTTGTAAACTATGCCATAGCTTCGGGTATTATTGACGAGGCGGATAAAATATATGCTGTGAACAGACTTTTAGAGCTTTTCGGCATTGATGAATATGAAGAACCGGAAACACAGCCGGTAAAAGATCCCGCGGAGTTCCCGCTTGAGGAAACATTAAAGGAAATGCTTGACTACGCCGCCCAAAAAGGGCTTTTGGCAGACGACAGCATAGTTTACAGGGACTTGTTTGACACTAAGATAATGGGTGCGCTTGTGCCGCGTCCGTCGGATGTGATTTATACATTCAGAAAGCTGTATGATGAAAAAGGTGCAAAGGCGGCGACAGATTGGTATTACACATTCAGTCAGAACACAGACTATATCAGACGTTACCGTATAGCGCGTGATGTGAAATGGAAAGCGGAAACTGAATACGGTGAAATGGACATCACCATCAACCTTTCAAAACCTGAAAAAGACCCGAAAGCGATTGCAGCGGCAAAGAATGCGAAGCAGAGCGGATATCCCAAGTGTCAGCTTTGCATGGAAAATGAGGGTTACGCAGGCAGAGTAAACCACCCTGCAAGACAGAACCACCGCATCATACCTGTAAAAATCCAGGGAAACAAGTGGGGGTTCCAGTATTCGCCGTATGTTTACTACAATGAGCATTGCATCGTGTTCAACAGTAAGCACATTCCTATGAAGATCGAGCATGACACGTTTGTGAAGCTGTTTAACTTTGTCGAGCAGTTCCCGCATTATTTTGTCGGTTCAAATGCGGATCTGCCGATAGTCGGCGGTTCTATTTTAAGCCACGACCATTTCCAAGGTGGAAATTATGAGTTCGCTATGGCAAAAGCGCCTGTTGAGCGCGAGTTTACGGTCAAGGGCTTTGAGGACATTAAGTCGGGCATTGTAAAGTGGCCGATGTCTGTTATCAGGCTTTCACATGCTGATTACAACAGGATAATTGAGCTTGCTGACGTGATTTTGGCGAAATGGCGCGCGTATACGGACGAGGACGCATTTATTTTTGCGGAAACGGACGGCGAACCTCACAATACTATTACGCCGATTGCGAGGAAGCGCGGGGATAATTATGAGCTTGACCTTGTGCTCAGAAACAATATTACGACAGCGGAGCATCCTCTTGGCGTTTATCATCCGCATGCCGAGCTGCATCATATCAAGAAAGAGAATATAGGTTTGATTGAGGTTATGGGGCTTGCTGTGCTGCCGTCGAGATTAAAGTCGGAACTTGAACAGCTTGCAGACGCGATAATCGCGGGTGAGGACATCAGAAAGAACGAAGTACTTGAAAAGCATGCCGACTGGGTGGATGAATTTATGCCGAAATATGAGGGAAAAGTTACAAAGGACAATGTAATGGAGATTATACAAAACGAGGTAGGCATTGTGTTTGGAAAGGTGCTTGAGCATGCGGGCGTATACAAGCGTGATGCAAAAGGGCAGGAGGCGTTTGACAGGTTTATAAAAACGCTGTGATGGATGAAATATTGATTTGTGTTTATGGGGGATTGATGCTATGGACAGGCAGAGGATTTTTGATTATGCTGAAAGAGAATACAAATCTTTTCCTGAGTATTTGTGGGAGAATGATGCGACTTCTGCTGTGTTAAGGCATAGTGACAATAAAAAGTGGTATGCGCTGGTTATGAATATTTCAAAGGACAAACTAGGGCTTGCTGATACGCATAAAGCGGATGTTTTGAATGTCAAATGTGAGCCTGAGATGGTAGGTATTTTGCATATGACGAGGGGGATTTTTCCTGCGTATCATATGAATAAGAGGAATTGGATATCTATTCTTCTTGATGACAGCATTGATGAAGCTTTAGTCCTTGATTTGCTGGATAAAAGCTATGAGTTGACGCTTAATAAAAAAAGAAAATAAATGCGGTGACGGTGACGATGTAATTAATCTGATTGTATTTTATGAAAATATTAATGGCATGTATATGCTAAAGGAGGACAAAACCATGAATTTCGACTACACAAAAATCAAATCCCCGCAATTCTACGAACAAAACCGCCTCGCGGCACATTCCGACCATAAATATTACGCCGGTGAATGTGACCTCGTCCAAAAGACGGAGCGTTTCAAATATTCTTTGGACGGACTATGGAAATTCAGATATTCCCCAAACATAACCGACGCGCCAAAGGATTTTCAATCCCTCGACTATGACTGCAAAAGTTGGGATGACATACGTGTTCCCGCGCATATACAGCTTGAAGGCTATGACAAGCCTCAGTACGTCAATGTCCAATACCCATGGGACGGACACGAAAGCATAGAGCCGGGCGAAATACCCGGGCGTTTCAATCCTACGGCAAGCTATGTAAAATATTTTACTTTTCCAAAAGGCTTTGACCAAAACCGCACGTTTATCTCATTTCAAGGCGTAGAAAGCGGTTTTGCCCTTTGGTGCAACGGTAATTACGTCGGCTACAGCGAAGACACATTTACCCCGTCGGAGTTTGAACTCACAGACTATGTAAAAGACGGCGAAAATAAACTTGCAGTCCAAGTGTTCAAATGGACAAGCGGAAGTTGGTGCGAGGATCAGGACTTTTTCAGATTTTCGGGCATATTCAGGAGCGTATATCTCTATACGATACCCGATGCCCACATAAGCGACATAAAGATAAAGACGCTTTTGGACGACACATATACAAAGGCAGAACTTGAAATAACCCCGACATTGACATCAGGCGTAAAAACAGCAGGAAAATCAGACAAGATAACAGTGGCGGCACACGTTGAACTTTCATTAAACGGCGAAAAAATAAATGACACAACTGTCAGCTTGACAAATGGCGTAAATGATGCGATTACTTTGGCGGTATCAGACGTACAGCTTTGGAGTGCGGAAAAGCCGATTTTGTATGACCTGCTTATCACTCTAAAAGACGCAGGCGGTAATGTTATAGAGCTGATACCGCAAAAAACAGGCTTTCGCAGATTTGCGCTTGAAAACGGCATAATGACTTTGAACGGCAAACGTATAGTTTTTAAGGGAGCAGACCGTCACGAGTTCAGTGCGCGCTTTGGTCGTGTGCCGAACTATGATGAAATGCTCAAGGACATCATCACAATGAAGCGCCACAACATCAACGCGATCCGCACAAGCCATTATCCTAACGACTCAAAGCTTTATGAACTGTGTGACGAATACGGTCTTTACCTTATAGACGAGTGCAACCTCGAAACACATGGCATGTGGGATATGGTAATGAGAGGCGTATGGAGCATGGACAAGGCACTTCCCGGTGACAGAATGGAATGGGAGCCGATGCTTCTTGACCGAGTAAATTCGATTTATCAGCGCGATAAAAACCACGCTTCGATACTTATATGGTCATGCGGCAACGAGTCATTCGGCGGTCCGATACTCTATCATATGTCAAATAAATTCCGCGAACTTGACGACACAAGACTCGTGCATTATGAAGGCATAGCAAACGACAGACGCTACAATGACACTTCCGATATGGAAAGCCGTATGTACCCAAGCGCGGCGAGCATAAAAGAATTTCTGCAAAAGGACAGGAGCAAGCCCTACCTCTTGTGCGAATACACTCACGCTATGGGCAATTCCTGCGGCGCGATGCACAAGTACACTGATCTGACCGATGAAGAGCCTCTCTTCCAAGGCGGATTTATATGGGATTACGTAGACCAGTCTATCTATCAGAAGGACAGATACGGAAATGAAGTACTGGGCTACGGCGGAGACTTTGATGACAGACCATGCGATTATAATTTCAGCGGTAACGGCATAGTGTATGGCGGAAACAGAAATCCGTCGCCCAAGCTTCAGGAGGTAAAATTCAACTATCAGAATATACAGATAAAGTTTGAAGACAGTAAGTTTGAAGTAATAAACAGAAATCTTTTTACAAATACATCGGAATATGACTGTACGATAACGCTTGCCCTTGACGGTAACGAACTGACACAGGTGTCATATGATACGGACGTGCCCCCGCTGTCGTCAAAAATCTATGACCTTCCAAACTTTAAATATATGACGCCATGGAACAGCAACGCGCCGTGGAACGCGGCAAAGAACGGCGAGTACACAGCCACGGTCTCATTCCGTTTAAGAGAGGACACTCTTTGGGCGCAGAAAGGGCATGAGATTGCTTTCGGACAGGGTATATACGAAGTCTGCGGAAACAAAGAAGAGGAAACAGTGCTTCCGGCGATGACAATAACCGACGGCACCTACAATCTCGGCGTGCGCGGAGAATATTTTGAGGTATTATTTGACAAGGGCGGCAAAGGTTTAGTATCATATACATATGGCGGTAAAGAGATGATAAAGGCAATTCCAAAGCCAAATTTCTGGCGTGCGCCGACCGATAATGACAATGGTAATCAGATGCCATACAGGTATGCGCAGTGGAAAACGGCAAGTCTCTATCAGCTTACGCAGCCGCCAAAGATAAAAATCGAAAAAGACAGCGTATGCGTGACTTACACATACAGGCTTCCGACTACGCCTGAGTCCGAGTGTTCGGTTTCGTACACGGTGACGGGAGACGGCAGAATACATACAGAGCTCAGCTATGAAGCGCCAAAGACCGAAAAAGACATGACAATGCCTGAGTTTGGCATGATATTCAAATTTGACGCTGATTATGAAAATCTTTCATGGTACGGACTTGGAGAGGCGGACACATACTGCGATCGCGAAAGAGGCGGAAAGCTTGGGATCTACAATAACAAAGTAAGAGAAAACCTTGCGGAGTACCTTGTCCCGCAGGAGTGCGGCAACCACACCAAAGTGCGCTGGGCGTCAGTCACGGATAACAAGGGAAGAGGCATCAGATTTTCGGGAAAGGATTTAAGCATAAATGTACTTCCGTACACGCCGCATGAGCTTGAAAACGCCATGCATGCATATGAACTGCCGCCTGTTTATTATACGGTGGTCAGAGTGGCGCTGATGCAGATGGGTGTAGGCGGCGATGACAGCTGGGGAGCGAGGACGCATGAAGAATATCTGCCGGATGCCGCCCAAAAACTGATACTTACATTTGATTTCAAAGGGATATGATATCCCGGATAAGGAGGTATAAAAGTGGATAAATTTGTAGTGAACATTATCCATCGTCCGGAGATGGTTCCGGAGTACGCAGAGAAAGTTACGGGACACGGAAAAGCGGAGGACATCGGAAGAAAAGCGCTTCTTACGGAAAGCCTTGATATTTTCAAGACGCAGCAGGAATGCGCGCACAAAAACGGTTTAAAGACCACGATTCAGATGACCTATGCGAGCTTATTCAACGATGAAGCGGTATCTATTGCAAAAGAACACCACGAAAAGTACGGCGATGAGATCGCGCTTACTCTTCTTGGGCTTCCATGCACTGAGTTTCGCGAGAAATACAAGACAAAGGATTTCTGTATCTGGATGTTCTCAATGGAAGATAAAATATCCATTGTCGATGATGTGTTCGGCAAATTTTATGAGAGATTTGGATTTTATCCGGAATCAACAGGCTCATATTATATGGATGCAGACCTTATCAACTATATCAAGAGTAAATATCCCATGGTAAAATGTGCGGTAGCCACATGTTGGGAGGAAGGTCCTAAGGCTTATCATACCTGCAACAATTCATGGTACACATTTATGGACGGCGGTCCTTGGGCACCTTGGATCCCTTCAAAACAGAATACGCACGCACCTGCGGCAAATGAAGAGGAAGACTCAGGAATAGTTGCGATTCCGCACCTTTCAAGGGACTTGATTGCATGTTATGACGGCAACGGCTCTAACTTCGGTACGCATCCTCAGAATGTGTTGCGCGGCATGATCTACGATTCAAAAACATGGGATTTCCCGTATCTGTACAATCTGATAGACCAGTACAGGTCTTTGGAAAAATACAACAACGGCTATGCCTACAACATGATGTTTGTAGGACCGGGTTGGATGAACAAGATGGGACGTTGGGAGGCGCCTTATGAATTGCTCTTAAAGTCGTATGAGGACGGCTGCGCATACTATGGAAAGCTCAAAAAAGAAGGTAAGCTTACGGACATGACAATGTCAGAGTTCGCCGATTACTACCGTCAGAAAAAGACATACACAGAACCCGAGTGCGCACTTTGGAGAGATATTCTGTATGGCTCAGACAAGCAGCTTTTCTGGTACTGCGACCCGTTCATGAGGGCATGCGTAAATATGGATCAGGGCGGCGCTATCGTAGACCTTCGCCCCTATGCGGCAAAACTTGAGTGGAAGACGGGCATAGGCACAAAGCATGTATGGGATGCCTCATATCCTTTCCTTATTCAGGAAAAGTACAGGGCAGGCTACTTTACGCATTACGCGGGAGAAGGCACAGTGCGCAGCGCGAAGGTATGTTACAACGGAGAGGAAGTAGACCTTTGTCTCTGCCGTACAAAAGCTCATTTTTCACAGGAAGGTAAGACCCGTATCCTTACGCTTGACCCCGTAGACATAGAGTTCTATGAACTGACGGTAAAACTTCAGACAAAGATTTACTTTGAAGAAGGAAGTCAGGCAATTAAGATAGAAAGAAATATCCTTGAGATGAGCGATCCTGATGCGCAAGTCACGATAAACGAATATATCGTGGCATGCTACGGCACGACGGAATATTCAGAGGATATGACAGGTATAACGCTTAGCTGTACAGGAAGCTCGGAAACAAAGAAAATCGATTATGCTTACAAGTGCAGAGAGGAACAGCTTGCGGATGCCAAGGAAGTATCGGCGGCAATTCCACAGGTAGAAACAAAACTGTCATTGACGGCACAGGGCAAGGCATACACAGGCTATATAAGAGAAGGCTATGCGTTCTCGCCTATGCTGACGCTCGGTTACACATCCACTCTCAAAAATAAGGAGGTATTTACGACATGTCTCAAGGTAGAAAAGGCAAATTAAATTACAGATGTCCGTCCTGCTTTATGCGCGATTTGGACATAGATATGTTTTATGACAAAGAGAAAGACGAATTTTACTGTATGCGCTGCCAGTATACAGGCAGTGAAAAAGATGTACTTGAAAAAAATGAAATGGTGCGTTTCCGCTACCGCGCGATGGCGGAGAGGTTTACGAAGTTTGATTTTGACTAAAACAATTATATAATTAAACAAAACAGCTGTGTGATGATGGTGCATGGCTGTTTTGCGTTTTTTGAGAGGACTATTATGATTACCAAAAATATAAGCCGAAAAAGCGAATTTCAAATGA
>CANREB010000062.1 GCA_947629525.1 uncultured Lachnospiraceae bacterium
GAAAAGGGAAGAACATTAATATCTGATAAATTGATATTGATCTGAATTGAAAACGGGGAATGGGGAGTGAAACAGAAAAAAGTGTATGACGAGTAATATTCCGATTGATTCCGGGATTGAGGTCAGAACGGATTTGGATGGTGATGGGAAAGAGGATAGAGTGTTTGTACAAGGCAAAAAAATTTTGAAGTAGCAGAAAATTTAAGATTATCTGTGACAAAGCGCTTATAATGGTGTAAAATATAGGAAATGTTATATGCCGCAGGAGGCATACATGGATGCGAGCAGATTTTCGGCTTTGAGGTGGCAATGTGAAGGCGCACAGGGGCAGGACAGGATATGCTGTTGCAGGCATTTAATAAATATAAGAATACCAGTAAGGACAATGGAAAAATGAATAATTCCAATATTATTATGTACACCACAGAAGACGGACTGACGAAAATTGAAGTTACTTTTGATGAAGATACCGTTTGGCTGTCTCTTGAACAGATGGCAGAATTATTTCAAAGAGATAAATCCACCATCTCGCGGCATATAAAAAATATTTTTTCAGAGGGTGAACTTAGGCGTGATGCAACTGTTGCAAAATATGCAACAGTTCAAATGGAAGGAAAGCGCAGCGTATCCAGAGATATTGAGTATTATAATCTGGATGTAATTATTTCCGTAGGCTATCGCGTAAAGTCCCTGCGGGGAACGCAATTCCGTATTTGGGCAAGTTCTATCTTGAAGGAGTATATGCAAAAAGGATTCGCGTTAGATGATGACCGCTTAAAACGGCTTGGCGGAGGAAATTACTTTGACGAACTGTTGGCGCGAATTCGGGATATTCGCGCTTCGGAAAAAGTTTTTTGGAGAAAAGTATTGGAAATTTATGTTACCAGCATTGATTACAATCCTATTTTACCAAGGCGCGGGGAGGGCTGAGATGTTTGTATTGTTTCTGCTTTTGTGGATAGTGTTTAACGGGCGCGTAACTGTGGAGATAGTGCTGTTCGGTGTGGTTATTTCTGCGGCTGTGTATTGGTTTATGTGCCGTTTTATGGATCTGAGCCCTAAGAAGGAGCTTGGGTATATTAAAAAGAGCCTGTATTTTTTGGAATACTTATTTTGCCTGATAAAGGAGATCATAGCGGCAAATTTAGCGACAATGCGCCTTGCACTCACATCAAATTATGAGATTGAGCCCGTGCTTGTGCAGTTTGATGTGCCGTTTAAAAATGACGCGTACAAGTTTCTGCTTGCAAATTCGATAACGCTTACCCCCGGCACTATTACAGTAGCGATAGACGGCAGCACCTTCACAGTGCATTGCCTCGACAAGACGCTTGCGGAAGGCATAGAAAGCTCGGTTTTCATAAAACTGCTGACAAAGCTTGAACAAGCTTAGATAATGAGGACGATTATAGAAACGAGGATAAAAAATGAACATTATAACTACTCAAAGCAAGGCGCTGCATTCCGCATGCAGTTTTACGCTTACCATAGTGCTTATCTTGCTCGCCATTATGCTGTTTTTCTGCCTGATACGCGCGATAAAAGGTCCGAGGATAGCGGACAGGATTGTCGCCGTAAATATGATGGGCACTATCACTATGGTGATAATAGCCGTGCTTGCAGTGTACATGGACGAGGGGTATCTTGTGGATATCTGCCTGATTTATGCTATGATTTCATTCTTGGCGGTGACTTTGCTGACAAAGGTTTACATGGGTGTATATGCTGAGCGTAATGCGGCAAAAGAGGCAAAACTCAATAAGGATAGCGATGATAAAAAGGGGGACGGGCAATGATTGCTTGGGAATGGCTTAGGTTTCTGCTTGGCGCGGCGCTTCTGCTTGGCGCAACAGTAGTATTTGTGATAGAAATTTTCGGCGTATTCAAATTCAAATACGTGCTGAACCGTATGCACATAGCGGCAGCAGGCGATACGTTGGGAATAGGACTTTCCATGCTTGGACTGGCGCTGCTGAACGGTATGAACTTTAATTCGGTAAAAATGCTTTTGGTAGTCGTCTTTTTGTGGATTGCCTCGCCCGTGGCGTCGCATATGCTTGCCTGCTTCGAAGTCACGACAAATAAGCGCCTTGGAGAACATTGTGAACTGCCTGACGGCAAAAACGGCAGGACAGAGAACGGCGATTAAGCGCATAACGGGAGGAAATGATAATGAAGATATTTGAATGCGTACTTTTTGCATTTTTGATCATATGCGCTATATCTGTAAGCTTTTCAAAAAATCTGCTCAACTCAATTATTATATTTATGTCGTACAGCCTTATTATGTCAATTATCTGGATTTTGCTCAAATCCCCCGACCTTGCCATTACAGAAGCGGCAGTAGGCGCAGGCATTACGAGCATTTTGTTTTTTGTGACGCTGAAAAAAATCCGTGCGATAGACAATGACGATGAAGGCAAGGATAAGGAGGGCGGGAAAAAATGAGCCGTTTGTTATCTGAAGAAGAATACAGAAAAACCAAGGCATTTAAGATAAAGCGCTGGTACAACGGTGAGCGTGATATGTATGTGGGAAATATGGAATTAAAGCCGCAGACGCCCTTTAAGGAGGACGTGTCCGTACAGCGCCGCAGGCTTCACGATGAACTTATTCTTCACAAAAATATTTACGACGCGGAAAAAAACAGGAAACTTAGATTTTTTTCAAAGTTTTACAGTGTGGTTTCCGTGCTGTTTGTGTTTGCGCTTATAGCTATCCTGCTTTATGTGGTGTCATATCTGCCCCCTGTCGGGCACAACGATAACCCTGACAGCAATGAAGTGGCGGCAAAGTATATCGAGGACGGTATAGAAGATACAGGCGCGGTAAATATCGTGACAGGCATGATACTTGATTACCGCGCGTTCGATACGCTGGGTGAGTCAAATGTGCTGTTTATCGCCGTATGCACTGTACTTATCCTGCTGCGCGCGGACAGCAGTTCAAAGAAAAAAGAAGAAGAGGAAGACGACCGCGCGTATGAGCCGAAAGACGATATTATTCTTCAAAGAGCGGCGTTTTTCCTTGTCCCGATGATAATGATCTTCGGCATATATGTTATACTGAACGGTCATCTTTCCCCCGGAGGCGGTTTTTCGGGCGGAGCTATAATAGGTTCGGGATTGATATTGTATGTCAATGCGTATGGATTTGAAAAGGCAGAACGTTTTTTTACGCAGAAGACATATAAATGGATATGTTTCTGCTCGCTTTTATTTTACTGCATCGCGAAAGCATATTCGTTTTACTGCGGGGCGCATCATCTTGAAACAGGCATACCGCTTGGGACAGCGGGCAATATTTTAAGTTCGGGACTGATACTGCCGCTCAATATCTGTGTCGGTCTTGTGGTAGCATGTACAATGTATGCCTTTTATGCCATGTTCAGAAAAGGAGGTTTTTAAAGTGGGCGCAAATTTAATTGCCAATTACGGTGAAGCCGTCGCCATGATTTTGTTTGGCATCGGGTTTTCCAATCTGCTGCTTCAAAAGAACCTTATCAAAAAAATCATCGGTCTGAACATAATGGACACGGCGACTTATCTTTTCCTCGCGGAAAAAGGCTATATAGAAGGACGCCTTGCGCCTATCGTAGTCAATGATATAAGAAGTGCCGAGGCGTATATCAACCCTGTTCCAAGCGGGCTGGTGCTTACGGGTATTGTTGTTTCCGTGTCTGTTTCCGCGCTTATGCTTTCGCTTACGATCAGGCTCTACAGGAGATATCACACGCTTGACATTGATAAGATATCAACTTTGCTGAAAAAGGATGAGTCAATGATATGAGATATGTGAGATAGGAGGGTACCCGAATGAACTTTGTTCAGAATTTTCCTTTTTTCAGCATACTGCTTTCACTCGGTTCAGGCGTGCTTACATCCGTAATGAATAAAACGGCTGCGCGCCTTTGGAATACATTTATATTGATCGTTATCGGCATTATGTCGGCAGTCCTATTCCTGTATCTGTTCTCTACGGGAGAAAGCTATACTTTTATGATGGGGCATTTCCCCGCGCCGTGGGGCAACGAGATAAGAGCGGGCGTGTTAGAAGCCGGGATGGCGCTGTTTTTCTGCATAGTGATGCTTTTGTCCATAAAAGGCGGACAGAAGCATATCGACGAGGAGATAGAAGAGACAAAGATCAATCTTTATTATATAATGATAAATCTGCTTTTAAGTTCGCTTCTTGCGCTTATTTATACGAACGACCTCTTTACCGCTTATGTTTTTGTGGAGATAAATACAATAAGCGCATGCGGTCTTATAATGATAAGGCAGAACGGTCATACGATAGAAGCGGCTACGCGCTATATGATAATGAGCGCGCTCGGTTCCGGGCTTTTGCTTTTAGGTATCGGCATACTGTACGATATAACGGGGCATCTGCTTATGAGCAATATAAAAGAGAGCGTCGCACAGCTTGCACAGACAAGCGGTTATAAGGTGCCGCTTATTGCAGCTATAGGCATGATATGCGTGGGGCTTGCGGTGAAAAGCGCTCTTTATCCGTTCCATACATGGCTTCCGGACGCATACGGATATTCAACCGTTTCAAGCGCCGCGATTTTATCAAGCCTCGTATCAAAGGGATATATTTTTATCCTTATAAAGATTTTTTACAGGGTCATCGGATTTGATGTGATTTTAAATTCCAATGTGCTGAACATATTATTTGTGTTCGGGCTTGCGGGGATGATAATGGGTTCGGTCAACGCAATGCAGGAAAAGGATATAAGGCGCATGATCGCGTTTTCGTCTGTCGCGCAGATAGGATATATTTATATGGGTTTTGGTCTTGGGACGACTGCGGGGATAGTCGCGAGCATTTTCCACATATTATCGCATGCATCTTCAAAATCCCTGCTGTTTGTTTCGGCTATGGGATTGACGGACGCATCGGGTAAGAGCAAACGATTTGACGACCTTACAGGAAGTGGATTTAGAAATCCTGCCGCGGGGATAGCGTTTACGATGGGCGCATGTTCTATGGTAGGCATCCCGCTGTTTTCGGGATTTATAAGCAAGCTTTTATTTGCTCAGGCGGCGGTTGAAAACAGTCTCGGGAAAATGCTGCCGACTTTGATATGTCTTGCGGTAAGTACGGTCTTGAACGCGATTTACTTTATGAAAACAGTCATATGTATTTATACGCCGATACGGAAAAAAACGCAGGATGGTTTTCCCGTTGTCAAAAATACATCATCTTACAATGTTGTATTATTACTGATGGTTGTCTTAAATATGTTTTTGGGATGCTGTTCACAGTTTGTTGTCAACTGGATAAATGCCGGTCTTGATATGTTTGGTTAGGAATGGAGGAGAGTAATGGATTATTTGATTTTATCACCTGTAGTTCTGCCAATCATAACGGGAATAGTGCTTCTTATACTGCCGCAGAAAGTTTTCAAAAACAGGAAAGCGCTTCTTATCACGGCGGGGATATCTGTTGTTGTAAGTACCTGTCTTACGCTGTTTATCATAAGCGGTGCGGTGGGAAGCAGTGTCGGAATGTTCTGCATTGTCGATGACATAAGGATATATTTTAATATTGATGATACGGGAAGATTATTTGCCGCTACGGCAGCAGTCATATTTGCGCTTACAGGATTTTTTTCATTCGGGTATATGGCGCACGAAAAAAATGAAAAAAGATATTACGCCTATTATCTTATGACGTTCGGCGTACTGGTCGGGCTCTGCTTCTCGGGAAATCTCGTCACGATGTATATGTTTTATGAATTTATGACGATAGTGTCAGTTCCTTTGGTGCTGCATAACGGCAGCAGAGAAGCTGTCATGGCAGGATTAAAATATCTGATATATTCGTTCTGCGGGTCATATATGGCGCTGTTTGGCATTTACTGTTTATACAGATATACCGATACACTTGATTTTGTCGGGCATAGCACATTGAGAGCGGATGAACTGGTGCAGTCGGGCAATGTACAGCTTATGCTTGCCGCATCGTTTTTGATGATACTTGGCTTTGGGGTAAAAGCGGGAATGTTTCCCATGCATGCATGGCTTTGTGCCGCGCATCCTGCAGCGCCTGCGCCTGCCTCTGCGTTTTTGTCGGGGATCATCGTCAAGGGCGGAATACTTGCTGTGATAAGGACAGTGTTTTATTGCATAGGCAGCGACTTCCTGCGCGGTACATGGGTACAAACGCTGTGGATTTTGCTTGCGTCGATTACTGTTATCATGGGCTCGGCGCTTGCGTATAAAGAACGTATTCTGAAAAAACGGCTCGCGTATTCGACAATATCAAATCTTTCATATATAATGCTCGGACTTGCCTTTCTCAGCGAGTCGGGATTTAGAGGAAGTCTTTTGCATGTGGTATTCCATGCGGTGATAAAAACAGCGTTGTTTATGTTTGCGGGCTCGGTGATATTTGTCACGGGAAAAGTAAGAGTGAACGATCTTGCAGGACTGGGAAAAAAGATGCCGATGCTTTTTCGGGCATATACCGTTGCCGCGCTTGGACTGACAGGCATTCCGCCTATGAGCGGTTTTGTCAGTAAATGGTATATCGGATTAGGCGGATTTTCGTCAGATATTCCGGTATTTTCGCGGCTTGGCGTTGTGGCGCTTATTATATCCGCGCTTCTTACGGCGGGGTATCTTCTGCCGATAAGTGTAAAAGGATTTTTGGCTGACGAGAATAACGGCAGTATGGCGCTGCATTATAAAGAACCGCCGCGTATAATGCTTGTGCCTGTAATAGTGCTTGCCGCAGCCACTCTGGTTTTGGGAATTTTCCCTGTACCGCTTGTTGAATTTATAAACGGGATAATTTTGGATTGCTTCTTATAGAAGTGAATATAGAAGTGAATAGGAATGAGGGAAACGATGATAGGATTGATTCTTGCCGTAATCTTGATGCCTTTCGCGGGGGGCTTGCTTTTGCAGGTCATAAAATTTAAGGAAAAAATATACAGAAATATATTTATATTCGGATATGTTCTCGCAAACTCGTTTTTAACATTTATATTGCTGTCCCAAGGAACTACCGACTGTATAAGAGTGATCAACTTCGCGGGTGAGAAGCTTGATTTTTCTTTCAAAATAGATGGGATGAGCATAGTGTTTGGCGGTTTGGCGGCGGCGCTTTGGCCTCTTGCGACACTTTATTCATTTTCTTATATGGAACATGAGAAGAGCGGAACTTTGCATGAAAATATTTTTTACGGATTTTATACAGCTACATACGGAGTGATACTTGGTATAGCGATGTCGGGCAATATGCTGACCATGTACTGTTTCTATGAACTGCTTACCTTAGTGACGGTTCCGCTTGTAATGTATACTTTGACAAGGGATGCCGTGCTTGCAAGCCGCAAATATTTTTACTATTCGCTTGGCGGAGCGGCGTTTGCCTTTATCGGACTTATATTCCTTACAGTATATGGCGACAGTCTGGAATTTGTCTACGGCGGCGTACTTGGCGCGGGTGCCGCCGGGGAAAATAAAAACCTGCTTTTGTTCATATATTTTCTTGCCTTTATGGGATTTGGCGTAAAGGCGGCGGTCTGTCCGTTTAATTCATGGCTGCCGCAGGCAGGTGTGGCGCCTACGCCTGTAACGGCACTGCTTCATGCAGTCGCAGTCGTAAAGGCAGGTGCATTTGCGATTATGCGTCTTACTTATTACAGCTTTGGAACGGAATTTCTGCGCGGTACATGGGTGCAGTATCTTTTGATGGCAATAGTATTGTTTACCATATTGTACGGCAGCAGTATGGCAGTCAAGGAAACTCATATCAAACGCCGGCTTGCGTACTCTACGATATCCAATCTTTCGTATATATTGTTCGGAGTTTTGATAATGACACCGCTTGGACTTGCAGGCGCGCTCTGCCATATGATATTCCACGGTATAATGAAGATATGCGCATTCTTTTGCGCGGGCGCGGTCATCACACAGGCGCATGCCAATTATGTGTATGAACTGGACGGATTGGGCAGAAAAATGCCGAAAGTGTTTGCGATATTCAGCGTTTCGGCATTTGCGCTGATGGGAGTGCCGCTTTTGTGCGGATTTGTGTCAAAATGGCAGCTTGCGAAAGCGGCGGTTGAAAGCGGCAGTGCGCTCGCGCTTGCGGGCGTGGGAGTGCTGTTGATATCCGCGCTTTTGACAGCGATCTATATGCTTACGATGATAATAAGAGCATATTTTCCAAGCGGGGATTTTGACGACAGCATATATGAAAACGTCAAAGACCCCGATATGCGTATGCTCATACCGCTTTTTGCATTTGCCGCCGCGATGTTCGTATTCGGCATATATAATGAGTCAATAATAGCATTTATTACAAGCGTCGGCAACGGCATATTATAGAAAGGCAGGTGGGCTGTGATGACTTTTGTGGTATTTTACCCTTTTGCTGCGGCTGTGTGCTATGTGCTTCTGCGCAGAGATAAAAACAGACGGATATGGTCAAACATTATGGTATGTGCAGGGCTTGTGGAGCTTATCGCGGCAATATGCCTTTTGCCGGGAGCGCCGTCAACTAAGGAAGCAGGTCTTTTTATATTTACCTGCGGAAACTATGCGCGGATATTGAGCATAGTGACTGCGTTCGGATGGACCGTGGCGGCTTTATTCTCAAAAGAGTATATGAAAGATGACATTAATATTGCAAGATATGATTTTTTCAGCCTGCTTACGCTTGGCGCGGCATCGGGGGTCTTTTTGGCAGGAGACTTGATGACGTTGTTTTGCTTTTTTGAAATTATGTCGTTTACGTCGTTTATGTGGGTGGCGCACAGGCAGACAAGGGCGGCGCTGTACGCGTCGGGAACATATCTTGGAATTTCCGTGGCAGGCGGCATGTCGATACTTATGGGACTGTTTATAATATATGCAGGAGAAGGCGGAAACTGGATTTATGCGGCGGCGGTCTGTATGATAGCGGGATTTGGCGCAAAGGCAGGAGCATTTCCCGTCCACGCATGGCTTCCGAATGCCTATATGGAAGCGCCTGCGCCTGCAACGGCACTTTTGTCGGCTGTACTTAGCAAAACAGGAATATGGGGCATATGGCTTTTATCACAAAATGATGCTTACTGCTATCCGGGCGAATTTGTTCTGGTTATCGGAGTCATTACTATGGTATACGGCGGTCTTCGCGGTGTATTCAGCAGCAGCTTAAAAGTAACGCTTGCATATTCTTCAATGTCGCAGATTGGATTTATACTGACAGGTTTAGGCATAATGGGAATAGTCAATGTACCTGAAAAGGAAGATTTATACAATATGGCTGTAAGCGGAACATTTCTGCATATGATAAATCATTCTGTCATAAAGCTTGTATTGTTTTTGGCGGCAGGCATTATATTTATGAATGTCGGAAGTTATGAGCTTAACCGTGTGCGCGGATTTGGGCGGAAAAAGCCGTTTCTTCTTGTCATGTTTTTCTTGGCGGCGGCAGGTGTGGGCGGTATACCGCTCTTAAACGGCTACTACAGCAAAACGCTGCTTCACGAAAGCATAGCCTTATGCGGCGCATATACGGGTAATCAGTTTATAAAAGCTTCGGAATATCTGTTTTTGTTTTCAGGCGGGCTGACAGCTGCGTATATGATAAAACTGTTTATGATAGTTTTTGTCGAAAAAAATGAAGATAACGCGCTTCAAAGCGAATATGAGAGTAATAAAAAATATGCGTCTGTCCCGACAAAATCCGCGGTTTTGCTTTGCGCGCTGCCTATACCGTTAATAGGGATAAGCGCGATATTTTCGGATGAAAACATATTTTCTCTTTCCAACCTGTCGAGTGCACTTATTTCCATAATAATAGGAATTATAGTGTATATTGCAGCCGTGCGGTTAATGATGTACAATAAAAAATCAATGCGCTATGCGGATATTTTCCCTAAGTGGATGGATATGGAAAAGTATGTATACAGGGCAGTATTTTTTAAGGCTGTTCCGTTTGTGTTGGGGATAATTTCGCGGGTTTTGGACAGCTTTACGGATATGCTTGTAATAATACTCAGGAAAACTCTTTATCGTGAAAAAGCTCTGCCCTACGAACTTCCCGAAGGAAACCGAATAACCCACCGCATCGGTCACAGTATGGAAAATATAAGACGGATTTATTATACGGTGACAAAGAAGGACTATGAACCGAAATATTATGAACATGAGCTTGCGTTAAAAAATACTGACTTTTTTGAAAGCCTTCGGATAATTGAGAGAAGTCTTTCATTCGGGCTGCTGATGTTCTGCATAGGACTTTTGCTGACAATGGCGTACTTGCTGATTAAAAACTAAAAATTTTAAAATATAAAGGGGCATATCACTGCGGCGATATGCCCCCTTATATTATTTGTGTCATGTACTATTTTTTACATTTCAGACACTATTTTTGACAAATCGCTTGTCATCCGTTTTGGCGGATGATATAGTACATCTTATAGAACAAATCTATAGGCATTGAAAAATGCCGGAAAATAGTTCAGCTCATGCATGAGCATCTTTAAGGGAAAAACTTTTATCTTCCCGATGGATTTCCATTTTACAAATATGCCGAAATACTATATACTAAAAGGAGAAAATATGAAACAAAATAAACTGAATATCGTCAGAATACTAAAACGCTTTGCGGTAAACAGGAAGCACAAAGACAGACTGTTCCAACGGGTCTTCGCGGATAAAAAAGACCTGCTTGACCTGTACAATGCTATAAACGGTACAAATTATACAAATCCTGATGAGCTTGAGATTACGACCTTGGAAGATGTTATTTATATGTCAATGAAAAATGACATGTCTTTCATAATCTCGTCAACGCTCAACCTGTATGAGCATCAGTCCACTTTCAACCCGAATATGCCGGTTCGTGGATTGCTGTATTTTGCAAGGCTGTATGAAACATATATTAAGCGGCACGGTCTAAACATATACGGACATAAACTCATCAAACTGCCAAGACCGCAATTTATTATATTTTACAACGGCAGAGATGAATATCCCGACGAACTAGTTTTGAAATTGTCAGACGCATTTATTCCAACTTCAAACGCTACGGAAGATGCCGCGTTGGAATGCCGTGCAAAAATGCTCAACATCAACTACGGACATAATCGTACATTACTTAATACCTGCCGCCGCCTGCATGATTATTCTTACTTTATAGCAAAGGTAAATGAATACGCAGACAGCGGATTAACAATGGAAGAAGCCGTTGATAATGCGGTAGACTTGTGTATAAAAGAAAACATTTTGGCAGATATTTTAATCAAATGCAGAAGTGAGGTGACAAACATGTTACTTACGGAATTTGACGAAAAGTTATATAAAAAGTCCGTCTACAGGGAAGGCTATGAAGATGGGCGCGAACAAGCCATAAGAAGCAGTATATCCATGCTAAAAAGCATTGGCATATCTGATGATAAAATAATTACTCTTATTGCCGAAAATTATTCGGTACGAAAAGAGGATATATTAAATATATTAAAGAAAGATAAATAAACCATATAAATAAAAATACAACAGTTGTATTCGGCAATTATGATGTACATTCCGTTTCTATGCCATCTGACAAGGCGTTTGTCATATATTTGGTCAGATGGTATAGTGCATCTCATAAAACAAATCTATAGGCATTGAAGAATGCCGGAAAATAGTTCAGCTCATGCATGAGCATCTTTAAGGGAAAAACTTTTATCTTCCCGATAGATTTCCATTTTACAAATATGCCGAAATACTATATACTAAAAGGAGAAAATATGAAACAAAACAAATTAAATATCGTCAGAATATTAAAACGCTTTGCGGTAAACAGGAAGCACAAAGACAGACTGTTCCAACGGGTCTTCGCGGATAAAAAAGACCTGCTTGACCTGTACAACGCTATAAATGGTACGAATTATACAGATCCTGATGAGCTTGAGATTACGACCTTGGAAGATGTCATTTATATGTCAATGAAAAATGACATGTCTTTCATAATTTCGTCAACGCTCAACCTGTATGAGCATCAGTCCACTTTCAACCCGAATATGCCCGTCCGTGGATTGCTGTATTTTGCAAGGCTGTATGAAACGTATATCAAGCAGCACGGTCTCAACATATACGGACATAAGCTCGTCAAGCTGCCGAGACCACAGTTTATCATTTTTTATAACGGCAGAGATGAATATCCCGATGAGGTGGTTTTGAAACTGTCGGACGCATTTATTCCAACTTCAAACGCTACGGACGATGCCGCGTTGGAATGCCGTGCAAAAATGCTCAACATAAACTATGGACATAACCGTACATTACTTAATACCTGCCGCCGCCTGCATGATTATTCTTATTTCATAGCGAAAGTAAATGAATACGCAGACAGCGGATTAACAATGGAAGAAGCGGTAGATAATGCGGTAGATTTGTGCATAAAAGAAGATATTCTGGCAGATATTTTAATCAAATGCAGAAGTGAGGTGTCAAACATGTTACTTACAGAATTTGACGAAAAGTTATATAAAAAATCAGTGTACAAAGAGGGCTACGAAGATGGCGTAAGCGAAGGTTACGAGCGTGGCGTAGACGAAGGACATCGACGCGGCGTGAGCGAAGGCTATGAGCGTGGCGTAGACGAAGGACATCGACGCGGCGTAAGCGAAGGCTATGGGCGCGGAATGGATGAAGCACGCGAACAAGATGTAATGAACAGCATATCAATGCTAAGGAGCATTGGCATATCCGATGACAGGATAGTCAGCCTTATTGCCAAGAATTATTCGGTACAGAAAGAAGAAATATTAAATATATTAAAAAAAGATAAATAAATCATATAAATAAAAATACAACAGTTGTATTAGGCAATTATGATGTACATTCCGTTTCTATGCCATCTGACAAGGTATTTGTCATATATTTGGTCAGATGGTATAGTACATCTTATAGAACAAATCTATTGGCATTGAAGAATGTCGGAAAATAGTTCAGCTCATGCATGAGCATCTTTAAGGGAAAAACTTTTATCTTCCCGATAGATTTCCATTTTACAAATATGCCGAAATACTATATACTAAAAGGAGAAAATATGAAACAAAATAAATTGAATATCGTCAGAATACTAAAACGCTTTGCGGTAAACAGGAAGCACAAAGACAGGCTGTTCCAACGGGTCTTCGCAGATAAAAAAGACCTGCTAGACCTGTACAACGCTATAAACGGTACGGATTACACAGATCCTGATGAGCTTGAGATTACGACCTTGGAAGATGTCATTTATATGTCAATGAAAAATGACATGTCTTTCATAATTTCGTCAACGCTCAACCTGTATGAGCATCAGTCCACTTTCAACCCGAATATGCCCGTCCGTGGATTGCTGTATTTTGCAAGGCTGTATGAAACGTATATCAAGCAGCACGGTCTCAACATATACGGACATAAGCTCGTCAAGCTGCCGAGACCACAGTTTATCATTTTTTATAACGGCAGAGATGAATATCCCGATGAGGTGGTTTTGAAACTGTCGGACGCGTTTATTCCAACTTTAAACGCTACGGAAGATGCTGCGTTGGAATGCCGTGCAAAAATGCTCAACATCAACTATGGGCATAATCGTACATTGCTTAATACCTGCCGCCGCCTGCATGATTATTCTTACTTCATAGCGAAAGTAAATGAATACGCAGACAGCGGATTAACAATGGAAGAAGCGGTTGATAATGCAGTAGACTTGTGTATAAAAGAAGATATTTTGGCAGATATTTTAATCAAATGCAGAAGTGAGGTGACAAACATGTTACTTACAGAATTTGACGAGAAGTTATATAAAAAATCAGTGTACAAAGAGGGCTACGAAGATGGCGTAAGCGAAGGTTACGAGCGTGGAATGGATGAAGGTTACGAACGTGGAGTAGATGAAGGACATCGACGCGGTGTAAGCGAAGGTTACGAGCGTGGTGTGGACGAAGGACACCGACGTGGCGTAAGCGAAGGCTATGGGCGTGGCATAGATGAAGGTCACAAACGCGGAGCAGATGAAGCACGCGAACAAGCCATAATGAACAGCATATCAATGCTAAGAAGCATTGGCATATCCGATGACAGGATAGTCAGCCTTATTGCCCAAAATTATTCGATACAGAAAGAAGAAATATTAAACATATTAAAAAAAGACAAATAAACCACATAAACGATTTATTTAATACAAATAATAAAAATGCAACATTTTAGCCAAAATGTTGCATTTTTTAATGTTATTTTGTTCTTACATTCTATATATCGGTTCTTATTCGGAATACTTTACCCCTTATTTGAAAAAATTTTAATTTATTTTTGAAAAATATTTTAAAATGCCATAGATTAACCGAAAAAAGGGCGCACTGCCCCCATAAACAGTATTTTTCACTATGATAGGCATATAAAGACAGGCGTACAAAGGTATTAGTGCAAAAGCACCGGCTATTTTCTCAGAGCGCCAATTTCATAAACACTCTGTCGCGCTCGTCCTGTTCTATGCCAAGATACCGTTTGGTTATCGCAAACGATGAATGATTGAAGATATTTGTTATCAAAACCTGTGACACTCCGCCGCGCGCAGCAAAATACCCGAATGTCTTGCGCAGCGAGTGACATCCTATGTTCCCGTCTATCTTGAGCACTATTGAAGCCCCTTTTATAATCCTGTATGCCTGTGAACGGCTCAAAGGCTTGTTCACACTCTTTCTTCCAAGGAAGATGTAACATTCGCCATCAATACGGACATTTTCATCCCTGTAGTATTTCATCAGTTTTTCAAGCGCGCATACAGCTTCCTTATTTAAGAATATCTCATTTCTCTTACGTGTTTTCCGCTCTTTGATTTCAAGATGTTTTTTAAATCGGCGTCCGTTAAAATCATAGACATCCTTCCATTTTAAATTCAGGATATCGCTTATTCGCAGTGCCGTGTTTATCCCTACGCAGAAGAGAGTGTAATTGCGTATCTCATTCCTTCCTAAAAAGTATTTTTTCATAGCATCCAGCTTTTTTCTGTCTTTGATAGGTGACATTGTTCCCATGATCTTCTCCTCCATAAACGCTTCCTTGCGTAAGTGGCTACCCTTTTAATATAGTACCGTCGGTTATAAATATCAAATGCAACATTTTGGCTAAAATGTTGCATCACCCAAAACATAAATCAAGGAGGATTTATTATGCTGATGCTTACAGTGCCAAAGGAAGAATACCTGATGATAGGCAGGGATATAAAGATTACATTTTTAGGCGGCAATAATAACCAACTTCGCGTGATGATAGACGCCCCGAAGGATATCAACATAGCAAGAGGCAGGGCAATAAGAAAACGTGCGGTAAAGAGAGCGGCAAAAAGAGCAGCAGAAGCAGAACAGGAAACCGCAGAAAAGACAACACAGGAAATTTAGAAATTTAAATGTAAAAAGTTAATAACCGCGGCTGTCTGCAAAAGCAGGCGCGCCGATAAGCAGGCGGCTGCGGA
>CANREB010000063.1 GCA_947629525.1 uncultured Lachnospiraceae bacterium
AAAAAGTGGGGGATTTTATAAAAAATGGAATCTGGAAGCCTATAGAAGGGGGCTTAGAGATTCCGAGAGATTATTCATCAGAAATGGAGGAATTATCATGGAAACAATAAAATGTATCGAGACAAGAAGAAGTATTAGGAAATTTAAAGCACAGCAGATACCGCATGAGCTCATGCAGGAGATAATCGGCGCGGCAGCATATGCGCCGTCATGGAAAAACACACAAGTCACAAGATATGTTGTAGTTGAGGACCCTGCCATAAAGAGCAGGATCGCAGACGAGGCGACACTTGGTTTTGAACACAACAAAGGAATAATAAACGGTGCGGCTGCGCTTGTCGTAGTTACGCTCGTACATGGCAGGAGCGGTTTTGAACGCGACGGTTCATATACTACCAGCAAAGAAGACCGTTGGGAGGTATTTGACACAGGACTTGCCACACAGACATTCTGCCTTGCAGCGCATGACAAAGGCATCGGCTCTGTAATTCTCGGAATTTTTGACGAGAACAAGGTAGCGGATATCCTCGGCGTTGAAGAAGGACAAAAGGTAGCTGCGCTTGTCGCCGTAGGCTATGCTGACGAAGCACCCGACGCGCCCAAGAGAAAGAGTGTTGACGAACTTGTGAAGTTTGTATAAAAGCCTATAGATGGCGGCTTTTCCTTTTCAGCCAATGCTGAAAGTCGTTTTACCAACATTCGGCATATTTCCATCCAAAAAGCTCTTCACGAACGGATAAAGAAAAATTCTTGATATTTTCTTTATATTGGCATATAATAAAGCGTGAAGGGAGTGTTGGTTATGGCACAGGTAGTTAATGTAAATTTCAAGTTGGACGAAGATGTTAAAAAGAGCATGGAGCAGGTTTGCAATGAATTAGGGCTTTCCATGAGTGCGGCGTTTTCTATCTTTGCAAGGAAAGTAGGCAGAGAGAAGCGTATTCCCTTTGAAGTGAGTGTTGACCCTTTCTATTCCGAAGAGAATATGGCAAGGCTGAAAAAAGCCATTCAAGACCTCGATGAAGGAAAAGGAACGGTGCACGAGGTAAACTATGAATAAGATTTGGCAGGACGAAGCGTGGGAGGATTTTGAGTATTGGATGAAGCAGGATAGGAAAACTCTCAAGCGCATTTTACAACTTTTGCAGGACATCGACAGAAACGGTTATGAGGGAATAGGCAAGCCGGAGCCGCTAAGAGGCGATTTAAGTGGTTTTTGGAGCCGCAGGATAGACGACACAAACCGTCTTGTATATCGCATAAGAAACGGCAACATAGAGATAGCGCAGTGCGGTTCCCATTATAGAGACAAATGAGAAAAAGTTGGAAGAAAACTTTCAAAATCCCCTTGACATCCCCACTCAAAGGGAATATTATAAGTAAAGAATAAATATTTCAAACTGATGACCGAGAATAGTACGTGCGTTTTGAGATTTTCAGAGAGTTGCGGATGGTGTGAATGCGGCAGTCGAAGATGCAGGGAATGGACTCGGGAAGGCGGGAGCAACGAGCGTATGCTTTAGTAATGCCCGACGGATTTTCCATCCGTTATTATGGAAGACGTATGATGGTACGTGCAGAGAGGATGTATTTCGATACATCAATTTAGGTGGCACCGCAGAGGTTTATTATAAGCTTTTGTCCTAATAGCAGTTAGGACAGAAGCTTTTATTTTTTTACGGAAAAGAGGTATGATAATGATCAAGCCGACATATGAACAGGTAAAGCAGTACGAGAAAGATTACACATACGTTCCGGTATGTATGGAAATTTTGGCTGACGACACTACGCCGATACTTATGCTGAGAAAGCTTGCGGCGCTTGACGAGCAGTATTTCCTTTTGGAGAGCGTTGAGGGCGGCAATCTGGGCAGATACTCATTTTTGGGTTATCATCCCAAGCTTACGGTTTCCTGCAAAAACGGCATCACAAAAGTAAAGGAAAACGGAATGGTCCGCATACAGGAAGGTAAGCCCAAGGAGGCGCTGCAGAGCATACTTGAAATGTACCGTTCGCCGCAGATAGAGGGACTTCCGACATTTACGGGCGGACTTGTCGGGTACTTTTCATATGAAATGATACAGTACGCTGAGCCTAAGCTCAAGATAAAGCAGAGCGACGTAAATGATTTTGAACTTATGATGTTCGACAAGCTTATCGCATTTGACCAGCTTCGCCGTACACTCTGCGTTATAGTAAACGCAAAAACCGCTGACGGCAAGGCAGGTTATGATAAGGCAGTGGAGGAACTGTATGCGTTTGTGGAAACGCTTAGGATAACGGAGCCTGTGCCATATGATGAACCGCTTCCCGCGCCGCAGTTTACGTGCAACCTCAGCAAGGAAGAATACTGCCAAATGGTTGAAAAGACAAAGCATTATATCAGGGAGGGCGACATTTTTCAGGGCGTTATATCAAGACGCTTTGAGGCAGAATATGACGGAAGTCTTTTAAACGCGTACAGAGTGCTGCGCACGACAAACCCGTCGCCGTATATGTACTATATGCAGATAAACGATATGCAGATAGCGGGCACTTCGCCCGAGACGATGGTTAAGCTGACCGACAAAAAGCTTATGACCTTTCCTGTCGCGGGAACGAGAAAGCGTGGGAAAGACAAGGAAGAGGATATAGCGCTTGAGAAGGGACTGCTTGCCGATAAAAAGGAGTGTGCGGAGCACAATATGCTTGTTGATCTTGCAAGAAACGACTTGGGACGCATTTCCGAGTACGGCAGCGTAAAGGTTGACGATTATATGGCTATACACAGGTTTTCAAAGGTAATGCACATCGCAAGCACTGTTACGGGAACGATTGCCGAAGGAAAAACCTGTCCCGATACGATAGAGGCGCTGCTTCCTGCGGGAACGCTCTCGGGTGCGCCGAAATTCAGGGCGTGTGAGATAATCGATGAGCTTGAGCCTGTAGCGAGAGGAGTTTACGGCGGGGCTATCGGGTATCTTGATTTCAGCGGTAATCTTGATGTGTGCATTGCAATAAGGACAGCAGTCAAAAAGGGTAAAAAGATATTCGTGCAGGCGGGCGCGGGCATTGTAGCGGACTCTGTACCCGAAAATGAGTATCAGGAATGTGCGAATAAGGCGGGAGCTGTCATAGAAGCGATACAGAACATTGACAAGTTCAGTCTTAGAATGGAGGTTTTGGGATGATTTTGCTTGTTGACAATTATGACAGTTTTTCTTTTAATCTTGTTCAGGCGATAGGGGAGCTTATCGGCGGCAAAGAGGAACTTAAAGTCATACGTAATGATGAAATGACAGTTGATGAGATACTTGCACTTTCACCGTCGCATATAGTGCTTTCACCGGGACCGGGCAAGCCCTCTGATGCGGGCATCTGTGAGGAGCTTATCCGTGCGGTAGGCGAGGACGGAACTATCCCGCTGCTTGGCGTGTGCCTTGGACATCAGGCTATCTGCGAGGCTTTTGGCGGCAGGATAACATATGCGCCGGAGCTTATGCATGGAAAGCAGAGCAAGGTTGTTGTGGACACGGAAAGTCCTGTTTTTAAGGGGCTTCCAAGGGAAATCGACGTGGCAAGGTATCATTCGCTTGTCGCTGATAAGGATTTTATTCCGGATGTACTTAAGGTCACGGCGGCGGATGAAGCGGGCGTAGTGATGGCAGTGCAGCACAAAAACGGAAAGATTTTCGGGCTGCAGTTTCATCCGGAGTCGATAATGACGCCTAAAGGTAAGGATATGGTAAAAAATTTTATTGAAATAAAAGGAAGGGAGCAGTAAAAATGATAGTAGAGGCAACAAAAAAGGTAGTAGAAAGAGAAAATCTGACAGCCGCGGAGGCAGAGCAGGTAATGGACGAGATAATGAGCGGTGAGGCACAGCAGATGAATATGGCGTCTTTTCTGACGGCGCTGCGTATGAAAGGCGAAACGGTTGAGGAAATTTCAGCGTTTGCCAAGGGTATGAGAAAGCATGGAATAAAAGTACCAATAGAAGGCGATGTGCTTGAAATAGTAGGTACAGGCGGCGACGAGGCAAATTCGATAAACATAAGCACGACGGCATCAATAATCGTGGCGGCTGCAGGCTGCAAGGTGGCAAAGCATGGCAACAGGAGCGTTTCGAGCAAGAGCGGCGCTGCCGACTGCCTTGAGGCGCTTGGCGTGAAGCTTGACCTTGAACCGGAAAAGAATGCGGAAGTCCTGAGAAAATCAAACATCTGCTTTATGTTTGCGCAGAAATACCATTCGGCAATGCGTTTTGTAGGACCTGTGAGGAAAGCACTCGGCATAAGGACAGTATTCAACATTTTAGGACCGCTTGCAAACCCTGCAGGAGCAAATCTTGAACTTTTGGGAGTATACAGCGAGGAGCTTGTAGAGCCGATGGCGCATGTGCTTGAAAAACTCGGTGTAAAGCGTGCGCTTGTCGTCTACGGTCAGGACAGACTTGATGAGATTTCCGTAAGCGCGCCTACAACATGTGTGGAGCTTAATAACGGCGAATATAAAAAATATGAGATTACGCCTGAACAGTTTGGATTTAAAAGATGCAGCAAGGCTGATCTGGTCGGGGGCGACGGCGCGGCGAACGCAAAGATTACAGAGAGTATTTTAAAAGGCGAGTGCACTGACGCGAAGGCAGATGCCGTGCTGATGAACGCAGGAGCGGGTATATATCTTGCGGGCGGCGCAGATTCCATTGAAAAAGGCATAGACATCGCACGCGAAACGATAAAAAGCGGTAAGGCATATGAAAAGCTTAAGGAGTTTGTAAAACTTACCAACGAATAATTCAAACTTGAATATTGTTTAGAAATGGTGGATCATTATGATATTAGACGATTTGGCAAATGCGACAGCGATAAGGGTGGACAAAAAAAAGCAGCAGGTTCCGTTTGAGACTGTCAGAGAAAATGCGATAAAAACGGCACAGGCGGAAGGGAAATTTGAATTCCCGTTTGAAAAAGCGATAGCAAAGGACGGTATAAGTTTTATCTGCGAGGTGAAAAAGGCGTCGCCGTCTAAGGGCATCATAGCGGAGGACTTCCCCTATCTTGAGATAGCGCGCGATTATGAACGCGCGGGTGCGGACTGCATATCTGTTCTGACTGAACCTGATTATTTCAAGGGCGCCGATGAGTACCTGAAAGAAATAAGCAGCGAAGTTTCCATTCCGACTATAAGAAAGGACTTTATCATCGACGAGTATCAGATATATGAAGCAAAGCTTTTAGGCGCGTCATGCGTTCTGCTTATAGCAGCGCTGCTTGATACAAAGACGCTAAGGGAGTACAAGGACATATGTGACGGGCTTGGTCTTTCGGCTTTGGTCGAGGCGCATGACGAGGCGGAGATTGAAAGCGCGAAGGCTGCAGGAGCGCGTATGATAGGCGTGAACAACAGAGATTTAAGGACTTTTACTGTGGATATTAACAACAGCATAAGACTTCGAGGACTTGTGCCGGAAGAAATACTGTTTGTGGCTGAGAGCGGCATTAAGACAGCGGATGATATCATGGCGCTTGGCAAGGCGGGAGTAAACGGAGTGCTTATAGGAGAAACTCTCATGCGCAGCAAAAACAAGAAAGAAATGCTTGATATGCTGAGAGATCAGAAGTGGTGAAAGCGCTATGACAAAAATAAAAATATGCGGATTGAAAACGCTTGACGATGTTGACAAGGTGAACAGGTATCTGCCTGAATATGTGGGTTTTGTGTTTGCAAATACGAGGCGCTTTGTCACCGATAAGCAGGCTGATGAGATGAAGAAAAGGCTTGACAGGCGCATAAGTGCCGTGGGCGTATTCGTGGATGAGCCGATAGAACATGTCATAAGCCTGTGCAAAAACGGGATAATCGATTGTGTGCAGCTTCACGGTGATGAGCCGGAAGAATATATCAAAAAGGTGAAGAAAGAAACTGACACGACCGTCATAAAGGCGACGAAGGTACAGAATGTGCAGCAGGTGACAGAGCGAATGTCTGACGCGGCGGATTTCATGCTTTTTGACACATATAAAAAGGGCGAACTTGGCGGTACAGGAGTGCGTTTCCCTTTAGATGTACTTCTAAAAAGCCTTGATGAGCTTAAGCACAGTGGGAGGAACGTGAAACCGTTTTTCCTTGCGGGGGGTCTTGACGCGTCAAACGTGCGTGAAGTTTTGGGTCAGCTTGGATGTTACTGTGTGGATGTGAGTACGGGCGTTGAAACGGACGGCATAAAGGATGAGGATAAGATAAGAAAGTTTATAGAACAGGTCAGAATGGAGGATTGAAATGAACGAAAAAAAAGGAAGATATGGATCATACGGAGGGCAGTACATTCCCGAGACGCTTATTCCCGCGGTCCAAGAGCTTGAAAGAGAATATGAAAAATATAAAAACGACGCGGATTTTAAAAGGGAGCTGAATGATCTTCTGACAAAGTATGCAGGCAGACCGTCGCTTCTGTATTACGCGGAGAAGATGACTAAGGATCTGGGCGGTGCGAAGATTTATCTCAAGCGCGAGGATTTAAATCATACAGGTTCGCACAAGATCAACAATGTACTCGGACAGGTACTTCTTGCAAAGAAGATGGGGAAGACGCGCGTCATAGCCGAGACAGGAGCAGGTCAGCACGGCGTGGCAACAGCGACAGCGGCGGCTCTTATGGATATGGAATGTGAAATCTTTATGGGTAAGGAAGACACGGACAGGCAGGTGCTCAACTGCTACAGAATGGAACTTCTCGGCGCAAAAGTACACCCTGTGACTACAGGCACTATGACTCTAAAGGATGCAGTAAACGAGACAATGCGCGAGTGGGCGTCAAGAATGGACGACACGCTTTATGTGCTCGGTTCCGTGATGGGACCGCATCCTTTTCCGATGATAGTAAGAGATTTTCAGAAAGTAATAGGTGAAGAGATAAAAGTGCAGCTTATGGAGGCGGAGGGTAAACTTCCCGATGCCGTGATAGCATGTGTAGGCGGAGGAAGCAACGCTATGGGTGCGTTTTATGAATTTATACCTGACACAAGTGTCAGGCTTATAGGCTGCGAGGCGGCAGGACTCGGCGTTGACAATCCGAAGAACGCGGCGACTATCGCAAACGGCAGCGTAGGGATTTTCCATGGTATGAAGTCGCTGTTCTGTCAGGATGAGTACGGGCAGATAGCGCCTGTATATTCTATTTCGGCAGGGCTTGACTATCCGGGTATAGGACCTGAGCATGCAAATCTCTATGAAACAGGGCGCGCGCAGTATGTGCCGATAACGGACGAGGAAGCAGTTGATGCTTTTGAGTATCTCTCAAGGACTGAGGGCATAATTCCCGCTATCGAAAGTGCGCATGCCGTTGCCTATGCGAGAAAACTTGCGCCTACGATGGATAAAGACCGTATAATAGTAGTCAATATTTCGGGACGCGGCGACAAGGATGTGGCGGCGATCGCACGCTACAGAGGCGTACAGATATTTGAATAGGAGGATCAGGATGAGCAGGATAAAAAAAGCATTTGACAATAAAAAAGCGTTTATCGGTTTTGTGACGGGAGGCGATCCCGATTTGGAAACCACGCAGGAGCTTATTCCAAAAATGGCGGAGGCAGGAGCCGACCTTATCGAGATCGGTATTCCGTTTTCAGACCCTATTGCGGAGGGCGTGGTCATACAGGCGGCAGATGAGAGGGCTTTAAGTTCGGGTACGACGACAGATAAACTTTTTGATATGGTTAAGCGTGTGCGCGGCAAGACTGATATACCGCTTGTATTTATGACGTATATGAATCCGATATATACGTACGGTACTGAAAAATTTACGAAAAAGTGCGCTGAATGCGGCATCGACGGCATTATAGTGCCTGATGTGCCGTTCGAGGAAAAGGACGAGATAAGCGGCGCATGTAACGAGGCGGGAATCGAGCTTATTTCGATGATAGCGCCGACATCAAATGAGCGTATCAGTATGATAGCGAAAGAAGCGCAGGGATTTTTGTACTGTGTCTCTTCGCTTGGCGTTACCGGTGTAAGAAGTAAGATAACTACGAATATCAGCGCTATGGTGAAGCAGGTGAAAGCCGTGTCTGATATTCCATGCGCGATCGGATTTGGCATAGCTACGCCCGAACAGGCTAAGGAGATGGCATCATGCTCTGACGGGGCGATAGTAGGCAGCGCCATTGAAAAGATAATAGCGCAGTACGGAAAAGAGTGCGTAAAGCCTGTGTGCAACTATGTCTCAAAGATGAAAGCGGCAGTGGTTTCGGCTCAATAGATGATAGAGGAGTTTACATATGGAGAAGGAAAATGCTGTAAGGCTGCTTGAAAAAAACGGTTTTACCGCCGCGTTTGAGAGCGGCGTGCCTATGGCTGTATATGAGGGCGGCGAGAAAGAAATGAACGATACTTATGAAAAAGCTGTCAGGATCTTAAGGGACAACGGCTACATGGGGAGTTTCGGGGTAAGAGGCGCAGCCAAGGGCAAGCTGCTTCCGAAAGCTTCTTATGCGTCGTTTAAAGAGAATAATGACGGACAGCTTAGTTTTATTTGACTTATTTACAAAATAATACTATAATTTATATATTAAATTTTATGGAAATGGAGTGCGAACCTATGAAAAAATTGGAAGAATACGTGCGGACTATACCTGATTTCCCACAAAAGGGCATAATGTTCCGTGATGTTACGAGCGTTTTACAGGATGCCGACGGACTGCATCTTGCCATCGACACAATGGAAGAGCTTGTCAAGGATCTGGATTATGACGTTGTGGTGGGAGCCGAGTCGAGAGGATTTATTTTCGGCACGCCTATTGCATACAATAATCATAAGCCCTTTGTTCTTATAAGAAAAAAAGGCAAGCTTCCGGCGGAGACGGTTTCCGTTGATTATGAGCTTGAGTATGGTACGGCTACCATAGAGATGCACAAGGATTCCATAAAGGCAGGGCAGAAAGTGCTGGTAGTTGACGATCTTATCGCGACAGGCGGCACGACGGAAGCTATGATAAAACTGATCGAATCTCTCGGCGGCAAGGTAGTCGGAGTTGTAGTCCTGATGGAACTTGCCGGATTGAAAGGCAGGGAGAGACTTGCAGGATACAGACTTGATTCAGCTATAACATATGAAGGAAAGTAATTATATATAAAATGGCTGGTGATTGAGAATGTCAGAGGATAAACAGGCAAAGGCAGGAACCTATGAGGATTCTCTAATTATAAAAGGAAGCAAGGTTAAGTCCCACAGAGCTGATGAACGCAGGATTGAATATATCAAAGAATTTCAATCCCCCGACACGCTTTATGCGGGGCTTATTCGTCGTGTTCATAAATATCATCCGTCGGACGACATAAGCATGATCGACAAGGCATATGCCACTGCGTGCGATGCGCACAAAGATCAGGTGCGCAAATCCGGCGAGCCATATATAATCCATCCTCTCTGTGTGGCTATCATTCTTGCCGATTTGGAACTTGACAAAGAGACGATAATTGCGGGTCTGCTTCATGATGTGGTTGAAGACACTATAATGACTAATGAGGAGTTGAAAGAGAAGTTTGGACCCGATGTGGAGCTGCTTGTTGACGGAGTTACCAAACTTGAGCAGCTTCAATACACAGGAGAGTCAACGCCTGACAGACTGACAAGCCGCGAGGAACTTCAGGCGGAAAACCTTAGAAAAATGTTCCTTGCTATGGCAAAGGACATACGTGTTATTTTGATAAAACTTGCCGACAGGCTGCACAATATGCGGACTCTTAAATACAAGTCGCCTGAAAGCCAAAAGCGTATTGCGAGAGAGACGCTTGACATATATTCGCCTCTTGCGGAAAGACTTGGTATTTCTACTATAAAGATAGAACTTGACGACCTTGCGCTTAAATATCTCGAGCCCGATGCGTATTACGATCTTGTGGAAAAGATTGCGCTCAGAAAAAGCGTCCGTGAGAAGTATGTCCAGGATATTGTTGACGAGGTTTCGGAGCATATTTTGGGGGCGGGGATAAACGCTCAGATTGACGGGCGTGTCAAACATTTCTTCAGCATATACAAGAAAATGATAAATCAGGGCAAGACGATAGAGCAGATATACGACCTGTTTGCCGTGCGTATCATAGTTGATTCGGTAAAGGACTGCTATGCGGCGCTTGGCGTTATTCACGAGATGTATAAGCCTATGCCCGGGCGTTTTAAGGATTACATTGCCATGCCTAAGGCAAATATGTACCAGTCGCTTCATACGACGCTTATCGGTTCAAACGGACAGCCGTTTGAAATACAGATAAGGACATTTGAAATGCACAGAGTAGCGGAATACGGTATCGCCGCGCACTGGAAATATAAGGAAGCAAGCGACGGCAAGGTATCAACGGGCGGTGAAGAAGAGAAGCTTGTGTGGTTGAGCCAGATACTTGAGTGGCAGAAGGGTGTTTCTGACAACAAGGAGTTTATGAAACTCTTAAAGAGCGACCTTGACCTTTTTTCAGATCATGTCTACTGCTTTACCCCGTCGGGCGATGTCAAAAACCTGCCGGCAGGTTCCACGCCGATAGATTTTGCGTACAGCGTTCACAGTGCAGTCGGCAACAGAATGATAGGCGCGAGAGTAAACGGAAAGCTTGTAACGATCGATTATAAGATAAATAACGGCGACTGTATTGAGATACTGACTTCGCAAAATTCAAAAGGTCCCAGCCGTGACTGGCTTAATATAGTCAAATCTTCGCAGGCAAAAAATAAAATATCGCAGTGGTTCAAGAATGAATTTAAGGAAGAGAACGTAGTAAAAGGACGCGAACTTTTATACAGCTACTGCAAATCAAAGAATATTAACCCGAGTGATGTGAACACACCAGAGTATAAGGAATCCGTTATGCACAAGTACGGTTTTAATGACTGGGAGGCAGTGCTTGCGGCGATAGGTCATGGCGCGTTAAAGGAAGGTCAGGTAGTGAACCGCATGCAGGAGCTTTACGCCAAGGACCATAAGAAGCAGGTCACGGACGATGAGCTTTTGGCATCCATTCAGGAAAACGGACAGAATAAGATCATGCATCCCAAGAGCAGGAGCGGCATCACGGTTAAGGGAATACATGATGTGGCTGTAAGGTTTTCGCGCTGCTGTGCGCCTGTTCCGGGTGATGAGATCGTAGGTTTTGTCACAAGGGGAAGGGGCGTGTCCATACACAGGACAGACTGCATAAATATCTTGTGCCTTACCGATATTGAACGTTCAAGGCTTATCGATGCCGAGTGGCAGCCGGAGGTTTTGGATTCTCAGAATGACAAATTCCTTGCGGAGATCGTGATCTACGCTCATAACAGGAACGGTCTGCTTGCGGATATCACAAAGACGATCACGGAAAAAAATATAGATATCCGTTCAATGAATACAAGAACGAGTAAACATGGCATTGCTACAATGGCGACAAGCTTTGAGATTGGAAGCCGAGAAGAGCTTAATGCCATTATAGATAAGATACGGATGATCGAAAGCGTTATAGACATTGAGAGGACGACGGGATGATATTAAAAGACTGATAACGGGAGAGAATGATATGGCGGATTTAAAAGTAAAAAGAAGAGTGCTGAGCGGGGCGCAGACTAATTGTTATTATGTGTATCGCGAGGGCGCGGATGAGATAGTTATCATAGACCCGGGAGACCGCGGCGATATAATTTGGGAAGACGTTAAAGGCTTGGGCTTTGAGAAGGTAGCCGGCATCCTGCTCACGCACGGACATGCGGATCATACAGGCGGGGCAATCGAATTAAAAGCACTCAGCAAGGCTAAGATCTACGCATATGAGGATGAGGCGGAAATCTTGAGTGAACCTGACAAAAATGTATCGGGATGGTTTGGAAAACCATACGGTTTTGAAGCCGATGAATATTTTTATGATAAGCAGGTATTTACAATGGCGGGAGTACAGTTTGAAGTGCTTCACACACCGGGGCATACTAAAGGCGGCTGTTGTTTTTACGTTAAAGACGATAACGTGCTGTTTTGCGGCGATACGATCTTTAACGGCTCTGTGGGAAGGACAGATTTGTATTCAGGTTCAATGAGGGCGCTTGCAGACTCGATAAGGGAGCGCATTATGACACTTCCGGATGATACAAAGCTGTATTCAGGTCATGGGGATGCAACGACAGTAGGATATGAAAGAAAATATAATCCGTGTCTGGGGTGACGTTCCGGACACGTTTTTTAATTCCCGTCAGAGTGGGACAGATTGGAGTCGGAATGATAAAGGTTTATACGGACAGGATAAATTATCAATATGATCTGAATGCGCTGATAAAGGCATTTTATCCTGGGCATGAGGTGAAAGTTGTTGAGCTTTCGCAGTATATGGAAGACAAAAACTTGGATGAAAATAAAGTGTGCGTTGAGTTGGGCGAATTTGAGCTCGATATATACATGGAAATCGGCGCCGAGGGGAAACGATACCATCACGGATTTGCACAGGATGAGGCACCCGTGCCTAAAAATCAACATAAGCTTGCATTGTATAAGGATTTGTGTGATTATACAGGCAGAAAGCTTCCATGGGGCAATCTCACGGGAATACGCCCGACTAAGCTTGCTATGGGAATGTTGGCTGAGGGGATGGACGACGACGGTATAGTAAAACGATTAAAGGCAGAACATGCGGTAAGCGATGACAAGGCAGGACTAAGCGTTGACATTGCAAAGCGGGAGAGGCAGATACTCAGCACGATAAATTATCGGGATGGCTACAGCCTTTACATAGGAATACCGTTCTGTCCTACGACCTGTCTTTACTGTTCGTTTACATCTTACCCCATATCCGCTTGGAAAGACAGACTAAAAGGGTATCTTGATGCGCTTTTTAAGGAAATCGACTTTGCCGCGGATATGTTTAAAGACAGGAAGCCTGACACTGTGTATGTTGGAGGAGGTACGCCTACGACACTTGAAGAAGGAAACCTTGAATTGCTGCTTAAAAAGATCAGGGATAAATTTGATTTTAGCTGTGTAAAGGAATTTACTGTCGAGGCAGGACGTGCAGACAGCATTACGTGCAGGAAGCTTGAAGTATTAAAGCGGTATGGCGTTACGAGAATTTCAATAAATCCGCAGACTATGAAGGAGGAGACACTTAAACTTATCGGGCGGCAGCACACGGTAGAACAGGTGAAAGAGGCGTTTGCGCTTGCAAGAAGCGTTGGTTTTGACAATATAAATATGGATATAATACTCGGACTGCCCGATGAGCTTGAGCAGGATGTCGCAAACACGATATGTGAGATAGAAAAGCTTGCGCCCGACAGCCTGACAGTCCATTCTCTTGCGGTAAAACGTGCGTCAAGACTTGCCGGTTGGATCAGTGAAAACGGTATCAGTATGCTTAAGAATACTGATGATACTATGCGCATTGCGAGAGAGGGCGCACAAAGGCTTGGAATGAAGCCATATTATCTGTACCGTCAGAAAAATATGTCCGGCAATTTTGAAAATGTGGGTTATGCACGCGAGGGGAAGTATGGGATATATAATATACTTATTATGGAGGAGAAACAGACCATCGTGGCATTGGGCGCCGGGAGCATCTCAAAAAGGGTGTACCCGGACGGGAACATTAAGCGGTGCGAGAATGTCAAAGAAGTCGCACAGTATATTGAGAGAATTGATGAGATGATTGAGCGGAAACGGAGATTATTTGAAGAAATGTAAAGGTTTCTGTCTGCTCTGAAAGTACGGGAAGTGGTGCAAAGTACATCAAAAGTACAACATTTTTTAGGTATAAGTTTCAAAAAATTCCTTGAGTTTCCGCAAACTGTTAAAAAAATGAATATATCTTCCTAAAGTACCAATCTGCAAAATTTTTGAATAACATTTTCCTGATCAGGGGTACTTTAATAAACCCCACCTGAGCCGGGCTTTAGGAGAAATATTCTTTTATCTGTCTAATCGGTTAGCTTAAGGCAGAGTTGACGGTATGCCGGACGCTTAGTCCGGAACCACAGCTTGATGCCTTCTTTTGCATACGATAGTATGCCGGAGATACCTTTGGCTAACCGGTAATAGCAGAAATGTACTTTTTCTTTTATAGGATCTGCTGTCTGTATGATTGCAGCCTTTAGCGCATGGGTTTCTGATTTCATGGAAATATGAGCCAGAAATGCCATACATAAGGTGATGTAAAAGTTAAGTGCGTTAATAGCCTTCAGTCTGCGAGCATATGAAACTTTTTCTGTAAATAGTGTTTTTAAAGGTCTTCTATGATAAAATAAAATTATAGGAGGCCTTTA
>CANREB010000064.1 GCA_947629525.1 uncultured Lachnospiraceae bacterium
TTTTTATTGATATCCTCACCGTTTCCAACTACCCTATTCTCCCCAGCATAGCTGGGGGATTAGGCTTTTCATTTAATGTATTTCACTATTGTTATTCCATGCTTTCAATGCAGTCAATGTAATTTTCACTACCGTCATCATACGAAAAATCAATAGACCATTTGGTATCATCAGAGCGAAAATATTTCCCACCGCCTCCTACTTCAGTAGTTATTGTATATCCTTTTCCATAATAAGTATATTTTCCAAAATCTATCGTTTCCATTTCCCCAACTGATACACGGTCTTCTCCCCAGTTGTTTACTTCTCTTTCAACATACTTTTCCACAGCATATTGTGCATCCTCAACATATGCACCAGAGTCCGACACTTCATTAGTAATACGTACCACGTCCATTGAACTATATGCTTTTTCCTGACCGCATCTTACTGTAAAGCTGCTTATTCCGTCTATAGTAAATTTCATCCCCAATGCAGGACAGTATATTCCATCGTCCGTCATATATGCCATACAGTCCATATTGAACTTTTCACAAAGTCCTATACAAAAACCCTTACTTGGTCCGCTGCTCATTACTTGTCTCACGTAGTCCTCAGGTGTTTTACCATCGCTAAGATATATTTCCTTTGAAACAACAATTCCGTTTCCTACGAATGCAACAAATGCAAAATTAGTATCATTCAGCGCATAAGCATACTCAATATCACCTATACTTGCTTTTTGCATATTTCCATTGAGCCTTTCAAGTTCAGGAATTATTGGGCATTCTGTAATATATGTATCTATGTCGCCATCATAATAATCACAATAAAACTGCAGTCCATTATCATATCCATCTGATACCGACATTCCAAGTACTTGATTTTTGTCATTATTCCTTCTTATAATAATTCCAAGTTCGTCGTTTTTTAACCCCTCCGCATCCATATACCACATCACTTCACTTCCATCCTGCCCGCTTTCCTCAGCTTCTTCCGTTGTAAATTCCGTGGAAGCTTCATCAGCAGCCGTCTCACTTTGATGTTCAACTTCATCTGATGAGCTTTCCTCTTCATCAACACTTTGAACAGTTTCAACCGTTTGCACACTTTCATCAGAGTCGGCAGATTTTGAACCGCACGAAGTCAATCCCATCATTGCAAAAAACAGCATAGATACAATTAATAATTTTCTTCTCATTTTTTCTTCCTCTTTTCTTTTCATATAATTTTCAGACTAGCGCAAAGCTCGTTTTAATTAATGCAAATTTCCCATATACTATCCCATAATCATCCACTCTAACTAAAGCATTTACATTCCAACACCTGTCTCCTTCTATAGAAAGATAATTTCAGCCGCTTAGTTATTATTGATTATTCTAAGCTTTCAATACAATCAATATAATTTTCACCGCCATTATCATAAGAAAATTCAATAGTCCATTCTGTATCGTCAGAGCAAAAATATTTTGTTCCATCCCCAAATGAATATTCATTAATCCATGTATACCCTTTCCCATAATAAGTATACTTTCCAAAATTCCTTGTTTCCGTCTCTCCGGCTGACGTACTATCTTCAGATCCCTTCATAGCAAATTTAACACATTTTTCCACAGCGTCTTTGGCATCTTGTACGTTCTCATTAAAGACCAAACTTGGTATCCCTTTATAACAGTATTCAAATTTAATACTTTCATGTACTTCATCTTGTGCGCTTTCGCGGCGGCATATTGCCCTCTTATTTGTTGAATCCGCAAGAAATTTCATTCCCAATACAGGGCAGTATATTCCATCATCTGTCATGTATGCCATGCAATCCATCTCGAACTCATCGCAAAGTCCTATGCGTTGTTCATCATTCCATATGCAATTCATAGCTTCCTCAACTGTTTCATTTTCTGCAAGAGGTATAACCGCAGAAACGGCAATTCCATTTCCGGCAAAAACAACATATACCGAATCGTTATTACTGTAATAATTATCGTAATAAGTATAAGCATATTCAACACCACCTATGCTTGTCTTTTGCATATCATTTGTACCGGAAATATACGCATATGTATCTATATTGCCATTATAATAATTGCATTCAACGGATACAGTATCATACGTCTTTCGCGCAAAAAATCCTGATAGCCCAAACACCTGCTCTTCATCGTCAGGATTTTTCCGCATAACAATTCCAAGTTCATCACTTTTCATTCCTTCTGAGTCCATATACCACATCACTTCACTTCCATCCTGCCCGCTTTCCTCAGCCTCCTCCGTTTCAAGTTCCGTGGAAACTTCATCAGCAGCCGTCTCACTTTGCTGTTCAATTTCATCTGATGAGCTTTCCTCTTCATCAACACTTTGAACAGTTTCAACCGTTTGCACACTTTCATCAGCATCGGCAGATTTTGAACCGCACGAAGTCAATCCCATCATTGCAAAAACCAGCATAGATACAATTAATAATTTTCTTCTCATTTTTTTCTTCCTCTTTTCATACAATCTTACATTACACATTTACGACCCTCATCCAATAACGTAGAATTTAGTCAAAATATACAAAATAAGATGTGCATTGCGACAGCAGCACAGCGTTTTTGTATATTTTGACTAAATTTGGACGTCTTAGACCACAATTCACATTCTAACACACATCTTACTCAGTTTCAACTATATGTTGAATATTTTTAAACCTTTTGTAAAAAGATGTACATTACACTAACAGTTGAAAGGATTTTTAACTAATGGAAAACAATATTTCAAAACGTTTAATTCAATTACGTGAAAAAAACAATTATTCCCAAAGTTTTGTCGCCAGACGTATCGGCGTTACGCCATCACTTATCAGCGCGTATGAAAAGATGGAAAGAAAGCCAAGCTTGGAAAAATTAGTAGCACTTGCAGATATATATCATGTGTCTACCGACTTCTTACTTGGAAGGACTTATCAGGACGACAGCTCAAAAATAATCAATGTTGAGCATCTGACCGATAAGCAGATAAGAATACTGCGTGACTTAGTCGAAAATATGAATAAATAATCAGGCACAAAAAAATCAGAGCATGCAGACCTCACATCGATCTGCACGCCCTAACCAACTAAACGCTTATTACAAATATTTCTTCAATTCCTTTATAAGCTCGTCATACTCCGCATCCGTCAAGGTCTTCTGCTTTGGATCCATTGCAAATATGCCGCCCCATTCAAACTCGTCCTTGTATTTGGGCACGAGGTGGAAATGAAGATGATGTCCTGTGTCACCGTATGCGCCGTAATTAACCTTGTCAGGCGAAAATGCCTTGTGGATTGCCTCGGCTACATGATTTACATCTGCAAAGAAAGCGTTTCTCTGTTCCTCGGTAAGCTCTGTTATCTCACTTACATGATACTTGCTTGCCACAATCACCCTTCCCTTGTGGCTCTGCTCCTTGAAAAGGTAAACCTTAGTCGCGTCAAGCTCGCAAATCTTAATGCCAAACTTCGCCACCAATTCACCCTCGACGCAATATGAACAATTATTGTCTATCATAGTAAAATACCTCCATTTTTAATCGCCTATAACCTTTTTACAGCTAAGCATTTTTCAGCTTTTCAAAATGCCTCTCCAAAAGTGCCACTACCTCGTCTTTATCCGACAGCTTGTCAAGTATCACCACAGAGCCGAAACAATCATCATACTGAAAAATAAGCTTATACGGGTCGCCCTTTATCATAAACTGCGCATCGCCCTCATACGGCTGAAACATTTCCTTTCCGTATTCGTCCGCTATGCTCTGCGCAAGCATCTTGACAGGATCAGAACCATACTTATAATTTCCCGCCGTATCAAGCACTATCCAACCGTCTTCCTCAGTAATCATATTTATCTTATATAACACTTAAAATCCCTCATTTCTGTCAAGCTTACACCAGTCCATCTCAATTTACTTAAATACCTAAAGCATAAAGGCATCACCCAACCACAAGTGATGCCCTTATCTATCTTCTCAAAACACGCCCTTTCCACTATCTCTATACTTAAAGCATCAAGGCGGAAAGAACGCCCGCCCTTGGCGTTCTTTTAAAAACTTAGCAAGTCTTAGAGTGCGTCTTTTGCACTCTTAGACTTGCTTAGTTTTTTATTTCTGAACCAGATGAATGGCAAATCCGCCAATCTCTTCATCCAAATAGATTGCTGTAAGCTTTCCGTTCTTAACTACTGCCGAATCCTCGATGAATTTAACGCCCTTTACAGACTCAAGATAATTCTTGGCGCGTGCCACGCTGTTTGTTCCGATAGCAATGTGACCGTTCTTTCCGCGTCCTATCTTCTTCATAGCCTCTACTTCGATACCCGCAAAGATTGAGCTGTTTCCGACTTTCTTTGCAAATCCGAACAGTTCGTCATATCTTCCTGCAACCTTATCTGCCGCAGCCTCATCCTCACAGTTTACGCCGATATGCCTAAGCTCAAATCCGAGCATCGTCCTTACTGCTTCCTCTGTAAGAGCCTGAATTTCATCATATTTGCCTGCCGCAACGAGGTCTTTCTTAACCATCCATGAACCGCCGCATGCAATGATCTTGTCAAACGCAAGATACTCGCAGATATTCTTTGCCGAAATGCCGCCGGTAGGCATAAACTTCATCTGCGTATAAGGCGCTGCCATGGACTTTATCATATTCAAGCCGCCTGCCGCCTCAGCGGGGAAGAACTTAACGACCTCAAGACCAAGTTCGATAGCCTGCTCAACATCAGAAGGATTAGCCGTACCGGGTGTAACGGGAACGCCCTTGTCTATACAGTACTTAACTATCTTGGGATTTAAGCCCGGGCTTACGATAAACTTAGCGCCCGCATTGACCGCACGGTCAACCTGCTCTGTGGTAAGCACTGTACCTGCGCCCACAAGCATCTGAGGGAATTTGCCTGACATTATTCTGATAGACTCTTCAGCCGCCGCTGTTCTGAATGTGACCTCCGCACATGGAAGCCCGCCCTTTACAAGCGCCTGAGCCAACGGCTCTGCATCTTTGGCATCGTCCAGTACTACGACCGGGACAATACCTATCTTACTGATTTTCTCCAAAACTTCATTCATTTTGATCTACTCCTTTTTTATTCCTGACTTACCGCACCGCGATTTTTATTTAGGCTGCTTTCCGATATAAGCAAGTATACCGCCGTCAACATAGAGGATGTGTCCGTTCACACCGTTGGAAGCGTCTGACGCAAGGAATACTGCGGGTCCGCCAAGTTCATCAGGCTGAAGCCATCTTCCTGCGGGTGTCCTGTTTACGATAAACTGGTCAAACGGATGTCTGCTGCCGTCAGGCTGTTTCTCGCGCAGCGGCGCTGTCTGCGGTGTCTCAATGTAACCCGGTCCGATACCGTTACACTGGATGTTCTGATCACCATACTCAGACGCGATATTTCTTGTAAGCATCTTAAGACCGCCTTTTGCGGCAGCATAAGCTGAGACTGTCTCACGTCCAAGCTCTGACATCATAGAGCAGATGTTTATTATCTTTCCGTGTCCTTTCTTGATCATTGAAGGGATAACCGCCTTTGAAACGATAAACGGGGCATTTAAGTCAACGTCGATAACCTGTCTGAACTCTGCCGCTGTCATATCGCACATAGGTATTCTCTTGATTATTCCCGCGTTGTTTACAAGAATGTCGATAACGCCTACTTCTTTTTCGATCTTAGCGACAAGTTCATTTACAGCTTCCTCATTAGTAACGTCGCATACATATCCGTGAGCCGTGATACCTGCTTCCTTATATGATGCAAGTCCTTTGTCAACAAGCTCCTGTTTGATATCGTTAAATACGATCGTTGCCCCTGCTGCGGACATAGCTTTTGCGATTGCAAAGCCGATCCCGTAAGATGCTCCCGTTACAAGTGCAACTTTTCCTTCAAGTGAAAACGGATTATTGTTTGCCATAGTTTTATTCCTCCTGATTTTTAATAATATTTATTTTATTGTTTTAATTTATTAACTTATTAACGCTGTACACGTCCTGAAGCGTCTCCGCCTGCAAGTGTCTCAACTTCTTTCCTTGATACAAGGTTAAAGTCTCCGGGGATAGTATGCTTCAATGCTGATGCCGCTACGCCGAACTCAAGAGCCGATTTGAAATCCTTGCCGTCAAGAAGTCCGCAGATAACGCCGCCCGCAAAAGAGTCACCGCCGCCTACACGGTCAACGATAGGATGGATGCTGTACTCTTTTGAGTGATAAAATTCTTTCGTATCTCTTGAGTAGATGCATGCGGACCAGCCGTTGTCAGATGCGGAATGGCTTACTCTCAATGATGAAATGCAGTACTCAAAATTATAGTCGGCAACCATCTGCTCAAATATTGACTTGTATCCTGCAAGCTCAAGATCACCGCTTGTAACGTCCGTGCTTCCCGGCTTATATCCTAATACAAGTTCAGCGTCCTCTTCGTTTCCGATACATACGTCAACATACTTCATAAGGTTCTTCATAACCTTCTGAGCCTTCTCTGACGACCAAAGCTTCTTTCTGAAGTTTAAGTCAACCGAAACTTTAACGCCGTGCTTCTTTGCTGCCTTTAAAGCTTCCTCTGTCAGTACTGCTGCCGAATCGGATACAGCGGGTGTGATGCCTGTAAAGTGGAACCAGTCAACGCCCTCAAAGATCTTGTCAAAATCAAAGTCCGCAGCCGTAGCCGTAGAGATCGAAGAATGTGCCCTGTCGTATACGACTTTTGAAGGACGCATTGACGAACCTGACTCAAGATAATAAATGCCAAGTCTCTCACCGCACTTTGCAATGTTTGTCGTATCGACATTGTACTTTCTCAGTGCAGCTATCGCACACTCGCCAAGCTCATTGTCAGGAACCGCTGTGACAAAGCTTGCATCATGTCCGTAATTTGCAAGCGATACAGCCACATTAGCCTCGCCGCCGCCATAGTTGATGTCAAACTCGTCAGCCTGAATAAATTTCTCATTGTTGGGTGTTGAAAGTCTCAACATGATCTCGCCCATTGTAACTACCTTTTTTGCCATGATTAAAATTCCTCCATTTTTATTTTTATTTATATTTTGTTTTTATAATGTTACGCCCTGTTTGAATATCGCCATATCATGGAAGCCCGCAAGTTCGCTCTTTACCTCTTTGCCCGAAGCGACCGCAACTACCTCGTCAAAAAGCCTCTTCCCTGTCGTGTCAAGATCCTCGCCCTCGGCTACTACGCCCGCGTTAAAATCTATCCAGTTGTCTTTCCTGCCTGCAAGCCCTGAATTGCTCGAAATCTTCATAGTCGGCACGGGACACGCAAACGGTGTGCCTCTTCCCGTAGTAAACAGTACGATATGCGCTCCTGACGCCGCAAGCGCCGTCGCCGCCACAAGATCGTTGCCGGGGGCGCTCAACAGGTTAAGTCCCGGTGTGCTTACGACCTCGCCGTATGCCAGTACGCCTTTTACAATAGCGCTTCCCGACTTCTGTGTACATCCAAGCGACTTGTCCTCAAGAGTAGAGATACCGCCTTTCTTATTTCCGGGCGATGGGTTTTCATATATAGTCTGATTATGGCTCTTAAAATAATTTTTAAAGTCGTTGATAAGATTTACCGTCTTATTGAACAGTTCCTCATTGGCGCAGCGGTTCATAAGTATCGTCTCAGCGCCAAACATCTCGGGAACCTCCGTAAGTATCGTCGTGCCTTTCTTGCTGATGAGTATATCGGAAAAACGCCCGACCGCGGGATTTGCCGTGATGCCCGAAAATCCGTCGCTGCCGCCGCACTTCATACCGATGACAAGCTTTGAAACGCTTATCGGCTCACGCTTAAACTGCGACGCGTACTGCGCAAGACCTTTGACTATCTCAACGCCTTCCGCTATCTCATCACTGCTCTCCTGCGCCACAAGGAATTTGACCCTGTCTGTGTTGATGTCCCCCATATATCCTTTCAGCACGTCAATGTTGCTGTTCTCGCAGCCAAGCCCAAGCACAAGCACTCCGCCCGCATTCGGATGATTGATGAGGTTGGCGAGTATCTGCCTTGTATGCTCCTGATCATCGCCCATCTGCGAACACCCGTAAGGATGCGGAAACGCACATACGGCTTCGATGTTTTCCCTCACAAGCCCCTGCGACAGCTCCGCGATTTTGCTCGCGACATTATTTACGCAGCCCACCGTCGGGATTATCCATATCTCGTTTCTGACGCCGACCTTGCCGTTATCTCTGTTGTAACCCATAAATGTCACATCTTCGGTAAATTTCTCCTCGGCAAAATCAGGCTGATAAGTGTATTCAAGCAGATCGCCAAGCCCTGTCTTAAGGTTATGGGTATGTATCCACTCTCCCTGTTTAACAGCCGCTGTGGTATTGCCTATTCTAAAGCCGTACTTTATGACGGGCGTTCCCTCAGGCATGTCAACAAGCGCGAACTTGTGACCTGCGGGGATCTCCATCGTAGTTGTGATTTCCTTACCGGCTGCATTGACCGTGGTGCCTGCGGGGATTACCTCCAAAGCTACAGCCACATTGTCATTTTCATTGATTTTGATTAAATTCGCCATTTCGATATTCCTTTTTATTTTTGATAAAATTAGAAATTCTTCTCCAATGCCTTTCTCATTCCGAGAGTTCTGATGTCGTCAAGGTAAGCCGCTACCGCATCCGCAAGACCCGCAACTTTTGTCAGGTCCTGACCGTGGAAGTCAACGTTGCCAAGATACAACTGCGTAAACTCCTTTGAAGGCTTAGAACTGTTTGCCGCAAAAAACTCAAGCACAGCCGCATCGTCAAGGATATTGTACTCCTGACCATCCCTGTGTCCGATAAGAGCCTTCTCGCGTATCTCACTTCCCGTATAGAATGCCATAAGCGCTGCTATCGAGAATGTAAGGTGTTTTGGAAGTTCTCCCTTTTTCTCAACATATCCGAGAAGCGACGGCATACATCTTGCCCTCCACTTTGAGACTGAATTAAGTGAAATGGAAAGAAGCGCATGCTTTATATACGGATTTCTAAATCTTCCGTTGACTGCCTCTGCAAAATTGAGCAAGTCCTCCTTGGGAAGATCAAGTGTCGGGATGACCTCATCATAAATCGTGTCATGCATAAATTTCCCGATTATCTCATCCTCCATCGACTCTCTTACATAATCATTGCCCGCAAGATATGAGGCAAGCACGAACGATGTATGGGCGCCGTTAAGGATGCGCACTTTTCTCTGCTTGTAAGGCTTCTGGTTATCAGTGTATATAATTGGAAGTCCCGCATCGGGAAGCGGAAGTTCTTTGCTGATATCCTTGGAACTTTCGATTACCCAAAGTCCGAACGGTTCAGCCGTTACGACGATATTATCCTGATATCCGAACTCTTTCCATATGTCTTCCACTTCATCTCTGGGATATCCTGTAACGATGCGGTCAACCAATGTTGACGTAAATACGCAGGCGTCATCGAGCCATTTAAGGAAACCGTCCTCCAAGTTCCAAAGCTTGGCAAACTTTACGACACACTCTTTAAGGTGGATGCCGTTATCGTCGATAAGCTCCACGGGAAGCATTATAAGCCCCTTATCCGCCGCACCGTTAAAATGCTTATATCTTGTGAAAAGGAATTTACAGAGTTTGCCCGGATATGTCTTTGGCGGATCGCTCTCAAACTTGTCGCTGTCGTCAAATACAATGCCCGCCTCTGTTGTATTGGAAACGATAAATCTCAGGGAATCAAGCTTAGCGTAATTATTGTACTTATCATATTCCTTGTATGCGTCTACCGCGTCGGCAACACTTGTAACGACTCTCTTTATGACTTTGGCTTCGCCGTCTACAATGCCTCTTAAGCATACAGTGTACTGGCAGTCCTGTTTGTGGAACATATCGAGGTTGCCGAAATCGATCGGCTTTACCAAAACGATATCACCGTCAAACTTGCCTTTTTCATTAGCAATGTCGATAAAATAATCGACAAACGCACGTAAGAAATTGCCCTCACCAAACTGAAGGACCTTAATGGGTCTTGTCTTTTTTCCGGTCTTTGCCGCATTCAATAATTCCATATCCTTATCTCCTATCAATTTATTCGTTATGTCGCGCATACAAAAAAGCCCATATTTTGGCAATTTTATTGTAAGCACTTACAATTTAAATTTTATATCGTTTTCGTCAGAAAGTCAACTATCTTTAAATCGCTTTTTTTGTAAACGTTTACATATCAAGTTTCTGCCTTATTTTTTCTATCATTTTCGACTGTCTGATGCGCTCCTGCTGATCTGCCGCCGCAACTTCGGCGACAAATACGCTTATATCCCAGAATATCTGCTTTGTTTTCTCATCCATATTTTTGTATTCAAGCCCGATGGAACGCAGTTTTTTAGGGAAATCAGGCATTACCGTCTTTAGCTCCGTCAGCGTCTTTGCCTCCGTTATCTCCACTATCCTGAAAAGATTTTCTATAAAAGCGTCAACTTCCTCCCTGCTCATCGCAAAGATCCATTGGTTTATCCTTTCATAAAGCGCTTTTCTGACAGGTTCCGCTTCTTTTGCGCGTTCAAAATGGTCTCCGTCAACTTTCCATGTGAGCGTCACATGCTGGGATACTCCTATCTGAGTGCTCTTTATAACGGTGTAATCCTGCCTTGTTTCCATAAGGACGCCGACAAACGACTCGTCAGGCACTATTTTTAATATTTTATCCTTTATGCAGTCATAATCGAGCTGTTTCATAAACTCGGGGTGAAATCCGGGACCGTCCATATCATAAATGCGCGCGATCTTTCGCCGCACTGCGTCGTCGCATTTCATCGCCGCATACACGGCAAGATTGCCGCCTTTGGAATGACCGCCTATGTATATCCTCAGCTTTTTCTTCTTGGCAAGAAGCGCGGCTGTATGGTTGAGATATTCCGCACTTTTAAGCTGTGCGCCCACCGGCGTGCGGCATGCCATATAAAAATCCTCTTTCCATCCGATAAGTTCATCGTCCGTTCCGCGAAAAGACACAAAAACATCACCGTTGCCGAGCAGGAAAGTGACCGCTCCGAACTGGACGGCATGATCGCTGTTTACCTCATGGACATAAAAACATGCTTTAGCGCTGCGGTAACGGCGGGAATTTACTACCTTTTTAAAGAGGATCCTGTTCTTTTCTTCCTCCCACTTTACCGATATAAATCTGTTCGGATCCATAAGATGCTCCAAATCATTAAATTCAACAGATGCAGGCGCTTCTTCCGGCGGTGGCACAATACCGTCATATACATAGTAAGAAAGATGCGACAGGATCAGCCCGTCAATCTCCGTCATAGGTTTTTCGACAAAAGTATAACCTCCAAACTCATCTATGTATGAAATCACGTCTCCCATACCGAGTATGTACCTCCTTAATATAATTCCCCGTCATAATGTTTAAGCAGCAGCAGGACCACATCGTTGTACTGCTTTATTCCCGCTTCAACTCCGTTAAGTTTGAGAGTTGTGTCCATCAGCGTATTGGACACTTTCTTGACCGTTTCGGTCTTTATCACGGCTTTTTCCTCTACTTTCTGCCACTTTTCACGTGTCAGGAAAATATTGTCATCCGACACCTGACGGCTTATCTGTATATGGCTTTGGTATATATCGCGGTTCTTCCCTATCGATGCGTAAAAGTCGTTGTTCACATAATTTAATACGCTCAGATATCCGCAATACTGCAAAAACTCATTGTCGGAACCCGCACATGCAAGAAAAGCTATGAAATTCGCGTCGTCCTCATTTATAAATCCCTTTGTATGCGCAAGTTCATGGCAGATAGTAGGCGCAAAGTTTGTTATGTACATCACGGAATTGATATTTGCTTCCATCGAAAACGGGAAATAATATCCCATTATATTCTGCTGGCTGAAAAATCCCGACATCTTAAGATATTTGGGCGTCACATAATATCCGTCAAGCGAGTCATACTGTTCCCCGAGCTTTGACATTGCCTCCACAGACATTTTATCCAAGTCGCCGCCGTAAATAATGTTCCCGTCAGCATCACGCTCAAATCTTACGGCGAGTGTGTTGCATCTTTCGACTATATGATCGCGAAGAAGCGCAAGATCTTCATATGTATATCTGCGCTCCCCCGACAACGCAACTGCATCGTCGGAAATGTCAGCGACAAGATCCGCGCCGCCCTGTGTCAGATACCGCGCGTCAAAGTCAGAAGCATGGTACATTATAAAGCAGTTCGATGTCATAATACAGCATACTGCAAGCGCTGTCCATGCATATACTCTTCCGTAATATGACGCCCCGCGCCGGTATTTATTTTTACATATCAGATTTATAATAAAAAAGCCGATCCCGAACACCGTTGCCGCAGCCGCCAGAACCAGCATGATCTCACCTACGCTGAACGGCACCTGACTTGTGAGCCTTGCATAAGTGTTTAACATTATCGGAAAAATATGCTTTATGTACCAGTCACAGAAATCCACGCTAATCCATGCTATAATGTTTAACAGTAACACTCCAAATATACCGCACAGATAAATCTTCCTACGCATATCATCACCTATTGTTCCTAACCTGCAGGTTTATATATCATAATATATGGTTACTTGTTAATTATAACACATTTTTCGACATAATTTTTAATTTTTTTGTGAACAATTACATAATAATTATACAATTATATATTCGTTATAACGCCCCGCATCCCTGACGCTCAGATTAGCCTTGATATACACGCCGTCTTCTCTGTAATCGGTATCATGTACGGCAGCATTCTCATTGAGATAGGAAACTATATCCCCCCTCTTGTAAGGCACCAGAAGTTCACACTCCCTGTAACCGTCGGACAATTTTTGCGAGATCATCATAAGAAGCGCATCCGCGCTGTCTTTTGACTTGGCGCACATATACAGCCTGTCACTGCCTTTGATGTCTGCCGTCTCCCCCATTCCGCACAGATCGATCTTGTTAAATACGTACAGCATCGGTATCTCACCGGCGCCGAGCTCATTGAGGACTGCCTGCGTTACTTTCATATGTTCCTCGTAGTTTTCGTCCGAGTAGTCGATCACCTGTATGAGCAGATCTGCTTCGCGCGCTTCATCCAAAGTTGACCGGAACGCTTTTACAAGAGCGTGCGGCAGATTGGAAATAAAACCCACCGTATCTGACAACAGAAAAGCGTTTTTATCCGGCGGCGCTATTTTCCTGACAGTAGTATCAAGCGTCGCAAACAGCATGTCTTTTTCAAGCACCTGTTTGTCCTCATCCTCCACATATTCCGAGAGAAGTAAATTCATGACAGTAGATTTGCCGGCATTGGTATAACCTACAAGCGCCACTCTCGGAAGATCCGACGCCGCGCGCTGCTTACGCTGTGTTTTTCTTTCCTCCGATATGTTTTCGAGTTCGCGCCGCATACTCGCAAGTCTCTGTTCAAGACGTCTTCTGTCAAGTTCTATCTTTTTTTCGCCCGCGCCTCTGCTGCTCTGCGCACCGCTTGTACCGCCTTGCCTTGAGAGAGCCTTATGCAGACCTACAAGGCGCGGAAGCATATACTGCAGCCTTGCCGTTTCTGTCTGAAGCTTCGCCTCGCGTGTCTTTGCACGGCTTGAAAATATTTCCAGTATCAGTGTCGTTCTGTCCATAACAGGATAATCAAGCTCATCCTGAAGGTTTCTTAACTGTACAGGCGTCAGCCCGTTATCAAATATAATGATATCAGCTTCCAATGCATCTGCCATCTCCCGCACTTCGCTGACTTTGCCGCTGCCTATATATGTGGCTGTATTGACTTTCTCCATTCTCTGCTCAATGCGCCCTGCGACTTCCATGCCGCATGCATCGGCAAGACTTGCCATCTCATTCATCGCAAGTTCAAAACTGCTGTCGTTTTTATCCGCATTAACACCCACAATGAGCGCTCTTTCCATATCTGCCCTCCGTCCGCACCGCAGTTTATGCGCTGCCGTTTGATTTAAGAATAGATTAACATTAAAATTGCATCAAGACAATATTTCAAGCGTAAAACTTTCTAAAAAACTTCTTGACATTCACTATGTATGTCAGTATAATAATCTTTATCAGCTAAATCGGGGTGTGGCTCAGTTTGGCTAGAGCGCCACCTTAGGGAGGTGGAGGCCGCAAGTTCGAATCTTGTCACTC
>CANREB010000065.1 GCA_947629525.1 uncultured Lachnospiraceae bacterium
ATTGAGTTCTACAGCTTGAAGTCCAAGAATTTCACGCAGTTTTTTATAATCACTCTGTTTCATGTAAGTATCATGCTAAACATTCGCCCCTATTGCCGCACTGTCAAAACTGTTGCTCTCTGCGGACTCTGTCAAAACATTCGCTTCATAGGCGGCGGAAGCCTGCTCTTTCCTTAAAAGGCTGCGGTTAAAATACAGCCTGTCAACATATTCCTTATCCCGTTCTTTACGCAGTCTTTCTCTTTCAAGCCGCTTTTTCTCCCATATATCTTCTGCGTCCTGCTTTTTGATTTTTTTGCTGTAAAAACTGTCTTTACTATGTGAGTCATATGCGGCGTCTGCCTCTTTTGCATGATCTGCCATATAGGAATATCCATAAAAACCATTTTCGTTAATCTGAATCAAAGTTCCTCCACACATAATATGTGATCCTCTGGCATCTTCTTTGATCAAGTTCATCATTTTATCTTTGAACTCTTTATCAACCATCATTTTTTCAAATGCTTCATCCGTTATCCGGATGGAAATACTGGAACCCCAAGACAGAGAATTGATCTCTTTCCATATTTCTTTCTTAAAGGCTTCCAGTCCGTCCGCTTCCGATATTTCTGCTACACCGCCCGTTTTTTCTGTCGCACTTACCTTTTCAGCAAAAACGGTTCCTTTCTCAGATGTTTTAACTGATTCCTCTGAAAGCGCCAACAGTTTATCCAGAAACGACTCATAAAACTGCCGTTCTTTATCCACTAGCCACCTGCCTTCCGGTCCGGTCGGCGCTGCTCCAATTAACGGATGATCCAAGTCATACATCCACTTGTTTACCGCATCAATGGCACTCTGCACTGTGTTTCCCAGCATATCGCTCTGATTGGTTTCGCCATGAAGCCATCTGACAAACCGATCTACATACATTTTGGTCATATGGGATTCTTTTCCATCAGCCGAGATCCACATACCGCCACCGGCAAAGAAACCTCCTGTTTCCTTTTCTGCCTCCGTAAAAGCCTGTTTCACTTTCTCCGGTGCATTATGACCGATTGAATCCACAACTGCCGAATATTTTTCTGATGCATTTTCCACCGTATCTGTTCCGGCGGCTTTTTGTGCGGCGATTTCCGCAAAGTTCTTTTCTGATGCAGTTTTTGCAGTTTGATTACCCGCATACCCTGCCGGATAATAACCTGCTGCTACTCCATTGATCCCCATTCCATACTCTCCTTGCTATCCTCAAAATGATTACAATACTCTTTTAAACTTATAACGATATACCTGTGATCCTGCGTATGACGGCGACAGCTTCCTTTCCAGTGTGCCGGTATCTGCTGCAAAACCTGTGTCTGCTACATGAAATTCTCCACCCGAAAACTGAAATGCCGAGCTGAAATAGGGAATATCCTGATGCCGCCCGATGTTTTGTATGATGTCTGTCAGCATATCCTTAATGCAGTCGATCTTTGCATTATTCTTTGTATTGTTGACCATATTTCCCACTTTTTCCAGCAGTCCTCCGATCCTGCCGTCCGCTGTCAGATACAGATCTTTCAGGTCAATATCCTGCCCCGCAGCGCCTTTCAGATAACGCATGACCTCCTGTATCTCTGTGGCGTATTCATATACCTGCGGTGACAGGTTTCCAATGCTGTCCGCTATTCCTATGTAATATTGATACATCTGATTGCCGTATTTTTCTTCGATCAGGCTTTCCACCTGTTTTCTGACCGCTTCATCTTTAATGCCGTCCACTGTGACTGCGCCGCTGCCGGAAATTCTGACATTCATACCCTCAATATCGTCTTTGGAAATTCCCTGTCTTTCCAGTTCCTGCACAAACTCCTGTGAAAAATCATTTTTCAGTGCCGCTTTCTGCTTTGCTTTTTCAAAATCCGAAAGGTTAGCAAAGATCTTTATATATTCCCGTTCCGCCTCGTTTAAATCCCTGCCGTCCGCCAGCTCCTGAAGCAGTTCTTCTGCCGTTTTCCCGCCTTTATACTGCTGTTCTTTTGGCAGGCTTTCATACTGTTTTTGATGAAGTGTTTCTACTTCTTTTGCATAATCCGCCTCTGCTTCCTGCAAAAGTGCGTTATACCTGTCAAGATATTCCTGCTGGTTGGGAAGCCCTCTGCTCTTTGCAATCTGCCATGCGCCGTAAGCGTTTCTTACGGCATCCGTCTTTTCTGTATCTTTCTTTTCCGAAATACGGCAGCCGATCTTATAATAATCGTCCGGAGAGATTTCCTCCCCGTTTTCGTTTTCTATTTTGATACAATACTTGTTTGTCGAGGTGTCCCAACCCGGAATAGTCAGGCTCTTTCTGTTTTTGCCGTCCCATTCTGCTTTCCCCACTTGATTTCCGTACTCATCATACAGAGTCATCGTATAATTGCAGCCCTCCGGCAGCTCCATATAAATCTCAACATCAAAATCGTTCTGCAAAGTGCGGTTATAGGGAATCGTAAAATTGTAAAAGTCCACATCTTTCGCACTGTCAAGCCTGCCTTTTATACTGCTTGTTTCGTCACGCATCAAAAAGCCAAAATCCAGAAACGCGCTGCCTTTTTCACTGTTCGGTATCTCATAGGTCGTGTTTCTGTTCCGGTAGGAATCGTTCGTGCTGAGGGTGCAGGTATCCTCCTGCATTACCATGTTTTTCTTGATCTTTCCCTCCAGAAATGCCGATACTTCCTTATTGGTTTTCAGCATGATCGGCTTATTCCGAAAAGCCGCACCCCAGCCAGAACCGTGAATTTCCTCTGTTCCTGCGCCCATATAACATCCTCCACTCTTAGTGATTTGCTTATTTGTGAAACGCTTTTCTATTGCCCGCTCTAAGCGTTCGCCTCTATTCTGCTTTTGTTATCTATATCGGAAAATCAGAAAAATATATTAACATCGATAGCGTGAATAGATTGAAGTAAATCCAACAGACGCAAAAAGGTCCTGCTCGAAATGCAAAACCGCAGATCGAGCAGGGTATTCTTTCAGATGTTCCTGTTTTTTAAGCTGCTCCATTATACATCTTCAAGAAGCTTTTTCACTTCTTCAATACCAAGAGCCTGCTTATGCGCAATTTGCGCGAGATCCTCATATTCATACTTTGCGCGTGACACACCATAACCGGATGAAATCTTGCGATGGACTTTTCCGTATGGGGTCTCCACCGTTTCAATCCGACGGTCAAGAATGTACCGATGTGTCACTGTTTCCCGTACCCCGATGGTAGAAGTATATTTGAAGATCAGATGCAGCATTTTTTCACGATCCTGTTCTTTGCACATAACCCGAAGTAATATGCCGGGACGTGATTTTTTCATGCCGATTGGAATGGTAAAGACCTCGTTTGCACCGCCTTCAAAAAGGCAATCCATTGCAAAGCCGATCTCCTCGGCTGTCATATCGTCCACATTGCAGGAAAGCTCTAAGATGGTGTCCGTTTTATCCTCACCTTCGCCGAACATGGCACGGACGCAGTTTGCGGTTTCAAAATCCTTTTTTCCCATTCCGTAACCGATTGCCTGTGTTTTTATCATGGGCATATCGCCGAAACGCGTGACAAAATGTTTGAGTAGAGCAGCTCCTGTAGGGGTACACAGTTCCCCCCTGATACCGCCCCCATAAGTGGGTATGCCCTGTAAAATGAATGCCGTAGCGGGCGCCGGTACGGGTAAAATTCCATGAGCGCATTTGACTTGACCGCTCCCGACATGAACGGGCGAACATATCACTTCATCCGGCGCAAGCTCATTCATCAAAAGGCAGACCGCCGTAATGTCTGCAACCGCGTCCATTGTGCCGACTTCGTGAAAGTGAATATCGGAAACGGGAACTCCGTGCACATGGCTTTCCGCTTCGGCAATCAGTCCGTAAACCGCAAGTACATCCTTTTCAACTTTTTCGGGAAGCTTCAAATCAGCAACAATATGTTCAATCTCGTGCATCCCACTGTGATGGTGGTGTTCGTGTTCATGTTCATGTTCGTGTATATGTTCATGCTCGTGTGTATGCTCATGTTCGTGTTCGTGTGTATGCTCATGACCATGATCGTGCTCGTAATCTTCTGCTCTTTCTTCCTCGCCATGAACGAAAACGGACATATGTGTGCCGGTGATGCCGCATTTGATTGCTTTTTCTTTGTGAAATTCCACACCGGGGATTCCGAGCATATTCAGCTTGTCTACAAATCGCTCCGGTTCGGGCAGAAGCTCCAACAACGCGGCAGTCAGCATATCTCCCGCAGCGCCCATTCCGCAGTCCAAATAAAGTGTCTTCATTTTTTACCTCCATATGGTTTATCATGTTTGCAAGATATCCCGCGCCGAAGCCGTTATCAATATTGACGACAGATACTCCGCTGGCACAGGAATTGAGCATTGACAGCAAAGCGGATAATCCACCGAATGCCGCCCCATATCCTACGCTGGTCGGTACTGCAATCACAGGGCAATCGGCAAGTCCGCCAATCACACTGGCGAGAGCACCCTCCATTCCGGCAATGGCGATAATAACACTGGCACTCATAATCTCTTCTTTATGAGCGAGCAGCCTGTGAAGTCCCGCCACGCCGACGTCAAAAAGGCGAACCACCTTATTCCCAAAAAACTCCGCCGTGAGCGCCGCTTCTTCTGCAACGGGAATATCGCTTGTGCCTCCTGTGGCGACAACGATCGTTCCAATTCCATCGGGATCCGGAATAGAGCCATAATATCCGAGCCTTGCGTTTTCCCTATAGGTAAGAGAATAAGATCTTGAAACGATATCGGCAGCTTCCCTTGAAAGACGCGTAATCAGGATTTGCTTTTGCCCGTTTTTCAACATAGCATCCATAATGCCGACTATCTGTTCCGGCGTTTTGCCGGCACCGTAAATGACCTCGGGAACACCCTGCCTGATTTCACGGTGCAAATCGACTTTTGCATAACCTAAATCGTCAAACGGCAGTGTTTTTAAGCGGACGAGCGCCTCGTCTACCGAAATGGAACCGTTTTGAACAGACTCTAAAATTTTCTTTGTTTCACTTTGCATTTCATCTCTCTCCAAACAACAGAAAGCGATTCTGCCAAATCCGTCAGAACCGCTTTCCACTTTCTGTTAATTTTTCCTGCGGAAAAGCGCCGCCTTTACAACGCCCTTTGGATCCTTCACCAAAAGAACAATCAGCCAGATGACAAGACCGAGGGCAACAACGGAAAGTCCAAGGTAGAAATCATTGAGCATATCCGCCGGAGCCGGGGTAAAATATTTTTCGTGAAGTTCCGCATACTCGAATATTGCATCGACCAGCCACATCAGAGAAGCTCCCCAATACAGCCAACAGAGTACACCGACCTTCATCTCGCTTTTCGGCGCGCCCTTATACCAGAGAGCGGTGCAGATAACGGCAGCAAAAGTGGTTGTAAGTAATGTCATTCCCTGAGCCCCCTGCCTTTAATTTTTGGCGGGCAGTGCTTTTTGCGCTTTTTTTTCAATAACAGAGCTTACTGCAAGCATACCTGCCCAAACAGCAGTTACCAAAACCGCCATCGTGACACCTACGGTTGACATTTCTTGCAGCATCTCTGCCGCGTCAGTGGGATTGGACGCTGCCGTAAGGAACGGGAACCACGGTACAACCTCTCCGTGCCAAACATGCTCAAATGCCAAAAGTCCGGAACCGCCCCACAGCAGCTTGTTCAGCCAGCCAAGCTTTTTGGAAAAGGAAAGCTTTTCAGCTTCCACAAGCCCTTCTCCGTCAATCTGTACTTTTACGGTTTCGGGGTTAACCTCTTTTGATTTCATCACCTTTGCAGCAATTGTGGTAACGACAGCTTCAGCTGCCGGAACAAGAAAACATGCCATTGTTTCATCCTCCTAAATCATAAATTTTTGATGATTCGTATGCCAAACAAAAAAGGCATACGTTATCTCTCTTCAGAGGAAACGCATACCTTCAGAGTACGCCATTCAAAAAGGAAATCTTCAAAACACTTCTGTGCCGATGGTCAGCTTCTGCCAAACCACTAAAATTATAGCGCACTTACGCGGGATTTGTCAAGATGCCCCGCATAATTTTTGCACTTCCGTAACAGCTTTTTGAATCAGCTCTGTTGTGCTTGCCGTTTCTATTCCCATAATGATATTGTCACAATGACTGAACGGAATAAGTATGCGCCTTGCGCTGCTCTGTGCCACAGCGAGAGCCATTTTAGGAGTGATCTCTCCAAGCATGGAATCCGCTATAACAATCCCTATGGGTCCAACGATAATATCCGCCTTTCTTGAACAGACAACGACTGCGTTTTCACCGGTTGCGGCAGAAGAAGCCCCAGCCTTTAACATTGCGGCAGTTGCTGATGCATTGGTTCCGACGGCTAGTATCTCGACCTCCGGCAGCGCCTGTTTGATGGACGACACAAGCTGCCGGCCGATTCCACCGCCCTGTGCGTCAATTACGAGTACTATCATAAAGGGAAACCTCCGAATTTTAAATTTCACAATGATTTATTTTAACATTCTTTTGTGAATTTTTCAATCTTTGTGTAACTTTTTGGGAATAAATCAAAAAATAATGATTAAAAATCATTGACTCTCATTCCACGAATTCAATACAATGCCGGAAAGACATGGCAGGGACAAGAACAATTTAATTTGAAAAAGAGGTTACCAATATATTGTTTTGCTGACAAAAGATATGCTTTTAAGGACAATATCGGAATATCGCGGTGCAGATTTTGAACGACGATTGTTTGGGTTTATAAATCCAATTTGAAAAGTATCGCATGAAGAAGAACCGCCTTACAACCTCTGTTAATTTTTCTTGCGGAAAATATCCGCTATCTTTTCGTCCAACTGTTCAGGTAAAAAATTCTTTGCATCTTCAAGCACTTCGTATACCGCCGCTTTTGCCTGATCTATCGCATCCTCGTCCAAATCATAGTCGTCTATATAATTCTGTATGGACTGTTCAAGTTCTTTTTGGCGTGAACTGTCAATTCCAAATGATTTTGACAAATCGTCGTTTTCAAAAAATGACACTACCTGCTGCCGGAACGCTTCTTTAATACCGTCAGTAATATTCTGCGTGTCCGCCGTTGTAGAATTTTGACATCCGCTAAGCACCAAAACACACGCCGACACCGCGCACACAAGTTTTATTTTTCCCACGATAATAATGCTCTCCTATCCCTGAGGCTGCATCTGCTGAGACTGCAGCTGCTGTTCTTGTAACTGCTGCGCCTGCTGCCTCTTCTCCTGCATAATATTTCCTATGATCTCTTTATCGATAACTTTACTGCTGTCAATTATATTTAACGGCCTCTCAGCCCATAACATTGTCTTTGCACCGCGCGTACTTGTTTTTATCCTTAAATAATTTTTGCCATCTTCGATAAATTTTATAATTGAAACATTTTTCCATCCGTAAAATTCAAAAGGCGCAAACTCTACGCGAATCTCTTTTGTGCATCCCTTCACTTCAAAGTTTATCAGCTTGTTATTGACATGTACCGGAAGCGCATAAATATATTTATTATCCGTAGTCTGCACGATCGTAGTCTGAAAAACCGCGGATTTGCCCTCTTTACTGATCCTTATAGTTGCCGCTGCGGGTATGGGAATATTATCAACCTGCATATGTATCACCACTCTCTGAATTTGTATAATTTATTATATTCTGACAAGCTTATATTGTCAAGGAGTTAAGAGAACGCATAAGATTAATTTTTATTTTGTGTTTATTTTGTGAAATTGGTCATTAACTATTTATTTTTTTCAATGTTTATGATAAATTATTTTAGTAAGTCAACTGATAAAGGAGTGAACAACAAAATGGCAAAGAATAAAAAAGCTGATAAAGATACAACTATCAGTAAAAGCAAGGCAAAACGCGAAAAGCGTAAAAAAGAAGCCGCAATGGAAAGGCGGAAAAAACATATCATAAGCGCTATCGGCATAATAATCGCCGCCGCATTTATCATTTTCATAGCTGTTGCTGTCGGCAGCCGCGCATATTTAGCGATCATACGCACTACCCCGAGTTCTGATATGAGCGCATGCCTCACATCGGAAGGTAAGATCGAGGGCGTTGACGTGCTTTCCTCTCTTAATCTTGTCGATTATGAGAATATTTCCGTCCCCGCAGACGATGTTGCAGCGACAGACGAAGAAGTGGAAGAGTCGATAAACTCGACCCTTGAAGGCTACACATCGCTCAGCACGGATGAAACGCTTGCGATCGCTGACGGCGACCAAGTCAATATTGATTATGTAGGCACTATTGACGGCGTTGAATTTGAGGGGGGAAGCAGTAACGGCGAAGGTTATGACCTGACTATAGGTTCGGGTACTTTCATTGATGACTTTGAGCAGCAGCTTATCGGTCATAAAGTCGGTGAAGATGTCACTGTTGATGTTACGTTTCCCGAAGATTACAGTCAAAATACTGACATAGCCGGCAAAGACGCAAGTTTTGCCGTTAAGATAAACGGTATTAAGGTTACTCCCGAGCTCACGGATGAATTTGTTGCGGAAAATCTTGCCGAAACAGAAGGTGTCTCAACTGCCGAAGAATACCGTGCCAAAGTAAAGAATAATTTTTATGAGGATCATCTCGAAGACTACCTGACAACATACATTATGGATAATTCCACCGTGACATCTTATCCGAAAGATTATGTAAAGCATATGAAGTCTATTCTTAAGTATGATGACGTATCGATGCTTGAATACTATAATCAGATGTTCTCTTCATACGGTATAGACACTTATGAAAATGTATGGGACACAAGAGGAACAGAGGTTACGGATGAACGCTCTTATGAAAAAGAGCTGAATGAACGCGCAAAAGAGGGCGTTAAGACCGCTCTTGTATATCAGGCTATTTTTGAAAAAGCGGGGCTTACCATTGATATGGATGCCGCTATAGCCAAGATGACAGAGGAAAACAGTGAAGAATACGTTGAAAATATGAAGACTACTTATGGTGAAGGCTATATGGCACAGGCAGAAATAAAAAATGCCGTAATCGAATATCTGATGAATTTGTATAAGTAAGCTAAAAAACGCTGCCGATATTGGCAGCGTTTTTTTACCAGTCAAGCTCAAATGATGAAAAGGCGTCTTTTGGTTCAAAGTTCTCACTCTTGTATCGAAGCATATATGCTTTCATTTCAGCATTCGTATTTTCCATATCGGAAAGCAGTTCATCAAAATTTCCCTCATTAATACAGCCCGCATCGGCAAATATCCTGTAATATTCTATATCATCCTTATGTTCTTCTTTTATTATATCCCATGCCTCGGGCGTATCGGTACCTTTTGTATGATCTTTTAAGTATTGTTTTAATTCGCTTTCCACTTCACCGGAAATTTTAAAAGGATGCAGAAGCCTGAAATAAACTATCCTCAGTTTCATCTTACGTTTCTCTACAGGATAAGATTTTATGTCATAATCCTTTCCCTCATAATCTTCCTCGCCGCATGTCCAAAGCTCTTCAAATCCATCCAAATCGTCAAGCCTGATAAGGTTAATAAGCTTTTCATCCCAACGTTTTACCCATGCATCCGTACCCACATCCAACGGGTCAAACAGAAAATAATCATGCAGCACGGTCACTCCCATGGCAAGCATCCGCCATATGCCAAGTTCCTGATAACGCTCCTTTTCGGGAATGTCAAAGCTTATCTCTCTCAGACGCTTACAGCCAAGAAAAAGTTCCTTTCCATGCACTTTAAGGTCTGCGGGAAATGAAATACTTTTTAATCCCTCAGCATGTGCAAACGCCCAGTCGCCTATTTCTGCAACGGGGCTTGATATCTTTGCGCTCTTAAGCGACTTACAGCTAAGAAACGCTTTCCTGCTTATCTCTGTAACGGGCGCGTCATCAATGGCAGACGGCACCTCAAGATTTGATGCCGTACCGCTGTACTTTTCTATTTTAACGCTTCCGTCCTTTTTACGGCTGCAGATCAAACTGCCGTTTTTTAAAGAATAACTGAATTGTTCCGACATTTTTTACACCGGTCTCCAATCGCACTGCATAATTTTTTATAATTCCAACTGCTCTATCTCCCGAATGATATCATCCTGACGTTCATGCAGCATCAAATCTTCATTATGTTTCTGATAATCAGGGCTGCCGTATATACCGATAAAACGTGAACTGTAGGCATTTACGGTAAGTTCCGTGACAAGTACCGTCATCTCATTGCCGTCCATAAACGCCACTTCACTAAACGCAAATACATTGTGCAGGCGCGACTGTATCTTTGCATTATCCTGTTTCATATTTGACACTGCTTCATCAAAGGCGGTTTTCAGCATTTGCAGATCATCCGCATCGCTTTTATTTTCAAGGCGTATCTGCTTTTCTCTTTGCTCCCAGAAGCTTAGTATCGCACGGCTTTTACGCTTATCTTCAAAAGACAGGGCGCCCGCTGTGGATTTTGACGCAATCAGACGATTACCGGCATCTATCTGATTTTGAACAAGTGACAAGATACTCATGCCGTTTTTATCGTTTGCCGCCTTTATCGCTTTCAGACTGTGCATTATTTCCGTAAGAACATCGGACTGCTCAAGGTTTTCGCGCATTTCATTTTCAAGTTTGTCAAGTATCATTCCAAGCAGCGAAAGACGCTCGTCAAACTTTGCGATACGCGCGCGCTCCACTGCCTGAGCGGAACTCGTTCCGTCAAGTATCTCTTCAACCTTGTAATCTTTTTTATATTTATTATATAACTCATAAAAGGCGGTAAATTCCTTAACTATCTTTTCATTGTGAAGATACTGACCTATCAACGTTTCATCTACTGTTATTCCTTCCTCTTCGCATAAAAGCATCGTAGCCGATAAGTCTTCCCATCCGCGCGCGGTGACGTAGGATCTGCCCCCGACTGTCGTTTCCACGCGGTAAAAGTCGGACTTTTTCATATCAAGATATGTAGTTACCGCATTATGAATGCCCTGTTTCAGCGCATATTCTTTCCAAGTTGCGTAATCAGCCTCAACCTCTATCAATTTCATCCTGTCCATTGTCACTACGTCAAACTCACGTACGGATTTGTTATACTCGGGCGGATTACCCGCGGTAATTATTACCCAGCCCTCGGGTACGCTGTGTCTGCCAAAAGTTTTATACTGCAAAAACTGAAGCATTGAGGGCGCAAGCGTCTCCGATACACAGTTTATCTCGTCAAGGAAAAGTATTCCCTCCTCTATTCCTGAGCGCTCCATCACTTCGTATATTGAAGCGATGATCTCGCTCATCGTATACTCGGAAATATCAAATTCTTTCCCCTTGTAGCTTTTATGTGTAATAAACGGCAGTCCCAAGGCAGACTGGCGCGTATGATGCGTCATCGAATATGATACAAGCGCTATACCCAGTTCCTGCGCTATCTGCTCCATTATCGCAGTCTTGCCTATGCCCGGTGAACCTAACAAAAATATCGGACGCTGACGCACGACAGGAATACGGTAATCTCCAAATTCATCTTTTTTTAAATATAATTTAATTGAATTTTTTATATGCTCTTTCGCCTGTTTTATATTCATTATTTCCCCTCATTTCTGCGTTCTTACACATATCTGCCGAAAATCTTAATCGTTTGGCAGGATCAATTTTATCGCCCAGGGCGGTATATCGGGTTTATCAAAATCATCATCTAAAAATACAAAAGCCACATCATAGTTATGCGGCGGCTTGTGTTCCGGAAATACTCCGTATCCGTCAGTAAAATATATGAGTCCTTTGAGATTTTCAAACTCGCCTTTTTCAATAGCTTCATCAACATACTCAAACACGGGGCGGAAGTCTGTCGCTCCAAATCCCTCAAGCTGCTCTTCTTTCATGAAATCCTCAAACTCATCATCATTGGTTATCTTCGTGTCGCGCCTTACTTGTGAATCGCATTGTATTATATGAATGTTTACCTTTCTGAAAAAGTTTTCACTGCTTTTTAATATACTGTAAGTTTTATTCAAAAAAGCCTGTACGACAGCTCCGCGGCATGAACCCGAAGTGTCGATCGCTATAACAAATTCTTTTATTTTATTTACATCCTTGTATTCCAACGGCTCCACCAAAGGCAGATTGCCGTAAAGCGACAATCCATACGTATAATAGACGTAGTCAAACTCATCGTCGTTTACGCGTATATCCTCCCCTGACACACTAAAGCGCCGCAGGAAATCATCGTAATCATATTCTTCTTTCGTTGCCTCTTCAAGATTTTGAAGCATCCCTTTATCATCAGATTTATCCTGTGAAAAGCTTTTTAATTCGGCTTTTATGCGCTCGCTTATCTTTTTCCACTGCGCCTGAGTGATTTCAAGTGTTTCCGTATCAGCTGCTTTCCAGCTTTCGTGCGCATCAAACTCAAAAAGACTGTGCAGTTCCAAAAGTTCAGACATTCCAAGTCTGTCGTTTCTCAGGCTTTTATATATTTTTTCCGCTGTGAGGGTGCCAAGCTTCTGTCGCCACTCCTCCAATACCTCGCTGCGCTCTCTGTCGCCTGCAAGCTCTGCCCCAGATATTCCCAGACTCATAACCACACTCTCTGCCGCCATATCTGCCGCAGCATCCCAGAGATCCTGCTCCGTACGGTCATAACGATAAGCATGGTTAAAGATACAGTGCAATATTATATGAAGGTATAATCTCAATATATTATTGGGATTTTTTTTGTATCGGTTCAATATATACGCAGGGTCATAGCATATCACCGTACCGCCTTTCGGCGCGGGTTCAAAATATACTTTATCTGCCCCAAAGCGCGCATCAAAGCTTATGCCCAAAAGTGCCGTATCCAAAAACCTCAGATTTACTAAAATCCTGTCACGCGACAGCCGCCATATTTTTAAAGCTATCTCGTCAGCTCTCTGCTGCTTTTCTGACGATTGCGTCATATTTTGCGTATTCTCCTCTCATTAAATCGGCACGACCGCTGCCATTTTCCGATATGCCTTATCTGACGGATGCAGGTGATCCCCGCTGTCGTATTCAGGTTTAAATGCCGCGGGATTTGACGCGTCACGAAGCTCAGCATCAAAGTCGATGCAGCCGTCGATCTCCGTTGTCGTCCTGATCCATTCATTTACTTCGTTTCTCAGGACATCTCTGAACGGCTCATAAGTACGCCAGCCGTAAATCGGCAGCAGCGTTCCCATATATACTTTAAGATTTAACTTTCTCGCCCAGCCTATATATCTGCGAAGCCCCTCGATAAGTTCATCAGCCGCAGGCAGGTCGCTCCATGGTCTGAACGGATTGACTCCTGTTCCCACGGGATGGATTATATCATTTATCCCATGCTGGATAATGACTGTGTCCGAACCGCTTACTTTCACCTCACGTGGAAAACGGGTTTCCCCTTTCAAGCCGTATGAATCGTTAGGCGTTTGCGAAACGCCACAAGCCGCATGAATACGGCATTTTTTTGTTGCTAAAATCAAAAATCTCCTCACGGT
>CANREB010000066.1 GCA_947629525.1 uncultured Lachnospiraceae bacterium
TCCTCGATAGCTCAATGGTAGAGCACTCGGCTGTTAACCGAGTTGTTGCAGGTTCGAGCCCTGCTCGGGGAGTTAAACCTGCCGCAGGAGCGGTAGCTGCAAAGCCCGTAAACATCAAAGTTTGCGGGCTTTTTCGTATCATAAATATTTTGAAAGAAACAAAAATAGTATGGAATGGAGATAATATGAGAGTTTTGGAAAATTTGGAACCTAAAAAAGTTTTTCAGTATTTTGAGGATATATGCGGTATACCGCATGGATCAGGTAATTTGGATGGAATAAGCAGCTATCTTGAACAATTTGCCAAGGACAGAGATCTGACTCATACAAGAGATAAGAGCAACAATATCATTATTATAAAAGAAGCATCAAAAGGATACGAAACAGTGGAGCCGATAATCCTTCAAGGGCATATGGATATGGTTGCAGTGAAAAAAGATGACTGCGATATAAATCTTGAAACAGATCCGTTAAGACTTAAAACCGAGGGCGATTTTGTCTATGCTGAGGGAACTAGCCTTGGCGGTGATGATGGCATTGCTGTCGCATATATACTGGCGTTGTTAGATGATGACAATATCTGTCATCCACGTATTGAGGCTGTAATAACTACTGATGAAGAAACGGGTATGGAAGGTGCATCCACCATCGATTTGTCAATGCTCAGGGCAAGACGCATGCTGAATATTGACTCTGAGGAAGAAGGAATACTTTTGACAAGCTGTGCAGGCGGATTAAGAGCCGACAGCCATATACCCGTTAAACGTGAAATGAAGGAAGGGACATATATAAAAATAGAAGTCGGAGGATTGCAGGGCGGACATTCAGGGACAGAAATAAATAAAGAACGCGGGAATGCCATAAAAATACTTGGAATGGCATTACAGCAAATAAGCCGTAACGTTCCGTTTCGGATAGCGTCTGTATCGGGCGGAGAAAAAGATAACGCCATAGCGGTAAGCGCGGAGGCAGTTGTTTGCGTATCGGACGATATGGCAGGAAAATTTTACAAGGAAGCTTCCGCCATTGAGTCTGACCTAAAAAACGAATATGCTGCGAAAGAAAAAGGCATTTATGTTAAGACGCAGCGACAGCCCGAAACTAAGATGATGGCGGCGGATGCTGAAAGCACGGAACGCATAACCGCATTCCTGACGCTTCTTCCCAATGGTATTGTATCTATGAGCGCTGATATTGAAGGACTGGTTGAAACTTCACTGAATGTTGGAGTTCTTAAAATGACGGATGATGAGATGATAACAGGCAGCGCAATAAGAAGTTCAATTGAAACAGTCAAACACAAAGTCAAAATGCAGGTTGAGACATTGGCAAAGGTACTTGGCGGATATGTAAAGACTTATGGAGATTACCCCGGATGGCAGTTTGACCCAAATTCAAAACTCAGGGCACAGATGGTTGACATCTATAAGAAAATGTTTAGAAGCGATGTAAAAGTTGAGGCATTGCATGCAGGACTTGAGTGTGGTATTATGATATCTAAGCTGCCCGGACTTGACTGCGTATCTTTTGGCCCGAATATTTACGATATCCATACGGTAAAAGAGCGCCTTAGCATTTCATCGGCAGCGCGGATGTGGGAGTACCTGTTGGAGATACTCAGGCAGAAATAAATACAAAAGTGTTTTAATGGAAAGGAATGATAAAAATGGCAGATAATTACAGAGAATTCAAAGCGGATAATACGTCTGACAGTGCGCCGAAAGGCAGAAAGCCTAAAAAGGAACATCAAAGTATCGGGCAGTTTGCCATATTGCCGATAATAATCATACTGCTTGCGGTATTATCATATGAATCAGTTTATTCTATCGGTGAGCAGGAACAGGGAGTTGTGACGACCTTTGGAAGAGCAGGCGATGTGGTCACTTCGGGACTGCATTTTAAGATACCTTTTGTACAGAGGGTTACTAAAGTAAATACTACGATCCTCGGATTTCCAATCGGCTACAGAGAGGCGAATGACAGTGCGGAAGCTCAGGAAACGATCGATGAAGAATCGCTGATGATAACTTCGGATTTTAACTTTGTAAACGTTGATTTTTATGTTGAATACAAGGTATCAGACCCTATCAAGTATCTTTATAATTCCCGTGAACCCGGTATGATACTTAAAAACATCGCGCAGTCATGCATCAGGAACGTGATAAGCAACTATAATGTAGACGACGTTATCACTACGGGAAAAAGCGAGATACAGGCGGCAATTAAGGATATGATCATACAAAAGCTTGAAGAACAGGACATAGGTCTTATGCTTGTCAATATTTCAATGCAGGATGCGGAGCCGCCCACAACCGAAGTCATAGAAGCATTTAAAGCTGTGGAGACTGCAAAGCAGGGAAAAGAAACAGCTTTGAACAACGCCAACAAATACAGAAACGAAAAGATACCTGAAGCCACTGCATCGGCTGATAAGATAGTACAGGAAGCGGAGGCATCAAAGCAGGAGCGTATCAACGAGGCGTCGGCGCAGCAGATACGTTTTGAAGAAATGTATGAGGAATATTCCAAAAATCCGCTTATCACCAAGCAGCGTATGTTTTACGAGGCAATGGAGGATGTGCTTCCTGACGTTGAACTTATAATTGACGACGGAAGCGGAGAGATCAACAAAACGCTTTATCTTGACGAACTGCAGATAGAAGGCATTACACAGGCAGGCGCTGATAAAGGCAGCGGAAATGATGCGCAGTCTGATAACGCGACGCAGGATACGGAGGATTGAAAATGAAGAAAGGTATAATAAAAGCAGCAGCGGTATTGATCGTGTTTGCAGCCGTGATCGCGGCGGCAAATTCGTTGTTCGTCATAAAAGAAAACCAATACGGCATTGTGCGCGAATTTGGCAGGATTGAGAAAGTAATATCGGAGCCGGGACTTTATATGAAAGTGCCGTTTGTTCAGGAAAAAGGTACTGTCACCAAAGAACTTATGCTCTATGATATAGCTAAGTCGGATGTCATAACAAAGGATAAAAAGTCTATGATAGTAGACAGCTTTGTGCTTTGGAGAGTAATCGATCCGAGGGCGTTTGCACAGACTCTTAATACATCAGCGTCGGGAGCGGAGGACAGAATAAATGTAGCTGTATATAACGCTATCAAAAATGTGATAAGCAGTATGACGCAGACGGATATAATCGCGGCGAGAGGGCAGGAACTCACCAACCTTATAGTGTCAAATCTGGATGCCATTAATCAGTACGGCATAGAAGTAACTACTGTAGAGATAAAACTTTTGGATCTGCCGGAGGACAATAAGGGAGCAGTATTTGAAAGAATGATATCGGAACGGGAGAATATCGCGGCAACATATACGGCGGAAGGAAATTCAGAGGCGCAGGTAATACGCAATTCGACAGATAAGGAGGCGGCGCTTCTCATATCTGAGGCAAAAAAGGAAGCAGAGATTTTGAGAGCTGAGGGTGAGGCACAATATATGGAGATTATGGCATCGGCTTACAGCGATGAGCTGCGTGCTGATTTTTACCGATATACAAGAAGCCTTGACGCTTTAAAAAATTCGGTTCAGGGCGGTAAAAAGACTATAATACTTGACAAAGATTCACCGATAGCGCAGATATTCTATCAGTACTGATAAAAAAACCTCAAATGAGAATTGAAGAAATTCTCATTTGAGGTAAAGGAAGATTAGGCTTCGCTTGCTGAGTCGCCAAGGCGAGTGTAGAATAATATGAGGTAGAGACCGCATATACCTACAAGTGCGTAAATGATTCTTGATAACCATGACATGCTACCGAATACGGTCGCCACAAGGTTAAAATCAAAAAAGCCTATTAACCCCCAATTGACAGCGCCAATTATGGCAATTGTTAATGCTAAACAATCTAAAAACTTATTACGCATAATTATCTCCTCCTTTGCAATAGTATGTGTATAGTTTTATAAAATATTCATAACAACTTTTTTTGTTATTTTATTTTTAGACATAATTATCAACAAAACAGCATAATGATTTAAAATTTTTGCAACTTTTTAATAAAGTTTACGTAAATAAATTGAAATATTAAAGTATATGTGTTATCCTAGTGATACAAAGATAAGGTTACTTATATAATAGTTTGGTTAAGTTATAATAATAGTGGAGGAAAGTATGAGAAAGACAATATCCAAAAAAAATGTTGCTAAGAAAGAAAACGCGGCAAAAGCTGTCAGCGCGGCAAAGGCTGTAGTGTCTGCAAAAGCAGAGGAGGCGGCTAAGAAAGTCTCAGAGACAAAGGCTGCCGAGGTAAGCGCAGCACAGACAAATGCTGAAGAAGTAAAGGAAGCGCCTAAGGCAGAGGAAAAAGCGGCTGAAGAAAAAACAACAAAGACAGCTAAAGCAGCTAAGACGACAAAAACGACAAAAACAACAAAGACAACCACAGCTAAGGCAGCAAAGGCTGAAAAGGAGCCGAAAGCACCAAAGACTACAAGAGGCAGAGCTTCAAAAGCTTCTTCCGAGAAGATAGTATTGCAGGTGAACGGCAGAGAAGATATGGCGATAAGCAGTCTGATGGATAAGGTAAAGGCAGCATATGTTGCGGAAGGACATTCGGCAAATTCGATAAAAGACATTGAAGTATACATAAAACTCAGCGAGAATATGGCATATTATGTTATAGACGGATATGCTTCAGGAATCAGCTTATACTAATAAGAGTTAAAGGGCTAAGATGCCCCGACCAGAATAAGAAATCTGTTCGGGGCTTTTTTTGTAACGATTATTAATATATGTCCTGTGAAAATATAAGATTGAGACTGTTGCGTTCTTCATCAGAAAGATTTGTGAATTGATGCAGAATTATCTTGATATCACATCCTTTGGCTTCACATAGCAGATATATGATATCTACAAGCTGCGCGACTATATCTTTCATGCGCATAGTGTCCATTTTCACGGTTTTTTGATTATTATTATTCATCCAAACGTCCTTTCTTGCTATTAAAAAAATAGTTGATATACATATTATACCATATCCCCGTAGCGGTTTGCTATCAGGGCAATGACAGAATAAGGACAAAAACATACATAATAGGGACAGCAGTGTCTCAATTTATCGGAAGGCTGGTTGCTAATATGGATCATAACGGACAAAACAAAAGAGCTGTATATATTGTCGGACACAAAAATCCTGATACGGATTCAATATGCTCGGCAATAGCATATGCTTATTTAAAGAATAAGTGTGACAATTCATGCTGTTATCTTGCCGCGAGGGCAGGACAGGTAAATCAGGAAACACAATATGTATTAAACGCGTTTCATGCGGAGCCGCCGCTGTATCTTCATGATGTGATGACTGATGTGCGGGATATAGATATGAATGATGTGGAAGGTGTGACTGACGACATATCGTTGTCGAAGGCATGGCACCTTATGCGTGACCGCGGCGATGTGACGCTTCCCGTTATTGCGGACGGCAAGCTTACAGGTATCATTACTATCGGCGATATTGCCAATGCCTATATGGATGTATATGACAACTGCATCCTGTCTATAGCAAAGACATCGTACAGAAATATCCTTGAGACTCTTGACGCGAAGATGATAGTCGGTGATGAGAGCGGGTATTTTGAAAGCGGAGAGGTAGTCATAGCGACCGCAAATCCCGACGTGCTTGAAGATTATATCCATAAAGGCGATATGGTCATTCTTGGCAACAGATATGAAACACAGCTATGCGCTATTGAAATGGGCGCCTCATGTGTAGTGATCACTATGGGCGCCAAAGTATCAAAGACGATACAGATATTTGCCAAAGAGCACAACTGCATAATAATAAATACGCCGTATGATACGTTTACAGTGGCAAGGCTTATCAATCAAAGCATGCCTATCGGTTTCTTTATGAAAAAGGATAAACTTGCAACATTCAGGATCACCGACAAGACTGAGGATATCCGCGCCATAATGAAAAAGAAGCGCCACCATGATTTTCCGGTGCTTGACGAGGAAGACAATTATGTCGGGATGATATCGCGCCGCAACTTGATGAACCTGAGAAAGAAAAGCCTTATTCTGGTCGATCATAATGAGCTTTCACAGACGATCGACGGCATTGAATTTGCCGAGATACTCGAAATCATCGACCATCACAGGATAGGAACGCTTGAGACAGTATCGCCTGTATATTTTAGAAATCAGCCGCTTGGCTGTACGGCGACGATAATTTATCAGATGTATCGTGAAAGAGGCATAGAGATACCTAAAAACATCGCGGGTCTTATGATGGCGGCGATAATTTCCGATACGCTTATGTTCCATTCGCCTACGGTCACTGAGATAGACAAGGAAGCGGCGAATCAGCTTTCAAATATATGCGGCGTGGAACTGGAAGAATTTGCCATAGATATGTTTGGCGCGGGCAGCAATCTCAGCGACAAAGGCGCCGAGGAAATCTTCAATCAGGATTACAAGACATTTTCCGTCAACGGATTTAATTTTGGCGTCGGACAGATAAATTCCATGAACAGTATTGAACTTGACGAGATAAAAGATAAAATAACCCCTTATATCAAGGAACAGCTTCCGAACCTTAACATTGACATGTGCTTTTTCATGCTCACAAATATTGTCTATGAAAAGACAGAACTTCTGTGTTTCGGAGAGAGAGCTAACGATCTTGTGTATGAGGCGTTCAGGATATCAAAATCAGTGCGCAAGATAGAACTTAAGAGCCTTGTTTCAAGGAAAAAGCAGCTTATACCCGCGTTTGTTTCCGTTCTGCAGCATTGGGAGGCGTAACGGAACGAAAGCATCGATATATAAGAATGGGAGATAAAGATTATGATGGATTTTTCAGCTATAATGAAGATGAAAGGAGCATGGGACACATTTACGGGAAATCATCCCAAGCTTATGCCGTTTATGCAGGCTGTCGGACGTGAGGCAATAGGCGACGGCACCATAATAGAAGTAAAGGTAACAAGTCCTGACGGAAGGGAATACAATACTAATATGAAGATAACGCAGAGCGATTTGGATTTGTTCATGCAGTTTAGGGGAATGTCTTGATATGTTGCGCAGGCATATGATATAATTAATTAATTTGTGCGAATTTATTGTGTAATATTTCGGGAGGATTGTTATGAGGGCTTTTTTGATATTGGAGGACGGCACTGTGTTTGAGGGAACTCATATCGGCGCCGATAAGGAGATAATAAGCGAGATAGTCTTTAACACGTCTATGGCAGGGTATCTTGAGGTTCTGACAGACCCTTCTTATGCGGGACAGGCGGTATGCATGACATATCCGCTTATAGGTAATTACGGGATATGCAGGGATGATATGGAGTCCGCAAAGCCTTGGTGCGACGGGTTCATAGTAAGGGAACTGTCGAGAAACTACAGTAATTTCAGGGCAGATTATTCCATACAGCAGTTTTTAGAGGAAAACAGCGTCGCCGGAATAGCGGGGATAGATACGAGGGCGCTCACCAAGATACTGCGTGAAAAAGGGACAATGAACGGAATGATAACCACAAATGAAAATTACTCGGTTGATGAAGTCATTCCCAAGCTGAAAGCATATACAACAGGCAAGGTGGTGGAAAAAGTCACCTGCAAAGCGAAATATCAGATAAAAGGCTCAAAAAGCCTTGATGAAAACGGAGCGTTGTCAGGAAGCGCAAAGTTTTCGCCCAGTGACTACGAAGCGGGAAAGCGTGAGATGAAGCCGTCGCTTGTAAAAAAGCTTAACGGAGCGGGGAAAAAAGTCGCACTGCTCGACCTTGGCACTAAGGATAATATTGCCTATTCGCTTAAGATAAGAGGATGCGATGTGACAGTTTATCCTGCGCTTACGAGTGCGGAAGAAATAATTGCCGATGCGCCCGACGGCATCATGCTTTCAAACGGTCCCGGAGATCCGAAAGAATGTACTTCAATAATCAAAGAGATAAAAAAGCTTTATGAGTCCGATATACCAATATTTGCTATATGTTTGGGACACCAGCTTATGGCGCTTGCAACGGGAGCCGATACATACAAGATGAAGTACGGTCACAGAGGTGGCAATCATCCTGTAAAGGATTTGGCGACAGGAAGAGTGTACATTTCGTCTCAAAACCATGGGTATGTTGTCGATATGGACAAGCTTGACCCGAAAGTTGCCACGCCCGCATTTATCAATGTAAATGATGGCACCAACGAAGGATTAAATTACACGGGAAAAAATATTTTCACTGTGCAGTTTCATCCCGAAGCGTGCTGCGGACCGCAGGATTCGGGATATTTGTTTGACAGATTTATCGAGATGATGGAGGTGGCACGATAATGCCTAAAAATCCTAATGTAAAAAAAGTAATGGTTATAGGTTCGGGACCTATAGTTATAGGACAGGCGGCGGAGTTTGACTATGCGGGTACTCAGGCGTGCCGCTCACTTAAAGAAGAGGGAATTGAGGTAGTGCTTGTCAACTCTAATCCCGCGACGATAATGACAGACAGGGATATCGCGGATAAAGTATACATAGAACCGCTTACTGTCAAGGTATTGGAACAGATAATCGAGAAAGAAAAGCCTGACTCGATATTGCCGACGCTTGGCGGACAGGCGGGGCTTAACCTTGGCATGGAGCTTGAGGAGAGCGGTTTTCTTGCCTCACACAATGTAAGGCTTCTCGGCACTACTGCGGCGACGATAAGAAAGGCTGAGGACAGGCAGGAATTTAAAGATACGATGGAAAAGATCGGAGAGCCATGCGCGGCGTCTCTTGTAGTTGAAAATGTTGACGATGGTGTCACTTTTACGAATACGATAGGTTATCCCGTGGTACTGCGTCCCGCATATACGCTGGGCGGAAGCGGCGGCGGCATAGCCCACAATCAGGCGGAACTTGAAGAAATCCTTGAAAACGGTCTTCGACTTTCGCGCGTCGGACAGGTATTGGTGGAGAGATGTATTGCCGGTTGGAAAGAGATTGAGTATGAAGTGATGCGCGACAGCGCGGGCAACTGCATTACAGTATGCAATATGGAAAACATAGATCCGGTAGGCGTACATACAGGCGACAGTATAGTCGTTGCGCCCTCGCAGACATTGAGCGACAAGGAGTATCAGATGCTCAGGACTTCGGCGCTCAATATAATATCGGAGCTTAATATTACGGGAGGCTGCAACGTACAGTTTGCGCTTCACCCGACCAGTTTTGAATACTGCGTTATAGAAGTAAATCCGCGTGTCAGCCGTTCATCGGCGCTTGCGTCAAAGGCGACAGGATATCCGATAGCCAAGGTGGCGGCGAAGATTGCGCTTGGCTATACGCTTGATGAGATAAAAAACGCGATTACGGGTAAGACCTACGCCAGCTTTGAGCCTGCGCTCGACTATTGCGTAGTCAAGATGCCACGACTTCCGTTTGATAAGTTTATAACGGCTAAGAGGACACTCACCACGCAGATGAAAGCGACAGGCGAGGTTATGAGCATATGCACCAATTTTGAGGGCGCGCTCATGAAAGCTATCCGCTCGCTTGAACAGCACGTTGACTGCCTTAGAAGTTATGATTTTACGGAACTTGATGATAAGGCGCTTTTAAAGCGTATGGAGAAGGTTGACGACCAAAGGATCTATGTGATTGCGGAGGCGCTGCGCCGCGGTATTGATTACGATACTATTTATGATATGACGAAGATAGACAGATGGTTTATCGATAAGCTTGCGATAATAGTCGGGATGGAGCACAGGCTGGAGAGCGAGGAGCTTACCGTGGAGCTTTTAAAAGAAGCAAAGCGCATCGAGTTCCCCGACAATGTGATAGCAAGACTCTCAGGCAGAAGCGAAAGCGACATAAAAGAGATGCGCTACAAAAACAATATCGTAGCGGCGTTTAAGATGGTTGATACGTGCGCGGCTGAGTTTGAAGCGTCAACGCCGTATTATTATTCATGCTTTGACGGCGAGAATGAAGCTATAGAGACAAATCCGCCTAAAAAGGTACTGGTACTTGGTTCAGGTCCTATCCGTATCGGGCAGGGCATCGAGTTTGATTATTGCTCTGTTCACGCGACATGGGCGTTTGCAAAAGCAGGTTATGAGACAATAATAATAAATAATAACCCCGAAACTGTGAGTACGGATTTTGACATTGCGGACAAGCTTTATTTTGAGCCGCTTACGCCTGAAGATGTGGAGAACATCGTCAACATCGAAAAGCCAGACGGCGCTGTGGTACAGTTTGGCGGACAGACAGCAATCAAACTTACGGAGAGCCTTATGAAAATGGGAGTGCCTATCCTCGGCACAAAGGCGGAAGATGTTGACGCGGCGGAGGACAGGGAGCTTTTTGACAAAATACTTGAAGAAACAAAAATACCGCGCGCTGCGGGCGGTACTGTGTATACGGCGGACGAGGCAAAAGAGGTCGCAAACAGGCTTGGATATCCCGTGCTTGTACGTCCCTCATATGTACTTGGCGGTCAGGGCATGCAGATAGCCATTTCTGATGAGGAAATCGAAGAATTTATGGCAATCATCAACCGTATCGCACAGGATCATCCGATTTTGGTTGACAAATATCTGCAAGGCAAGGAACTTGAGGTCGATGCGGTATGCGACGGTACGGACATACTTATACCGGGAATTATGGAGCATATCGAGAGGACAGGCGTCCATTCGGGCGACTCTATTTCAGTATATCCCGCGCATACTATCAGCGCTAAGGTAAAGGAAACTATCGCGGAGTATACAAGGCGGCTTGCCAAGGCTTTGCACGTAAAGGGACTGATAAATATCCAGTTTATCGCTGTCGGCGACGAGGTCTTTGTGATCGAGGTCAACCCGCGTTCGTCAAGGACTGTGCCGTATATAAGCAAAGTCACGGGAATACCTATCGTGGATTTGGCGACGGAGGTCATTATCGGCAAGACGATACGCGAGCTTGGCTATGAGCCGGGACTTCAAAAGGAAGCGGGCTATGTTGCGATTAAGATGCCCGTGTTCTCATTTGAAAAGATAAGGGGCGCGGAGATAAGCCTTGGTCCCGAGATGAAATCAACAGGCGAGTGTCTCGGTATTGCAAAGACATTTAACGAGGCGCTTTACAAGGCGTTTTTGGGCGCGGGAATAGATCTGCCTAAACATAAGCAGATGATAATTACCGTGAAAGACGCCGACAAGGGCGAGGCTATCGAGATAGGCAGACGTTTTGAAAAGCTTGGATATACTATCTATGCGACAAGGAGTACGGCAAAGGCGCTGAATGACGCGGGTGTCAAGGCGAGGAAGGTCAATAAGATACATCAGGAGTCGCCAACTGTTATGGACTTAATTTTGGGGCATAAGATAGACCTTGTGATAGATACGCCGACGCAGGGACGCGATAAGTCGAGAGACGGTTTCCTTATCAGGAGGACTTCGATAGAGACAGGCGTAAACTGTCTGACGGCGCTTGACACGGCAAAGGCACTTGCGACGAGCTTGGAGAATAAGAACGACAGTGCGCTTACTTTGGTGAATATTGCGGAGCTGTAATATAATGACAGATGTGTCATATGCTTGGTAAAAAATACTTTCTGTAGGTAAAGCCTACATAGAAAAACCACCCCTAAACTTTGGCTGGTAGCGGAGTGGTTTTTCGCTCTTAAACGGTCAACCCACCTTGTGGGCGGTTGTTCCCTTTTGTATATTTAATGTACCACATAGGGAGGAATTTTTCAAGAAAAAATATAAAATATATGGAGCAAATCTATTCTGTTCATTTCATTCAAAACTTTTCCATAATCATATTCCTGCAGGACAGGTAAGTGACAGCGAAATATCTTTTGCTGTGCGGGAGGGATTATTTATGTGAAAGATTATTGTGGGAGTTGCTTGACATCTGTATACTACTGTGGTAGTCTATAGAAAAGCATATACTACAGCAGTAGTCTATATGGCTGCGAAATGTGTTCTAAGCCGTCCGAATTTAGTCAAAATATATGATAACTTTTGTATAATTTGAGGAGGAAAATTTAGAAATGAATGAAACAAAGTTGTTTGACTCGGAACTTAAAATAATGGAGGTTTTATGGCAAAATGGGAATTCTACGGCAAAATCCATAGCTGAAAGACTTGCAAAAGAGGTTGGGTGGAATAAAAATACTACATACACGTTAATTAAGCGCTGCATAAAAAAGGGCGCGATTGAGCGCATTGAGCCTAACTTTGTGTGTCATGCCCTTATTCCGAAGGAGGCAGTGCAGGAGGCTGAAACAAATGAGCTGATCAACAAAATTTATGACGGCTCTGTCGATAAACTGTTTGCTGCTTTGCTGGGCAGGAGAAGGCTGTCAGCGGACGAGATAAAAAGGCTGAAGCAGCTTGTAGATGAATTGGAATGAGGTGGCGGCAATGAGCTTGTTTCAAATGAGCTTTTCGGGCGCGGTTATGATTTGTATGGTTATTGCGGCAAGGCGGATATTTTTGCACAGGCTTTCAAAGAAAATCCTTATGTTACTTTGGATGCTTGTAATTGTACGGCTTATAATACCATTTTACGTGCCGTCACATCATAGCGTATATTTATTTTTGGAAGAAAAACTTGCCGCAAATATGACACAAATGTCAGAAAATAATGCGTATAGGGAAGTGCAGTCCCAGG
>CANREB010000067.1 GCA_947629525.1 uncultured Lachnospiraceae bacterium
CGCGCAAAAAATTTCGAGAATCCTTCCCCATAAATTGCATCCATTTCAGCCTGAAGCTCCTTATTTTCGTCATACAGCTTTGCAATTTCCAGCATCAGCTCACTTACGTCGTCCATCTGATAAAGCTGTTTTGCGACAAAATCATACTCCCCGATAAGCTCCTTCACCGCAAAAGAATTTACCTCTGCATCCTCCGCCGTCATTTTCCGCGCTATTTTTTTATTGATTTCTCCAAGCCGTTTCTGATACGCTGTCACGACATCAAGCCCCATGCCTTTCTGCCTTGTCTTATCCATAAACTCCTTTTTGCCCCCATACCACTCGACAAGCTTTGCAAAATCCTTCTGCACCTTCGCCGTGCCTGCATTTTTCAGGAAATTTTCCTTAAATGCCTCCATGCTTCCATAATAATCGACAAATATCTGCCTTTGCCCGTCGCTCATGCCCTCGACTATCGCGTCATACATCAGGCGGATTTCCGTTCCGTCAAATACCGTAAAGTCCATACTGTTTTCTCCTTTCAAAATATTGTCAATGCTTGCAATCAGCCGCTCCATGCGCTCCTTCTTTTCCACAAGCATCTTCCTCTGCATCTGCAGAATTTGGTTTCTGTCAAGCGCAGGATTTTCCAAAACCGCCTTGATTTCCTTCAGGGGAATGTCAAACTCACGGAAAAACAATATCTGCCGTAATGTTTCAAGCGCTTTATCGTCATAAAGCCTGTATCCCGCCTCACTCTTTGCCGTCGGGCAAAGCAGTCCGATTTCGTCATAGTAATGAAGCGTGCGCACGCTGATACCCGTAAGCTTGGCGATTTCCTTTATAGTCCTCATTCGATTTTTCCCTCCTGTTATTTAGTCCTTGACAAAACCAATATAAGCTATAACGCAGCGTGAAGGTCAACAGTTTTTTGTAAAAATTTAACGCAAAAACGCGAAGTTTTTCTAAAACTCCGCGTACATTTGCAAATCAATATAAAAAGTGCAGTATTCCTGACACGCCTGTCATTTTTTTATATCACCATGACCAGTGTTCCTGCCGCAATCAGCACCGTACCGATAAGCGACTTCGGCGTAAAACTTTCATGCAGAAACACAAACGCAAGTATCAGCGTTATGACCACGCTCAGCTTGTCAATCGGCACGACCTTTGAAACCTCGCCAATCTGAATCGCGCGATAATAGCATAACCATGATGCCCCTGTCGCCAAGCCTGACAGTATCAAAAACGCCCAGCTTTTTTTGCTTATCTCCATTATTCCGCTCTGTGCGTTTGTCGCAAAAACTATCGCCCAAGCCAATATCAGCACAACAAACGTGCGTATTGCCGTTGCAAGATTTGAGTTCACCCCTTCAATGCCGATTTTAGCCAATATTGATGTAAGTGCCGCAAATACCGCAGACAAGATTGCAAGTATCAACCACATATCCTTACCTCGCCTCCACATTATTCATATTCGTCAGACTGTAAAATCCGCTTAACTTATTATTACCGACTATAAAAATGCCATACCGATAAGGTGCACAATAAACGCCGCTATCCACGCGATCACGCACTGCCATACTACAACCCCGACTGCCCATTTTACCCCAAGTTCCCGCTTTATCGACGCGATAGCAGCTACGCACGGGGTATAGAGCAGGCTGAACACAAGAAGGCTTGCTGCCGCAAGCGGTGTAAGAACACTCGCGAGTGCTCCTGTCGTTCCAAGCAGCACTGACAATGTCGCTACTACACTCTCCTTTGCCATAAATCCGGAAATAAGCGCCGTGGAAATCCGCCAGTCGCCAAGTCCAAGCGGCGAAAGCAGAGGCGCTATAACACTTGCCACTGCTGCAAGCATGCTGTCTTTAGAGTCGGTCACTATATTAAGCCTGAAATCAAAGGTCTGCAGAAACCATATGACTATAGTTGCAAGAAAAATAACCGTAAACGCACGCTGCAGAAAATCCTTTGCCTTATCCCAAAGCAGATGTCCTACATTTTTTGCTCCGGGCATACGATAATTGGGCAGTTCCATCACAAACGGCACTGCTTCTCCTTTAAATACAGTTCCCTTAGTCAGAAGCGCCATCAAAATACCTATGACAATTCCAAGGACATACAGCCCGATCATTATCGCCGCGCCATACTGCGGAAAAAATGCTGCCACAAAAAAACCATAAATCGGCACTTTTGCAGAGCAGCTCATAAACGGGGTGAGTAAGATCGTCATTTTTCTGTCGCGCTCTGACGGAAGCGTCCTCGTCGCCATCACGCCCGGTACAGTACATCCAAATCCAATCAGCATAGGTACGATACTGCGTCCCGACAAACCTATTTTCCTCAGAAGCCTGTCCATCACAAACGCAACCCTCGCAATGTAACCGCTGTCCTCCAAAAGCGACAGGAAGAAAAACAATGTCACTATGATAGGCAGAAAACTCAGCACGCTTCCCACGCCGTTAAATATTCCGTCAATAACGAGCGAATGCAGCACACCGTTTACGTTTGCCGCTGTAAGTGCCGCATCAGTCAGACCGGCAAGCCGGTCTATCCCGGTCTCAAGCAGACCCTGCAGCCATGCGCCCACCACATTAAAAGTGAGCCAGAACACCAGTCCCATTATCACAATAAAAGACGGAATTGCCGTGTATTTTCCTGTCAGGATTTTATCGATCTGTGCACTTCTGTGATGTTCCCTGCTCTCCTTTGGCTTTACCACTGTCGCCTCGCATACCTCGTTTATAAATGCAAATCGCATATCGGCAATAGCTGCTGCCCTGTCCATTCCGCTTTCCTTTTCCATCTGGCATATAATGTGCTCCAGCATCTCCTTTTCATTATCGTCCAAATCAAGACTGTTTAAAATGTCCTCGTCTCCCTCACCCAGCTTGCTTGCCGCAAAGCGCACGGGTATGCCTGCCCTTACGGCATGATCCTCTATCAGATGCCTTATAGCGTGAAGACACCTATGCACAGCGCCGCCGTTTTTATCTGCCCCGCAAAAGTCGATTCGTTTGGGGCGTTCCTGATATTTCGCCACATGAATTGCATGGTTTATAAGTTCGTCTATGCCCTCGTTTTTTGCCGCGGAAATCGGCACGACGGGTATGCCGAGCAATTCCTCCATCTCGTTTATCTGAATTGAGCCGCCGTTGCCGCGCACCTCGTCCATCATATTGAGCGCAAGCACCATGGGAATATCCATCTCCATTAACTGCATAGTGAGATAGAGGTTTCTTTCTATGTTTGACGCATCAACGACATTGATAATGCCTCGTGGGTTTTCTTTCATTATAAAGCTTCTTGTCACTATTTCCTCACTTGAATACGGCGACATTGAATATATGCCGGGCAGGTCTGTGATAAGCGTGTTGCTGTTGCCCTTTATCACACCGTCTTTCCTGTCAACAGTGACACCCGGGAAATTGCCGACGTGCTGATTGGAACCCGTAAGCTGGTTGAAAAGTGTCGTCTTTCCGCAATTCTGATTGCCCGCGAGCGCAAATGTAAGCTGTACTCCGTCAGGCAGCGGATTTTCGGTCGCTTTCTCATGATACTTGCCACCTTCGCCGAGTCCGGGATGCGCTACTGATTTTTTCCGCTGTGCCTTTGACTTTACGGCATCTGCATTTTCCCCGTTATCGTCTTCTCTTACATCCGTTATCTCTATTTTTTCAGCATCAGCCACACGCAGAGTAAGCTCATATCCATGAACCATAAATTCCATAGGATCGCCCAATGGCGCATACTTTACAAGCACTATATCTGTATTAGGTATAATGCCCATATCCAGAAAATGCTGCCTGAGCGCTCCCTCGCCTCCTACTGTCGTGACAGTAGCTTTTTTCCCGATAGGTAACTCTTTCAGTGTCATAAGTATTACTTCCTTTTTATTATTTGGACTATTACTAAATCTCGCCCAACATTTTCTCAGCGTCTTCTGCTGCTTTTACTTTGTCATTCGCCTTGACAATAATGCCGTCCTCATTAATAAGGTATGTGGTACGCACTACGCCCATTGACACTTTTCCATAATTTTTCTTTTCCTTCCAGACATCATACGCCTTTATCGCCGACAGCTCCGTATCTGAAAGGATTGTAAACGGCAGCGAATAATTTCCCTCAAATTTTTTGTGTGATGCTACTGAATCCTTGCTTATGCCGATCACTACCGCGCCTTTTTCTGCAAATTGAGGATACCTGTCAGCATATCCGCACGCCTGCTTGGTGCAGCCCGGCGTATTATCTTTCGGGTAAAAATAAAGAATAACTTTTTTTCCCTTATATTCTTCAAGTGTGTGTACAGTGCCATTTTGGTCAGGCAGTTCAAAATCAGGCGCTTTTGTTCCAATCTCCAACATTTTATCATTCCTCCGTTTTCTTTACTCTCAACCAAATGTATTGTAGCACATTTTTTTTAGTTTGAACAGGAGCATAAAAAATTCTTCTTGTGCTTCCCCTGTCCTTTCCTATATAATATAAAATATAGTGAAAAATGCTTTTATAAATCCACACCAAAACCACAGATCAGGAGGATATTTTAATGCCAAAAAGAACAGATATCAAAAAAGTGCTCATCATAGGTTCAGGTCCTATCATCATCGGTCAGGCGTGCGAGTTTGACTACTCCGGCACACAGGCGTGCAAGGCGCTTCGAAAACTCGGGTATGAAATCGTGCTTGTAAACTCCAATCCTGCCACGATAATGACCGACCCCGAAATAGCAGACGTCACCTACATTGAGCCTTTGAATGTACAACGGCTTGAAAAGATCATCGCAAAAGAGCGTCCCGACGCACTGCTGCCAAACCTCGGCGGACAATCGGGACTCAATCTCTGTGCAGAATTAAATAAGGCGGGGATTTTGGACAAATATAATGTAAAAGTAATCGGCGTACAGGTAGATGCTATTGAACGCGGCGAAGATCGTATCGAATTTAAAAATGCCATGAACGCACTCGGAATCGAGATGGCACGCAGCGAGGTTGCGTACAGTGTTGACGAAGCATTGAAAATAGCCGACACTCTCGGCTATCCTGTGGTACTTCGCCCCGCGTACACTATGGGAGGCGCAGGCGGCGGTCTTGTGTACAACCGCGATGAACTGAAAACAGTATGTGCAAGAGGTCTGCAGGCAAGCCTTGTCGGTCAGGTACTTGTTGAAGAATCAGTGCTTGGCTGGGAGGAGCTTGAACTTGAAGTAGTGCGCGATTCCGACAACAATATGATCACAGTCTGCTTCATCGAAAATATCGACCCTATGGGCGTTCACACAGGCGATTCTTTCTGCTCAGCGCCTATGCTTACTATCTCGGAAGCCACGCAGAAACGTCTTCAGGAACAGGCATACAAAATCGTAGAGTCAGTAAAGGTAATCGGCGGTACAAACGTACAGTTTGCGCATGATCCTAAGACAGACCGTATCGTAGTGATCGAAATCAACCCACGCACCTCGCGTTCTTCCGCTCTCGCTTCAAAGGCGACAGGCTTCCCTATCGCGCTTGTTTCCGCCATGCTCGCGTCAGGGCTTACATTGAAAGACATTCCCTGCGGAAAATACGGCACGCTCGACCGCTACGTGCCCGACGGCGATTATGTGGTAATCAAATTCGCACGCTGGGCGTTTGAAAAATTCAAGGGTGTGGAGGACAAGCTTGGCACACAGATGCGTGCCGTAGGCGAAGTCATGAGCATAGGAAAGACATACAAAGAAGCTTTCCAGAAAGCGATCCGTTCGCTTGAGACAGGGCGCTACGGTCTCGGACACGCAAAAAACTTTGAAACGCTCACAAAGGAGCAGCTCCTCCAAATGCTGATAACTCCGTCAAGCGAACGCCATTTCATAATGTACGAGGCGCTGCGCAAGGGAGCTTCGACAGATGAGATAAACGAAATCACACATGTTAAAAAATGGTTCATCGAACAGATGAGGGAACTTGTTGACGAAGAAGAACAACTCTTAAAATCAAAGGGCAGCCTCCCTTCCGATGAAATGCTCATTACCGCTAAAAAAGACGGATTTTCAGATAAATATTTAAGCTGGATTTTGGAAATACCGGAAGAAAAAATACGCAGCCGCAGAATAAGCCTTGGCGTAGAGGAAGCTTGGGAAGGCGTACACGTAAGCGGCACAAAAGACAGCGCATATTACTTCTCTACATACAATGCACCCGACAAAAATCCTGTGAGTGAGGGCAAACCAAAGATCATGATACTCGGCGGAGGGCCGAACCGTATCGGACAAGGTATAGAATTTGACTACTGCTGTGTACACGCTTCACTCGCCCTGAAAAAGCTCGGCTTTGAAACGATTATCGTAAACTGCAATCCCGAAACAGTTTCCACGGATTACGATACCTCGGACAAGCTCTATTTTGAACCGCTCACGCTTGAAGATGTGTTAAGCATTTATAAAAAAGAAAAACCTCTCGGCGTAATCGCTCAGTTTGGCGGACAGACACCGCTCAATCTCGCAGCAGAGCTGGAGAAAAACGGCGTGAAAATCCTTGGCACTTCCCCGTCGGTAATCGACTTGGCAGAGGATCGCGATCAGTTCAGGACAATGATGGAAAAGCTTAACATTCCTATGCCCGAATCCGGAATGGCGACTACCGTAGACGAGGCACTTGCTATTGCGGCACGTATAGGCTATCCTGTAATGGTACGTCCTTCCTATGTACTCGGCGGGCGCGGCATGGAAGTTGTGTATGATGATGAGAGCATGACTGAATATATGAATGCTGCAGTCGGAGTGACACCGGATCGTCCGATTTTAATCGACCGTTTCCTCAACCACGCTACGGAATGCGAAGCAGATGCCATCAGCGACGGCACTCACGCATTTGTTCCCGCAGTCATGGAGCATATAGAACTTGCGGGCATACATTCGGGTGATTCGGCATGCATCATACCGTCTGTACATATTTCTGCTGAAAATGTGGCTACGATCAAGGAATACACGCGCAAGATTGCGGAGGAAATGCATGTTAAAGGATTAATGAATATGCAGTATGCCATTGAGAACGGCACTGTATACGTACTCGAAGCTAATCCGCGCGCGTCGCGTACCGTGCCTTTGGTCTCAAAGGTATGCAATATCCGCATGGTTCCGCTTGCCACGGAGATCATTACTTCAGAGCTTACAGGAAGGCCCTCGCCCGTTCCTGATCTAAAAGAGCAGGTAATACCGAACTACGGCGTAAAAGAAGCTGTATTTCCGTTCAACATGTTTCAGGAAGTTGACCCTATACTGGGACCCGAAATGCGCTCTACCGGAGAAGTACTCGGGCTCTCAAGCTCTTACGGCGAAGCATTTTATAAGGCACAGGAAGCGGCGCAGTCAAAACTGCCGCTTGAGGGAACTGTGCTTATTTCCGTAAACAGAAAAGACAAGGCTGAAGTCGTAGATGTCGCCAAACAGTTTGCCGAGTGCGGATTTAAGATCGTCGCTACCGGTACGACATATGAGCTTATTACCGGCGCGGGCATTAAGGCTGAAAAGGTAAACAAGCTTTACGAGGGACGTCCGAATATCCTTGACCTTATCACAAACGGCAAGATTGATCTGATCGTCAATTCGCCGATTGGAAAGGACAGTGTGCATGACGACAGCTATCTGAGAAAGGCGGCGATCAAGGCGAAAATACCTTACATGACTACTATTGCCGCTGCGAAGGCTACCGCAAGCGGGATAAAGTATGTGAAGGATCACGGCGACAGCGAAGTGAAGTCGCTGCAGGCGCTGCATGGGGAAATTCATGATAAGTAGAAGAGTACTACCTGCAAAATGATGAAATTTCTGATAAATTTCTTTGATAGTGGATATTGATAAAATAACGGTCTGCCGCATTTATAGAAATCCTTTATGCGGCAGACCATTTTTTCAGATAAAAAGCAGACATCAGGTACAATGGCATACTTTGAATGTATAACATTATTTCCACGTCATCTGCAGTTCTCTTTTATTATTCACACAATCTGACAAATACAGGTTGATGAGCGTTTGATATGGTATTCCTACTTTGCTCGCCTGCTGCTTAAAATAATCAATAATAAATGGTGAAATTTTGATTGTTACCTGTTTTTTGAGCTCCTTAGCATAAGGGTTTGGTCTTGGATTCAGTTCGTCAATATTATCATATTCCTCTAACATATATCATTTCCTCCCTTTTTGTCGCTTTCCTCGCTGATATGATACGTATTACCGTATCTGATTCTCTTTAACAATGGCATACTATGCAGACATTTGCATTCTCGCTCATTCCCAGCAATATAAATCTTTCTTCATTCTCAGAATGCTCCGGATCATCAAATAGTATAGCCCTTTCGTCAAAAAACACAGTGCTTGCCTCATCAAAGTCAATGCCATGCTTTTCCTGATTGATACGGTTTTTATTTTCGTCCCAGTCAAATATATACATATATGTCAATTTCCTTTTGTAAATATAAAATATTTTCAATATAATTATATTGTATTTATTTTGAAACGTCAATTATTCTGTAAACATGTTTTTGAAGCATATTGATGCATTTTAACTGTCTCAAAGCATCAATTTCCCTTCCATTCCCTCAAAGTCAACTGTTTTCTCCACGCCGTCCTTCATTCTCACAGTCACCGCGCCGTACCCGCCGCACTTTTCCTTATCCGTGTAAACAATCTCCTTAATCGGAAACAGCTCCTCCTCCGAAAAGTCCGCAAGTTCCTCCTTGGTAATTACCTGAGAAATCAAAATGCTTTTCTCATAATGATTATGCGACATTCTTTTCGTTGAGGCATATACCACCACCGATTTTTCAGAATCAGGATTTGTACCTTTACTGTGTACCACGTCAAGCGACTCCCAACCGTCATAAATCGTCATCGCAAGCTGCTTTTCCTTTCCAGTAAAATCATGACCTTTCAATATAACCGCCGTCGCTGGCTGCACGCCGTTTTCATTTTTTCTGATAATCTCCATCCCATTATCAGGAAATCCATACGCGCCAAGCGTAAGCTCCACAGGCTTCTTGAACAGCCGCATCCTGTCCACGCGCATTATGCCGTAGGGCACTACAAAATCAGCAAGGTTAATCGCCTGTATCCAATGGCATTCTGTCTCCAAATTGTAGCCGAAAAACTGCCGCCTGTAAAGCACACCTTCTTTTTCACCGTGCCAGAAAGTTACGTTTGCACTCTCAAAGGTTTCCGCCAAAATATCATGAAGCACATACTGCTGCGATTCCACCCGGATATTTTCCTTGCCGTCCACAATCGGCGCCGCCTCCCACGGATATTTTGTGTTAAAACATAGCTTTGAATAGTTCCACATTCCATGGCGGTCTTCCTTTTGCTTTACGACCTTTCCCGTACGCAGGATCGTCTCACCGTTTGCCTCATGGTTTGAAAAGCACAGCGCGGGTCCGTCAAGTGTTGTCACCTTTACTTCATTTTTAGCAAGTTTCCCCCATGTGCCGTTGTTCTCTTTTTGCGTCCAAAAAGGATGGTCTTTTGACAAATGCAGGCACAAAAACGCCTTTCCAAGCCAAAACGGCGACTCCACGCACGAATATCCCTGGACCAAAGGCATAAACTGCCCGTAAAATCCAAGCGTAGGCACTCCCTCATATAAAAAGTCCTCCCGCTTCAAAAACTGCAAAAGCGAACCCGAACAGATACGACGCGCCAATCCCGCGTCCACTACGGAATTCCTAAGCATCATATTCCCGTCAAACGCGCTTGTCGCGGCGTTCCTGTATATACAGCTCCTGCCCCACATATTTGTAAATCCGTCCCTGTCAAAAAAATCAGCATACGTCGCCATCAGCTCATTGGAATTTTTTTCAAACTGCGCGGCAATATAAGGCTCCTCCTCATAACCGTACCACAAACACCACAACGGCGCATACACATTAAACGCCCAGCAGGAATAATAGTCAAAAGAATGCCCGTCACGATACCACCCCTGCCCCGCATAATAATTCAAAATATGCGACGTATGCTCGCGCATAATACTCTTGTCGATCTCATAATCCTCCATATTCAGAAATGCAAGGACAAGCATATTGAAAAGCCGCCAGTTCTGCGGCACAGTGTTTCCCTCGGCATAATCCATCAGAAAGTCCGCAATGCAATCCTTTTCCGCCTTGGTGTATGTATCCCATATTTCACCCTTGCACAGCCACAGACAGATTACGAGCGCGCATGTTTCCACAGTCTGCTGAAAAGTCCTTGTCGGATCTTTTGCTTTTTCACTTTTACTGATTGCCAAAAGCTGCTTATACGTGCCTGCGCAAAGCGGATCGTCTGCCGTACAGATACGCAGCACATGACTCTTATAATAGTCCTTGATTTTATAGCCCCCTATCTCCAACTCGGGATTTTCATGAATTATCGGCGCCGCAATGAAAAAAGAGCGTGCAAGCCCCTCAAAATATTCCGCTTTTCGCTCCCCGACCGCGTCCACACTGTGCGGATATGTTATCTTCGTTTCTTTCCTTGGCATAACAACAGGATCTGAAAACTGCCTGATATTTTTAAATATACCTCTTAGCAGATATTCACCCGCCTCAATCCAACTCTCACGCGTCAGTCCCGTATACGGACTTAGTTCAAAGTCTGTGTGTGTTGGTTTAAAAATCATATTTTTCCCTCCCACATATTTTTTACCTATTCATAAATTCAAACTGCATTTTACATTCTATCTCCTGTTTTTCAGGAAGCACGCAGTCCCACTGCAGCAGATACACCGTCACCCTGCTGCCGTCATGAAGCGCATGCTCTTTCGGAACGATCCTCAGATTTTCAGCCTGCATCCATTCCTCATTTCCGCCGGCACGATACCATATCCTAAACCTGCAGACTCCTCTCTCACCCTGTATTTCAACAGTCTGCAAATCAAGCAGTCCGGGCGCATACGATGTCACTATATTCTCCGTAATCGTCCTGCTTCCATTGGCAGCGAAAAAATTGTCAATAACAGTCAGGCACAAGCTTTCCGCTGTCTCCATATGGATTTTCCTCTCCAACCTGTCAATACATCCGGCAGGATACGCTCCTGCAAATGAAATCGAAAGTTCTTCATTTTTCTTGTTCCACTCAAAACCGTCAGCACGGTACTGATCCCCCGCACACTGCTCCTCCCCATCGATCAGCGGTACGGAATGTCCCAATGAACGATTGCACAAAATCTGATATCGTTTTTCTCCAAAATAATCCTTTGTATACTCCCCTGCCCCCAAATCAGACAGCAGCATCTCGCCATTGTAGACAAACAGAAAATGTCCGACATCATTGTGGTTGTGGTTCTCATCATTATTTCCGCCCTTCGCCGCAAACCCGTTCCCCTCAAAATCCTTGCAAATCATCCACTGCGCCTTTTCCAGCAAATCACAGGCTTTAAAATCATCGCCCACGCTCTCTCCACCGCCATAAGCCAAAAGCCACCTGATATTCCTCTCATTCGGAAGCCACCTATAGCAAGCATCATCATAAAACCCTCTCGCCGCCGCATAATCAGGCGTCTTAATCTCCGAAAAGCAATGTGAAAGATAAGCCGACAGTCCCGGTAAGAAACGCTCATCACAGCCGGAATCTGAAAAGCTCAACGACACGCCGCCGCCAAAATAACATTTCCCCTGAAAAGCGGCAATTTTCCCGCACTTCGGATTGTCCATCAGATTGACGCGCCCGCCCGTCTCCTCACATAAAAGCTCCGCAAACGCCGTATAGTAACTCATTCCATACGAAAAATACCCAAGCCCCTCCGTACACGCGCCGTCGTCCTCCATACCGCCAAGATAACATTCAAGCGCGGCGCACACGCGTCTCAGGCAGGGCTCCTTCCACCCCTCGGGAAACGCACCCATACGATCCATATAGATTGCCGCCATTCCGATAGAGCCCGCGCACACAGCCGACCAGTTGCAGCGATCTGTCTCCCACCAACTATAAGGCGGCTTGGAACCGCAGAACGGCACAAGTACCCTGTCCATAATCTCGCGCTTTGCAAGCTCCACAATATCAGCAGGCAGCCTGTCCCCCAATACCGCAAGCAGCTCCGTCAAAGTCTGCGCCGTTTCAGCCGCAAAAAGGTCAATCGTTTTCTCGTCAAGCTTCTTAAAATCAACATGTGCAGGCAGCGCCCAAAAACGCTCCCTGCACACAGAGGCTATCACATCGCAGAGCTTATCC
>CANREB010000068.1 GCA_947629525.1 uncultured Lachnospiraceae bacterium
TGTGTTCAAATATAATAATCCTTTGCCTCAAATGTAATTCCGATATTTTCATCATAGTAATCCTGATTTGTAAGACAGTATATCCCTGTGCCAAAGTCCTCTGCAACATGCTGCCTGATTAAGTTGTCCAGCTCATTCTGATACACAGAACACATATAAATCTGCAGCTCACGCATTGATGCCATTCCTGAATATTTAAGAGAAGATATAATGGACTTGCTTTTATCATCTCTCGCAACTACCAGCGAAACAGTTCTTGCATCTATCATCTCAAAATGCTCAGCGTACTTCTTAAACGGAATGTTGCGAATATCATGACACTCATTTGCGCCAAAGTCTGTAATTTTATTTTTCTGTATTTCATCCCTTTTAATGAAAAGCAGTCTGTCATAATATTCTTCAATACTCTGCATGCATGATATATCCGAATACTTTTTTATCAGCCCTTTTGTAATATTTTCCTTAATGCCCTGAACCGACTTTTTCTCCACATCATCAATTTCAAAAATATATGTTGACGCATCCTGCCTTTTTCCCTCTCTGTTACAGCGCCCTCCTGCCTGTAAAATGTTATCTAATCCTGCCAGTTCCCTAAATACTGCATACATATCCAAATCTACCCCTGCCTCAATAAGCGAAGTAGAAAAAACAATTATTTTTCTATTTTCAGGTACATTTTTTCCATCAGGAAAATCATGTTCCAACAGCTCTATTTCTTCCTTTATTGCCTTAATAACACGTTTCCTGTCATACGCTGTCATGTAAGTGGATAAGTGGTATTTCTTACCGTGATACATTTGATAAAGACTTCTAGCTGTATTACGTTTATTGACAATAATGAGGCTTGACGGATATTTTAATGCCTCCTGTAAAATTTTTTCATAAGATATCTCGCCTAAATATTTATAACTGCATTTTTTGAAATCATCAAACCGTGAAACATCTTTGACAAGATTAAGCACTCTTGTATCCGGCAGGGCATATGCATGCATTAATTTCTCATAATCAGGCATAGTTGCCGTAAGAAAAACCGCCTCACTGTTTAAATACCTTGTTATGTAACTGACTGCCCTCAAACACGGCTGAAGGTAATTGACAGGCAACATATGAGCTTCGTCAAAAATTAATATACTGTCCGCCATATTATGCAATTTTCTCAATTTCCCGCGCTTATTAGAATAAATCGTTTCAAAAAACTGCACTGCAGTAGTGATTATAAAAGGCGCGTCCCAATTTTCTATTGCGCTTTTTGCCGCCTGACGAAAGTCCTCCGTGTAGTCTTCTTTATTTTCATACGAAAAACTTGACTGGTGGCGCAAAATCTCCACATCCGCATTGAACAAATTTTCAAACACATCCGCCGTCTGGTCTATAATACTGTTGTATGGAATTATATAAATGATTCTCTTTTTAGCTTTTTGAACAGCGCGTTCCAATGCAAATTTGACACTGCAAAGAGTTTTTCCGCTACCAGTCGGTATATTTATCAAAAAGACTTCACCGTCAGCATTTTGCTGACTAAAAACCTGCTGCTGAATTACGGCGCGCGATTTCTGCAGTTTTGTTTTACATTCAAACGAACCAAGCTTAATGTTTACCTTTTCCAAACATCTGTTAAAATCAGATATAAGGCGTCGCGGCAGCTCCTGATTGCAAAACCTTGCTGTATCTAAAGAATCCGCATCTGTCAGACATGAAAAGCTGTATCGCGTTAAAAACGCAAATTTATCTATAAGCATTTCAACTGAGCCGTTTGTGTCTCGCAGCATAAACTGGTTAAATGTTTCTGCATCTATATCTGAAACGGAAATTTCTTCTTTATATGCACTGAAATCCTCAAACCTTCTCTGCATCCTTCCATGCAAAGTCGGTTTGTCTAAAGTATCATTTGAAAATCCGCCATCGGGTATTCCTGAATGATGTCCTGCTATGCAGTATTCCAGCATATACGCTATCGCGCCGCTGTACCGTTCCTTTGCTATCAGCGCACCGCATACCGAGTGTTCTACGGATATATTTTCACCATTAATACGCCGCTGAAAAGAACTTTGGTATTTTCCGCAATCATGCAGCATGCCAAGCACATACATAAAAGAACTCAGCTCTGGGACAGAAAACTCTCTGCACAATTTTGCGGTATTCTCACTATGTTCTTTAATAGTCTGTACTTGTTTTGTTTCGTCATTGATATGCGCAATATACTCTCTGTCCATAAGCAAATCTCCAAGTCTATATTTTATCTGATAATTCTAACACAATTATACCCTATATCAGTTTTTGTTTCAATCATTTTACTATATCAAAGTACATTTATAATGTATTTTTGCCACCTTAATCAATATGTTTTCACACTTCCCTTTTTCGATGCACTGAAGATTATTTTATAAAAAAGCTTAAATAAATTTTTACATCTTGTTTTTCCGAGCATTTGCGGATATAATAATATCAAATCAAGATTTGTCAAATCAGGATTAGATATTTGGCTTTTAAGGGGGCATATCATGTTCATAGGCAGAGAAGCAGAACTGCAATTTTTACAAGATAAATACGAAGAAAACAAAGGACAGCTTATTGTCCTCTACGGAAGAAGGCGCGTAGGAAAGACTGAGACTCTCAAAGAATTTTGTAAAGATAAGCCGCATGTCTTTTTTTCCTGCACACAAAGTATTGACCGCGTGCAGCTTGCAAGATTTTCAAAGCAGATTTTACGCGAGGGCATACCCGCCGGACAATATATTTCAGAATTTACAGACTGGGAAAAGGCTTTCCACACAATTCTCGAGCTTCCTTATGATGCAGGAAAAAAGTTGATTGTAATCGACGAATTCCCATATATGTGCAAGGGGAATAAAAGCATCCCCTCTATACTGCAAAATCTTTGGGATACTGAGTTTAAAGACAGCAATGTGATGATCATTTTATGCGGCAGCGCGATGAGCTTTATTGAAAAAGAACTGCTTGCAGAAAAAAATCCGCTGTATGGCAGGGCTACAGGCATTTATAAAATGACTAAAATGGGATTTTATGATGCCGCGCGCTTTTTTCCCAATTATTCGGCAAAAGACAAGATACTTGCTTATGCAATACTTGGCGGTATTCCACATTATCTCAGCCAGTTTGACCCGCAGCTTTCGATTTCCGAAAATATAAAACGCAACATTCTTTCCAAAGGCTCGATACTGTACAGCGAGGCAGACTTTTTACTTCATCAGGAACTAAGGGAGACTCCGATTTATAATTCCATCATTGAAGCTGTGGCACTTGGAAATACAAAGCTGAACGACATCAGTCGAAAATCGCTTATCGAAAACAATTCAAAAACCAGTGTTTATCTGAAAAACCTGATAGAACTGGACATTGTTGAACGCGAATTCTCCGTTGACGCGGGAATTAAAGAAAGGGCAAACGCAAACCGTGGTATTTACCGACTGACCGACAATTTTTTCCGTTTTTGGTATACTTTCTGCTTTGCTAACTTTTCACAGCTTGAAGACGGTGATGTTGACGGTGTTTACGAATACCTCATTGAACCTGCATTACACGAATTTGCTTCACTTGCATTTGAAGATGTCTGTAAAGAATTTGTACGCAGATTGCAGAGACAAAATGCACTGCCATTCCGTTACGCCAAAATGGGACGCTGGATTGGGAAAACAACTGTTCGTGATAGCAGTGCCAAAGACGGATTAAGAACCGCCGAAACTGAAATAGACTTACTCGCTATTGATAAAGAGGGGAAAAAATATCTGGTGGGCGAATGCAAATTCAGGCACAGCCGATTTAGTTATTCCGAATACCTTAATACATTAGCAAAACTCACGTTACAAAAAGAAAAGGCAAAATTTTACTATGTATTGTTTTCTGAGGCAGGCTTTGACGACAAAATAACAGAAAAAGCCCGGACTTCAGAAGACCTTTACCTATACGACCTCCAAACGATTGTAAATCAATCGCCAAATTTTTATGATTGACTACCACCGCATTTTTAGAAGAAGGACAGGCAGATGCAATGGACGAGACAAGAAAGTTTGGAAAATCGGCGTTTCCGCCAAAAACACGAAGTGGCGAACCTACTCCACCGCAATCTTCATCACCGCCGTACTTGCATACACAAGCGGCGCATTATGCAGAAAGAACACCGTCCCGTCCACAGGACTTACAAGCTCCTCTTTAAGCGTTCCCTCATATGGGTCAGTTATCCGTGCAAGCACCTGCCCTTCACACACCTCGTCTCCGACACTGACCTTATTCTCGTATATCCCCGCTTCAGAACATCTCACCGAAATAAGCCGCTCATCGTCGAGCACCTGCGAATTATAGTGATAGCCGCCCTCAATGCTGCTCTTTACCACCCCTTCGGCATTGAGCATCCTCTCAATCCCCTTTACCGCGTTTTTTGCGCTCACGGCATCTATGCTTTCCGTAGACGTCGTAAAAATGCTGAACGCCTTAGTCTCCCAAATCTGCCAGTTATAATTCAGCGTCGTAGTGTCAAACGGACGCGTATTTCTCACCGCCACATACGGAAATTCAAATTTCTTCGCCGTTTCCACATCTTCAAATCCTGTCCTCATCATCCTGATATGCGGCAGAAAACTTCCTGACATATAGTTTGACGCAAACTGTATTCCGTATTTGTAGTCCTTTATCTTTTCAAACACTCCCGCCGCTATGCGCTGTGTCGTCTCACCCTCGCTGTAGCCCGGGAACATTCTGTTGATGTCCGTGTTATCGGTACTCCAAAAGCGTTTTCCTATATTCATCGAATATGTATTTATGCAGGGAAGCACGAGTATGCTTTTCCCGTCAGCAATACACCCTTTTTGCTCAAGCTGCTTTAACCGCTGTATCAGCTTGCTGCACGCAAAAAGCTGCTGTATCTCATTCCCGCGCATACTGCCGACCACGCACACGGATTTTTCGCCCTCTCCGAACTCATAACCTTCGACCCGCATAGGCTCTCTGTAAAGCGAATTAAGCTCGTAAATATTTATCTTTTTCATACTGACTCCTGTTTTTCTGTTTTTAATAACCGTCCCACAAGCGATCCCTCGTCCACCACGGGATATTCCCTGACGGTGAAAAGTATTCCCCTTTCGGGCGTCCTTATCTCTGCCATTATCTCACCCTCCAAGGGATTTACTATATGTCCCACGACTTCGCCTTTTTCAAGCGTTTCCCAGTGTTTTGCCGCGGGTATGAAAATTCCTGCTTTCGGCGCGTTGAAAAACACCACGCTGTCGTCGCCGCCTGACACTATCGGCTCGCGCACTTTCGCTGTATCGCCCTGCCAGATGCCAAGTTCATGCATAGTGTTCATAAGCCCGTCCGCAATCTGTCCGCAGTACGCTTTTGTGATGCGCATACCCACGCCCGCCTCGACCACAAGCGTTGGTGTACCCGTGGAATTAAGGCTGTATGCAAGCGTAGACTCTAATACAGTGCTTGACGCATGCAGCCACACAAAATCCACGTTCATAAACTTTGCAAGCGGCACAAGCGTGTCCTTGTGAAGCTCATTTATCCTTATCTGCGGTATCTCCGTAAGATATATGTTGCTTGCGTGTATGTCCACGCACAAGTCCGAACCCGAAAGATTTCTGATTATCTCATTTGCGACGTACTCCGTCATAGCGCCGTTTTTTGTTCCCGGGAAAATCCTGTTCATATCAAGGTCAAAACCCGGAATACCGCGCGTCATTGAGTCTATTCCAAGCGGATTCATCGCAGGATATATGTCCACAACTCCCGCAAGAAATTCAGGACGCTCCTTTATGCGTCTTGCGACTTCATAACATATGTACTGTCCCTCCAGCTCATCGCCGTGTATGCCGGTCACTATGCTTATCCGTTTTTTTCCTTTTATGCCGTCTGACGGTGCAAAGCGCTTCCTCTTTATCTCCAGCGTTTCCCCTATCGGAAGCTTCACGCTGCATATTGTTTCCGTTTTGCTTATATCGCTGCTCATTTTCCCCTCGTTTCCGCACTCTGCTCCACTATGACCTGTATGTGCTGCGTCTGTGTGCCTCCGCCGTTAAACACTCCGCGGTTTACTATACAGTCCTTATAGTCGCGCCCGTGCGATATTTTTATGTAGGCATCGTCCGCCTCTTTGTCATTTGTCGGATCCATTCCGTACCAAAATCCGTCTGAAAAAATCTCCACCCACGCGTGCGAATACCCCTCGCCCATCATCATGCCGACAACATATCTGCTCGGAATATCCGCTATCCTGCACAGTGACAGCATAATATGAGCGTAATCCTGACACACACCCTGCCTTTTTGCCAGTGCCTCTTCTGCCGTGGTGCAGATGTCCGTTACGCCTTGCTTATATTCCATATCCGTATATATCGCGTGCAAGAGCCGCCTTGCGTAATCCGCCGCGTTTTCGCCCGCGTCTCTTTTATTTTTGCTATAATATTCCAAAAGCCTGTCGCCGGGCTTTGTATACTGCGACTGAAAACGATAATGTGAAAACCTCATATCGCCGTCGGATTTTTCGCTGATATGCCTTTTGCCGTCCACCTCGGCGCTGCCCTTTACGGTGACGGCAAAGCGCTCATGCTGCTGCTTTGCCTCACCGTATATGTATGTATTTCCAAATGCGTCAGTGTCCCTGTGCATCTCACATTCAGGCTCCAAATTAAACTCACACGCCATTATCTGCTGCCGCTCGTCGCTGTGCGGCACTATCCGCAGTGTAAACTGGTGGTTTTGGGCAGGCATGGAAAAATCAAGTTCCATACGGTAGAGAAAATCAAGCTTTCTACTCATTTACCAACCCCTCGACCTCCTGCACTATTCCGCGGTAATCGTAATTCTCCTGATCTTCGGCTCCGATAAGCGCGCGCAGCCTTTCAAGACGCTCTCCGTCATAATTCATCTTACTCCGCATGAGACGTTTTTCCATACGTTTCAATTCATTTTTCAACTCTTTCGGTCCCAGTTTCAGTCTCGCGTAAAGGTCTATCCGCTCGATACGCTTTCCTGCCTTTATGATGTTGCGGATAACTTCATCGTCAATAAAGTCATCCGCGATGCCCCAAAACGCCAGCAGATTGTCCTCGACATTCTGCAGTTCCAAAAGCGGCGCCCTTGAAATCTTCGCCTTGTTTATCGCATAAATCGCAAGCTGCACATATGAAAGCGTCTCGCTCCCTATCTCCTCCCTCAGCACTATCGCGTTGTCATACGCCCTGATAAGATTGCTATAGATAGAGTTCGGGTCCGCTTCGTCAAACGGATAACGCTTGTTGAAATCATTTTTATCGGCGTAAATATTCGGTATTTCCAACATAGCGCAGAAATCGGCATAGTTGTCGCCTATATCGTCTATCATATCGTCATAGCACTTTGAATAAAGCCGTATCGTAGTGTACACACGCTCCGTGTACCTTCCAAGCCAGTACAGTCTGTTTGTCTGTTCTAACGAGATAATACCCATGTGTCCTTGAAACCTCCTCCCTGAGATGAATTGACAATAAATGAATCGGGATTTCTCGAAAATCTTGTCAGCCCGCTCTTCCACACATACGGCTCATCAGCCATAAGCACGAACGCACGCAGGTCAGCCTTTCTCGCAACGCACCCGCTGCCCTCCTGAATGTCAAGATCCTGAAAGTCGATTACCTCCTGTGCGATAAATCGACGCGGCTCACGTTTCATAAGCCCTATAAAGCTTTCTTTCTGCTCGCGCGTCATGCTGCTTCCAAACACCACGCCGTACCCGCCTGCCTCAGCGACATCTTTAAGCACAAGCCTGTCAAAGTTTTCAAGCACATATTTCATATCCTCGTCATAAAACGGCAGGTATGTCGGCGCATTCTGCAAAACAGCGTCCTCGCCGAGATAATATTTTATCATCTTAGGAACAAAATAATATATGCCCTTGTCGTCGGCTATGCCGTTTCCCGGCGCGTTCAAAAGCGCCACATTACCTTTTCTGTACACGTCAAAAATATGCGGTATTCCTATCACTGACTCAGGATTAAAATTCATAGGATCAAGGTACTCGTCAGAAATCCTCCTGTAAACCGCGCCGACGCGTTCTTTTTGACCTCTATAGTCAACATAGTAAAGTTTATCATCTTCCACCGTAAGTTCACTGCCGTTTACAAGATGCGCCCCCGTCTTTTCGGCAAGGTATGAGTGTTCAAAGTACGCGGCATTGTACCTCCCCGGCGTGAGTATTACCGTATGTCCGCCTACGTTTACGTTGTCAAGCGTCTTTCTGAGCAGCTTTGCGTAATTCCTGTTGTCTTCAAGCTGATTTTCCATAAACGTCCTCGGGCTGCTCCTGCGGCAAAGTTCTCTCGCTATCATAGGGTATGACGCCCCCGACGGCACGCGCAGATTGTCCTCTAATATGTACCATTTCTCATCTTTGCCCTTAACCAAATCAATGCCTGAGATATGCGAATATATCTTCTTTACAGGCATGACATTCTCGCACTCGGGCATATATCCGCTTGACGCGAAAATAAAGTCCTCGGGGATAACCTTGTCTTTTACGATTTTTTTGTCGTGATAAATGTCGTCAAGGAACATATTAAGCGCTGTCACACGCTGCTTTAATCCCCTCTCGAGATATGAAAATTCATCTTTTTGTATCACCCTCGGGATAGCGTCAAACGGGAAAAGCTGCTCCTTAAATTCATTGTTTTTGTAAATGCCGAACTTCACGCCGTAGCGTGCAAGCAGTTTATTGATATTTTCCGTGTTCTCCATAAGGTCAAGTTCAACCATAAAATCACGCGCCTTTCTTTTTAATACTTTGATTTGATATTTGCTTCGCAATACAAAAAGGGCGCTCTGCTCATCGCGGAACGCCCTCGTTCTATATTTATATAATTACTCATTTTACAGGATTTGTCAAGAGATAAAAAGAAAACAAATGCTATTTAGATAATCTGATGATAGCATTTGCTTTCGTGAATTACAAGTATCGTTCCGTCGCTGATACTCTCAGTTGCCCTGTTCCTCCGGCGCAAACGATACATGAACCGTGTCGTCCGTCAGCACAGCCTGATCGAAGGGCGTGCTGTCCAGCTTCCGATAGATGCCGTCCTTCGCCATGTACTTAACGCCCTCGTTGATCGTGAGCTCGACGTTCGAGGAGCCATACATTATTCCACCCACCTTATCCTCCGGCAGGATGCTTCCCGTGAACGCCGAAAGATCCTCCGCGGCGTCATAGAGGGTGCCGTCCTTGTCGAGCACTACGTAGCCGTGGTCGGTAAACGCGATCGCGCCATCATGGAACGCATAGGCGAAAGGACCTCCCTCAATTTTCACAGGTTCATAGACCGGATTGCCCGACTGGTCGACGATCGTATAGTACGACTGACCGTCCGCGCCGCGCAGCCCGACATACGCATAGCCGCCGTCAAACTCGCCTATGTATTCGCATCCATCGACCGTGACGCCCTCGGGGAAGGCGGCAAGCGCCGTGACGAGCTCGCAATTCTGGTTAAACCAGCACCCGATAGGGTAGTTCTGCCCCTGCGCGATGTCAATCGTCTTATAATAGTCAGTATCTTCCAATGCCCCGGACGTGCGTATAACATCGCAATATTTAATGGAGAGTACCTCCCCTTCGCCCCACATACGAAACCCCAGATCGGTCCGCTCGGTCTCCGGCACGCTGTCGTCATTCAGCTTGATCACCCTTCCATCCAAAAAGCATGTGCTACTATAGGTATTTGCAAACAGCCCGTCTCCCCTGTATTCCATGGCGTTAACGCCGTCTGAGACCTGTGCCTCTTCCGTCAGCTTGTTCCCGTTTTTGTCGATGCAGTACAGCACAGTGCTGTTTTCCGAGAAGGAGGTGGTCGTCTTCTCGATCAGATACTTCCCGTCGCCGGATCCGAGCAACTGGAAGGATGTGGTATCGTCCCCGTCGTCGCTGGAGGCGAGCAGCTCGCCCGCCGCGCTGTAAATGGCATAACCGCTGTTCGGTTTGTCGATATACACGGCAGACGCGCCGTCGTAAAAGGGCGTCGCATCGACTGTCCCATCCCCATGCTCCAGCGTGAACCGGATCTTTCCGTCCGCGTCCACCACCGCCAACTCCGATCCTCCCTCCAACTCGACCCAAGCGAGACCTTCCGAAAAGATATAGGGCGAAGCCGCACGAATACCCACGCTCTCCTGCTCCGCCTCCGCAGTCTCGGTTTCTGCAGCCTCAGTCTCCGCGGTCTCAATCTCCGCAGCCTCGGTCTCCGCGGTTTCCGTCTCCGCAGCCTCGATCCCTGTGACCTCAATCTCCGCAGTTTCCGTCTCCGCGCTCCTGACCGTGTCTCCAGCTTCCTTCGTTTTGCTTCCGCCGCAGCCGCCCAACAGCATAGCAGCGGACAGAACGGCAGCCGCCGTCCTTAAGTACTGTTTTCTTTTCATGTGTTATCCTCCGTTATCTGTAAAATCACAACAGATATATTATA
>CANREB010000069.1 GCA_947629525.1 uncultured Lachnospiraceae bacterium
ATTCGTGCTCTGCACGAATTCTTCCTTGTTTTGGTTCAAGATTGCGAACGCGCTTCGCGAGTTTCGCAATTACCTACTCATAATTTACTTATTTTTTTGCGAATTTATCAATAACATTGTCTGCCCAAAAAGTAAAATTGGCACATACCTGTTACATTCTGTCGGGCGCGCAAAAGCCGAGAAGGTCTATCGCCGTTTCAAGGATTTCCTTTGTGAGCGCAAGAAGCGCGATCAATCCCGCTTTTTTCTGTTCATCCTGCTCGTCAAGGATCTTCGTTTCATGATAAAAGTGATTAAATGCGTTCGCCAAATCGTAAATATAAGCGCATACCTTATGCGGTGCCGTCTCGTCATATGCCGCTTCAATACTCGCATTGTACTTTGACAGTTCAAGCATAAGCTGCTTTTCACTCTCATTTACCGGCGCGGATATGTTGTTTTTAACTGCTTCGATATCTCCACCCTTTTGGGCATATTTTTTGAGTATCGACTTAATGCGCACTATGGTATAAAGGATATATGGTCCCGTATCGCCCTCAAACGAGGTAAAGCGGTCTATGTCAAAAATATAATCTTTGCTTGCCTGATTTGACAGATCGCCGTACTTTAATGCCGCAAGACCTACTGTCTGCGCCGTCTGCGCCGCCTCGTCATCGGAAACATCACGATTTTGTTTGATCTTATTGAACATTTCGGCGTTTACTTCTTTAATAAGGGTTTCAAGCCGCATCACGCCGCCGTCGCGTGTCTTAAACGGCTTGCCGTCCGTACCGTTCATCGTGCCGCAGCCTAAAAACTGAAGCTTTGTTTCTTCCTTTACAAGCTTAGTCTTGCGCGCGCAGCGGAAAACCTGTTCAAAGTAAAGTTCCTGACGTTTATCAGTCAGATAGATTATCCTGTCAGGCTTATTCTGCTCCATACGCATCATTATAGTGGCAAGGTCTGTCGTATTGTAGAGTGCCGCGCCGTCAGATTTCAAAATCATGCATGGCGGTATCTCCTTTGTGTCGGTATCTTCTTTGACGTCAACTACAAGAGCGCCCTCGCTGATGTACGCATATCCGCCCTTTTTCATATAGTCAACCATGCCGGGTATCAAATCGTGTACCGTAGACTCACCGTTCCACAGGTCAAACTCGACATCAAGATTTCCGTAATTTTTCCTCAGATCCGCGACAGATACGTTAAAAATATGCTGCCAAAGGGCGCGATACCCTCTCACACCGCTCTGCAGCTTGTAAGTACATGCCATAGCGTCCGCCTTGTATGCCTCATCTTCCTTTGAGCGCTTGCTCGCGTAAGGATAGATTTCTTCAAGCTCCGCAATCGTAAACGGCGGCTCTGTCGGGTATTCGCCCGTATAATTTTCATCAAAATACACAAGTTCAGGTTTGCGCTGTTTCAGCTCGTTTATAACAAGCCCCATAGGCTGTCCCCAGTCGCCAAGATGTACGTCGCCTATAACGTGGTGTCCCGCATAACGCGCTATGCGCTTTATGCTCTCTCCGATTATTGCCGGACGCAGATGTCCTACATGAAGGGGCTTTGCTATATTTGCTCCGCCATAGTCTATTATTATCTCAAGCGGATTTTTGGCTTCTTCAAAGCCGTATTTTTCTTCAGCTCTCATTCCCTTTACATATTCGCCGACGAAACCGCCGTTCAATGTAAGGTTCAAAAATCCCGGCGACACTGCTTCTACTTTATCAAATATTTTGCTGCCGCTTAATTTTGCCGCTACATCATTAGCAATCATAATAGGGGCTTTTTTGTACTTTTTGGCTCCCGCCATCGCTCCGTTGCACTGATATTCACACAGATCAGGGCGGTTTGAAATCGTTGCTTTTCCGAGTTCACGCTCGTATCCTGCCGCCTCAAACGCATCTTTTATCTCTTCCGATATTAAATCCAGTAACTTCTTCATCACTTCTACCTTACCTTTCTAACTGCTAAAATCTGATTACTGCGCATCTTCCACATTTGTGCGCCTTGAATATACGCATCCGCAATAATTCTGCCTGTACAGCCCGTACTCCGCGGAAAGTTCTATGGAACGCTTATAGCCGTTCTTCTTTTTAAAATCCGACGGAAGCCATTTAATATTGTATTCTGCGGAAATCCGCTCTCCTATTTCATTAAGCTTCTGCGCGTTTTTAAGCGGGCTTATCGTAAGCGTGGTTGTAAAATAGTCAAATCCCTCCGCTGCCGCGTTGATTGCAGTCTGCCTTAACCTTAGTTCGTAGCATTTAAAGCATCTTTCTTTTCCTTCTTCACACTGCTCAAGTCCTCTTACGGCATCGTAAAAATCCTGCGGGACATAATCGCCCTCAACTGTCTTTATATTATATCCCCTTGCCTGTCCGCTGTCAATGAGCCTGTTGTATTCGGCAATCAGCCTCTTCTGCTCCGCAACGCGTTTTTGATATTCTTCTTCGAGCGATATATTAGGGTTATAGTAAAAAACCGTAATGTGGAAAAACTCTCTTAAATATTCAAGCACATAGCTGCTGCATGGCGCGCAGCAGCTATGAAGATACAGCCTCGGCACATTTTTGCTCTGCGCAAGCCCGTCGATGATCATGTCAAGTTCTTTTTGATAATTTATCACTGTAAACACTCATTCCGCCGTGTCAGATCACAGCCACTTATTTAATGCCTCAAGAAGCTTCGGAATTTCTACAGGTTTTGAAAGATGGTCATTCATTCCCGCCTCCAGTGCGTCCTTTATATCTTCCTCAAAAGCATTTGCCGTCATAGCGATGATTGGGATATTGTCGGTGTCTTCACGTCTAAGCCTGCGTATACTGCGCGCCGCTTCATACCCGTCCATCACAGGCATCTGTACATCCATAAGCACCAAATCATAATAATACGGCAAAGCATTCTCTATTTTTTCTACCGCTTCTTTTCCGTTTTCAGCCTGCTCCACATCTACCTTGATGACCGACAGCAGTTCGCATGCGATCTCGCGGTTAAGCTCGTTGTCCTCCACAAGAAGCACGCGTTTTCCCTCGTAGCTTGCCTGCTCAAGTTCTTCGTTTTCGGTACGGTTATCCTTATCGCCATATGCCAAAGCTGATTTTAGCGCGTATACAAGTCTTGAACGAAACAGCGGCTTCTCAATGAATGTCTGTATTCCTACGCTTCTTGCCTCCTCCTCAACATCCGTCCAGTCGTACGCCGACAAAATAATGATCGGTATCTCATCTCCGATACTCTCCCGTATTTTTGCCGCCGTCTCAATGCCATCCATCTCAGGCATTTTCCAGTCAAGGATGAGTGCCGCAAAATCCTTACCCGAATTATGCGCCGAAATCGTCCTTTCAACCGCTTCTTTTCCGCTAAGTACCCACTCAGGTATCATTCCGATGCTCTCAAGGATATCATTGGTGGTAATACAAGACTCCTTGTTGTCGTCCGCTATCAGGATATGCAGATTTTCAAGTTCGCTTACATCCTCGCCCTTTGCATCCTGAAGCTTAAGATGCACGGAAACAGTAAATTTGGAACCGACGCCCTGTTTGCTCTCCACTTTGATATCGCCATCCATCATGCGCACGATATTGCGCGTTATGGACATTCCAAGTCCCGTGCCTTCTATGTTTTTGCTTACAGATGCCTGCGAGCGCGTGAACGGGTCAAAAATCGTCTCGATAAACTCTTCGTCCATTCCCATTCCCGTATCTTCACACACAAACTCATAGCTTGCCATTCCATGGATAAGCGACTCACATTCTTTTATTGAAAATATGATAGTGCCGTTATCGGGCGTAAATTTTACCGAATTGCCAAGGATATTCACAAAAACCTGCCTGAGACGAAGCGGGTCGCCTATAACGTCCTCATGCACAATGTCGGAAATATGTACTTTTAACTGCTGCTTCTTTGCGTTGACCTGCGGTTTTATGATAGTGACAATGCTGTCAACCATCTCCGCCATTCCGAACGGCTCCTCTGACAGTGATATCTTGCCGCTCTCTATCTTGGACATATCAAGGATATCATTGATAAGTGCAAGCAGATGACGGCTTGATGTCGTTATCTTTCCGAGACAGTCGGCAAGTCTGTCTTTATCATCCATGTGCATAGACGCCACCGCAGTCATTCCTGTAATGGCATTCATCGGTGTACGTATATCATGCGACATTCTCGCAAGGAAATCCGATTTTGCCCTGTTTGCCGCTTCCGCCGCCTCGGATGCGTTTTTAAGCGCATCGCGTATCTGCATCTCCTGCTCCTTGAGCGCCGTCACATCCTGTATCGCAAATAATGCGCTGCTTACGGCGCCATCCTTGCGTGAAATACAAAATATGGACATATTCTCCCAGTGCTTTCCGTTCATATCTATCTGATACTCATATTGCAGATAAGGTATATCCTCAGTCAGATGCGTCTGCACATATTCTTTGGTGATCACAGCGCCCATATTTTCACTGTTCTCATCACTTTTGATATATTTAGGCTCAAAATACTTTACCAGTTCGGAATAAATCCCTTCAATTGGCGCGCTGCCTTTTTTATCCTCAAAATATTCGTATGTGTCATCGTCAAAGTTTACCAGTGCAAAACGTGTGAAAAGTTTTGTCGTGGCATCGACTATGTTCGACATTTCCTGTTTCTCCGAAACAAGCTGCTTTTTCTGCATATAGTTTTTTACCGCAAGGTAGAAAATGTACATCAGAAAAGCTGCAAAAAGCTTGACTTCAAGTACAATGCCCGCTGAATTTGCCTGATTAGACATACGCTTTGTAAGCGATGACGGAAAATTCTGCACAAGAAGCCACTCACCGTCTTCAAGCGCCGTTACATACGCACTCCCCGCTCCGCTTACTCCCTGATAATTAAAGCTTGTGGATTTCCCGTCGCCAAACGCCTGCTTTAATTTATCAAACTCATTGTCCGAAAGCTTATTCCGCTCCCTTAATGTTTCAAGCAGATTTGAGGGTTCTGAACTGTCGCCCACGGAAATTATGACATTTCCGTTTTTTTCCAACAGATAACTGCTGCCGTCAACGCCAAAATATGTGGTCGAAAGCAGTTCATTTATAGTATCTCCCCGCATTATTCCGCTCAGCACGCCGATGATTTCATTCTGATAATAAAACGGCGTGTAAAAAATCAGCAGGGTCTCATTCGTAATTCTTGAATTGTACACCACGCATTTGCCGCTGCCGCCCTTTATCCCCTGCTTGAAATACTCTCTGTCAGACAGGTCCGCAGTCCTTCCGTCAGCCGTATGGTCTATTCCGTCAGGTGAGATAAATTCCACATAATCAAAGGGTGAGCGCACTGCCATATCCTCAAGCATGGCGGCATCGACTACAGGCTCGCTCATGACCGAACCGTAAAGATACGCGATAAGTTCGACGTTTTTCTGCGATGACTCAATCATGTCATTTATGCGCGCAGCCGTTTGCTCTGTTGCCGCTTCGATAAAATTATTGTTCTGCTCGATGATGCGTTCGTGGTTATCGCGCGTGAACACGTAGAATGAGTATGCAACATACACTATGAGCACACTGATAAAAGCTATTTTTAAAATAATGGTTTTGTTTTGTTTATTCATTAATATTTTTCCTTGATTTTATAGTATTTTTTGAATTACCAAATTATTATAACACTAAATTTGTATTTTATAAAGCCTAAAATTGCTGTGGGGTGCCCAAACAGGGGCATACACCATATTCAGACACGCTTTCGCTCCCAAAAAGCGTAGCGGACACTAAGCTCAGCGGCGCTTTTTAAGCTTGCTTCGCTAAGTGCCGACGCTTTTTGAAGGTCTGAATATGGTGTATGCCCCTGTTTGGGCTTGAAATTAATCATTTATAGCAGATTGATTAATTCCACCAGTTTTGTTTTAATATTGACATTATTTTCACTTGCGAGTTTCTTAATCCATTTTGTATCTTCTTCCCGATATGGATTTTTAAAAAACCTTATAATAAATTTTTTTATTTGGCTTTTAAACGTCCAATTTAAATTTGATGTATTATTGATCGTATTAAAATCTTTTACTGTTTGATTTTCATCTACACTACCAAATAAATATCTTAAAATCAAAATATCTGCAAAGTTAAATGGCATAATATCATCTTCAAATTGCAGCAGCGACATATATGGTCCGCCTTGCTTCGTATCATCAGTTACTAATGAATACGAACCTATAGTCTGTGCCAAAGATATTGCATATACTTCTCCCATATCGCCTCTACCATATAGATTTCTGTTTTCACTAACATTATGCTCAAATATCTTATGTACCTGCATATCTTTCAGCTTATTATATGTATACAATTCTACCTTTCCTGTAATAATATCGAAATCGACCTTTTCAATTATATCCTGACCATGATTTTCTAATTCGATATAGCGGATCTGCTCATAGATAAATACGCCTTCATCAAAAAAATCAAACAATATCTGCTGAAGACCGGCTCTATAGAAGTGAATAATGACATTTGTATCTAAAGAGGCTTTCAATCGTCTAAACCTCCTATCAAGTCATCCAAATCAGTATAGTCATCACTTTTGCGAATAGCAATTCTGTCTCTTACATCCTCTATGTCAAGTTGAAAACAATCCAAAACCTTTTTTAGCGTTTCTTCAGGAATTGCGTTATGATTATAGTTATAAATTGCATAATCAATATACTCATATGGTATATCAATCTCATTACTGTAAACATTCAGTCGTGCATTTCCTCCTACGCTTCGAAGCAGCCTGTCAACACTCTTTTCAATCTTTTCGCTATTAAGCCGCAGCTTTTGATTTATATCAATGATGCTAAGATTTTCTAAACGGTTTAATGCCATGTCAAAACTAACCTTAAATTCGGACATAATTCCAGCTATATCCATGGCGGACAAATCTTTTCCCTGAGGATTTGACATCTCCAATTCTATAAATCCGGAAACGTCTTCATGCGGCATCAATAAACAAGCCGCAAAATAATTTGCTTCCTGTTCATTTTCATCCGTATTTTTTCCATTAATAGTCATATTATTATCAATAAAAGAATTGTCTTTTTTCAAGTGTAAAATTACATGCCCTATTTCATGGGCAAGCGTAAAGATTTCTCTCGATAACCGACTGCAGCTATTTGTAAAAATTATAATGTCATCGTCCTTTTTTACCGTAAATCCAAGATCCGCATTTTCTCCAAGAGGATACCTTAACAGTTTCCATTCCTGTCTTTTGCAGTCCTGAAACAAATCTATAATCCCATATTTCCCTTTTTTACACTTTCCTCTAAAATCATTCGCTTTTTTGCGGATTTCCAACTTTCTGTTCTCCTGCATACACATTCTCCTAAATCATACTCCGGCGTTGAAGTTTGTCATACATATGCTTATTTGCATAGAATAAATCCAACATATCGAATATCTTTTTAGAAGATTCGCTTTCTACGCCAACTCTATAGGAAACTGCCGGGATTTCGTCAAGTACTTTTGTTATATCTCCTACTGTTACGTCAAGAACATCTGCAATTTTAGAGAGAATATCGAATGTAATACTATTAACTCCACTCTCGATTCTTGCATATTTTTGTCTGCTTACTCCGATTTGATCAGCAACCTGCTCTTGAGTGAAATTTTTTGCAGTTCTTAATGCCTTGATACGGCTGCCTAATTTTTCATTCATAAGCGATCCCTCCATTTCTTCATATCATCTCCATGCCATAAATGTCTGAAAGAACTTCTTACACTATTATTGTACCACAATAATCTACAGAGTCAATATTACATGTTATATTTTTATAACATGTAACGCATTTTATGTTTTAATTTTGTTTGTTTACGTTTCTTTCAATCGGCAATATGTCAAAACAGCAGCGGAACATCGCCATACAAAGCTATTCTTAAAATACCTATAATAACAAGATGTGCAGGATAATAGATGTAGAAAAGCCATTTTGTCCATTTTGCCTTTCCTCTTTCTCCATTATACTGTTTTAGCAGCGGATATACCAAAATCACAAACGGCTGTATCATCCCATAGACTTTATTTACAAAGAAAAAGGATACGGCTGCATACAAGATTACCCATATCATCATATTTATCATTTGCTTTTTAAGGTTGCCTCTATTTTTATACATTCCCGTGATTGCCAAAACAGCGATACAGCTCCAATCGGCAGGAAACGCACTCCATACCAAAACAAAGATTATGATATGCTTTACAATCTTGTTCATCTTAAGCTCAGTATCTTGTAACCACATTATTAAAACGGCAATAAACAGCGGGTACATTACACTTGTCTGGTTAAATATTCCTGTACTGAATGGTATGACATTTATGCCAAATGCAAAACAATATGCGAAATGGGATATAAACGCAAATAGAAATAGCCGTAATATATATTTTTTTACGCTGCGCGTGTAATAATACCCTTCACAAATAAAAAACCACATAACAGGCGCGGTTAATCGCCCGATAATATGTAGGAAAATATTAACCGGATTTACCGGGAATTGGGGATAAATCAAATCTGAAAAATGGTCGATGGTCATTGCTGTAATAGCAATCATTTTCAGATGATTTGAGTTTAGTCTTCTATTATTCATTAATATCTTTCCTTGATTTTATAATATTTTTTTGAATTACCAAATTATTATAACACTAAATTTGTATTTTATAAAGCCTAAAAGCTGACCTTTTCTTTATTTGATTGCTGTGGGGTGCCCAAACAGGGGCATACATCATATTCAGACACGCTTTCGCTCCCAAAAAGCGTAGCGGACACTAAGCTCAGCGGCGCTTTTTAAGCTTGCTTCGCTAAGTGCCGACGCTTTTTGAAGGTCTGAATATGGTGTATGCCCCTGTTTGGGCTTTGTTTAGGCTTTGTTTGCGCCTGTCCGGCTGATGACTGCCGAACGGGTCAGACTTTGTCTGCCTTGCCGACAAAAGAATAATGGATTTCGATTATCTGCTATAGATGCAGATAACTGACTATACTATTTTTCTGACCGGTCTTAATACCTGATAACCAAGGACTTCAGGATAATGCCGCTGATAGTCCTGACATTCACCCTCGTTCCATTCAAAGCCAAGCGTTTTCGGGTCAAAATTCCATGCCAACTCCTCAACACGTTTCATTACCTCAGCATTTTCTGTCAGATAATCGAATGGCTGATGACAGAATACAATGTAATAACTATCGGGAAATGTTCCTCGAAGTTCAAATCCTTCAGGTATTTCACCATTGTAATCCAACTTTACACCCGCGCCAAAGAAATATTTCCGTTCTCCATTTTCATGTGTCCACCCTGCCGTAAATCTGGTACACACTAAATCAAGGTCGCAATCATTTAAGCTGGAAATAATTCCGCAGGCAAGGTCACAGTCGTGCTGAGGCCAAATTCTCCCGTTTTTGGTTTCCGCTTCCTTGTAAACTCCAAGATACTTATGAGCAGGGATATATTCCACCCTGACATATGGTTTTGAAATACTCATACTTAATCCTCCATCATTTTTATTTAAGAAAGGTTTAAGAAGCATTTTCTTACAGGCAAGCGGAAGCGGTCTGGGATTTTTACGATATTCTGACGGTGCGCATCCGTAAGCATACTTAAAAGCCCGTGTAAAAGTTGACTGGTCTGAAAATCCGTACCGCAAAGCAATATCAATGATAGAGATGTCGGTATCCCGTAAATCGACAGCCGCCATTGCCAAACGTCTGCGAAACACATACTCACGGATCGTCATGCCCGCAAGCCTATGGAATTGTTCTGAACAGTAACAAGGCGAATAACCAATATGTTTAGAAATTTCTGAAAGCGATGGTTTCTCGCAGATATGATCTTCAATATACTCAATCAGCTTTTGTGCCGCATAAATCCATTCCTGCATAGTCTCTTCCGTCCTCCTTTCTTGAGGATAGTATAGCATACCACGATTTTATAAATCTTTGCGCGAGTTTGGAAGTTGATAGACGCCTGACATTATATCGGTCTTGCATTCCCCCCACACTTAGAAGCTGCCTGTCAACGCTCTTTTAAATCTTTTCGCTATTGAGTCGCAGGTAATTCAACGATCCATCCTCTCATTTATATTATTTCAAAGCTTTTAAGATTACATCTGTAATAATCGAAGTATAGAATTTCGATTTCGGTGAATCCTGTGCTTGCAGCACAACAACCATATCATACTCGGGATAAACATGCAGTTCTTGACCACCGCTACCTAGTCCCCTGTATCCGCTGCCGTCCTCATTGATCCACCAATAATAACCATAATTTTCAATATGCGCGGTTGTAGCCTCATCTATATATTCAGCCGTAATAATCTGCCTATTGTTTAACTTTCCATGATTCAAATAAAGAAG
>CANREB010000070.1 GCA_947629525.1 uncultured Lachnospiraceae bacterium
AGTATTATTACAGGATGCGCAGGAAAGCGCGGACGGTCGGGCAGAGCAGGGGAATGACGCTGCACGGGAAACATATCTCGTCCAGGAACCTGTACCAGATCTATTCCCATAATGATAAGAAACGGACGTTTATCGATTATGCGAAAAAGGCCCGACGTATGATGAATCTGCACGATCCGGAAACGGATGCGGTGATAAAAAGGCACAAGCAGAAGATCGCGCAGGCGGTGAAAGCCGGGATGCGCCCGTGATCCTGCGGAGGAACACGGCTGTAAATTCAATGAACAAAGAATGTTTCGGAAGTATAAACAATCCCTGAACTATTTGGACAGAACTTAGAAAGGCGTATCGTAATGACAACAGTAAGCACAAAAAAACAACGCTGCTATATTTATACCCGTGTTTCCACCTCTATGCAGGTGGATGGCTACAGCCTTGACGCACAGCGGGAAAGGCTGAAACGCGAGGCCGCTCACCGTGATATGCTGGTTGTTGGCGAGTTCTCGGATGAGGGCAAAAGCGGGAAAAATATCAGCGGGCGGCCGGAGTTTACGGAGATGATGCGCCGTATTGAGAATGACAATACGGACAATATTGATTATGTGCTGGTGTTTAAGCTGTCGCGGTTTGGCCGTAATGCAGATGATGTCTTACACGAATTGCGGATTATGCAGCGTTATGAGATATACGATGGTGAGCATGAGGCGATCGTGTCGGAAGAAGTCTGGATGCAGGCTTATATCAAACGCCAGCAGTTCGGAGGGCGGAGGGAGAAAAAATACAGTCTGGAGCATGAACATCTGTTAAGCGGAATACTCCGCGGCCATGTATGTGGTGCGGCCATGTATGGCAGCGTGAACCGTAAGAAAAAGAAAGACGGAACATACTATAAAGACAGCTTTTATTACGTCTGTAAGCACCGCAAGATGGTAGATGGTCGAACCTGTTCATTCCGTTTTCAGCCACCACAGGATCGGATCAATGCCGAGGTGGAAGCTCTCGTTATTGATGCCTGGCAAAGCCCAGTATTCTTAGAAACTATACAGAACCGGCTGAATCAGACAATAGATGAGGGTGAAATCAAGGCACGGATCGCTGCACAGGAAAAGGCAAAATCATAGCAGCACTATATTCTATTGAAAAAGATATGAAGGAGATTGCAGAAACTCAAAAAAAGATACTTACATTCCTTGAGGTAGAAAATGAATCCCAAATCGAAGCTGATGTTGAATCCTTGATGGAAATCGTAACAAATTATAAGTATAAAGGTGCTCATTTACAGAAGAATGCGATAGGAATGAAAAGGAAAGCGATGAAGGAATTTGCAGCAGTGGGCAATCCGGGAACCAGAGTGTTTGTAGAAAAGATGGAAGATATGATACAGATCTATAACCATACTTCGCAGATATGCTTTGACAGGGAAAAGATGTATCTATTGGTATAAAATGGCGAAACAAAAACAGATTAAGATAAATCCATTTTTCTGCGTCATATGATCGTCTATGGAGCGGTGTATGATGTTGATTATGCCTATCTTCGGGAATACAACTATCTGTTTGGGAAAAGCGGCGATAATCTGAACCAGATCGCGAAACGGATCAAAGAAACGAGAAGCATTTATCAGACAGATATAGATTGCAGTAAAAGCAGAAACGGACAGTGCTCTATGAAATGCTGAAAAAGCAGCCTGTCATGGAGCAGTAGAAGTAGATTGAGATCAATCAAATGTCTGTTTTTGAAGGCTTTATTGATGTGATGAGCAGACTGATCTTGAAATACGGATTGGATATGCTTGAAAAGATAGAGCAGAAAGAAATGCGGAATATACATTGAAAAGAAGCAGATCATGTGCTATGATGCATATATCGCAATGCGTGGAGGGCGATGGATATGGATGTAGCGAAAAGGATAACAGAACTTCGTGAGGAAACAGGCGAGAACAGGAAAGAATTTTCAGCTCATACAGGGATACCTGTTCGTACTTTGGAGGACTGGGAGGCGGGTAGACAAACCCCGCCAGAATATATCCCGCGGCTGATAGAGTATCAGATGAAATATGAAAAGCTGATAAAGAAACGAGGATAGGTTCAATTGCCTCGGATTCGAGGCAATTAGTAATAGAAGTTACCGGATGAGATAAGCTTAGAATGGGAGGCTGCATATGGCAAAAGATATAAAGAAAGACGTTATTCATGCCAAAGGTTTTGACATTGGAATATACACAATTGACTATGAAAATGAATTTATTTCGTTGACTGATATTGCAAAGTATAAAAGCAATGATCCTAATGATGTAATTAAGAATTGGATGAGAGGCCGCGAGACACTCGAATTTTTGGGATTATGGGAAAGCTTGCATAACCCGGATTTTAAACCCGTCGAATTCGACGGGTTTAGAAGTGAAGCTGGATTACATGCATTTACTATGTCCCCAACGAAATGGATTGAGAGTGTGAATGCTATTGGTATTGTCACAAAAGCGGGACGTTATGGCGGTACATATGCTCATTCGGATATAGCACTGGAATTTGCTTCATGGATCTCGGCAGAATTTAAGCTTTATATTATGAAAGATTACCAAAGGCTTAAGAAAGATGAAAACAGCCGCTTGTCCCTGAACTGGAATCTGAACCGTGAGATAGCCAAGCTGAATTACCGCATCCATACGGATGCAATCAAAGATAACCTGATACCGCCGGAGCTTACGCCGGAGCAGATTTCATACAAATATGCGAATGAAGCAGACCTCTTAAATGTTGCATTGTTTGGCAGAACGGCGAAACAGTGGCGAGATGCTAATTCGGGCAGAAAAGGCAATATTCGGGATGATGCGGATCTCAATCAGCTGCTGGTACTTGCCAACATGGAAAGCTACAATGCGGTGTTGATCGGGCAGGGCAAAAAGATGTCAGAGCGCTTGGTATTGTTGCGGGAACTTGCGGTCAAGCAGATGGAAACTTTATCGTTAGTCAGCATGGATAGTCTGAAAAGGCTTCCGGGAGGTGATCCTGAGTGAAAAGACAGAAGAAATGTTATCTTTACCATAAAGATATTGGATTCCTTTTTGGGGTATACTCATTTTCTTATGTAGCAAGGTGTCAGGAATCTCAAATCTGGATTCATAAGAGAACAGACGCTCGTTATGTGCGCATATATTACGAAAGACCGTAAGTACCTTTAGATACTGTATTAATTCTTTTTCTGTAATATTGCCATAATGTACGCTAACCTTGGATTTTATGCTTGAGAGTATAAATGAATACATTTTTGAAGTTTGTCCAATAGTAAGAGTTTTCATAATTACCCATAATGGGACATTAGTAAAGGGTATAATTCAGGTATTTCAGTGGTCAAGATGAAAGAGTTCAAATCAGCGGTGTATAAGCTTCAAGATGAGCGGCAGGATATAGCGTACACAATCAGAGTTTATGCATTCCAGTGCAGATACTTGTTTTTTTTACCTGTTTATGCTATTGTGGAGACAACAGGAGTGATGTGCAATGATAGAATCGCATAAACTGAAAAAAAGGGATTGTTACCTCAATAAGCTGATTGGATTTCAAGATACTGAACCTGTAAAAGTCATCACTGGCATAAGGCGCTGTGGGAAATCAAGCCTTTTGAAGCTGATGGTCGCTCATTTAATCGAAACAGGTATTCATCCGGAGCAGATTGTTGAGATGAACTTTGAATCTAATGATTTTCGGAAAATGACTTCCGATGCCGTCTACGCTTATGTAAAAAAACAAGTTGTGTCCGGAAAGCGCATGTATCTGTTTTTCGATGAGATTCAGAGGATTGATGCATGGGAGGACGCAATCAATGCTTTGCGCGTGGATTTGGACTGTGATATCTATGTGACCGGTTCCAATGCGTACCTGCTTTCTTCGGAATATTCCACCTATCTTTCCGGCAGATGCGTGGAGATTAAAATGCTGCCGCTTTCTTTTAGTGAGTTTCTTTATTTTTATGATTTTGAGGTGAAAGAAACCAAGAGCGCTCTTGGCGGTTTCCATAAACGGGTATTTGATAAGAATGGCGAACCCTATGAACTGCGGGAGGCATTTGAAGCATTCATGCGTTTTGGCGGAATGCCGGGGATTGTTGACGTCGGGCTAGATCAGGAAAAAGTGCTTTCACTCCTTGACGGTATCTATTCTACTGTTGTTGTTCGTGATATTTTGGAACGGGAAAAGCGTCGAGGACAGAAACGAATTACCGATCCGATCCTGCTTCGCAAAATTATCATGTTCCTTGCAGATAATATTGGTTCGAATGTTTCTATTGCATCCATAGGTAATACCTTATTGAATGAGGGTCTTCTTGAGGAGGGGAAAAGGAGAAGCGCCCCGAGTGCACATACGGTTCAGGCGTATGTCAACGCACTGCTTGAAAGCTATTTTTTCTATGAAATTAAGCGCTTCGACATCAAAGGAAAAGAATATCTCCGAACACTTGGCAAGTACTATATTGTTGATATAGCTCTGAGAAATTATTTGTTGGGATTCCGAAATCGTGACAGTGGTCATGCGATCGAAAATGTTGTCTATTTTGAACTGCTTCGCAGAGGATATGACGTAGCAATCGGTAAGATTGATAACATGGAGGTGGACTTCATTGCAGTTACCGCCGACGATAGGAAATATATCCAGGTGACGGAGTCTATGAACAGCGAGGATGTAAGAAAGCGTGAATTGACTCCGCTGCAAAAAATACGTGACAACTATGAAAAAATCGTGCTGTCGCTTGAACCGGGACTGGACAGCTCATACGAAGGAATCAGGTCTGAGAACCTAATTGAATGGCTGCTTGCAAACTGAGCCGCAGTTTGACCGTTTATTCCTTTAAAACCAAATGCGAATTAAGGGCATAAACACAATGATAAGGTTAAGCATCTATCGAGGAGAAATGATAGGTGCTTTTTTTGATTTATATAGTTCCTAAATTAATTTTACATCCCCACCCATTAGTGATATAATAAAATTGCTTTTTTATACGAGAACAAAATCGGAGACAAAGATGAAAAATAACTTTATTGAGGGGTTAAGGGACGGTATACCGATTGCTCTTGGCTATCTGTCGGTAAGCTTCAGCATCGGCATCATGGCGCTTTCGTCAGGTCTTAACGTTTTTCAGGGAGCGTTTATGAGCATTACGAATGTGACAAGTGCGGGACAGTTTGCGGGGCTTGCGGTAATCGCCTCAGGCGGTGCAATACCGGAGCTTATTCTGACACAGCTTATCATCAATCTGCGATATGCGCTTATGAGCCTGTCGCTTTCGCAAAAGCTTCCCGAAAAAATAACTCTTTGGCAGAGAATGATAATAGCGTTTGCAAATACAGATGAGATTTTTGCAGTTGCGATGAACCACAACAAGAGCCTTACATTTCCTTATATGATAGGGCTGCAGAGCCTTCCCATCATTGGATGGACAGGCGGTACAGTGCTTGGTGCGATTGCGGGGCAGGTACTTCCGTCTGCTGTAAGCAGCGCACTTAATGTAGCGCTTTACGGAATGTTTATCGCTATTGTTGTTCCCACGGCTGTTAAAATACGTCCTGTATTGATAGTGGCTGTGCTGGCGGCGTTTTTAAGCTGTGTGATTTATTACATACCGCTGTTTTCGGGAATTTCCACAGGTACATCGATAATAATATGCACAGTATCGGCATCCGCGATAGGAGCAGTTATTTTTCCCGTGCCGCAGAAGGCGGACGGGGCTTGATAAAAAAGGAAAAGAAAAAAGATGATTTATCTGTATATCATTATTATGGCGTTGGTTACTTACATGATCCGTGCGATTCCGATGACAGTGTTCCGCAAAAAGATTACCAATAAATTTGTATGCTCTTTTTTGTATTATGTGCCGTATGCCTGTCTTACGGCTATGACCGTACCCGCAGTGTTTTATGCGACAAAGAACTTTGTGAGCGCGCTTGCGGGGGTGGGCGTTGCCGTTGTGCTTGCGTGCTGCCGCAGAAGTTTGGTGACGGTGGCGGCAGGGGCGTGCATCGCGGTTTTTATAGCGGAGCAGATTTTTATGACAGGTCTTATGTGAAATGTGTTTATGTATGAATATTGAATTATGAGGTAAAAAAATGCCGACACAGGGAGAAACAAGAGAAAAAACAAGAGCAGACCTTCGTGAGCCGCATCACTACAATGTAATAATGCACAATGACGATTTCACTTCAATGGAGTTTGTTGTGGAAATACTGATGGATATTTTTCATAAGAATGAAATTGAGGCGCAACGCCTCATGCTTATGGTGCATGAAAAAGGTAAGGCGGCTGTAGGGGCGTATCCATATGACATAGCTGTCACAAAAGTACAGGCAGCGGCGGCACGGGCAAAGCAGGAAGGATTTCCGTTCCGCCTTACGGTAGAGGAAGTGTAAAGCGAGGTAAAACAGATCATGCGGATATCAAGTGAAGTATCGGAAATAATCAATATAGCGTTTTCTTTCGCCCAAAGTGCGCATTTTGAATATGTAACACCTGAGCTGGTATTATATGTGACATGTCAGAATGAAGTGTTTTCTCAGGCATTTGAGAGCTGCGGAGGCAGCATAAAGGAACTTGACCGCAATTTAAAGACATATCTTGATGAATATATGGAAACTGTGGAAAGAGATGACGATGAAGCACCCGAGTTTTCAAACGGAATGGGAAATGTCCTTGCCTATGCGTCAAGTTCAGCTCAGAGCAGCGGAAGAGACAAAGTGGAACTTACTCATCTTATAAATGCGATGTACAATCTTGAGGAAAGTTATGCCGTCTACTATATGCGCGCACAGGGTGTAGAGCAGTCGGAGCTTTTGCAGGAGATGGTGATAGCATATGAGGAGGCGAACGAGGGCGATACAGAAGGCGCTTTATGGCGGCAGTACGCTGTCTGCCTGAATGAGGAACTTGATAATGTAAATCCGCTGATTGGCAGAGAGGCGGAGCTTGAAAGGACTATGCAGATACTCTGCCGCAGATCAAAAAATAATCCGCTGCACATAGGCGAGGCGGGCGTAGGAAAGACAACGATAGTATACGGACTTGCAAGACTTTTGAATGAAAATAAAGTGCCAAAACCGCTGACAGGCGCAAAAATTTATTCACTTGATTTGGGCAGCCTTCTTGCGGGCACACAGTACCGCGGTGATTTTGAAAAGCGATTCAAAAAGGTAATGGACAGCATAAGCCGCGAGGAAAAGCCAATTGTTTACATAGACGAGATACATAATATAATCGGTGCAGGTGCGGTAAACGGGGGAACATTTGACGTTTCAAATATGCTAAAGCCCTACCTTGCGTCAGGCGCAGTGCGTTTCATCGGCGCGACAACATATGACGAGTACAAAAAGCATTTTGAAAAGAGCAAGAGCATGGTGCGCCGTTTTCAGAATATCGACATAAAAGAGCCAAGCCTTGAGGAGTGCGTCAAAATTCTGTCGGGCATAAAGGGCAGCTACGAGGAGTTTCACGGAGTTATCTATGATGACGGCGTGATTGAATATGCCGTTGAGATGAGCGCGAAGTACATAAACGAGCGTTACCTGCCAGACAAGGCAATCGACCTCATAGACGAGGCAGGTGCTTACAGGCGCATGCACCCGCTTGACGGAGATATTCAGACAATAGACAAGGAACTTATCGACGAGCTTTTGTCAAAGACTTGCAATATTCCAAAACAGATAGTGGAAAATGACGAGACCGCGGCGCTTGCCACGCTGGAAGAGCGCCTTAAAGGGCTTGTATTCGGTCAGAATGAGGCGATAGCGCAGGTTGTGAATGCAGTCAAATTTTCAAGGGCGGGACTTCTGGAGGAGGGAAAACCGTTGGCAAGCCTTTTGTTTGTAGGACCGACAGGCGTAGGAAAGACCGAGATTGCGCGCTGTCTTGCAAGCGAACTTGGCATAAAGCTGATACGCTTTGACATGAGTGAGTATGAGGAAAAGCATGCTGTCGCAAAGCTGATTGGCGCGCCCGCGGGATATGTGGGTTACGAGGAGGGCGGACTTCTCACAGAGGAAGTGCGCAAAAATCCGCATGCAGTCCTTCTGCTTGACGAGATTGAAAAGGCGCATCCCGATATTTACAATATACTTCTGCAGGCGATGGACTATGCGACGCTGACGGACAATCAGGGCAGGAAAGCCGATTTCAGAAACATAATCATCATTATGACGTCAAACGCGGGAGCAAGCCGCATTGGTAAGCACGGAATAGGATTTCAGGCGAAGGATGTGAATGCGGGCGTGATAATGGAAGAGGTAAAGCGCATCTTCCAACCGGAGTTTCGCAACCGCCTCAGTCGGATAGTAGTGTTTAACGGTATCGATGAACAGATGGCAGAGCAGATTGTGGGCAAAAAGCTTGGCGAGCTTAAAAAGCTGCTTGCGCGCAGGAATGTAGAGCTTGCGGCAGACGACGCGGCAAAGCGGCTGATTAAGGAAAAAGGCGTGAGCGCGGAATTTGGCGCAAGGGAAATAGAGCGTGTGATACAGTCGGAGGTCAAGCCGCTGCTTGTTGATGAGATTTTGTTTGGCTCTTTAAAGAACGGTGGGAATTGTACACTTACTGTTTCAGGTACTAAATTCAGGCTTGAAATAAAATATGCGGCGGGATGATACATGGGAAATGCTTAAAAGGGAATTTAATAAGAAATAGGAAAATATGGAGAGGAAAAATATGGAGAGGACAGAATTTAGCGGATATTCGGAAATTTCCGATAGTGAGCTTGAAGCGGCAATGCAGTTTGCGGTCGGCAGCGTGGTTAAAAATTTAGGCATATTTACGGACAAATTTCAAAATGCGTACAGCGAAAACGGCTTTTACCAGCCTATAGAAAACAATTACTGGACAACGGGCTTTTGGACAGGCGAGATATGGCTTGCGTATGAGTATGCTAAAGAGCACGGCATGCATGAGGAGGCAAAAGCGCTAAGGCATGCGGGCGAGGTGCAGATTGCCTCGTTTATGGACAGGATTGTCAATAAGATAGAAGTCGATCATCACGACATGGGCTTTCTGTATTCGCCGTCATGTGTGGCGGGCTATAAGCTGACTGGCTCACAAATGGGGCGTGAGGCGGCAGTGAAGGCGGCGGATCAGCTTATTACCCGTTTTCACCCGATAGGAGAGTTTATTCAGGCGTGGGGAGCGATGGACGCGCCCGAAAATTACAGGCTGATTATTGACTGTCTTCTCAATCTGCCGCTGCTGTACTGGGCTTCAGAGGAAACGGGTGATATGAAGTACCGTGACATTGCCGGGAAGCATATCCACACAGCAGTTGCAAATGTAATCCGCGAGGATTATTCTACATGGCATACATTTTTCTTTGATATGAAGACGGGGGCGCCTGACCACGGCGCTACCTGCCAAGGCTATCGCGACGGCTCGGCGTGGACCAGAGGGCAGGCATGGGGAATTTACGGCATGGCGCTTGCTTACAGATATACAGAGAAAGAGGAGTATATAGAAATTTTCAAGCATGTGACGGAATATTTCCTCTCTCATATGCCCAAGGATTTGATTCCTTATTGGGATCTGGAGTTTACGTCAGGCAACGAACAGCCGAGGGATTCGTCAAGCGCGTCAATCGCGGCGTGCGGCATGCTTGAGATGGTAAAATATCTGCCTGAAAATGAAAGAGGGTATTATGTAAGAATTGCAAAGCAGCTTTTGAAGGCGGTATATGACAAGTGCGCAGTGAAGGATTACAAGGAGTCAAACGGCTTAGTGCTTCACAGCACATATTCAAATCATTCGCCGTACAATACCTGCAACCATTACGGTGTAGACGAATGTAATTCATGGGGCGATTATTTTTATATGGAAGCTTTGACAAGGCTGATGAAGGACTGGAATCCTTACTGGTAGG
>CANREB010000071.1 GCA_947629525.1 uncultured Lachnospiraceae bacterium
GACCCATATACCATCTTTAACAAAGGTATGTATATTTGAAAAACATGTTCAATAAACTCATCTTTTTTTAACCCGCCGATAAGCATTCTTTCCCCATAATCTTTTAGAGTCTTTATTTCAGATACTTAAATTCCTTATTTTCATTAATTAATAACCTCCGCATACCATTCTTTAACATTCTGTCGCACAGATACTATTTTATTGTTCAAATCCAAAAGCATATTTTCCTCTTCTCGTGTTATATGGGCTTGCTTCTTTCTGCGTAACTTTAAAAAGGTTTTATATTCTTTATTGATCCGCTATTTGCACGACCTCAATATATATATCGTCCCTTACCATAACTTTCTTTAGACTTTTTTGCATTATTTAATCTATCTGCACTTTCAAATCATTATTATTTTATCATATTGCACATACAATACAAGAGGGGTGATAAAATGATTGATTATAAAACAATCGGCGGAAAAATCAGAAAACGCAGAATTGCCTGTAACCTCTCACAAGAAAAATTAGCTGAAATGTGTGACGTAGGCACTACCCATATATCCCATATTGAAACCGGAAACTGTATTCCCAGCCTAAAAGTTTTCATTGCCATTTTGAACGCTTTATCCTGTTCTTCTGATGAACTCCTATGTGATGAATTAGATAACGCCGAACACACATATCTTTCCGAAATCTCTAATTTATTACAGGATTGTACCAGTAAGGAACTAATGATCATTACCGATACCATACAAACTTTAAAAACCTCCCTACGAAAATAAGTCTCCAAGGCTGCGTCTAAAACATTCTCTAAAAACCTAAGAGCCCCCCAGCCCAAGCAGGGTCATACGCCATATTCAGACCTTTGAAAAGCGTCGGCACTTAGCGAAGCAAGCTGCAAAGCGCCGCTGAGCTTAGTGTCCGCTACGCTTTTCAAGAACGGAAGCGCGTCTGAATATGGCGTATGACCCTGCTTGGGCGTCCCCCTTATCAAACAAAAAAAGGCAGACAGCCCCGCCCCTCAAAGCGCCAACTGTCCGCCATAAAAAATATTATCTCTATACCTACACTACTCTCTGCAAATACGACGACGACACATAAAGCGTCACCCCGTTCAGCAGTACCTTTGACCACCCGTTATTTCCTATTCCAATCCTTATCATCGCAGCCCCCGGATTTAACGCGGCAACTATAGTGGCATCACTGTCCGAATTAGGAACAGTACGAACATTTACAACCGAGTTTGTCATAACCACTTCATTAACATCCGTATACTGAACATTCTCCGCCGCAGAAACAGGAATTACAGGCGCGCTGATCGGGTCTTTCGCATCAGCGATGCCGTCATAGTTGAAGTATGACACATTTATATCAACCACACCGTTTATGCCCGCTATCACAGCTTTGCTCGAATACTGCCACATCGAATGTATTCCCGCGTATGTAGAAGCCGGCGATACCGGAAACGGCTGAGCAGGGTACTGTGCCACCCAGACCTTATATCTGTTTAATATCGTCATATCCCAGTACGCATTACCTGTCATATCATTCCGCGAACTGTAAAACATAGGCACATAGCCCCTTGCCGCTATAGTGTCAAGGAACCTTACCGCCAGTGCCGTCCTCATCGCAGTGTTAAGCATATAATGCCTGTTGGAAGCATTTTTATAACCCTCGCAGTCATACGCCACGGGAAACGTAATCTTATATTTTGAGATAATGTTAGCGGTGAAATTTGCCTCTTCCACTACCTCAGCCTCATTTACCGCGCTCGAAAAGAAATATGCGCCGACCTTTATGCCTACTCTCTGCGCTTCCTGAAGATTGTAACGCGCATACGGGTCTTCGCTCAGGATACCTGTCGCCTGTGCCCTGTAGCCTACCCGAACCATAGCAAACTGCACTCCTGATGCAGCTACCTGATCCCAGTTGATCAATTTCTGATAACGTGAAACGTCAATGCCGATCGCGGGAACCGCAACCTCATTTGGCGCCGCCTTGACAGTCATCTTAGGTACAGCCGATATCGCCACCACCATAAGAGCCAGAATAAGCGCCTGTACTCCCGCAGCAATCCTGCGTCCTGTGTGTTTCATTTAATCCTCCATTCTTAGGTATACACCCCATAAGCCTTAAGCCTAAGCTTTTTTATTAAGTAACAATGACACTATACCATACTTTAAAGATTAATGGAAGATTTTTATTCAAATATTTACTTTCCAAATTTTCGCAGAAAGCTTTATCCCAGCATTCCGCCAAGCATACCGCTGCCAAGGCAGATAAAAAGAGTCGTGATACTCGAATTGCTTATAAGCTTAAAATCAGGTTCAACCGCCGCAGATATAGCGCATATTATCAGGAAGTAAAGCGCACCTGCAGCCATACCCCACAGAAAACGTCTGCTCTGGGCGCTTTTTGAGAAAAAGAGTCCTGCAAGCAGCGATGAAATGCAGTAGATTACTATAATACATATCTCAACTATCGCTTCGCTCAATGAAAACTTGTACAATAAACCCGCTACTGCAAGAAGCAGCACTCCTGTTATCAGATATGACGCCGCGATACATTTCATAAGTGCGACAAGCTTTTCCGTGCTGAAAATGGATTTCATGATATTTTCCTCCTATTTTTTACTAATCCCTTGCAATATTCCACTGTCACTGTTATAATCTATGCGAGTGTCACTAAATAAATAACCTGTTATACAAAGTTTTTCAACGAAGGAGTGGTTTTTTTTGGATACCTCTGGTGTCATAGAACTTGTTATTCTTGTAGTGCTTATCGCATTGTCAGCCTTTTTTTCATCCGCCGAGACGGCGCTTACTACGGTCAATACCGTAAAGATACGTGCCATAGCGGACGAAAATCCTACGGGCAGTGTTCTCACACTTCAAAAAATTCTCGATGATAAAGGCAAACTGATAAGCGCGGTTCTTATCGGCAACAACATCGTCAATATCAGCGCCTCATCGCTTATGACATCTCTTGTCATCAGGATATGGGGAAATACCGCTGTCGGAATAGGTACAGGCATACTTACCCTGATCGTTCTCATTTTCGGTGAAACAGTTCCCAAAACATGGGCTATGTGCAACAATGAAAAGATTTCACTTGCCTACGCCAAAATCATATATGTCATAATGACGGTACTTACGCCGGCTATATTTATTCTGGACAGGATATCGGGATTTTTCCTACGGCTGCTGCATATCGACCCGTCAAAGCGCTCAATGATGACTGAGACAGAGCTTAAGACTTATGTGGATGTAAGCCATGAGGACGGCGTTATCGAGCAGGAAGAGAAGAAGCTTATCTACAATGTGTTTGAATTTGGCGACTCCGTGGCAAAGGATGTCATGATACCGCGTATCGATATGACGACTATCGATGTCAACGCTTCATATGACGAACTTCTAAACGTATTCCGCGAGTCTATGTACACGCGTATTCCTGTCTATGAAAATGAAGTTGACAACATCATCGGCGTTATAAATGTAAAAGACTTCCTCCTGATGACAGGGCGCGATGATTTTCAGATACGCAACCTTATGCGAGAAGGATATTACACATATGAATATAAGAAGACTGCCGACCTTCTTATAGAAATGCGCAGCATTACAGCCAATATCGCGCTTGTCCTGAACGAGTACGGCGCTACGGTAGGTATGATAACTTTGGAAGACCTGCTTGAAGAGCTTGTCGGTGAGATACGTGACGAGTACGATGCAGATGAGGATGAACTGCTCAAAAAGACAGGCGAGCGCGAATACGAAGTAAACGGCAGCATGAAGCTTGACGATATCAATGACGCGCTTGAGACAGACCTTTATTCGGAAGATTATGACTCTGTGGGCGGTATCATTATAGAACTTTTGGACAGATTTCCCGCGGAAGGCGAGGAAGTCGTCACCGAGAGCGGCATACGCCTTACCGCCAAAAAGGTAAACAATAACCGCATAGAACTCGTCAATGTCCTTCTTCCCGTAGAGCTTAGCATAAAAGACGAGGAAGAAAACATATCCGGCGACGATAATAATGCCCCCGCGGATTAAACCGCGGGGGCATTGATGTTTACAGTTACGACATATCCGAATAATACTTGTAAGTATTCATTATCTCTTCGGGCACATCCGTCGTATTTTTTTGGATTGCCTTTATCTTAAGCTCAAACTCCTGTTTTTTCTTTAATGCGTTTCTTATTCCGCGCGCCATAGCGATTTCATACGGGCGCTGCGCTGAAAGTTTTGTCCTAAGCTCTCTTTCAAGAGGAACATAAGTAGCGATGAGTTCACGCGCCACCTTATTCATCTTCATTGAGCCGTTTACCTCACTCTTGACCCACGCCTCATAATCGATGAGGAATATCTCACGCGAATTGTTCCTGCCTTTTTGTATCTGAAGTTTGACTTTCTCTTTTGCCTCTTCGGACAAATCGCGGTTTTTGCGGTAAAACTGTATATAGTCCATATATTCGGAAGTGAGCGACTTGACTTTGACGTCGTTCCATGCCATTCCCTGAATACATCTGCAAAGTTCCCAACGGAAGCGCCCGAACATTTTCACCATAAGCTCATCTATGTTCGTGTTTGTCATAATAGGGAAGCAGAAGCGTCCCGGCGTACCCTTGCTCTTGTTACCTATCTCCTGCCACATAGACGCGTTAAGCCCGAACAGCGGGAACAAAATGACATCGGGATAAACGTTCTTCATGACAGTCTCATTAATTATCTTAAGGTTGTTGTTTGAATATATGACTTCCCTGTAAAATACGGAATAGTCGATCTTCAAAAGTTTTTTTACACTCTCGTTTATCTTTTTCTTTGTAACGAGTATATTGTCGAGATATCCGTATATAGCCTCTTTGTACAGGATAGGCATATATGACGACGGCTGACCGTATATCGTACGGCTGTTGCTCATCTGCATATTCATTATCTCATACTCGACACGCTTATCCATATTGTTGAGAAGCACTTTCTGCTCTTTCTCCGTGATATCTCCCTGTTTTTTAAGCGTTCTGAGGTTTTCTTCATAATTCTCGTCAAACTCGCTCTTTGACGGATCCCGCTTGCCTTCATGGATAAGGTCGAGCCACTCCATCATCGTGACGACATTGCACGGTCCTTCGTTGCGCTCCGGCTCAATGCCGCACAAAAACTCAAGATGTTCCTGATCCAAAAGCCTCTCGTCCAACATGCCGTAATTCATAAACAGTTCGACAGCCTTCGGCGGTGCGATAAGCCCTTCCCTGATACGTCTGTAGCATGAAAGATAGAGTTTAAACACGATAGGCGTTATCGCTTTTTTCGCTTTCTTGACATCGTCCTCAACCGACAGTCTGTCGGAAGCCTTTACAAGATGCTCAACATTTGTCTTGAGCGTAAGTTCATCCTCAGCGCTTATCGCACCATATTTTAATATCTGAAGCATAGAGTCCTTAAGCGACTCCACATCGCGTTTAACCTCCGCTTCTTTCTCTTCGTGCGACTTCTGCGCTTTCTCAAACTCTTTTGTCGCAAGGCTTGACATCTTGGCGTTGAGCGCGTCAATATCCAAATCGGGCATTCCCTCTATCTGATTTTGAAGTTCTCCGTACTGGAAACTTACTTCCGAAATAATGTTTGACAGCAGGATATGGAACTCTATCGGAAGGCTGTCTTTTTTCTTTATCTCCCTGCCCTTGGCGCAAAGATATTCATACAGATTGTTTTCCTGTCTGAGAGCGACAAGCTGCAGAAGATTTTTAATATAATCTATTATCGCACGGCAGTCATCCTTGAATGACGTTACCAGAACGGTTATCTCGTTTACCTGAAAGTTGACCATTTCCTCGCTGTATGAATAGTATGCTTTATTGGCGCTGAGCGGTATCTTTGCACCTTCTTCGTAATAAATCATCCTGTCCTCATTGATATCCTGCTCTGCCTGATACGGCTGCAGCTCTTCTATCTCATCGAGCGGAACCGCAGCAATGGAAAAGCTCTTGCATGTAGTTTTATATTCTTCGTAGCTGCGCTTTGCAAAAGCAAAAAGTCTGTCTGCCCTGTCGGCAAGACTTTGTTTATGCCTGTACATATCAACGGCATACTTAAACTGTGAGGATATCATAATAGCGCGGTAATCCGCGTTTTTTGATATTATATTCCTTACAGTATCTTCCCCCGTCACGGGAATGGCATAAATCACAGAGTCCTCAAGCGCTGTGTATGTAGCACCGTACACGCCTGAATTGATATCGTTAAGGGCAAGATACGACCCCTGTGCGCGTTCCATGCGTATACAGTCGCTTTGGACAAGCACCTTTCCCGAAAGCACGATACCGATCTGCTTTATATCATCGTCCTTATAGAATATAGTATCGCCTTTTATTACGGCGTTTTTACCGCTTGCCTGTAACATCAATAATCACCATAACCTTTCCCATTCAATATTTGTGATGCTTTGCGGAAAATCGTCCCGCCCGCTGCACACACATATGATATAATCGTCTATCTCATCGTATATCCTTATATTATAGCAGATGCCGTCATCGCCATATATGCAGTCAAACAGGCTGTTTGTCACATATTTGTCTATGCCGGCGCCTATGCCGCGTCCGATAAGCTTTACACAGCTTTCCTTAGCTGTCCACATCCTGTAAAAAAGTTCTTTTTGTTCTTTTCCATCCACATCCAACAACCTGCCGTACTCCTCGGGCGAGTAAAAGCGCTTTGCCGTGTTAAGCCGCAAGGTACGCTCTTCCTGTATATCCGCACCGACAGGCACATCATCGACGGCACATATCACCCAGCCGCCCGAATGTGACAATGAAAAATGGAAGTCGTCCATTCCCGATATATATGGTTTGCCATACCTGCCATATGATATTTCCACATTATCCCACTGTGTTTTGGTATTCCCCGCGCTCAGGAAAGCATACCGCAGAAGAAGTCCCGCAAACACGCTTCTGTTATATTCATCCTTATGCTTTATCTCTGACAGTTTCCGGCGTCTTTCCCCGTCAAGTGCTTCCAATACATCGCATATCCTGTCCTTTGCCGCACTTCTGATATCCGACGTTTTCACAGCATACAAAACCATATACTTTGAACCATAACTCCATATAGCATAACATACCCCGAAAAGAGCAGACACTCCTTTCGGGGTATTGCATTGATACCTTGACTTAATATTAATACTTTCCAAAATCAGAGTCTAAAGAGATAATGCTCTCATTGTCTATGTACTCGCCGTCATCGCTGTCACTGCCGTAATATTCGTCGTCATGCCCTGATTTTCTTGTCTTACCTGTCAACAGCTTGTACTTGCTGACCGCATGCTGAAGCTGTCCCGCAAGGCTTGAAAGCTCTGCACTGGCTGCCGCGCATTCCTGAGAAGTAGCCGAATTTGTCTGAACTACATCTGCTATCTGCGAAATACCCTGATTTACCTGACTTACTGACGTAGCCTGATTTGCGGAAGCTGTAGCTATGTGTCCTATAAGTGCGGATATATCCTCTACCGACTTCAATATCTCTTCCAGTGCTGTCGCTGTTTCTGCCGCAAGCTTTGAACCTATCTCGACTTTTCTTATAGAGTCTTCTATCATCTCTGCCGAATCTTTAGCCGCCTCTGCCGATTTGCTCGCAAGATTTCTGACTTCATCCGCGACTACGGCAAAGCCCTTGCCATGTACGCCCGCTCTTGCCGCCTCTACAGACGCATTGAGCGCAAGGATATTTGTCTGGAACGCGATATCGTCTATTACCTTCATAATCTTTGAAATATTCTCTGACGATTCATTTATATCATGCATAGCGGAAATCATATGCTGCATCTGCTCATTGCCACGAATAGCGCCGTTCTTTGTATTCTTGACAAGTTCGTTAGCCGTGTTGGCATCGTCCGCGTTGACTTTAGCGCCTGACGCTATCTCTTCAATGGAAGCAGTAATCTCTTCGATAGCGCTTGCCTGCTGCGTAGTACCCTGCGCAAGTGAATTGCTGGCGCTTGCCACTTCGTTGGCGCCCGATGACATTCTCGCCGCCGCATCGCGTATAACGGAAAGGTTCTTGTTATTATCGCGAAGCATCTTTGAGATTGCCTTGCCGAGCACGTCATTGTCGCTTGCGGGTTTGCATGTTACTGTGAGATCGCCTTCCGATACCATCTCAGTGATATGAGCCTGATATCCGATATTGGTGATCATATTCTTAAAGTCTTCCTCAAGGTCGCCGAACTCATCATTTGAAGTCCGCTCAATAGTCTCGCTGACATCTCCGAGAGCTATGCGTTTTGCCACTCCTGAAATATTTGATATCGGTGTAAGTATCTTGCGCTTTGTAGCAGCTATCACGCTTATAACGCACAAGATATAAACCACAAGTGAAACGCCGAGTATAAACAATACGCGTGTATTGATGTACTCGTTCACATCATCCCTTGATTTGCCCGCAAACATCATACCTATGATATTGCCCTCAGAGTCGTCTACCGGGATATAATATCCGAAATAACTCTCGTCATTGATCTTGACGTCGTCAGTAGAATATTCTCCTCCGTTCTCAAGAACGGCTTTTACAACCTCCGGCGACGCGGTGGTGCCGACAAGCCTGTCCCCGTTGGCGTCCAGTATTGTAGTAGCTCTTCTTACATTTCCATAAAATATAGTTATCTCAGTCTCATTATAGCTTGCATACTGGTCAACCATACTCATGTTTTCCGTGATATTGATGCTGCCCTTGTACAATGTATCACCGTCAAGGGTTATATCGCCCGGAATAGTCTCAAGCGCCATCATCGCGCCTGACGCCGCAGCCTTTAACGACTCAAGCGTCTCTCTCTCCATTCCTGCTTCAATGGTAAGGGCGGAAAAAAATACTATGAGCGCGCACGCAATCAAAAGCGGCATCGTTGCAATTGTCAGTATCAGCATCTTTACGCTGAAGCGGCGTTGTGTTTTCTGTGTGCCATTTTTAATTTCATTTTCCATAAGTAACAATTCCTTTCATAATCTTTAGACTACTTTAACTTCTATTGTAAATTGTTTCTTGTTTTTCGTCAATAGATTAAATTAGAACATAAGATACTTTTTCATGGTATGAAGCGCATTTTTTTCAAGACGCGACACCTGCGCCTGTGAAATTCCTATATATTCCGCCACTTCCATCTGTGTCTTTCCCTCAAAAAATCTTAAAGTGATGATTTCATTCTCTCTCTCGTCGAGGCGTTTCATAGCTTCGCTCAGTGAAATATTCTCGACCCAGTTCTCCTCCCTGCATTTCTTATCGCTTATCTGATCCATCACATACAAAGTATCGCCGCCTTCCGTGTATACAGGTTCATACAGGCTCATAGGGTTTTGTATGGCGTCAAGCGCGTATACTATATCTTCTTTTGATATGCCTATCTCCTCTGATATTTCCATTATCGTCGGTTCCCTTAAATTTTTCTTTGTGAGGTTTTCCTTGGCATAAATCGCCTTGTACGCCGTATCTTTCAGTGAACGGCTGACACGTATGGGGTTGCTTGAGTCGCGTAGGAAGCGTCTGATCTCTCCTATGATCATAGGAGTGATTATAGCTTGGGGAAAATCAGACTAAAATGTAACAAAGCGTATCTCTATGTCCTCTCCCGTAAGGACAAT
>CANREB010000072.1 GCA_947629525.1 uncultured Lachnospiraceae bacterium
CATATATGGATGATGATATAAAACTAAAAAATATATCGGGAGATGTATTGACAAATTTCAAATTTTGAGATAGGAGTACAGGTCCTTCCAATATAAAAGCGGCAGCATCGGAGGATGTCGCCAAAGCGCCTGCGATAGCGGCTATAATCGAACAGTCACAATATGGCGTATTGCAGAGGGTAGGCAACAGCTATTGGAATGCCTGCACGGAGTTTGCCGATATTATTGCGGCGGGCAATCCCGACGGACTTGCACTGCAGGATCTTATGGATAACCTTGTAAACGGAATAACTGCTTCGGCGGTACAGTAATCTATAGGGAGGTAATATCATGGAACAAAAAAGACGTGTAAGTATTAAATTTATTATACTGCTTCCCGTATTTGTGCTTGGCATTGTTTCGATATTTTCAAATATTGAGGCGGTAGTTAATCTCGGAAGAGTCAATGAGACGGCTGTGGCGATATCCGATGAGCATATGACGCATATTTCGGAATTGAGCGATATTCAGAAAGAGACACAGGCAATACATAAAATGGCGCTTTCGCATATCATAGCGACTGACCTTGACACTCTTATCGGACTTGTGGATTCCGTGCGCAAGGAAGAAGAACTTCTTGACGGATATCTTGAAACATACGGGGCTGAACTTAGGGAAAGCGACAGCGCGTCATTTGAAACGCTTGTCACTAATTACGAAAATATGAAATACGCCATAGGAAATCTCATAGCTTACAGCGGCAATGACAATAAAGAGGCGGCTTTCGCGCTTGCAAACGGCGAGCTCAAACAGTACAGCGACGCCATACAGGAGCAGATCGATAAGATGTCTGAGGCGGCAAAACTGAGCGCTGACGAGGCGAGCGCTGAACTTTCAAGGGCATACACGTTTGCGGTGATGCGCAACCTTGGCATAATAGCGGTATGTATTCTTGCGATAGGGGCGGCGCTTTATTCCGTATTTGCGCTTGTCATCAAAAAGCTTAACATTACCAACAGCGAGATACATGACATTATAGCGGGCATAGATAATAAAGAGGGCGATCTGACAAAACGTGTAAGCATCCTTTCAAATGATGAGATATCAGACTTGGGTAACGGCATAAACACATTCATGGAAAAACTTCAGGAGATCATGAAGATGATCATTGAAAATTCCAAGAAGCTTGAACTTGTCGTTGATGAAGTACAGCAGAGCGTCAGGACGTCAAACGACAGCGCGTCCGATCTGTCGGCGGTAACACAGGAACTCTCAGCCACGATGCAGGAGGTAGGACATTCGGCAGGCATCATCAATCACAATGCCGATTCAGTAAGGAGCGAAACGGAAGAGATAGCCGACAAGTCAAACAGCATCAATGATTATTCTAAACAGATGAAAGAGAATGCCGACAGGATGGAATCCAACGCGCGCAGCAACATGGAAGAAACAAATGTCAAGGTACAGCAGATACTTGACGTATTGAATGAAGCGATAGAAGAGAGCAAGAGCGTTGAACAGGTAAACGGTCTGACAAACGACATCCTGAACATTTCAAGCCAGACGAACCTGCTTGCGCTTAACGCTTCGATAGAGGCGGCACGCGCGGGAGAAGCAGGCAAGGGATTTGCGGTAGTTGCCGATGAGATAAGACAGCTTGCCGATTCGAGCCGGGCGACCGCTAACCGTATTCAGGAGATAAACGGCGTGGTGACAAATGCCGTACATAATCTGGCAGGCAATGCCAACGATCTTGTTCAGTATATGACTGAGTCGATACTTCCGGAGTTTGAGAATTTCGTGGAGAGCGGCGTACAGTACAGAGAGAACGCTACATATATCGAGAACGTTATGAACGAGTTTACCGCCAAGACGGATTCACTCAAGAGTGCGGTTGACGAGATAGCGGTTTCGATAGGGACTATTACGGATGCGATAGAAGAAGGCGCAAAGGGCGTTACAGGTGCGGCAGAAAGCACACAGGTCCTTGTTGAAGATATGGAGAATATAAGCAATCGTATGAACGAAAATCAGGAGATTGCGTCAGAACTTCAGAAAGAAACGGATGTATTCAGAAAGTTCTGATCAAAAAATCGCCGTAAAAGCGGCGATTTTTTGCTAATAACAAAATGAAAGGCGGAATTGGGAATGAGTGTAAAAAAATGTGTGATATTCGGCGCGGGGGATTTTAACGCGGAATATGTAAAAGAAATACTTAAAATGAATAAGAGCGATATATGTATTGCGGCAGATGCAGGTATATTGAACTGCCGTGCTCTTGGTATCAGACCTGATATCGTAATAGGCGACATGGATTCGCTGCGCGATAACAGTATTATTGCGCAGTATGATGTGAAACGTCTTCCCACACGGAAGGATGACACGGATATGCTTGCGGCGGTAAAAGAGGGGCTTGCGCTTGGATATAAATATTTTGAAATGTACGGCGCTTTGGGCGGACGTCTTGACCACACCATGGCTAATATCCAGTGCCTTACATTCCTTGAGAACCGCGGTGCAAGAGGCACGCTCTACGGCGACAGGGTGCGCGTGGAGATAATAAGCGGCGAGAGGGTGAGCTATCCTGAACGTTACTGCAGAAGGTATAATAAAATATCGGTTTTCGCGTATGGCGGCGACGCATACGGGGTCACTGAAAAAGGGTTAAAATATAAGCTTGAGGATGCCGTTCTGAAACAGGAATATCCCATGGGCGTAAGTAATGAATTTACGGGACGCAGATGCAGCATAGAAGTCAGGAAAGGCAGACTTCTGATATGCGTGGGAAATTTTTCGTAAGAAACATCACAAAAAAGACAGGATTTGAAAAAATTTCATGGAAAACAGACATTTTATAAAAAATGGACTTGGAAATATGTGAAAAAAAAGATACAATAGAAATATATGTGCAGCAAAATCTGATAAATCATATAGAGGAACAGGGATAAAAATGATATATACATTTTCTGAATGGCTGATGTTTTTTTACTTATATTGTTTTGCAGGATGGATATGGGAGACATGCTATGTGTCCGTAAAAGAAGGCAAATGGGTGAACCGGGGTTTTATGCATGGACCGTTTCTTCCGATATACGGGACGGGCGCTATAGTAGTCCTGATTTTCACACTGCCGTACAGGACTAATGCCATTGCCGTGTTTTTTGTGGGTATGATAAGCGCCACCGCTCTTGAGTATGCCACAGGAGCAGCGATGGAAAGAATGTTCCATGTCAGGTATTGGGATTACACAGGCAAGCCGCTTAATGTAAACGGGTATATATGCGTGGTCTCATCGCTGGCGTGGGGGATATTTTCGGTATTATTGACGTTGTACGGGCATGAACCCGTTGAGCATTTTGTGGTCGGTATGAACATAAACGTGCTTGAGTTTGTGACGTTTGCTCTTACGGCTTATGTTTCGATAGATATTGCCATGAGTGTGCGCGAGGCTGTAAATCTAAAGGAGCTTCTCGTAGGACTGGAGCAGAACAGCACGGAAATACGCCACTTGCAGAAACAGTTTGAAGTGCTGTATGCGTTCTACGGCAAGAGCCTCAAGGAAAAATCAGAGGCGGGGCTTAAGAAAATAAACTCAGCCCTGGGCACGGTGAGCAAGGGTGCGCCTAACACCAAGGCAGCCATTATGGAAAAGCTTGAGAACAGGAAAAAACGCAAGGAATACGCGGGTATACGCTCTATCCTGCAGCGTAATCCATACGCCGTTTCAAAGATGCATAAGGAAGCTTTTTCTGATTTTATGGAGTTTTCCGAGCAGGTGTCAAAAAAGTAATTGTGTATAAAAGGGTGGAATTTTATGCTGAAAAGATTTTTAAAATGGTTTAGGGAATACCGCGACCATACGGATTCACAGCTTTTAAAATATAATACGGTCATACTTGTCGGGCTTGTGGCAAGTTCGCTTGTGCTCTTTATAGAGACTGTGATGCACTATGACTACGACGGGATAATTACCATAGCGGTAGTATGGGCGTATCTTATGATAATATTCGTGGTGGGCAATCTTTACCCGAACAAGGTAGGATTGTTGTCGGCGATAACGATAAGTTTTGTGAACTTTGCCGCTTTTCCGTACCTGTTTTTGTTTGCCGAGGGCGGCGGCGTAAAATCGGGAATGCCTGTCTGGCTTACGCTTGGAATAATACTTCTGTGCATCATGACGAGCGGGTGGTATTTTAAGATACTGATGCCTGTTACCGTAATTCTTGATGTCGGGATGCTCATATATGCCTATCATCATTTGGAATTGTTTGAATATGATGTCGAGGAGTACTATTACTATCAGGATAACATCATAGCCATACTGACTGTGGCATGTGTGACGGGAATGGTGCTCAAATATCAGCAGAGCATAGAAGACCGGCAGAAAAAAAACATAGAGGACGCGGTACATTCGGCGGAAAATGAGAAGATAAACGCTCAAAACGCCAATGTCGCAAAGACAAATTTCCTTGCCAACATGTCGCATGACATAAGAACGCCTATGAACGCAATAGTAGGTATGACGGATATAGCGCGCTACAACATAGACAACGTTGAAAAAGTTCAGGAGTGCCTCGATAAGATTACGGCTTCATCGACACAGCTTTTAAATCTGCTCAACAATATCCTTGATATGTCGGAGATAGAGGCGCAGGATCTTAAGCTTAAAGAAATACAGTTCAATATGGAAGAACTTGTCGAAAATGTACAGCTTGTACTTTCGCATATGGCGCAAAGCAGGCGGATCGATTTTTCCGTTAAGTATGATATAAAGGACGGAAATCTCATCGGTGATTCCGTAAGGCTTCGTCAGGTGCTTATGAATTTGATAAGCAACAGCATCAAATTCACGGAAGCATTCGGCAAGGTCGATGTGAACATTACGCAGACGGAAAACAGCAGAGACGGATATGCGGGCTTTGACTTTACAATTGAAGATACCGGAATAGGCATGTCGCAGGAATTTATAGAAAACGATATATTCAAGCCGTTTGAGCGTGCCGACACAAAATATGTGCGCAAGAGCGAAGGCAGCGGCATCGGAATGGGTATCACGAAAAGCATAATCGACGCTATGGGCGCAAGCCTCAGCATTGAAAGCCACCTTGGAGAAGGAACACGCTTTTTTATCCATGCGGATTTTAAGACAGACCATAATGCGGAAAACGAATTTAAGCATGAGAAGGACGGGACTAATGTGCTCAACGCCAAGGGCAAAAATATACTTGTCGTTGAGGATAATGAGATAAATATGGAGATAATAAAAGCGATTTTGGAGCGTACCGAAGCGGGTCTGACCTGTGCATGGGATGCGGAAGAGGCAATCGACATATTCAGCGCGTCTGAAGAAAATTATTTTGACCTTATCCTTATGGATATCCAAATGCCCGGAATGGACGGCTACAGCGCGGCTAAGTCGATACGCTGTATGGACAGGAAAGATTCAACGACGATACCGATAATCGCGATGACGGCGAATGCGTTTGCGCAGGATGTTGAGAAAGCGCTTGCGTCGGGAATGAACGCGCATATCGCAAAGCCTATCGATGTGGACGAGCTTTTCCAGAAGATGTATCATTACCTGTACACTACATAAAATACCGCGGGAGGGTTTTGTTATGGTTGATATCGAAAAATTATCAAAAATGGAATACGTACTGAATGAGAGCGTAGATAAAAAGGAGATTGCGGGAGCCAACATAAGCGTGATATATAAAGGCGATGAAGTTTATTATGCGCAGGCAGGGTACGCGGATGTGGCAAACAATAAAAAAATCGAACGCGACAGTATTTTCAGGCTGTATTCAATGACAAAACCCGTCACTTCGGCAGCGGTTATGATTCTTATGGAACGCGGAGTTATCGATCTGCTTGACCCTATAGAGAAATACATACCGGAATTTAAAGATATAAAAGTTGCAGCCGAAAAAGGCGATGTCCCCGCTAACAGAAAGCCGACGATAAAGGACTGCCTGTCAATGACTTCGGGGCTTGCATATGACAGTGACCCTGACCCTGCAAGCAAGGATGCAAAGAAAGTGTTCGATGAACTTGACAGAAGGCTGTATTCCGATAATCCGATGACTACTCTTGAAGTGGCGTCAGGTCTTGGCAGAGGCAGACTTGCTTTTCAGCCGGGCGAGGGATGGCGTTACGGCACAAGCGCTGATGTTTTGGGCGCCGTAGTCGAGGCAGCCGCCGGAATAACATTTGGAGAGTTTTTAAAAAAAGAATTTTTTGAGCCGCTTAATATGGCTGACACGGATTTCAGGGTAGAGAAAAGTAAGATGGACAGGCTGACAAAGGTATATGAGTCAGCAGACGGTACTCTTATAGAATATCATGGCAACAATTTAGGCATATGCAATCATATGGACGCTGATATACGCTTTGAATCGGGCGGAGCGGGGCTTGTGTCAACGATAGAGGACTACAGGCATTTTACGCAGATGCTTATGAACAAAGGAACATATAAGGGCAGGTATTATCTTGCACCTGCGACAGTGAAATATATGACTAACTGCAGCCTTACACCCTGTCAGCAGGAGATGATGAAAGGGTGGGAGAGCCTTGCAGGTTATACTTACGGCAATCTTATGCGCGTGATGAACGATCCGACACGCGGCGTCATCAACGGGTCCATAGGAGAGTACGGATGGGACGGCTGGTTAGGTCCGTACTTTGCGAATATGCCCGCCGATGACGTTACATTTCTTATGATGGTACAGTTAAAAGACTCAGGTACATTCACGCTTACGCGCAAGCTTAGAAATGTACTCGCGGCGGCGATAGATTGACCGTGTAAATCTTACGCGTTAAGCTGCGCTGTATAGAGTCTGTAATAAGCGCCTTTTTTAGCCATAAGTTCCGCGGCGTTGCCTTCTTCCACAATACCGCCGTTATCGATGACAAAAATCCTGTCTGCCTTTTGTATGGTAGACAGCCTGTGCGCGATAACAAATGAAGTCCTGCCTTTAAGCAGAGCCTCTATTCCGTCTTGGACAAGAAGCTCTGTTTTTGTGTCTATGCTTGATGTGGCTTCATCCAATATAAGTATTTTAGGCATACTGACCATAGTGCGCGCGAAAGCAAGCAATTGTTTCTGACCTATTGAAAGCCCGCCGCCGCGTTCTTCAAGACGCGTGTCGTAACCGTCGGGAAGCCTTGTTATAAATTCGTGTGCGTGTACGGCTTTTGCGGCGGCGATTATCTCTTCATCAGTCGCGTCAAGCTTTCCATATGCGATATTCTCTTTTATAGTTCCCGTAAACAGAAAATTATCCTGTGTCATAATTCCCATTTGGCGTCTGAGACTTTCAATGCTGACTGATTTTATGTCATGCCCGTCAATTTTTACAGTGCCGTCCTGAACATCGTAAAAGCGGCTGATTAGATTTACGATCGTAGTCTTGCCCGCGCCCGTAGGACCTACAAGCGCGATAGTCTCACCCTGCTTTATATGGAAGCTGACGTTATCAAGCACCTTAACGCCCTCTTCATATGAAAAGCTGACATTCTCAAAATCGACCGTACCCGATATCTCAGGCATAGTTTGTACATTGGCGTCATCGGTAATCTCGGGTTTTGTGTCGAGTATCTCAAATATTCTCTCAGCACCCGAGATGTTGGTGATAAGCTGATTATAAAAATTGCTCAGGTTCATGATAGGCTGCCAGAACATTGATATGTATGAGCCGAATGCGACAAGCGTACCGACTGAAACTTCATCGATACCCAATATTCTGATACCGACATACCAAAGTGATACATTCCCGAGGCCCCAGCAGAAATCAACTACCGAGCCGAATGCGTCAGCATATTTTACAGCTTCCATAAATGAGTCTCTGTGCTCATCCACAAGTTTGTAAAAAGTGTCATGGGTTTCCTGTTCCGCGTTAAAACTTTGTATAATGCGTATTCCCGATAAATCTTCATGTATAAAGGCGTTCAGGTTAGAACCTTTTTTTCTGTGAACCTGCCAGCGCTTATGTGAGCAAAGCTGTATGAACCATACCCCCGCCGTCATAAGCGGGATGCTGATAAGCGCCGCCGCGGCAAGCTTTGCATTTTTGACAAACATTATCGCGACTACAGAGCATACCGTTATAAAATCAGGAATGAGAGTAGTCACACTGTTTGAAAGCACATCTTTGAGCGAGTTTATATCGCCTATGATACGCGCAAGGATCTTGCCTGTAGGTCTGCTGTCAAAAAATTTAAAATCCAATGTCTGGATGTGTGAGTAAAGCTGTTGGCGTATTTCCACAAGTACTTTGTTGCAGACATCAGACATAATGTACATCCTGAGTTTTACAAGTGCTATCATCACCGCGTTAAGACATATAGCTATGACGACAAGCCTGTACAGTCCGTTAAAATCACCGACTGAAATGTGCCTGTCGATAGCTGTTTCGATGATTAAAGGATTTATAAGGTTTACGCCGACGCAGTATGCCATTATTATAAGTACGACAGCCAATGCGGCTTTGTGCCTGATAAGATAAGCAAAAAGCCTACCCAATGTCTGCATTTTTCCCGCTTCGTTCAGACTTTCGTCCTGTTTGTAAGAATTAACTGCCATTAAAATTTCCCCCCGTTTCTTCATATGGACCGTATTGTGACACATATGTCATATAATATAAACCTTTTTTGGAAAGAAGCTCTTCATGTGTTCCGTGTTCGGCGATAGAGCCGTCTTCCAGTACGATTATCTCATCGGCGTGGCGCACGGCGCTTATGCGGTGCGCAATTATGAGTTTTGTTGTGCCGGAAAGCATATTCAGGGTTTTTTGTATCTCGTGTTCCGTTTCCATATCAAGCGCCGAAGTCGAATCGTCCATTACAAGTATCGGCGTGTGCTTAGCAAAGGCACGCGCAATACTTATACGCTGTTTCTGACCGCCGGACAGACCGACACCGCGTTCACCGATAACTGTTTCATATTCATCCGCCATGCGTTCGATAAAGCCGCTTGCCTGTGCGTCCTTTGAAGCACGGCGCACGATGGCTTCACTTACGGATGCTTTTTTGCCGAGCTTCACATTCTCGTTGATCGTATCGGAAAATAGAAATACATCCTGCATTACAAGTGATATGCTGCTTCTCAACTGCGCAAGCGAAAGCTTTTTGATGTCAACCCCGTCAAGATAGATCGTTCCGTCCGTAGCGTCATAAAGACGCTGTAAGAGCTGTACGACGGAAGTTTTTCCCGCGCCTGTCGCGCCCATGATGCCGATAGTAGAGCCCGCATCAGCTTTAAAAGAGATATTATGCAGTATTTCATGCATATCTTCTTTGTGAAAAGAAACGTTGCGAAATTCTATTTCACCGCGCACTTTGTCAAGTACGACAGGATTTTCAGGTTCGGTTATCACAGGCTTAACTTCATACAGCTTATTGAGCTTTTTGTTTGACGCAAGCCCTGCCGACAAATCGTTTGAAAGCCAGCCCAACATTTCCATAGGCCATACTATGTTGTTTGAGTATTCGAGAAAAGCTCCGAGCGTGCCGAGCGTAATTTTTCCGTTTA
>CANREB010000073.1 GCA_947629525.1 uncultured Lachnospiraceae bacterium
CCCCCCCTATTTTGCTGTCAAGACTTTTTTATAAAATCCACCACCTTAGTCGCAATCCTCTCGCAAAACCTTTCGTCATGCTCTACGACAAGCATCGTCGGCTTATACGCAAGCAGCAGCTCCTCTAACTGTATTCTCGAAAATACGTCAATATAATTGAGCGGTTCGTCCCAAATATACAAATGTGCGGGCGTAAGAAGACTCGCGGCTATCAGCACTTTCTTTTTCTGCCCCTCGGAAAAATCAGCCATATCCTTTGAAAACTGCACCCGCTCAAAATCAAGCTGTCGAAGCAGCGCGCAGAAAAGACTCTCGTCAAACCCTTTTTTTCTGCAAAAATCCGCGATGCTTCCCTTTAAAAAAGACGTATCCTGATTTATATACGATACGATAAGCCCCGACGCTATGCCAAGCTCTCCCGATTGGAAAAAGTCTCCGCCAAAGCCGCTCAAATCGTTTTCACCTCTGCTGCCCGCGACAATCATTTTGATAAGACTGGACTTGCCGCACCCGTTATTTCCGCGCAGAAATACGCGCTCGCCCTGATTGATAACAAAACTAAGCCCTTCAAAAACAGGCGGCTTGCCGCGCTCATACCCCATACCGTAATCCCGCGCCGAAACAAGCATGTCCTTATGATATTTAAGCGGAAAAAGCTTCAAATCCGCCGGCGTTTCTATGTCACGCAAAAGCCCCTCTTTCTCACTGATTTCCCTGTCAAGGCGCTCCTCTATCTGCTTTACGCGGCTTTGAAGCTTTTTGGTTTTTGCTCCGATATACGCCCTTGTGTCTATACTCCTGTCGTGCTCCTTCACAGGGTCAAAACCAATCTTTGAACGCTCGCTTTTGTCCGCCCACTGCCTTGTCTGCTCCGAAGCGCGCTTTAATTTGCCTATCTCGCTCCTGTGCCTGTCATTCTCCGCCCGCGCAAACGCATCGCCTTTCTGCTTATTTTCCCACCAGCTCGAAAAATTTCCGCTCTGCACCTCAATAGTACAGCGGTTCAATGCTAAAATATGATCCGTACACGCATCAAGCAAATCCCTGTCATGCGATACCAGTATGAAACCCTTCTTTGTGCGCAGATATTTTTTGACCGTATCACGCGCCGCCATATCCAAATGGTTTGTCGGCTCATCTATCAGCAGGAAATCATTCTCACCCGAAAACAGCACTGCAAGCATCACCTTCGTGCGTTCCCCATAACTTAACGTCTCAAACGGACGGTACAAAAGCTCCGCATCTGCGTCAAGCCCGCCCAATTCGCATACCACGCGCCAAATCTCGCATCCCGACTTCAAATCCTCAACAAAATCGGCAGCGCACATACGCGTCATATCATCTGTTATCCGATACGGGAAATAGTCAAAATACGTTCCCGCGTTTATTTTCCCCGCGTATTCATATTCCCCCATCAAAAGCTTCAGAAACGTCGTCTTACCCTTCCCGTTCCTGCCGACAAATCCAAGACGCCAGTCAGTATCTATCGAAAACGATACATTCTCAAAAACATTATCCGCACTGCCCTCATAATAAAATGTCAGATTACTAACGCTTATCTGCGCCATACACCCCTCCATTCCCGCCGCCGCATCAGCCGCCGACAGCCCAAAGAGCGCATTTGAGGCGCAAAAAAGAAGGCTGTACAGACATAATCAGCTTTTGGCAGCGTAAAACCATTGCCCGATTTACACCCAAACCGAACAACACATCAAACAAGCTGCAATTTCCCAAAAGCACATTATATCCGCATCTTAGCCTCCATAAATAATAATTAACAAATTCAATTATGCCTAAATTCTACATACTCAGCAAACATTTGTCAAGCATTTTCCTAACCTAATTCTAATCTCATTCCGCTCTTATTCCCTCTATCCTAATCTAAACATTCTTAACACAAACATTCCACCCCACCAAAACGGGCGAAGTCAGCCGTCTATGTCCGTGCACGCGCCTTGGTGCGGACAGCGGATTTTCTTATGTAATGCACAACACCCCCAGGCGGAAATTTGCACGGACGCAAATTTCAGTCGCGACTGCGGCACGGACGCCGCATTCGCGACGGCGCCGACCGTCCGAGAACACCTATACCGCATTACATTAGAAAATCCGCTGCCCACACCACAGCGCGCGCACGGACATAGACGGCTGACTTCGCCCGTTCGTCCACTCGCCCCCTCTTTACAGCTCCAACATAGTAAGCTCCTTCTTCTCCCTCTCGTACAAATAAACCTTCCTCGTCAATATCTCATCTTTAGGAAACGCCTTATTGACACTCTTTATATTACGCAAAATCTCTATAGGCGGAATACTCCCCTTCACATGTATCTTCACATCATGTATACTTGTAAACGCCACATAATAATCCTTATCGCCCGCCATCTGCGCGATCTTCTCCATCACGCCCGGATAAAAGAACGCGATTGCCCCATTCATCTGACTTGTCGTAGTCAGCGTAGGAATATCATACATACCGAATGAAGTCACATCAGGATTTAATGCCATAAACGCTCCCTTAGTATAAGGCGGATCCATCAAATCCTTAAGGCTTACATACAGACGCGGCGGCGACATGATATTCGTGTTGAGAAGCGCCGCCTGCCACGCCTCTTCCTCATCGACGCCCCAATTCTGAAAAATTTCCCTTTTTATCTTAGTGCTGATAACATTGCGGTGGTTGTTGATATGTTCGTCAGACGCAAGCATGTACAGCACGAGGACGATATCTCCTATACGCTTGTATATCGCGTCCTTTAAGTCGTAACGCCTGTCCGTGAAATTAAGCGGACGGATTATCAGATGATCCTTGACCGCCTCGTAATCACAAATCAAATTTAAAAGCCCCGTCTGCTTTATCTTTGCCCCCATTGCAAAATTGTCTCTCACAACGTCAAGGACAGCATCCCATCCTTTCGTCTGCCATTCCTCATACATGCTCTTTAAGTCTATACGGCACACCTGCGCAAGATCTCCTTTTTCCGATATTACAAGGAAATCTCCGATAAGCGTATCGCTTTCCGTCCGGTGATATTTTATATTCGTCTCGCGCACTAACTGCAGGTCATAATCGTCCTCGGGCGCATAACCGTCCTCATACAAACGCAGCCTGTCAGGTGTGAGCATAAACTCCTGCTGCTGTAAAAGATACTTGACTATCTCTTGCTTAAATACCTCATAAGTCATAATTTTTCCGCCTTTCCGTAAAAAATCGTAAATGTAAAAAATAAACCTTGTGTATTATAACATGCTTATTATTTTAGTGCAATCCTCAAATGCTTGCGAAAAAAGCATAATTATAGTATAATTAGTTTGGTTTATGCAAATTTATACAATTAGGGGGAAATTTTTATGGCTTGGTATGATGAAGCAGTGTTCTATCACATTTATCCTTTGGGGCTTACTGGCGCTCCTAAGCAAAATCCATACGGCGCACCCGAACATCGTCTCAACGGATTGATTCCTTGGATCAGTCATATAAAGGAAATAGGCTGTAACGCACTGTATATAGGACCGCTGTTTGAATCTGTAGGTCACGGTTATGAAACTACCGACTACAAAAAGCTCGACAGCCGGCTCGGCGATAACAAAGACCTTGCCGATTTTGTTAAAGAGTGTCATTCACAGGAAATCAAAGTTATATTTGACGGCGTTTTCAACCATACCGGACGTGATTTCTTTGCGTTCAAAGATATCATGGAAAAACGCGAAGGTTCACAATACAGGGACTGGTACTGCAACGTAAACTTCGGCGGCAATAACGAATATAACGACGGATTTTCATATGACAACTGGGGCGGTTACAATCTTCTCGTAAAGCTCAATCAGCGAAATCCCGCTGTAAGGGACTACATATGCGATGTTATCCGTTTTTGGGTCAAAGAGTTTGATATCGACGGCATACGCCTTGACGCGGCAGATGTGCTTGATTTTGATTTTATGAAGGCTCTCCGCGCCACTGCAAATGATGTGAAAGACGATTTCTGGCTTATGGGCGAGGTTATCCATGGCGATTATACACGCTGGGTAAACGAGGGCACTCTCCACTCAGTGACAAATTATCAGCTTCACAAGGCGCTCTACTCAGGTCATAACGACCACAATTATTTTGAGATAGCCCACACAGTCAAACGCCTTTACGAAATGGGCGGAAGCAGACCCGACGGCTTGAAGCTTTACAACTTTGTCGATAATCACGACGTTGAAAGGATATACACGAAACTCAATAACAAAGCGCACTTTGCACCTGTGCATATCCTTATGTATACTCTTCCGGGCGTTCCTTCGATATACTATGGCTCAGAGTTTGCCATCGAAGGTAAAAAAGAGCGTTTCTCCGACGACTCGCTAAGACCCGCGCTTAATCTTGCGGATTACAAAGATGCCGTAAAAAACAATCCTTACACGGCGCTCATCGCCGCACTCGGCAAAATAAGGCAAAACTCAAAAGCGCTTTCATACGGCGATTTTAAAGAACTTATACTTACCAACCGACAGTATGCTTTTTCAAGAAGCTATGACGGCGAAACAGTGATAGTCACGGTAAACAATGACGACAACGGCTCTTCGATGACAGTTGCGGCAGGAAACTGCGGTGAATATATCGGCGTGCTCTCGGGCGAGAGAGTATCTGTCTCAAACGGAAACATATGCGTAAATATAGGGGCAAATTCAGGCGAAGTCTGGATTCCATACAGCGACGGCGCGAAAAAAAATATTTCTCCCGTCAAGCTCAATCAGCCCGAAAAAAAATCCGAACCAAAACCTGAGCCAAAACCGGAACCTCAACACGAGCCACAACCCGAATCTCAGCGCGAGCCGGAACAAGTGCCGCAGCAAAACAGTGCGGACAATGCACCGACAGTTACAAACGCTGACTTTGAAAGGGGCAGAATATCGGGACTTCAGGAAGCTATAATCGCTATTATGGAAAAGAAAGGTCCCGTTACTGAACAGATGAAGCGCGATGTGTACAATAATACCCACCACGACTCGCTTATCAACTGGGTAAAGAGCTTTAATTAATATAGCATTCAGGACAGGAAACAGGTCAGAGCTTTATAAGCTCTGACATGTTTTTTAATTTGTCAACCAGTTCTTTTTCGGGCGGTTTGGTGCCTGTCGTAGTTACTGCTCCTGCGGATGCAGCCATGCACAAATTCATAGTATCGTCATCTCCAAGCCCTCGCTCCCATGAATATGCGAGCGCAGCCACAAAAGCGTCGCCTGCCCCAACGGTTGAATGTGCATCCACCATGATCGGCTTTCCCATAATACAGCATCCGCCGCGTACAAGTACGGCACCGTCCTTACCCATAGTCACGGCGACTGTTCCTATACCTTTTTGATTGAGCTTTCGGGCAAGCAGTACAAGTTCGTCAAAGGACATATTTTTATCTGCGCCCGCATACTGTGCAAGTTCTTCGCGGTTTGGCTTTATTATGTCAGGCTTCTCCTCTATAGCTTTGGCAAATGCCTCGCCGTCCGCATCAAGAAGCACTTTCGCGCCCTTGCCATGCACAAGCCGTATGATATCTGCGTAAATGCTTTTGTCCAAGCCTTTTGGTATACTTCCGGCAATCACAAACAGAGTATTTTTGTCGGCATATCCTTCTATTTTCTCCAACAGTTCTTTCAACTGCTTTTCTTTTATCGCGGCGCCTGTTTCATTAAGCTCCGTAACAGTTCCGTCATTTTCGACCACTTTGGTGTTTGTCCGCGTCTCACCGTCAGTATAAATGAAATCTGTATGTATTCCCGTTTCTTCAAGTGTCCGTTCGATCATTTTCCCCGTGCTGCCCGCGGCAAACCCGACCGCTATGCTCCTGCCTCCAAGCGCATGCAGCGTCTTTGATACATTTATCCCTTTTCCGCCCGCATCGCATTCGACTTTCGATATGCGGTTAAGTCCTCCTCTTTCAAGCTTCTCGATTTCCACAGTCTTGTCGATTGCAGGATTCATCGTTACAGTTATTATCATTTTGACCCTCCCGTCTGTCAGACTTTAGGAAACTCCGGGCAATGTTACTTAGTGCCCCCGAATTTCCTAAAGTCCGCTTTTGCCTCTTTATATCATTATAGCATCACTGACCTTTATCAGACAATCCCCATAAGCTTTCCTATCCAGTATATCAGCCCAAGTCCCCAACTTGTCACTATTCCGAACAAGATTACGGGTCCCGCGATAGTGAATATCTTTGTCCCTACGCCGAACACCTGACCTTCCGTCTTGTACTCAATTGCCGATGAAACTACGGAATTTGCAAATCCCGTTATCGGTACGAGCGCACCTGCCCCGCCCCATTTCACAAGTCCTCCGTACAGATTAAATCCGGTCAGAACGGCGCTGAGCAGTATAAGAAGCATTGAACACCAGCTTGCCGCAGTTTCTTTATCTAATCCGAACTTACTGCTTGCCACGTTCACGATAAATTGCCCCAGACAGCATATGAGACCTCCCATTATGAATGCTTTCACCATTTGAAGGGCAAGATTTGTCTTTGGCGAATTTTTCTCGACATAATCCTGATAATCTTTTTTTTCCTGTGGTGTTGCCATTTATTTTTCCTCCTAAATTCCTATATAAAAATCTTTTAAAAAGTAAAACAGAGAACCTGCGAGCTTGCCAAATGCTATTGCCGCTACGGCAGTGCTGACGCCTATCTTAAGCTTTATCCTCCTTGCAAAAACGGGCAGTCCGTCAAGCACCTCGGCAAGCGCGATAGAAAGGCAGCCTACAAATATTCCCGCAAATATCCCCGTAAACACCGGTAAAGCGGTATTCATAAGCTTTGACGCTCCGATATGACCGTTTATCGGGAAAACGCTGAGCAGTGTTCCCAAAACCGATCCCGCTATAAGACATTCCTCGTAGAATATCTCATACTTTGCGGTATTTGTCCTGCCCGCAAAGCGCGGTACAAGCCCTACCACAAAGAGCACGGTAAACACTCCCGCCGATACCATTATCCCTGAACTTATTCCCAAGACCCACAAAAAAACGAGTTTCAAGAACATAACTTTCATTCCTCCCGCTTTACGCTTTCTTCAAGATGCTGCCTGTCCGCCATCTCCACTATCGCCTGATTGACATCACGTTCGTAATTGCGCATCTCTACCTCAAGCGGGGTCGGGTCAGACGTCAGACGCTTCCCGCCTATATGGTTGTAGAAAATGATTATGCCTGCCGCAAGCCCTATCGAATATGATATTTCAAGCGCCGTATAACCGTCCGATGCCTCGCCCGTAACAAGTTCATAAACTCTTGAAAAAATATCTGCGATAGCGATATCATTGTGGAAAGACATTATCGTAAATCCGGAACCGAAAAAACAGACAAGCGCAACAAATACAAGTTTTATATACGCCCACACGCTTTTTTTGTTTTCCGACTTATCTTTCTGCAGTGAAGCTTTTTCGATTATTATATCTGTCTCTCCGAGGCTTTCCACGGTCAAGCCGGGGCTTAGAGCATCAAGCTCCTTTATTATCTTAAGCATACTTATGACCACTCTTGGCGGCTGTCCTTCCCTGAAACGGTGTATCTTCAACGCGTTAGCCTTGGCAAGCAGGACTTTATCCTCACAGTAAAGTTCTGCCGCCTCAGACAACTCGACTTCCTCCTTCGAGACGGAAATATTCTGCTTCGCCATAACATACAATATTGTATCTGCCACAAAAATAACCATGCCTTTCCGCGCTGTCACGCATTTGAAATGTACATGGTTATCTTTTACATTAATCTGTTTTATTATACTGATTTTTTATTCAGCAATAACTTTTATTAAATCAAGCCTGCCGCCGACGCCTCCATGAATATGCCTGCCTTTGATGCGGAAATCCTCGATATATTCCCACGCCATGCGGCTTATGCGCTCCCCCGGATAGACTATCGGTATGCCGGGCGGATAAGGCGCTATCGACTGCGCCGATATCCTTCCTTCCGCTTTGCTCCACTCTATAGTTTCCGACCTTGAAAAATATGCCTGACGCGGTGTAAGCACCTGCTCGGGAAGCGGGGGAAAGTCCAAATTTATGACACTGTTGTCATTTATTATCGTATCATTATGGTTTTCCGCACTTATTGTTCTGCACGCCTCAACCAGTCTCAGTATATCCTCTTTGGTGTTTGCATATGTCACTATCGCAAGCACATTGTCACAATCAGAAAGCTCTGTATTTACGTTAAACCGCTCAAACAATCTGTCCTCAAGCTCATACCCCGTAAGTCCGAGTCCCTTTGCGGATATGACAAGCCTTGTCGTATCCGTTCCCGCGATTTCAGACACACCTGTCACTTCGTCTCCCATACATTTAAAACCCGGTATCTTCCTTATTTCATCTCGCGCATACTGCGCCAGTTTTACAGCCGCATCCATCATCCTGCCCGCGTTTAATGCCAATTCCATCCGTGCACAGTCAAGCGACGCCATAAGCAGATAACTGGGGCTTGTGCTCTGGACAAGCTGCAGATTTGATATTATTTTTTCAATGTCCATATCTGCACCGTCATGGTGTTTTACATGCATCACGGAACTCTGAGTGAGCGCACCCGTCACTTTGTGCATGCTCTGTACGCACATGTCCGCCCCTGCCCTGAGCGCACCCTCGGGAAGTCTGCCGTCAAAATATACATGTCCTCCATGCGCTTCATCGACAAGCAGCAGTCCGTTGTGCTCATGGCATATTTTTGCCGTTTCTCTTAAATCAGAAGCAATTCCGTAATAGCTTGGGCTGACCATAAACAATGCCTTGCAGTCAGGATTTTTTTTAAACGCCTCATTCACTGACTGCGTGCTTATGCCGCCTTGGATGTTCCATGCGCCAAGCACATCAGGCATCACATATACAGGTTTTGCGCCTGACAATACAAGCCCCATCATGGCTGATTTGTGGGCATTGCGCGCTATCATTATCTTTTCTCCCTCAGATACCGCGCTCATTATCATAGCTTCATTGCCGCATGTAGTTCCGTTTACAAGAAAAAAACTTCTGTCCGCGCCATACAGCTCTGCCAAAAGTTTCTGTGCTTTAAGTATCGCGCCTTCGGGATTATGCAGATCGTCTGTGAACGGCGTCTCCGTTACGTCATAGGCGAATATCCTGCTGCCGACTTTTGAAGTCCATCTTTCGCTCATACCCTGTTCAAGCCTGTGTCCCGGTATCCTGAAATATGCAGGATGCGTGTCTATCAGTTTTTCTATCGCATCAAGAAGCGGGGTCTCATTCTGATCCATGCCTTTCCTCCGTTTGTATTTAATAATCTCTCGGAATCTCTAAGCCCCCTTCTATAGGCTTCCAGATTCCATTTTTTATAAAATCCCCCACTTTTTA
>CANREB010000074.1 GCA_947629525.1 uncultured Lachnospiraceae bacterium
CTCAAACCACAACATCTTGTGGTCAAACCCTACTTTTTCTTCTCTTTTCCACAATACTGCATCATTATTACACACTCAACATGCACCGTCCCCGGGAACATATCGCATCCGCGCACACGTTCCAATTTGTACCCTCTGTCGCACAGGTACCTCAAATCCCTCGCCAGCGTCGCGCTGTCGCACGACACGTAAACTACCCGCTTCGGCGCCATCTTCACTATTGTCTCGAGGCACGCCTCGTCGCATCCTTTTCTTGGCGGGTCTACGCATACGACATCAGCGCGTATTCCCTGCGTTTCATACAATTTGGGGAATACTTCCTCTGCTTTGCCGCAAAAAAATTCTGCGTTCTTTATGCCGTTGCGCAGTGCATTCGCGCGCGCGTCCTCCACAGCCTGTCCCACGACCTCTATGCCGTATACCCTGTCCGCACGTTCCGCCATACAAAGACTTATCGTGCCAATGCCGCAATACAGATCCCACACTGTCTCCGCGCCTGTAAGTTCTGCGTATTCAAGCGCCAGTGCATACAGCTTCTGCGTCTGTACAGGGTTTACCTGAAAAAACGACATCGGCGATATCTCAAAACTTATTCCGTTTATAACATCGCTTATCGTATCTTTTCCCCAAAGCGTGCGGCACTCCCTGCCCATGATCACATTTGTATTTTCCTTATTTATATTGATGCAGATACTCGTCATACCTTTTATATCCGACAGCCTTTCAATCAGTGCGGCTGCGTTTGGCAGTTTTTCACCGTTGATAACAAGGCATACCATTATCTCACCTGTCGCAAACCCTTTGCGTATCAGCACATGGCGCAGAAGTCCTTTGCGCGTTTCCTCATTATAGGCGGCTGTCTTAAACTCCCTCATATAAGCAAGGACAATATCAAGCACAGTCTTATTTTCCGGCACGCCAAGCGCGCAGTCGGTATTAGGAATGATAGTATGCGTTCTTTCCGCATAAAAACCCGCAATGGGATCGCCGTCCTTATTTGTGCCTATCGGAAACTGCGCCTTATTTCGATAATTGTACGGATTTTCCATACCTATGACCGGCTCGATTATCCTGTCTATGAGTTCTTTTGAAAAACCGCCTATCCGCATCAGATTATTTTTTATCTTATTTTCCTTGAACTCAAGCTGCGACTTGTAATCAAGCGCCTGTATCTGACAGCCGCCGCACTGCTTGTGGAATTGGCATTTTGGCACGGTTCTTTTGGGCGAGGCAGTAATGACGCGCATAAGTTTTGCGTAAGCATAGTTCTTTTTTACTTTCATTACCTTTGCCTCGACCGTATCGCCTATGACCGCATCTTTTATAAAAAATGTAAAATCATCGACTTTCCCGATGCCTTCTCCGCCGCTTCCCATATCAATAATGTCGGTTGTTATACGATCATTCTTTTTAAATTCCACAACACCCTCCACTATATGTCGCTTCTTTTCAGATTTGACTCAAACAGCTTGTTAAATCCAAGCCAGCCGTTCTCCTGCGTCGAATTAAGTAGTTCCGTAAATGTCTCAAGCTTGGCGTCCGTATTATCCGCGAAATTAAGCGCTACAGCCTCGATAAGCGCAGGTTTTTTCGGCGATCCGAACTCATACTCGCCATGATGCGAGAGAATGCAGTGTTTCAGTTCCATTGCCAGTATGGGGGGGAAGTCTTCTATCTCCTTAATCTTCTCGCCGACCATCTCAGAGCCGATAACGATATGCCCGAGAAATTGTCCTTCATCCGTGTAATTATTCATCGGAAACGCGCTTATTTCCCGTGTTTTGCCTATATCATGACAGGCGGCGGCGGTTATGAGCAGATCGCGGTTTAAGGCAGGATATGCGGTACAGTAATATTCGCACAGTTTCGTCACTCCCAACGTGTGTTCCAAGAGTCCGCCTATAAAACTATGATGCACTGTCTTTGCGGCGGAAGATTTTTTGAAAGCTTCCGCAAATTCTTTGTCATCGACAAAAAAACTGTTCAACAGCTTTTTTAAATATGTATTCTCAACACTTTCTGTCAGCTTTAACAGCTCGTCAAACATTTCATCGATATTCTTAGAGCTTACCGGCATATACTCTTTCTCGTCATACTCATTTTCCCCGCACTTGCGCACGCGCTTGATGTTTACCTGAAGCGCGCCGTTAAAGCTTGTGATATCCCCGTACACCTCGATATAGTCAAAAGCATCAAAATCAGCTATACCCGCGTTATTTGGATCCCATATCTTAGCATCGATGGTGCCGGTCTTATCCTGAAGGATAACATTGTCATAGTTTTTACCGTTTTTACTTACTGCCGAACTTTTGTGTTTGCAAAAGTAAATGTCAAATACTCTGTCCCCGTCATTATAATCTTTAATATACTTCATTTTTTTACATCTCCATTTCAATATTTTTTGTTATTTTTGCTGTGCGTTAGGCTGCTGCGCCGGCTGCACGGTAAATTCCATCTGCTCGTAATCATCGAGGCTTTCCCTATACACAACTATCCTAAGCTCTTTGCCGATAGGCGCTTCCAAAAGTGTTTCCATATAGTCGGACGCGCTTCTGATCTCCTGAAGACCGACCTGCACGATGATATCGCCTCTTTGTATGCCGCTTAGCATTGCCGGCGAATCCATATCCATATTAAAAATATATGCGCCTTGGGGAAGTCCTAACTCACTTCTTGCCTCGTTTGGGATGTCCTGAACGTGCATTCCAAGGTATGGAATCTGCTCTCCGTTTGAAAGCTTCAGTATCATATCCATAAGTTCAGTTATGCCGACTGCGGAAAGCAGGTTTTTAGTGTCCTTATTGTTATAACTGTTGTCTATTATACCGATAACATCACCTGATATGTTGACAAGTATTCCGCTTGGGTTCTCGCTCGCATAGATGTCCGTAGTTATCAGCTTATACTCGCTGTCCGCAAGAAATACAGGCGTTCCCTTTGACGTTACCATTCCGTAGCACACATTATCGCTGTACCCGAAAAGATTTCCCACAGCAATAACCGGCGTTCCCGCGTCTCCCGAACTGTCTGAGCTGCCAAGTGTTGCGACGGATATATACTCCAATGTGGAATTTCCGAGATATTGAAGCCCTACGGCAAGGACAGCAAGATTGGTATTTGCATCATACTCTTTTATATCGGCATTAGCGTTCACTCCGTTGCAAAATCTTACCCTGATATTCTCCGCATCGTCCAACAGCTCCTTTTTTGTGAGTATCAGAAGTTCCCTGTTATTGTTGGCGATGATAACACCTGCGGCGCTGCCTTCGCTCTGATAGGGATTGTTGAACCAATCCGTGTCCGTGCGCACTGCGGTCACTGTGACCATAGATGTCGAAACCTCCCGATACACATCGTAAAGCTCATCGTACTGCGTCCGGTATTCTTCAAGGAAAACCGCTGCATCATCAGGATTTTCCCCATCCTCATCCGTCCCGATGCTTTCGCTCTGTGCATCTTCAGCCGTTGTCTGCTCGTTACTATCCGCGCTCTCTGCCGTTTCCTGTTCTTCCTCCTGCACGATACTGCTTGTCTCCTCAGTCAACATATCCTCCGGCAGCATCTCATCCTGCTCCTGTGGAAAAAATACTATATTCGGTTCCTCCTCAGGATAAAGCCAATTGCTCAGGACAGGCTCCAACAGCAGGAACGTAAGGCATGCAAGCACGCCGAACAAAAGTGCCAAAAGTGCCGTAACAATAGTCCTTTGCAGAAGCTTTCTTTTATTTATCGGTCTTTCTTTTATGCGCTCCTGTAGAAATTCAAAATCGCTCGCCTCAACAGGTTCTGCGGCGGACTGTTTGTTTTCGTTATTTTCATTATTTTCGCTACTCATTTTTTCCCTCATTTCCGTCTGTAAGACAGTGCTAAACACATTTTTTAGTATATCCGATGATTGCCGCCGTGTAAAGCTTGTTACGGATATTAACGCAAAAATCAGTAGTGTTCCCACCAAAAGCGTGGTATAATAGCGTAAACAGCCAATAATCATAAGGAAGAACAACATAATGAACGAAAAAGCACTTAGAATACTTGAATATAATAAAATAATAGATCTTCTGTCGCAAAAGGCAGGCTCCGAGGCAGGGAAAGCACTTTGCCAAAAGCTTACGCCTATGACGGCGCGCCGGGAAATCGAAGAGGCACAGTCCAACACTGCCGATGCTTTCACACGCCTTGTCAAAAACGGGCGTATCGGTTTCAGCGGCAGCAAAGATATCAGCTACAGCGTAAAAATGCTTGAGATAGGCAGTTCTTTATCGGCGGCAGAGCTTTTAAAGATCGCCGCTTCTCTTGCATGTGCATCGCAGATAAAAGCATATGCGCGTAATGAACATGATGAGGAAGTTTCGGACAGCCTGCAATCATATTTTGCCGCTCTTGAACCCCTTACACCGCTTCAGAACGAGATAAACCGCTGCATAATATCCGAGGAAGAGATAGCCGATGACGCAAGCCCGACTCTCAAACATATACGGCGCAGCATAAATCTCACCAACGAGAAGATACACTCACAGCTTACGAACATGGTAAACGGAAGTCTGCGCACATACCTGCAGGAACCTGTTATCACAATGCGCAACAACCGCTACTGCATTCCCGTAAAATCAGAACACAAGGGAAATGTGGCGGGTATGATCCATGACCAGTCTGCCACGGGTTCCACGCTTTTTATAGAACCGTCAGTTGTAGTTAATTTAAACAATCAGTTGAAAGAGCTTGCTCTTCAGGAACGGGAAGAAATAGAGCATATACTTGCCGTCCTCAGCACATCCGCGGGCGAACATATCGAAGAGATCACAAACAACTACCGCCTGCTCACTAAGCTTGACTTTATTTTCGCCAAGGCGTCACTGGCGCTTGATATGAACGCTTCGCGCCCGGTCTTTAACGACAGCCGCTATATAAATATCCGCAAAGGACGCCACCCGTTGTTAGACAAAAAACAGGTCGTCCCGATCGACATCAACCTTGGGAAAGATTTCGATCTGCTGATCGTGACAGGTCCCAACACAGGCGGAAAGACCGTATCATTAAAAACTGTCGGTCTTTTTACGCTCATGGGACAGGCAGGGCTTCATATCCCTGCACTCGAACGCTCCGAACTTGGCATATTCAATGAAGTTTTTGCGGACATCGGCGACGAGCAGAGTATTGAGCAAAATCTGTCAACTTTTTCCGCGCATATGACAAACACTGTTTCCATATTGAAGAACGCAACGGAAAATTCACTGTGCATTTTCGACGAGCTTGGCGCAGGCACTGACCCCGAAGAGGGCGCCGCGCTTGCGATAGCCATACTAAAACATCTGCATGGCAGAGGAATACGCACTATGGCGACTACACATTACAGTGAGTTAAAAGTATTCGCCCTCACCACGCCATATGTCGAAAACGCAAGCTGCGAGTTTGATGTTGAAACACTCCGCCCCACATACAGGCTTCTGATCGGCATACCGGGTAAGAGCAATGCTTTCGCCATTTCCTCAAAACTCGGACTTTCCGAAGAAATCATCGAACTGGCGCGTGAACACATCAGCGAAGATGAAGAAAGTTTTGAGGACTTGCTTTCCGATTTGGAGAAAAGCCGGATAACGATAGAAAATGAGCGGGATGAAATTCAAAAATATAAGGCGGAGATAAGCTCTCTCAAACAAAAGCTTGAACAGAAACAGGAAAAACTTGACGCTCAAAAAGACAAGATTTTGCGCGAAGCAAACGAAGAGGCAAGAAAAATCCTTCAGGAAGCAAAGGATGTCGCTGACGAAACTATCCGGGATTTTCAGAAAGTAAACCTCAACAATGCCTCTGTAAAAGACTTGGAAAAGGCACGTACCAAAGTACGCGACAAGATAAGCGATAATGACAAAAAGCTGTCCTTGGCACAGGACAAACCCACGCACAAAGTTTTAAAACCCGGTCAGTTAAAACTTGGCGATATGGTAAAAGTAGTATCAATGGGACTTAAGGGTACTGTGTCATCGCTCCCCGACGCCAAGGGGGAAATGTTCGTACAGTGCGGCATCATACGCTCGAAGGTCAATATACGCGACCTTGTATTGATAAATGAAGATAACCCGCCGACGATTGCTAAATATCAAAAGAGCGGCAAAAGTTCTTCAAACGGACGAATCGGCATGTCAAAGGCTGCCACTTTTTCTATGGAGATAAATCTCCTTGGAAAAACGGTTGACGAGGCTATTGCCGAACTTGACAAATATCTTGACGACGCTTATCTTTCCCATGCGCCAAGCGTGCGGATAGTACATGGCAAAGGAACAGGCGCGTTAAGAAGCGCCGTACAGCAGCACTTAAAGCATATTTCCTACGTCAGATCATTCCATTTGGGCGAATATGGAGAAGGCGACGCAGGTGTTACTATTTGTGAATTTAAATAAAGGAAAGGTATAACTAAGCTATGGCAAATAAACAAAAAATCCTTATCGTTGACGATGACGAAAACATCGCAGAACTTATCTCTTTGTACATGACAAAAGAATGTTTTGAGACAAAAATCGTATATGACGGCGAATCGGCGCTTAAAGAGGTAGACGCCTTTTCACCTGACCTTATCTTACTCGACCTGATGCTGCCGGGAATCGACGGCTATCAGGTATGCCGTGAAGTACGCCAGAAATCCCAGACCCCCATCATCATGCTATCCGCAAAGGGCGAGGTTTTTGACAAAGTGCTTGGGCTTGAACTCGGCGCTGACGACTACCTTGAAAAACCGTTTGACACAAAAGAACTTGTCGCGCGTGTAAAGGCAGTACTGCGCCGCTATAAGGCAGTCCCCGCCGCACCGCAGACGCCTGCCGCCAAACAGGTAAGCTATCCCAATCTGACCATAAACCTTACAAATTATTCCGTTATCTACAACGGAAAAAATATAGACATGCCGCCAAAGGAACTTGAACTGCTGTATTTCCTTGCTTCCTCACCCAATCATGTTTACACGCGCGAACAGCTTCTCGACCAGATATGGGGATATGAGTATATGGGCGACACACGCACAGTCGATGTCCACATTAAGCGCCTGCGCGAAAAGATAAAAGATCACGACACATGGCGCATCGCGACTATATGGAGCGTCGGATATAAGTTTGAGGTAAAACAGTAATACGCGAGGTTTGTAATGAAAAGAACACTTTATTTAAAATTTGTACTTGCTTATCTTATATTTGCTTTTTTTAGTTTTATCGTAGTGGCTACCTTTACTTCAAGCATGACCCTCGAACAGCTGAAACGTGAACGCGCCGATGCTCTGTACCGCGAAGCGACGCTTATTTCATCTTCATATGCAGCTGATCTCTACAGCAGTGAAATAACACTTGAGTCGGTATGGCGGCAGATAGAAGCTATCGGTACATTCCTCGACGCATCGATATGGATAATAAACCCGTCCGGTCTTGTGGTGCTTGACTCAAGTTCCACGCCGAGTATCGACAATCCTGTCACTATACCTGATTTTACCCCGACCATCACGGGGAGTTCTTTTTATACAACAGGCAATTTTTTTGGCATGTTTGATGAGGATATGATCTCGGCATTTGCGCCGATAACATCACAATACAAGGTAAAGGGTTACGTCGTAATACATGCTTCCATGGAAAAGCTTCAGGATTCCTGCAATACCCTCCTCAATATATCCTATCTGACAATGGTGATCATGTTCCTGCTCTCGCTGATAATACTTTTGTTTTTTACGGAAATAGTGTATGTACCGCTGCGCAAGATAACACGCGCCACAGAGCAATACGCCATAGGTAATTTCCGCTATGAGTTTCAGGTAGACAGTGAAGACGAAATCGGTTATCTCGCCGCTTCACTTGCATATATGGCAAGTGAAGTAGCCAAAAGCGAAGATAACCAGAAACATCTTGTCGCAAATATCTCGCATGATTTCCGCTCGCCGCTCACCTCAATGCGCGGCTACCTTGAAGCTATGCTTGACGGCACTATCCCGCCGGAACTTCACGAAAAATATATCGGCGTCGTGCTCAATGAAACCGACCGTCTCACCAAGCTCACCAACTCCCTGCTGACTCTCAACAACCTCAACACTAACGGGATGATACTTGAGCGCGCTGATTTTGATATAAATCAGGTCATCAAAAATACGGCGGCATCTTTTGAAGGAACCTGCCGCGAAAAACTTATTTCAATAGAGTTAGTACTTACAGGTGATGAAATGTTCGTAAACGCTGATGTCGTCAAAATCCAACAGGTACTTTACAATCTTGTGGACAACGCGATCAAATTCAGTCACAAAAATTCTTCGATCAAAATTGAGACTACCGAAAAATCAAGCAAGCTTTTTGTCTCTGTCAAGGATAACGGAATAGGAATACCAAAAGACAGCCTCAAGCTTATCTGGAACCGTTTTTACAAGACCGATCTTTCCCGCGGTAAAGACAAAAAAGGAACAGGACTTGGACTTTCGATAACAAAGGAAATAATCCATTCGCATAACGAAAACATCAATGTCATCAGCACAGAGGGCGTCGGAACGGAATTTATCTTCACTCTTGAGAAAAGCGACGACTCTAAATAGCACAACATTACCCCATTTCATTTGAACGCGGTTGATATGTTATTTGCAGCATATCAATTGTTTGTTTTTAAATGATTTAGGTTTTCAAGAATTTAACTAAAATATAAATATGGGAAACTTTTACCCAATATTTCTTGAAAACGGGGGTTATTATGGAAAAAAACGAATTATTATTTGACAATTCAAAAAAATTTATCGAACTTGGATATAATATCGCGTATTACAGAAAACATGCCAAACTGACACAGGAAGAACTTGCGGAACGGCTCAATATAAGCAGACAGCACTTAGGAGCGATCGAAGCCCCGAACATAGTGCGCGCCGTCTCACTTGACCTGCTGTTCAATATAGCCGCTGTTTTAAACATCGACGCGTACAAGCTGCTCCAGTTTAATAAAGAAACCGTATGATCTTAAAATATCTTCTTTATTCGGCGGATAAAATATGATATAATCTTGTCAGCGCTGTAAAGCGCATATGAACTCTCGGAATCTTGAGTAGTTCATGCCAGCTAAACTCTGGCAAGCACTTTGAAAAGTAAATATTATTAG
>CANREB010000075.1 GCA_947629525.1 uncultured Lachnospiraceae bacterium
GGTGAGGAGTTATTTGTTTTTAGGTAACAAAAAATGCCGTATTTATGCGGCTTGTGGCGTTTCGCAAACGCCTAAAACGTATATGTATTGAAGGGAGGCTGAAAAGTGAGCATATCAAATAAAAAACCGATTGGCAACTGTGAGGAAGTCTTTAACACATATGGCGATCTGCTGTTTCGCTTATGTTTCATTATGCTTGGCAATGAGGCAGATGCTAAAGATGCTGTACAGGATACTGTTGTAAGTTATCTCAGGAAAAAGGACGGATTTAAAAACTCCGCTCACGAAAAGGCGTGGCTGATAACAACCGCCAAAAACAAGTGCAGGGATATTTTCAGGTTCAAATTCCGACACAGAGAAATAAATATTGATGATCTGCAGGAGTTACTGCCCGATAAAACTGATACTGACATAATAGAAGTTCTTATGTCAATACCTGAAAAGTATCGTCTTGTTATAACACTTTATTACGTTGAGGGTTACAAAGTAAATGAAATAGCAGAAATTATAAGGAAAACTCCCTCAACTGTAAAAATGCGGCTGCAGACAGGTCGAAAGATGCTGAAAGAAATTTACTTAAAGGGGGGTTTTTGATGGATTACGAAAATCTGAAAATTTCCGCTCGGAAAATCGTGATGTCAGACGAAACAAAGGAAGAACTCATAAAAAATTGCGAAAAGATGATGGAGGTCAAAAATATGAATAAGCAAAAAAACATTGTAAAACGTATTATTGTTACTGCTGCTGTATCTGTTTGTTTAGGCTGTACGGCAGCAGGCGCAGCTTATCATGGCTTTTTTAAGGATATTATCCGATATGACGGCGCTGTTGTCGGGACAAAATATGAACAGGCAGCAAATGAGATAAAGGTATCTGTTATGGCTGATGCCGAAAAAATAACTGTCGTTGCAGAAGCAGTCGATCCCTCAGCATTTCCATATGCGGCATTTGACAGCCTAAAACTGAATGACTATAAAATTGTTGATTCAAACGGAAAAACTGTCATTGACAGCCTGCCAACGGAAATGTCTGATTATGCTGATGGGAAAGCAGAAATGACCGTTCCTTATCAAAATCTTGTTAATGGGGATTATACGCTGATAATTAAGTCTTTCACAGCAGCGTCTAAAGGCGATCAACCGCTTGTTATCAGCGGAGAATGGGAAATTGCGTTTACTGTCTGATTTTATCAGATGGCTTTTGGGGCTTTTCAGCGGTTGCTTTTTATGTTTGATATTCAGGCATAGCAGCAGTCACAGCAAAAGCCCTTAATAATCTCCAATACCGTATCACTATAATAAACTGCTCCGCCATGTGCATCATTTACTTGCACAGGATGCCTTTTGGGCAAGTTCTTCGTGACCTTCAATTTTATCAACGCCAAGAAGTGCCGCGGACGGACGTATTTTCATCCGCTTGTTCTTCAATTAGCCAATAATCAGCTTTCTCCTGCCTGTTTTAAACATAACTCAACAAGATTTTGTGAAATATAAATACCCTTTTCCTTTAATTGAAGTAATATCGGTTTTAACTCTTTTATAAATCCATTCTGCTTTGCCTTAATTAAAACCCCTAATGTCCCAGTCACAGGCAGTCCCAAATATTTTGCATGCTTTTTAGCATTAGCATCATCTATAATCACAACGTCCGCCGCCAATTCTTTAGACAAAATCATGACTTCTACCTCTCCGTCATGTAGTTGTGTCTTATACATAGCCTTAGCCAATTGATCCCGAATAGATTCTATATGTATCCAATCAAGAGCTTCATCAACCATTTTCTTGCATACAGAATCTGATTTTACAGATATTTCTCTATAAACAGCATCCGGAATAATAACCTGACCATATAATTCTTTTAAAATCTCCAGTCTTTTTACATGACATAGTGCTATGAAAGGCGTTGTGTTTACCACCACCTTACGCATTCCTCAATTCCTCCAAAAATTCTTCTTCAGACTCAAATGAGAATATAGAAATGCCTTTATCTCCCAAATATTTTATAAACTCTTCTTTTGTCATATCCGCAACACTGGCACAATATCCCAACGATACTTTTTTATTCTTGTACAAATCTACCGCCAGCATTTTTTTCATATAATCCGCAAAATCATTTTTATCCTCGTGAAGATCCAATAATATTTCCTCCGGTATATTTATTGATACAACACACATTGTCAAAACCCCCTTGCAATTATTTTTCCTTTTATTTCATTAATTTTACCACTTATTTGAGTTTATTATATACCAGAACAATATTATGCTCAAATCCTTTTTTTACAAACACATTACTCAGCCGTTGCTGCAGCTTAGCCGAATTAATCCCGATTTTTTCATTCAATCAACTCCATAATCTCATCCCTGCTCATATTCATAATGCCTCCCATCTCGCCGCTCAATATCTCATCGGCAAGATTTTTCTTCGTCTCCTGCATATGTAAAATTTTCTCCTCTATAGAACCCTTTACAATCAGCTTGTACACTGACACTACCTTGGTCTGCCCAATCCTGTGGGCGCGGTCGGTCGCCTGATTCTGCACCGCGAGATTCCACCACGGATCATAGTGGATTACGATATCCGCTCCCGTCAGGTTTAAGCCCGTTCCGCCAGCCTTTAACGAAATCAAAAACAGCGGCGTATCGTCCTCATTGAAGCTCTTTACCATCTGCGTCCTTTTTTCCTTCGGCGTAGCTCCCGTAATCTTGTAATAAGCTATTTTCTCCGCCTGCAAATCCTTCTCCAGCAGCTCAAGCATCGAGGTAAACTGTGAAAACAGCAAAATCTTATGCTCGCCCTCTATCGCGCTGTGTATCAGTTCAATACACGACTCACGCTTAGCCGATTCACCATTATAATCCTCAAACAAAAGCGACGGATCGCAGCATATCTGGCGCAGCTTTGTAAGTTCTGCAAGTACCTGCAGCTTGCTTTTCTGGAAATTCTCCTCGTTCTGTTTGTCAAGCAGCTCACGCATATGCACAACTTGTCCGTCATACAGCCGCTGCTGCTCCTCAGACAGCTTTGCATAGCGCACCTCTTCCATTTTGTCTGGAAGATCCTTTAGCATGTCCGCTTTTATACGCCTTAGTATAAAAGGCGAAACCATACGCTTTAGCCGCTTTGTCGCGTCCGCATCCTTGTTTTTTACAATCGGCGTTTCCAACTCCTTCTTAAACGCTTCATAACCATACAAAAAGCCTGGCATCAGATAGTCAAAAATACTCCAAAGCTCGCTCAGACGGTTTTCGATAGGCGTTCCCGTGAGCGCAAAGCGGTGTCTGCTTTTGATAAGCTTTACCGCCTTTGCCGCTGCTGTCGTGTGATTCTTGATATACTGCGCCTCGTCAATAATCTGATACGAAAACTCCTTGTCCTCATATTCCGCAATATCACGCTTTAGCAAATCATATGACGTCACCAGCACATCATACTTTTGGTAATCGGCAAGCCTGTCCCTGCGCTCGGCACTGCTTCCTGCAATCGTGCATACCGAAAGCTGCGGCGCAAAGCGTCTGCATTCCTCATACCAGTTATAGACAAGCGACGCGGGCGCGACGACAAGCGAAGGCGCATTTTCTTTTTCATCCCCAAGCTTTGCCGCAAGCAGCACTGAAATAACCTGCAGCGTCTTTCCAAGTCCCATATCGTCTGCCAAAATACCGCCGAAACCGTAGTTTTCCAAGGTTTTCAGCCATTTGTAGCCGTACACCTGATATCCGCGCATCGTGTCCGTCAATGCGTCGGGCAGTTCAAAATCGGAATCGCTTACCGTCTTAAAACTTTTCACGAGATTTTTAAAGGTGCTGTCACGCTTTGCATATATTTCCTGACTGTTTTCAAGCATCTTGTCAAGATACAGCGCGCGGTAGAGCGGCATCTGCATTTTTCCCTTGACGAATTCCTTGACGGGTATTCGCATTGTTTCCAGCATCGCGTTCAGCTCACCAAGGCTCTCATCCTCAAGCGACAGGAAATCGCCGTTTCTCATACGGTAAAATTTTTTCTTTTTCCTGTAGCTGTTTAATATTTCAAGAAGCTCACCTGACGATAAATCCTCTGACGCAATCTGCAGATCAAGCATATCGCTTTTTATTGCCACACCAACAGAAACTTTAAAGTGCCTGCGTATTTTCAGTCTGCGGAAGCTGTCCGTTCCACGTATTTCGCCAAACTGCATAAGCTTTGGCACACCCTGCTCCAATATCCGATATGCTGCGTCAGCGTCATTACTGCCAAAGAATACGCCGTTTTGTATATCTGTTTCATCAAAATATTCCTGAACGCACTCCAATACTTCTGTTTCCCTGAGTTCATCGCGGAAGCTCTCCCTTCTGCCGCCTTCCTCAAGCCAGTCGGCAAGCGCACAGCTGTTTTCACCATACACGGCGCAGGGACGGCAGCTTATACGATTGTCCTCCGCGTCCATATAGAATAAAAAGGAAGCCTCAGGCGGTATATACTTTTCAATCTCCTGCGTGTCCAACTCCTCTATCTGCGCGCACTCCTGCAAAACGGGAAGCACTCTGTAATAAAACTCAGACAAATGGCGGCGCCCTATATGAAAAAGTATCCGCTCTCCCTTTGCAAGTTCAAAAACAGGCTCAAGCTCTTTTAAGCTCTCTTTATCGACCTTGTTGAAATAGTTTCCTTCGATATAATATCTGGCTTTTACGCCCTGCATCATCATCGGTACTTTGCCGGACACGATAACGCCGTGAAAAACATTCCTTGCATCCACATCCTTTGTAATAACAAGCGACAGATTCGGTTTGTTTTGACGAAGTGTAATGTTTCGTTTTTCCGTGTCATGTCCGCTTTTGTCAACGCAATATACGCTGCTGCCCTCGGCAAGCTCAAAAAAGTCGTCAAGTCTTCCGCCGTATAGATTTATGCTGCCCTTAATCTCCTCAGAGGAATACATATAGCTTCGGTATGAATATCTCATATTTTCTTTGCGTTGAAGTTCTTCAAGAACATTCCTGCGTATAAAATCATAATATTTCCGCGAACTTTCCGTAAATCTGCATACGCCAAAATCAAGCTCCGCTTTTTTCCCTAATGCCAGCGTCTTTTTGTTGTCAACAATATCAACAAGCTCTGACAGATTTTTAACTACATAAAGCTTATCAGTACCAATCATAAACGAAAGTTTAAGCGAATCCAATAAATTTTCAACACGCGGCTCCAACGTTACCCGGCTCACCGCGTCAAGCTTTTCCGATGCGTCAAAAGCATTATTCGATCTGTATGAGCGCATCAGACACAGGGCATTATAATCAGTGGAATCATAAGTATCATTTTCCTGCAGATATTGATCCAACAGAAGAAGAAATGCTGTCATATGTTCACAGGGCTTTATTTCTCTTGATCTTGCATACATACTGTTGTAACTCATACGGCATCTTGGCGCCTGACAGTATGAAACCGCAATATTGTCCCTGCTGAATGTGATTGAAATCATTCCCTGTGACTTTCCCTGCTTATAGATACCGCGGGCAAAACACATAAGCTGTCCTTCGCCAATCTCTTCACTGTACCCATAGTTTACGCTTGTAATTTCCACTTCGCCTTTATCCAAAATATTCTTTGCGTCATCATACAGCTTTTCAGTGATTATCAGCTTGCTTGTAATGCGTTCCATATCAAAATATCTGTATTCGTCCGCATCGTTTTTCCTTTTAAACGGATAGACTCTTTTTTCTGATTTTGGCGCTGAAGTTTTCATCTTCGATTCTATTTCATACAAGACCGCCGCCATATGCTTGCATCTGTTTCCATCCACTGCATAAGGACAGTTACAGTGCAATTTAGGGCTGTCTGGATCATTTAAATCTATGACTACATCGTAGACTTGGCTGCCCTTAACCCTTGCATGATATTTTGTCCCTGATACTACCGGATTTGTCACCTTATTATTTATATAATACTGTCTTCCTCTTTCGCATATAGTTCTGCTAAAAAGGTATTCCCACTTCATTTTTATCCTCCTGCGCTGTTTCCTATTGTTTTATCCGTTATTTCAATATAACATTTTTGTCTGTGTATTACAATTAAACGGCGAAGTCATTTGTATCATATGCGACGCATCATTCTCACGGCAAATGATATCGCTGCGTCATCCGCTTGTTTCAAACAAGATAACACCGCATTCATATGGATGATCGAGATATATCGCATTTTTGCCGCTGGGTTTGTTCATCAATATTTTCAAAATAACAAGGAAATCTCCGCCTCCGCCTAAAATCATACTCTCTGCCAAAACGAAAAACAGGAAATTTCCCGTAAGCGTTGAAATTATAGTCATACTGATTCCAAGGATCAAAGTCGGCATTGCAGAGCCTAAAATATATTGCTTTTTTGTGAGCGGCTCCGAACAGGAACAGTATGGCGTCAGAGCTTTCCAAATCACGCCGAAAGAAATAGAATGAAAGTGATTTTTGGCAAAGCATCCCCACGTCAGACCGTGTATGCCCTCATGCAATACGGCTAACAGCGCAAATGCCAATATAAATACTATGAAAACAGGGATTTCCGGCTCAAATGATATATCGTCGGAAAAAAGCCAAAACATATACGCCGCTAAGACCATAAACGGCAGCATTACAACAACGGCTAGAATATTTGCCTGCAAAACATTAATTGTCAATTCTCTCTTTCGGTAGCCGTCTTGCTCCATCTGCGCGGAAATTTTCTCAGCAGCCTCTTTTCTCTTTATTTCGGCAGGTGTGAGCACCCGTTCTTTCTCGGTTGTTTTCACAAAAATACCTCCTCGCTCGTTCTTAGAGCATTATTCATTTTCTGTGTACTGTTCTCTCATTTTTCCCGAATAATTTCCCACAATGGTTCTTTCTGCTCAATTCCAAACAGTAAAATCTTCCAAAGCGACTCTACCGCATAAGGTCCATAGACTTGCATATATGAAATGTGCATCTGTACAGCCCCTTGAAACAATAAATCATACTCTTCTCTAGGGATTTTTTCTTCGCCGTAGTACCCGCGCATAAAGCTTTGCGCCAAATCAAATCGATAGTGCATTTCTTCCGTGTCATGATTAAAATCGACAAACTGCATGATAAACGGATAGCCAAGATCCAAATATCGGCTTCCAATACCTGCATCATCCATATCAATGAACACAACTTCGCCATTTTCCCTTAGAATAGCATTATGCGGACCAATATCCGTGTGAACAAAGCACTGGTCAAATGTTTCAAAATCAGGAAGCTCATCAAGAATAGCATCAAATTCTTTTACAAAACTGTGATTTCTAAACCAATCGTAAAAGCGGTCTTTACTCTGCTTAAAAGGTGATTTCACATCATATCCCCGCAAACTATGCAGCTTTTTTGCCGCCTTGCCAAGCATGTACTCATCATCCGGATTTTCCTCCATTTTTCTTCCATCAATAAACTCCATAAGATAAAACCAATAACCTTGATTACAGATATAGTATTCTCCGCTTTTCGTCGGGTAAAGCTTGGGCGCCATGCCATTTTCGTTTCCCAGAAACAAATGTGCACTGACATTACTTTTTATTGTAGCTTCAGGCACTTTGCATGGAATACCTTTCAAAAGATAATCCTGTAAAGATGTCTTAATCTTGAAAATCAGCCTTTCGGATTTTTCATTAAACTGCTCACATATTTGCGGATTATCTAAATTCCAATAATTAAGAACTGTTTCTATCTGATTGCTGTTTCTTACATCTGCGCGCATCATTTGATTTTGATATTCATCCCGCAGCCGCGAAAGATGATTTACGATATCAGGGTTCCATGATATCATCTGCGTAAGCTTTTGACAGGGGAACTCATCGCATAAACCGCAAAATTGTGCGTGATGTTCCTTGCAACAGGCATAGACCCTGCATACTCCTGACTCTGCCCACTCCGGAACTTTTCCTTCTGCTTCTATACAGCCCGGACATATTCCATTTTCTTTTTTAGCACATCCAATGCAGCACTCGCCGCATGGTGTTATCGTAGTATAATCTATCATAAAATTTTCACTCCTCGTAAGCAGTTGTCTCCTGCGGATATACCTTATTTCTTATAGCAGGCACTTGGGCGGTATAATCCGCATTCGTATAAAGCATGTAAAGCAGATGTCCATAATAATATCCTCAAGCATCGACACCCACCGTTTTGCTTTTATCCGGCTTCCATGGCGGCGGGCATAATAAAGTCGTTCTGCCAATGTCGGGAAGCACATCATAAATAGAACAGCCTATTTTCGCTTCAAAATATTCTTTGTTTTTAAAAGTAGTGTCCCAGCCTTGTATGTATGTTTCCATAATTCCATATCTGCGGGTCACATCCACAAAACGTTTTTCCAAAATCACAAATCCGTAATCCGTTGCCAACGCATCGCATATCTGAATTAATTTATCGTAATCATCTGCCTGACAATTAAGTATGTAAGTTTTTATTGCCTTTTCTTCCTCTGTTGCCGGTTCATAGTTAAATTCTTCTTTCATAAGGGGGTAGGAATGTGTCATGCATATTCTTGCGACTTCATCCCAGCCTTTTTTCATCGCGTATTTATATCCTTCGTATACGTGCTTTGGGATATTGACAATTCCTACTCTGCGCCCGATGTCATGAAGCATTCCGACAATGTATGCCTTTTCCTCATCCATCCCCGACACCTTCCGCGCAATATTCCTTGCCGCAATTCCCACATTTACAGAATGTGCCGTCCATGGTCCGGGATTTAACTGTCCCGCGATTTTCAGTTCTTTTTTTGCTTCTTGTATTGTTGGCAGCATAAAGACCTCCTCTTTTATCTTCGTAAAAACTGTTATTTTTCAACTGTTTTATGAGTCTTTTATCTATATTTCTTGTTTAGTATATCAAAACCATACACGGCTTTCAACCGCATAAATCCATTCTTTAATCTTCTTTAATCACACATTAAAATTTTTGTTGATTTTTTATCGGTTTC
>CANREB010000076.1 GCA_947629525.1 uncultured Lachnospiraceae bacterium
CGTTTCAGCCTTGATGATCCCCCTGAATATATATACAGGCTGCTGCGCTGTACAGATTACGGATTATCAAATACTTTCCCGCATATGAAAACCAAATTACCGGACGGGCACGACATAGAAATAACATCATATATAAAAATAAAGAAACAATCCGATGTTGCCCCAATCAAATGCACAGACAGCAAGGGAAACAAGATAATGCTGGCGTTGGACAGTGAGAATGTGTTAATTATGAAATACAAAGTTGGTTAGGGTGTACACCAAACATCTCCAGCCTCATCCGAAGCCTCTTTTTCATCAGTGACATCTAGCAGAAACGGTTTGGGTTTTAAGCACTTTCAAATAACCTGTCGCAAGCAGCAGACTCCATATCGCATTAGCGTTGCCTTCTAGTTGGTTAAACACAATCTGCTCGTCTATTTTAGCTTCAAAACTCTTTCCCGCCAGAAGCTCTTCCATTGTTTGTTTAACATCATTGTCTCCTTTTTGCATAAGCGAATTTACAAGGTCATTCCAACTTATATTTATCCAATATGCCTCATATTTTGCATTATTGCCAATAAATAATATGATTGACCACGGATTGTATATATCGCTTTTGCTGCCGAAAGTAAAACCATCATACCACTGCTTTACTCGCTTTTCTCACCGCCAAGCCCAGATTCGTCTAATGCGCGGAACATTTCATTTGCTTTCCCTTGAAATCCTTGTAATTCCTGTTATAATACTCCTGTAAACATGTTCATTTGTCTTGTCGATATAGACTCGGTGATTATCTCTTCATAGTTCTGGTACCCCAGCGCTGCAATAATCTTCCTTGTTCTGCTCCCGTGTTAATTCTTTTACCCTATCAAACATTCTTTCCCCTCAAACGCAAACCCGTACTTACGTATCCTATCCGCCTTTATGCCTTCCGCTGCCAGTTCTGCAGCATACCCCTTTTCCTCTATCTGACTTAATGCCGCTTTGAGGGTGTCGTCAAGCGTTTTGTCTCTGCGGGTATTGAAAACCTTGAACTCTATTATTATGGCATCATCCTGCGCATTTTTTGGTTTAAGCATCACATCATATCTGCCGAACCCGCTCTCGCGGTTTGACTTTATCGTATATCTGTCTTTCAGCTCTACTATAAGCCCTAGCACAAAGCCATGGTAAAATCGTTCAGGCTCCGTGCGCCCTGAACTGCGCCCGCCTGTATCAAAGCTGCTGAATATTTCCTCTGATACCCTGTTCATATACTCATTCATCGCATCCGTGTCGCCTGCAAGCAATGCCTCCACAAACTCGCCGTAGCTTGATGTCTGCTTGAACCATCCTTTAATCATCTTTTCAAACATGACAGCGACTTCATGGTTTGTCAGAACAAGCTCATATTCCTGATCCCTGTCCACACCGTTTTCCCTGTAGCCCTTATAACTCTTGACGCGCAGATAGCCTGATGCAAGCATGAGACTCCACAGCGTTTCCGAGCTGCCGTCAAGCTGATTGTATACAAGCTGTTCGTCTATATCTGTCAGTATGGATCCACCGCCAAGCAGGACTTCAAATAGTTTCTTGGTGTTCGCTCCGGACTCGCGGACTTGTTTATTGATGAGGCTGTTTGAACTGGTGTCTGCCCAGTAGGTGGTGAATTTATTGGTATCAAGATAATTTAATATAGACCATGGATTGTAAATATCCTTTATGCTGCCAAAAGTAAACCCGTCATACCACCATTTCACGCCATCCCTGTCTTTCAGCCCAAACTCATCCATTGCGTTGAAAACTTCCTGTTCGGTAAAGCCGAAAGTGTCTGCGTATTCATCAGATGTCGTAGTCACTACCTTTAAATTATTCAGATCCGAAAAGATCGACTCTTTGCTTACTCTTGTAATGCCGGTCATTATCCCGCGCTCAAGCCATGGGTTTGTCTTGAAAGTGGAATTGAACAGGCTCCGCGTGAATGCGACAAATTCATCCCAGTAACCGTCAACGTATGCCTCCTGCATTGGCGTGTCGTATTCGTCCAAGAGGATTATGACTTTTTTGCCATAATAACGTTCCAGAAATTCGGATAATTGATTGATTGCAGAAGTTGCGGTGTCGTCGTCCATATCTATTGATACCATATCAAACAGCCGCTTGTCTGCTTCTGTCATAAAGTCACTGTTCCTAATAAAAGAATACTGAATATAGAGCCTGACGATTAATTTGTAAATTTCATTCTTTGCCGACTTGCAGCTCTTCTTTTTAATGTTTGCAAATGACAGGCTTATGACAGGGTAAGTGCCTTGAAGCTGCCTGTAATTTTCATCTTCCCAGATGCGGAGCCCCTCAAAAATTCCGCCATTGCCTGCGTATTTTATTGAGAAAAATCTCTCTACCATGCTCATGGTAATGGTCTTCCCGAAGCGGCGCGGACGCGTAATTAGAGTAACGCTGTCGCCGCTTTCCCACCAGTCTTTGATGAAATTTGTTTTGTCTATATAAAAATAGTTGTTTGATATGATCGTTTCAAAATCCTGTATGCCTATTCCTATTGTCCTTGCCATATTTTACCTCATTCCCGCGCTGCCTGCGGCGCTTTGAAAAAAGCATTTTGTGTTATGCATTATAACCCCAAATATGCTTATGCGCCGTCAATCAGCACATTTTTCCCCTCAAACGCAAACCCGTACTTACGTATCCTATCCGCCTTTATGCCTTCCGCTGCCAGTTCTGCAGCATACCCCTTTTCCTCTATCTGACTTAATGCCGCTTTGAGGGTGTCGTCAAGCGTTTTGTCTCTGCGGGTATTGAAAACCTTGAACTCTATTATTATGGCATCATCCTGCGCATTTTTTGGTTTAAGCATCACATCATATCTGCCGAACCCGCTCTCGCGGTTTGACTTTATCGTATATCTGTCTTTCAGCTCTACTATAAGCCCTAGCACAAAGCCATGGTAAAATCGTTCAGGCTCCGTGCGCCCTGAACTGCGCCCGCCTGTATCAAAGCTGCTGAATATTTCCTCTGATACCCTGTTCATATACTCATTCATCGCATCCGTGTCGCCTGCAAGCAATGCCTCCACAAACTCGCCGTAGCTTGATGTCTGCTTGAACCATCCTTTAATCATCTTTTCAAACATGACAGCGACTTCATGGTTTGTCAGAACAAGCTCATATTCCTGATCCCTGTCCACACCGTTTTCCCTGTAGCCCTTATAACTCTTGACGCGCAGATAGCCTGATGCAAGCATGAGACTCCACAGCGTTTCCGAGCTGCCGTCAAGCTGATTGTATACAAGCTGTTCGTCTATATCTGTCAGTATGGATCCACCGCCAAGCAGGACTTCAAATAGTTTCTTGGTGTTCGCTCCGGACTCGCGGACTTGTTTATTGATGAGGCTGTTTGAACTGGTGTCTGCCCAGTAGGTGGTGAATTTATTGGTATCAAGATAATTTAATATAGACCATGGATTGTAAATATCCTTTATGCTGCCAAAAGTAAACCCGTCATACCACCATTTCACGCCATCCCTGTCTTTCAGCCCAAACTCATCCATTGCGTTGAAAACTTCCTGTTCGGTAAAGCCGAAAGTGTCTGCGTATTCATCAGATGTCGTAGTCACTACCTTTAAATTATTCAGATCCGAAAAGATCGACTCTTTGCTTACTCTTGTAATGCCGGTCATTATCCCGCGCTCAAGCCATGGGTTTGTCTTGAAAGTGGAATTGAACAGGCTCCGCGTGAATGCGACAAATTCATCCCAGTAGCCGTCAACGTATGCCTCCTGCATTGGCGTGTCGTATTCGTCCAAGAGGACTATGACATTCTTTCCATAATACCTGTGCAGAAAATCACAAAGCCGATTAATTGCCATAGGCGCATCAAACCTAGTCATTTCGCCCATCATTTTCTTATAATATGCTTTTTCATATTCTGACAAAAGTGGACAGTCAAGAAGAAAATGGTTTTGTTCAAAAAGTATTTGAAGCAGACTGCATATACGGCTTACCGCATCCGTGTATGAAGCTTCCTTTATATTGGCAAAGCTCAGGCTTATGACAGGATAAGTCCCTTGAAGCTGCCTGTATTTTTCATCTTTCCAGATGCGAAGCCCCTCAAAAATTCCGCCATTGCCGGCATATTTTATTGAGAAAAATCTCTCCACCATGCTCATAGTGATGGTCTTCCCGAAACGGCGCGGACGCGTGACTAGAGTCACGCTGTCGCCGCTTTCCCACCAGTCTTTGATGAAATTTGTTTTATCTATATAAAAATAGTTATTTGATATGATTGTCTCAAAATCCTGTATACCTATGCCTATTGTCCTTGCCATATTTTACCTCATTTCCGCGCTGCCTGTGGCGCTTTGAAAAAATTGTTTTATGTCCTGTTTTTATTATAGCTTATTCTACCATAAACAGCACGCGATTTGAAGTAATTTTATTATTCGTCATTTGGATTTTTATTCGATAAATTTTATTACATTTTCTTTCTTTGCAAGAAGCTTTCCGGGCGCTTTTGGATAGCCGAGTGCCACCATTGCCCAGACGGTATGGCTTTGAGGTATTCCGTACTCATCAAGCAGGTTTCTTATTTCAGGCTTATCGCATAGTGTCATTAATGGATTCAGCCATACTGAGCTGATTCCGTAAGACCATGCCGCCAGCATAATATTTTCAGCAGCGCATGAGCTGTCTTGGCAGCCATCACGATTTCTCCTGTCATTTGACACAAGAATGAGTATCTTGGGATTTTCAAAGCCGTAAAAATGTATTTTATTTTTTTCGGATTCCGCGCGTGCCGTTTCTTTCAGCCTTAATATGCTTTCTTTAGATGTGAGCACTGTAAAGCGCCATGTCTGCATATTGTGTCCTGACGGCGCATAAACCGCAGTTTTCAATATCATATCCAGCAGGCTTTTGTCTATTTCCTTTTCAGTAAACTCCCTGACGCTGCGCCTTGCCAGCAGATTGCAGATGACGGGATTAAGCAGTTCACTATTTTCCTGCTGTATGTACATCTGCTGCAGTGCTTTTCTGTCAAGCTTGTTCATTTTATTTTTCGGAAGCTCCGATACCTGTATGATTTCGCGCGGAAGCTTATATTTTTCCATGCGCTCGCTAAGGTATTTGAGCAGTTCTTTTTCATCCGCCATTCCGTTTTCGGCTACAATATAAAGTACTGGCACCTGACCAAGTATACCGTCCTTGTCATCTGCGCCTATGCAGGCGCATTCTTTTATTTCATCATATTCCTGCGCGGTGTTCTCTACTTCAATCGGCGATACCTTTTCGCCGCCGACATTTATTATATCGTCGGCGCGTCCGAGCATATATACAAACCCGTCTTTGTCACGGTAAACCAAATCGCCTGTATACAGCCAGCCGTCGCGTATCGCCGAGCTTGTCAGTTCTTCCTGCCGCCAGTAGCCTTCCATCTGCATATCGCCTTTCAGTATCATGCGCCCCGCAGTATCGAAGTCCGTACCGGCAGTGTCATTTCCGTTTTCATCCACTGTTTTAAGTTGTATTCCGTCCAAAGGCTTGCCTATCGAGCCAAGCTTATCAGGATTATGCGTTATGTCAAGGAATACGGCGCCGCCTGTTTCGGTTGAGCCCCATGTATTATGAAGCAGCGTATTTGGAAGAAGCTTCAAAAGTTTTTTCTTTGTATCGACGTTGACCGAACCCGCGCTGAACTCTATGTAACGCAGGACGCCCACGACTTCTGAGAAGCTTTCCTGCATTTGCCTGTACATGATTTCTATTGCCGCAGGAACACACGCCATAGCTGTACATTTATGCTGTATTATGTTATTTTCAGTCTCCTTTGCAAATGTAAAGCCGTTCTGAAGTACTACTGTTGCGCCAATATACAGTGCGGAACGCAGAACCCTCATGCCAAACGAATGGTTCAGCGGAAGCGGGTTCAGTATTATATCTGACGAAAGCATTCCGATGCCCTTCCATGTGTTGAGCATATTGGCATAGATGCATCTGTAGCTCAGCATGGCGCCTTTCGGCTTTCCCGTCGTGCCGCTTGTAAAAAGAAGCTCGCATAAATCGCTTTCTTCAGGCATTTGATAATTCTGTCCTTCGGTATTTGTACATTCTGCCTGTTCGTACAGATTTTTAAGAGAAGATGTCTTTACGCTTTCGGGGCATTTTTTCCCGTCCGCGAGGAAAATCTTTGCTCCTGTTATCTCCCAAATGTCAGTTATGCTTTCGTTTTTTGCTGTTTTGTCTATAGGAACGGCAATTGCCTCTATATACTGTATGCCCAGCAGGACAGCGACATATTCAGGCTTTGATACGGCAGAGAGCATAACCCTGTCACCGCGCGATATGCCTTTCTCTTCAAGCTCTGATGCGATGTTTTTTATCTTTGCGCATAGTTCTCCATAAGATACAGTTTTATCTTTGAAGCAGAGCGCTGCCTTTTCAGGCATAGTATCTCCATAAAAGAGGATCTTTTCAACTAATGTTTCCAATTTCTGTTCTCCTTTCATTTCGGGGCAGAAAAAGGAAAACAAAAAGTCCTCTTTCTGCCTTACAGATAATATTTTCTGTTCAGTTTTCCGTTGTAGGTTCTTTCAACTTTGTCAACCTGCTCATAATACCTTGGAACCTTATAATTTTCCAATTCCTTTATCATATGGTTTCTGATATCCTTCATAATAAATGGAACATCCTTTCTCATGACAACCAAAAGCTTCAGCGCCTTGCCCGTTATGGCATCATCTACCGGTATGCAGATGCAGTCCTCGATGCCGTCATACGATAATGCCGCTGCCTCCACGTCTGTCGGGGCTACCTTGAAACCGCCAACGTTTATCACATCGCCCTTTCTTCCGGATATGTATACAAAACCGTCTTCGTCAATGTACCCTATGTCGTTTGTATATACAATGCCATCCGCTAAGACCTCACGCGTTAATTGCGGCTCATTCACATATCCTTTCATGTTGACATCGCCGATACATGCCAGATAACCCATATGATCTTTGGAAGATTTTATAACCTTCCTGTTCTCGTCCACTATTATGATCTTAGAGTTGGGCATGGCTTTTCCTATACAGCCTACAAGCCCCGGATATTCGTTATAATTGTACATGCATACAGAGGCAGCCTCCGATGAGCCGTAATTATTGTAAAGCCGGGTATTGGGCAGTAGTTCGCACAGTTTCTGCTTGTCAGGTTCAGGCAGGGGCGCGGTAGCGGATTCTATAAAATCTATCCTGTCCGCGTATTCGCCTATTTTGTCCGCAGTCAGTGAAAAGAGCATCCTTATGGAAGACGGCGGAAGGCAGCATGCGATGCTTCCCTCATAATCCAGCGCGTCGAAAAATGCCTTTATGTTTGTCATGCCGTTTAAAATGCAGACAGTGCTTCCATTTACCATTGAAGTATAAAATTTTCTTATCGCATTAGCATGGTTCAGCGGACCGGGAACTATCATCAGGGTATCTTTTCTGTAGCCGCATCCGTAAATAAGGTTTTCCGCTGTGGCAGTAAGAGCCCTGTGTGACAGCTCAACGCCCTTGGAAGCTCCCGTCGTGCCTGTCGTAAACAGGATATCGGCGGAATCATCTTCGTTTGGAAAATCAAAATCATAATCTGATATGTCCTGATTTTTTGCGCACTCACAGATATTGTCCATTGGAAGGTATACGGCTTTGTAATTTTTCTTTGATTCCTCCAAATCCGCTATGATTACTTTAGCCCCAAGCTGTTCTGCGATTTTTAACATTCCGTCGTCAGAGGTGCTTTTTTCTAAGGCTGTAGATACCCCCCCCCTTGTATGTATTGCCAAATATGCCGTCACAAAGTCAAGCGACTGCCGCGCTCTCAAAACTACGATGTCGCCTTTTTTCATTCCCGCTTCCTTTAAGTATCTGCCGTATCCGCAAATCATTCTATAAAACTCACCGTATGAAGTCTTTATCCCGTCTGCTATTACAGCCGTCTTATCGGGATACAGTCGCGCCCATTCGGAAACATATTCCACAACTGATTTTTTCACTGTTTTACCTCCCAAAGCTTGTGTTGTTTTTTCCCCGGAACTTAAAATACTCCCTATAACAGTAAATACTGCCGCCGATATGACCGCTATATAGGTTTCTGTCAGATAAGGGCTTATCGGATATGAGCCGAATATGTTTTTATAAATAATCCAAAAAATTCCTACAAATCCTGTAAGCATCATCCCGATTATTGCCCCGTTCTGGGATATCCTTTTCCAGTAAATTCCAAGAAGCAGTATGATGAACAGGCTGCCGCGTATGCTGTAAGCAAAATATACTATATCTAAGATAGTAGATGAATTTTTCAGCAGCACAGCCGAAACAATGCATATAGCACCGGCAGCAAAGGCGGATATTCTTGAAATCTTCAGAATATCAGTGTCATTTAATTTTATCTGCCTTGATGCGCATATCCCGCTAAAAATATCCCGCGTAAGGATTGTCCCACAGGCAAGGAATATCGGCGCAGCGGTAGACAGTATAGCCGCAAATACGGATGCCATCACCAGTCCTCCCGCAAGAGGCGGCAGGGTCATCAAAAGCCGTGGAAGCGCAAGCTTGGCATTTTCCAGCTCGGGGAACTGTACCTTGGCAGCCATTCCCAATAATGCGGTCAAAATTCCAAACGGCGCCACTAAAGCCGCTATTGCATACGAAGACCTTTCGGCTGTCTTTTCATCCTTTGCACCCAGAATCGGCTGCAGGCCTGCCTGTGCCGTGCATGCTCCCAAAACAGATGCTATGATCCACGAACTTACCTTTGGAAAAC
>CANREB010000077.1 GCA_947629525.1 uncultured Lachnospiraceae bacterium
AAACGTGCTCGAAGGGATTCGAACCCCCGACCCACGGCTTAGAAGGCCGTTGCTCTATCCAACTGAGCTACGAACACATTCGCGGTATACCGCTGATGCAGGTAATCTTCCGCTAAAGCGGTTAATCCCCCGCCAAAGCAGGTAATCCCCCGCTGAAGCGGGTGATGGGAATCGAACCCACGTATCTAGCTTGGAAGGCTAGTGTTCTACCATTGAACTACACCCGCATATAATAAATAACTGTAAGTCGGGGTGACAGGATTCGAACCTGCGACCTCCTGGTCCCAAACCAGGCGCTCTAGCCAAGCTGAGCCACACCCCGATATCCTTTTATTTCCCACAACGACGAATACTATTATACATAATTAAAATATACGTGTCAACACATTTTTTATAATTCTGCATCATTTTTTATGTTTTAATGCCTTTTTGCCCTTTTTACTCTATATAATTCAGCGCAAAATGCGCCTGTCCGTTCCTATCAAGCTCCATTATTATGTACGACGGTTTTTTGTTTTCCTGCCTCGGATATGAAAGGCTTCCCGGATTTATCGCCATAACACTGCCTGAAATATCTATTACGGGTCTGTGCGTATGTCCGTACATAACAATATCCATTCCCTGTGCCACAGCTTCCTGTTTTATCATTTCATTTCCCATGCCTATGTAATAGCGGTGCCCGTGCGTTATCCATACACGGTATTTTCCTATGTTAAATGTCTTTTCAGTCGGCAGATCGCTGAAAAAATCATTGTTGCCTGCAACCATCTCCACGCGGCATCCTGCCGCATCCCTGATAATTTCCTCACTACCTTCCACGTCTCCAAGATGTATCACCATATCAAGCTTACCCAGTCTTTTTATTATCTTCATAAAGTTTTCGTCTCTTCTATGGGTATCGCTTATAATAAGTACTCTCATATCGTCCCCCATTGCCTCTTTAATGCAGTTCTGACAGTATCTTTTTCATTTTTTCAAGCGCTTTTCCCCTGTGGCTTATCCGGTTTTTCTCCTCAGGCGGAAGTTGTGCGGAATACATGCCATATTCGGGAAGGTAAAAAATGGGATCATATCCAAAACCGTTACTTCCCTTTTCTTCATATCCGATAATTCCCTCTACCTCGGCTCGGGTCTCAAGGCATCTTCCGTCCGGCAGTACGGCGGCGATGACGCATACAAACCTTGCCGTGCGCTGCTCATCCGGAACGCCTTCCAGTCTTTTTATAAGACTTGCGTTTTTTATTGAATAAGGCGTGTCCTCACCCATATATCTCGCTGAATAAACTCCCGGTTCCTTGTTCAGATAATCTACCTCAAGCCCCGAATCATCCGCCAGAACTATTGCGGGTCTGCCAAGCCTTTTTAACTCGGCAGCGACGGCTTTTGCCTTAATAGCGGCGTTCTCTTCAAACGTCGTGCCGTTCTCATCTATAGGTATGTCGATTTCTTCTTCTTTCATGGAACTGATGTCAGCTCCGATATCAGACATGATCATCCGTATCTCTCTCATTTTTCCCTCATTGCCTGTGGCAAAAATTATCTTCATCATTCAAGACCTCCGGTATATTCAACAGCCGCGCCGATCGCATCTTTCAGCGCTTCAACTATGCTTTCGTTCAGTTTGTATGACGCTTCCACATTATTATAATCGTCCAATGGCTGCGTTATCTCCATAAACGTGGCAGGAATGACTGCGCGTGACACGATAGTATCTTCCTCGCCGCATTCCCTGAAACCTTCAAATCTTATCCCTGTCTTTCCAATGAAATTTTCGGCTGTAAATATTGCAAGCTGCGTGCTCGCAAAATCAGGGATAAAATACTCACCATTATATATCGTTATACCGCTCGTATCACTCTGCGCCGCAGACGTCTCCACAGATATACCGATGAGCATATCCGCTCCTATACGGTTTGCAAACCCAACGATATCTTCTTCGGTATATTCTTCCTGCATATTGTAGGACAAAAACAGCTTTGTGCCGTTGTCGGACGCTGCCTTTGCCAATGTCTGCTGCCACTCGGACAGCACAAGACGGTTCTTGTCCTCATAAGGCAGATAAACAACTGCTATATCGTCGTATGCGCCGGCAAGTTCTCCGAACGAAAGCGAGATTTCATTCTGATTATTTTCAAGCGTCCAACTGTACATATCTTTGCAGTATACTTCGACTACGACATCCGTATCCTGTCTGTATATTCCGACGGCATCCATTATTTGGGAATCCGTGACGATATTTATTCCGTCGCCTATGACATCGGAAACATCCGACAGCGTAAGCACTATCTTATTGTGCGTAAATTCTTCCCTGACACTCACATTTTGCGGCAGTATCTGCGACGGGACACGCAGCGCAAGCCTCGACAAAGGTTCGTCGATAAAATCAGCCCTGACATTTATCTTAGGATATGAAAGTTTCTCCTGCTCCTCATTAAGCCGTTCCATAAGCAGGCTTATACGGCTGTTAGCGTCAAAAAATCCCTCGTTAAATTTAAATCCTGCCATCAGCAATACTGAAAATACGCAGAATACCACGGCTGCCCATACTGACCTTTTATAGAATTTTTCTCTTTTATCAAGCATCATCTCGCGCCGCTCGGCAATCGTTAGTGTAGGCGGCTCTTCCATACGGTCAGCCGCTGCTTCTTTCGACTCTTCAAGCCTGTTTATACTGTCTTCGACCTCAAAATCCATATATCGCCCTTTCTCCCACCTTATGGCGTTATGCCGCCCTTAGGCGGTTTTGGTCCCATAAACTGATAATAATATGTTTTCATCATACCGTTGTATATTTTACGGTTTTTATCCGCCTTGCGCCCTATGGCTTTCTCGGCGTCCTCATATGACGTTATAAGATACATCGACCATGTATCAAGCATCCTGAAGCGTTCCCCTGTCTTTTTGTAAAGTGCGGGGATGTTTTTCTTTTCCTCGAGGCGTTCTCCGTAAGGCGGATTGGTTATGATAAATCCGTATCTGCCGTCAGGTGAAAAGTCGCATATATCCTTTTGTTCAAACTCTATCATATCCGCAACGCCCGCCAAACGCGCATTCTGACCGGCAAGCTTTATCATTTCACTGTCCAAATCGCTTCCCTGTATATGGACTTTGACAGACATATCTACCATTTCACGCGCTTCCTCGTAGCAGTCGTCCCATACTTTTTTATCTATCAGATTTTTCCAGTCAGACGCAAGGAAACTCCGGTTCATTCCCGGGGCTATGTTCGCAGCCATAAGCGCCGCCTCTATGGGTATAGTACCACTGCCGCAAAACGGATCCGCAAGTATTCTGTCCGCCCTCCATGGCGTCAGCATTATGAGCGCCGCCGCCAGATTTTCCGCAATAGGGGCTTTTGCCGTAAGCTTCCTGTAGCCGCGCTTGTGCAGTGACTCTCCTGTAGTGTCAAGTCCTACAGTTACGATGTCTTTCATCAAAAATACCCTGACAGGGAAAGAAGCTCCGTCCTCGCCAAACCAGCTTATATTATATACCTGCTTGAGCCGTTCGACCATCGCTTTTTTCATGATGGACTGAATATCCGAGGGCGAAAAGAGCTTACTCTTTATGCTTGCAGCCTTTGCTACCCAAAATTTGGCGTCGGCAGTAAGGTAATCTTCCCACGCGAGCGCTTTTGTCCCTTCAAACAGTTCGTCAAAAGTTTCCGCCCGAAAACTTCCCACCTTTATCAATATGCGTTCAGCCGTCCGCAAGCCGATATTCGCCCTGCATATCGCTTCATCGTCACCGATAAACGTGACTCTTCCGTCCTCGACTTGTGATATGTCATATCCCAAATCTGTTATTTCTTTTTTTAATACTGACTCCAAGCCAAAATGGCATGGCGCTATCAATTCATATTTTCTCATAAATATATATTAATTTACCCATAAATAACTGTCAATCAGAAATTGCACATAAAAAGACGGCTTATCTTACAAGCCGCCTTTTTAGGGAGAATTCAATTACTTATTGCTGTCCTTGCTGCAATCCTGATTCTGGCTGTTTGAATTCTGCTGTGAATTCTTTGAATTCTGATTGTTTGAATTCTGTGAATTCTGTGTGCTGTTTGAAGACTTGTTGTTTGTCTTGTTCTGGTTCTGGTCATAGTTGTTGTTTGTTCCAGACATCTTAATTACCTCCGATAATGCGGGAATATTCTCCCTGTTTTCTTTTCCTGTAACACATTGATTTATGTTACAAAAATAGGATTTGCACAAATGCACAATTTTATACCTGTTTTTTTATCTCAGACAATAATTAAATTGGAAACAATGCCTAAAACAAACAATTATACTTTGTTAAATTTTATTTTACAAATAGCATTGACCTTTTAGGTCAGAATTGTTATACTATAATCAGTAAAGAGATACTCCTTCAATCCTCTTTACAACCCTTATATATTAATTATTTATACTCCCCTTAACGAAAAGCAGTCATTAAAATGACTGCTTTTCATTTTTACGGATATTCTTTTTATATTGACTTTGTAAGTCACTTTCAAAATCCAAGCCATTTGGATATGGTTCTTATCACAAAACTTACTATTATAAATACGATAATATACGGCGCTGCCCAGAAAAATACCCTAAATACGACTGACAATACCAAAACCACACATAAAACTATGACGGATATCATAAACCATCTCGAGAGTGTGCTTTGATGTGTATCATTATCCGGCACTTCATTGCGGCTTCTGCCTGAATATGCGCCTCCCGATGAATATGTGCCGCCGCCGAATACATTCTGTTCACTCTCAAACTTGCTGCTGCCTTCTATAGTCTTTGCAAGCAGCCTCGGATCGCCAAGCATCTCAAGCACCTGCGCCTCACTCTTGCCGCTGCCCGTCTGCTCGTCTATATACCTTGCGTAATAATTCAGGTTATCGCTGATAACCTGTTCGGGCACCCTGCCGCTTAACGCCTCCCGCAAATTGTTCAAAAATTCATCGCGACTCATACTTTCCTCCATCAAATAGCATCATCTGTCCATACCTCTGCCAAGCGTCATCTTCTTTATGTATCCGTCGGGATCCTTTCTCATATTAATCATATCCCTGAATGCCTTTAAAACCAGTCTGTCTTTATTGCACGCATCTGTATTTTTACCCGAATCGCCTATGATATTGTACCTGTTCATCTGCCATACATACAGGTCGGTCAGGCTGTACCCCTCGCATCTTACCTTATCAGACAAATAATGATTATCGAGGTAAAATATTAGTTCATCCATAAGATCGCCCGAAAAGACTATCTCTTCCCAAAGCGCCTCGCACCACTCGGCGCTCTCGCCTGCGGATGCGCCCAATGCCTTTAGCCCTTCGTACGCCTTTATAAGCCGCGCGTCATATAATATACCCGCCAATTTCTCCACACTTTCCGATTATCAGTATCAGAACCATATATTCTTTTATATGGTAACATATTATCTTCGTATCGTAAATTAAGCAAATATAAAATTTACTAAAACAAATAATTAAGAGAACATGTAAAAACAGCGCAGCAATAACTGCGCTGTTTTTTAACATCAGCCTTTTACACTTCCAAGTGCAACTCCCTGGACGATGTGCTTTGACAAGATCAAATACACAAGTATAACAGGGAAGATAGAAAACGCTATCATAACGTACACCTGACCCATATCAAACTTCAGCCAGTCCGCCGAACGAAGCTGAGCTATCAATATAGGAAGTGTTTTTTTCTTGTCGTCGTGTAAAATAAGAGCCGGGGTGAAGTAATTGTTCCAACTGCTTACAAATGTGAATATCGCCTGAACCGCAATAGCGGGACGCATAAGCGGAAGCACGATCATATTGAAAGTATGGAACTCGCCCGAACCGTCAATTCGCGCCGCCTCTATCAGTGACAGCGGAAGCGAACTTTCCATGTACTGCTTCATGTAGAAGAAAGTCACAGGCGCCGCTATCGATGGCACGATAAGGGGTATAAATGAGTCCTCAAGTTTCATGTTTGATACCAGACGGACAAAACCAAGTGCAGTTACCTGCGTAGGTATCATCATTATCATAAGGATAAACGGATAAATAAATTTTTTCAGCCTGAAATCATATGCATGGATGGCATATGCGGTCATTGTCGAAAAGTACACGCAAAGTACCGCGCTGAGTGCCGATATGACAAAGCTGTTAAAAAGACCGTTTAATATAGGAAGCGTTCCTTTGTAAAGATTTGTCCAGTTTGTCATCAGGTTGGAACTTGGCAGAAGCGTGAAGCCCGCCTGCAGCTCACCGTTTGAACGCGTCGCATTTATAAACAGCACATAAAACCAAAACAGACAAAAGAACGTAATGATGCAGAGCACGACATATGCTATTATACGTCTTGTCTTTATGCCCATTCCCTTACTTACTTCATTATTGTTTGCCATGCCGATCACCCCTTTCTCTTATCATTGCCTGTAACCTTAAATACTATAAGGCTAAGGATCGCGGTTATAATAAACAACAGAACTGATACCGCACCTGCCATACCATAGTTCTTGCTGAACAGATGCTTATTTAAGAACATAATCAGCGTCATTGTTGAACGCATCGGATCGCCTGTACCGTTCGTCAAAATCTGCGGCACATCAAAGAGCTGCAGACCGCCGATTAATGAAGTAATCATTACGTATACCAAAATCGGGCGAAGCAGTGGCAATGTAATCTTGAAGAATACCTGAGTAGATGTAGCTCCGTCTACTTCCGCCGCCTCAAAGAGTGATGTATCTATACCCATCATACCCGCCATCAAAAGGATTGTAGTGTTTCCGAACCACATAAGGCAGTTCATAAATGCGATAAGCCCTCTTGCGCTTCCTGTGTTCGACAGGAATTTATACGGTTCTGATATGAAGCCTATCTGCATCAACAGCGAATTTATAGGTCCGCCGTCCGAAAACAGAGTAAAGAATAACATTGAAAATGCCGACGCCATTATAAGGTTTGGCATATATATTACTGTCTTAAAAAATCTCTGACCTTTAAGTTTTAACCGCGTATCAGAGAACCACGCGCCCAGTAAAAGTGAAAGGAATATCTGAGGGATAAAGCACATTATCCACAGAACCATTGTATTCTTGGCATATACCCAAATATCTCCGCCTGTAAATAATTTCTGATAATTCTCAAGTCCGACAAAATTCGGTCCTATCTGTGTAAGACCCGACATGTAATTTTCATAAAAACTGTTGTATATAGTAGTAACCATGGGGATGAACTGGAATACCACATAGACAATTATGAATGGCAATAAGAATATATAACCCCATTTGTTATATCTCACCGCTTTTGATTTTTTCATAAACCGCACCCTTTCTGTTAAAAAACCCATGCCTGTCTTCTTTACTGTCCGACAGGCATGGGTTTTGTGCTTAACTACCTATGCCTAAAGCTGATATGTCAAATTAGTATGTCAACTCAGGATATTTCTCAACAACTGCCTTGTAGAACAGGTCAAGAGCCTCATCCTTTGTTGCATTGCCTTCGAAGTAGTTCTTCATTGCATGCTGGAACTCCTCGTTGCAGCCCTGATCATATGCTGAAAGGTTGCTTAAGTCAAGTCCGTCAACGCCTGCGCAGTACATAGCAAGAGGATTCTGTCCGCCAAGGATCTTGCTTGAGTAGCTGCTGTCTGCTGCCATTGCTTCCATGACTGTCTTATTGTTTACAAAGTCATCATCCTTAACAACGATCTCTTTCATAATATCGTCATCTGTTGTCATCTTAAGCATGATATCCTTTACAATGCTTGCATTATCCGTACCTGTTGCCGCGCATACCCATGTACCGCCCCAGAAGAAGCCCTGAGGACCTTCTGTTGCTGCCCAGCCGCCTGCGTTACCGATGCTGCCTGCTGTATCTGCTGCCATTGAGAAGTTTACAAGCCAAGCGGGTCCAAAGTAAGCAAATACTTTTCCTTCAGGATAGAAGCCTTTGCTCCAGTCATCGCTCCAAAGGTCATGTGTACCTGTCTCGCCTGCGTCAACAAGCTCCTTAGAGTCGTCAACCCACTTCATAATATTGTCGTCGATATTGATCTTACCGTCTACTACCCACTTAGATGTTACGTTGTTTGAGTATACACGGTATGTATCGTTTGCTGATGAAACGATTGAATATCCGGCATCCTTAAGTGTAGCTGCCGTCTCGTTGAATGTATCCCAATCCTTTACGTAATTCTGAATTTCAGCGGGATCATCCGTTCCGAATACTTCCTTTGCAACCTCACGGCTGTAGAACATAACGCCGGGGCAGCCCTGCCATGAAATTCCCTTTAATACGCCGTTTGAGTCAGTAACGATATCCTTTGTATACTGATACTGCTTTGAAAGATCCGCATCTGTAATGCCAAGGTCTGCAACAGGCATTGCATAATCCGTATCAATATACTTCAATGCGTAGTCAGCTTCGATAAGGAAAATATCGATCTTATCGTCTGCTGCCGCATCAGCCTGCTTAAGAAGCGTAGCGTCAAGGTTGTTCTGATATGCGTTGTCATCATTAGGTGTGATGTTCCACTTTACTGTAACTTCGCTTTCAGCGCCTGTAGAATCAGCTACTTTGATCGTACCTGTTGTGGCATCAACCTCTGTATATGCAGGATAGTGGTCAGTAATACGTGACTTGAACTCCTCATTCCAGCAGTAAATGTTCAATA
>CANREB010000078.1 GCA_947629525.1 uncultured Lachnospiraceae bacterium
CAAAAATATAATTCTTGTAGCTCATCTAAGAAACCTCCGTCGTCAAAATCGGGGATAAAGCTTTCCTCGGCGGCTTTTCCCTCCTGAATAAAAGCGTTCTCAACACCTAAGGAAATGGCATAATCGACCACTTTGTCATATTCGCGTTTTGTTACCCGCCGCGACAGGTTTGGGAATTGAAGACTGTTTGCAAGCGGGGTATATTGGCTCATTATACTGACATATATGTCATTTTTATAAGTATTATACAGATAGCTTATGATGTCTTTTGAATCCTTTGTGTGCGACGGAAGCACTAAATGGCGCACTATAGTGCCTTTGCGCATCAGTCCGCTGTCGTCAAATACAGGCTTTCCTGTCTGGCGTACCATCTCACTGACTGCGGCTGCGGCGGTTTCAAAATAATCCGGGGCATTTGAATATTTTGAGGAAAGCCCGGTTGATTTATATTTCAGGTCGGGCAGATAGATGTCAACAAGACCGTCAAGATATTTTAAGGTCTCTGTCTTTTCATATCCGCTTGTATTGTAGACTATCGGAAGCGTAAGCCCGTCTTTTTTTGCCTGCTCTATTGCCTGCGCTATCTGCGGCGTAAAATGTGTGGGCGTGACTAAATTTATGTTTGACGCGCCCTTTGTCTGCAGCAGCAAAAAAAGATTGGAAAGCTCTCTTATAGTCAATATCCTGCCTTTACTGCCGTCTGCTATTTTTTTATTCTGACAATATATACATTTTAGAGGGCAGCCCGAAAAAAATACCGTACCGGAACCGTTTGTCCCGCTTATACAAGGTTCCTCCCACATATGAAGTGAAGCGCGTGCCACTTTTATGTTTTCATCCGCGCCGCAATATCCTTTTTGTCCGTCAGCTCTGTTCGCTTTACAGCTGCGCGGACATAATGTACATTTATTTTTTTCCATAGCAGCGGCTGTTTACAGCTTAAATATTAAATCGTGGTTTATCTGTTTCGCGCTTTTGACTATGTCTTTTTCCTGTCCTTTCAGATACAGCTGAAGCTGAGCAAGTTCTCCGTCCTCAAATCCCTCTGACTTTACCACTCTGCGGCTTGGCAGGATAAGCTCTGCGTAATCTCTTTTCCCACCGGCATTGCGTTCAAAACTCACATGAATGACCTTGCCCTTTTTTCCTGCTATAAGACCTGTGTGTGTCATCGTAATTTTGTCAGCATCTCTAAGCTTTATGTCATTGTTTCCCACATCAATCCTCCATACCCGCCTAACTAATTATTAAAAACAGGGCAGCCGCCTAAATGACAGCCGCCCCATATTTTTGAAGCTTTTGCTTTTATTTGTAATTGACGATCTTGCCAAAATCCGCCTTCAATGACGCGCCGCCCACTAAACCGCCGTCGATATCAGGCTGCGCAAAAAGCTCTGCCGCATTGCCCGCATTTACTGAACCGCCATAGAGAATACGTACAGCGTCTGCCGTTGCCGCATCATACATCTCAGCTATGCAGTCGCGTATTCCCTTGCAGACTTCCTGTGCCTGTTCGGTAGTTGCTGTCTTACCTGTGCCGATTGCCCAAATAGGTTCATATGCAATAATAAGCTTCCTGACCTGTTCCGCAGTAATTCCAACCAAATCGGACTTAATCTGCAGACGTATCCAATCCATCGTGACACCCATCTCTCTCTGCTCAAGCGACTCACCGCAGCAAAGGATAGGCGTAATGTTATGCTCATAAGCTTTCTTTACTTTTTTATTGAGTGCGCAGTCACATTCCTTGAAATAATCACGTCTCTCAGAATGTCCGATTATAACATACTCAACTCCCGCATCAACAAGCATCTCTGCGGAAATCTCACCTGTGTAAGCGCCTTTTTCTTCGTAATACATATTTTCGGCGCCAACTTTTACATTTGTACCTTTTACAGCATTACATACAGGAATAATGTCTATGGCAGGTACACAATATACAACGTCAACGTCATTGCTCTGAACAAGGGGTTTTAACTCCTCAACTAATTTTACCGCCTGAGACGGAGTCATGTTCATCTTCCAGTTCCCGGCAACTACTTTTCTTCTTGACATTTCTTTATCTCCTTAATTCATTTTATTTGTCATCTGCCGCTACAACGCCCGGAAGCTCCTTGCCTTCTAAGAACTCAAGGGAAGCGCCGCCGCCTGTTGAGATATGGCTCATCTTATCTGCAAAACCAAGCTGATTTACTGCTGCTGCGCTATCGCCGCCGCCGATAATCGTTGTTGCTTCTGTTTCAGCCAAAGCCTTTGCCACCGCAATAGTTCCCTTTGCAAGCGTAGGATTTTCAAATACGCCCATAGGTCCATTCCATACTACTGTCTTTGCTGATTTTACAGCGTCCGCAAAAAGCTCTGCTGTCTTCGTTCCGATATCAAGTCCTTCTTTGCCTGCCGGAATTTTGTCTGCATCTACTATTTCTACAGCAATATCAGCATCAATCGGATTAGGAAATCCGTCTGCGATCGTCGTGTCAATCGGAAGAAGAAGCTTCTTGCCAAGCTTTGCAGCCTTATCCATCATTTCCTTGCAGTAGTCAAGTTTCTCGTCATCAACCAGTGAGTTTCCGATCTCATATCCTTTAGCCTTGAGGAATGTAAACGCCATACCGCCACCGATAATAAGGGTGTCACACTTTTCAAGAAGGTTGTTGATAACGTTGAGCTTATCGGCAACCTTTGCACCGCCAAGGATTGCTACGAAAGGCCTTACAGGATTTTCAACCGCATTACCGAGAAACTCGATTTCTTTCTGCATTAAGTAGCCCACTGCATTCTCGCCGCCTTTTTGGGTGATAAACTTCGTAACGCCTGCTACTGATGCATGTGCCCTGTGCGATGAACCGAAAGCGTCACATACATATACGTCAGCAAGGTCAGCAAGCTCTTTGCTGAACTCGTCGCCGTTCTTGGTCTCCTCTTTTCCACGAAAACGCGTATTCTGCAATAATATAACGTCGCCTGCATTCATTGCGTTTACTGCCGCTGTTGCAGCCTCACCTGTTACGTTGTAATCAGATATAAATTTTACTTCTTTACCAAGTTTCTCTGAAAGTCTCTTTGCTACAGGAGCTAATGACTCGCCCTCGTTAGGACCGTCTTTTACCTTTCCAAGATGTGAACAGAGGATTACCTTGCCGCCGTCTTTTATAAGCTTATTGATAGTAGGGAGCGCCGCTACGATACGTGTTTCGTCCGTAATCTCACCATTCTTTAAAGGTACGTTGAAGTCGCATCTTACGAGGACTCTCTTTCCACTAACATTAATGTCATCAACTGATTTTTTATTTAATCCCATTTTTTAACTCTCCTTTTATTAATTCATTGAAAAAGGTCCGGTCCATAAGACCGGACCTTTATAGGTCTTTTTGTTTTGTTTGAATTATGATAACTCAGCGAAATACTTGATCGTACGAACCATCTGAGATGTATAACTGTTCTCATTATCATACCAAGATACGACCTGTACCTGTGTATTACCGTCTTCCATAGGAGCTACCATTGTCTGAGTAGCATCGAACAGTGAACCATATGTCATACCGATAACATCAGATGAAACGATCTCGTCTGTGTTGTAGCCATATGACTCTGTCTGAGCAGCTTTCATAGCGTCATTGATCTGCTCCTTTGTAACCTTACCCTTAACTACTGCTACTAAGATTGTTGTAGAACCTGTCGGAGTCGGTACACGCTGTGCAGAACCGATCAACTTACCGTTTAACTCAGGGATAACCAAGCCGATAGCTTTAGCTGCGCCTGTTGAGTTGGGAACGATATTCTGAGCACCTGCACGGCTTCTTCTCTTATCACCCTTTCTCTGAGGTCCGTCAAGGATCATCTGATCGCCTGTGTATGCATGAACCGTTGTCATGATACCTGACTGGATAGGAGCTAAATCATTAAGCGCCTTAGCCATAGGAGCTAAGCAGTTTGTTGTGCAGGAAGCTGCTGAAATAACTGTATCTGAAGGTTTTAATGTCTTATGGTTTACATTGTAAACGATTGTAGGAAGGTCATTGCCTGCGGGTGCAGAGATAACTACCTTCTTAGCGCCTGCCGTGATATGAGCAGATGCCTTATCCTTTGATGTGTAGAAGCCTGTGCACTCAAGTACAACGTCTACGTTTAACTCGCCCCAAGGAAGCTTTGTAGCGTCTGCCTCTTTGTAAATTGTGATCTTCTTGCCTTTAACAGTGATTGAATCCTCGCCGTACTCTACAGTTGAAGCATATTTGTATGTGCCCTGCGCTGTATCATACTTTAACAAATGAGCAAGCATCTCAGGACTTGTCAAGTCGTTGATTGCTACTACCTCATATCCCTCTGCGTCAAACATCTGTCTGAACGCAAGACGACCGATACGACCGAAACCATTAATTGCTACTCTTACTGCCATGTTAATTTCCTCCTAACAGATAATATTATTTTATCATCTTTATCTTGTCCAAATATCCGTGTCCGAACCTCGTCAGTCACAGATGATTGACAAAATTTTATCAACACATTCATTCTACCTAATTATGGAATAAAATTCAAGACATTTTTTGAAAAAAACACAAAAATTTGCCATTAAATATTTATAAACATTATTTTGTATATCCACAGCATATAATTTATGTTATTATAATCATATATTTTGTCCGGTTTTATCTGCAATAATATGCCGACAAAACGGCTTTATCAATAAACAGGAGGTCATTATGGCAATAAAAGCTGATTTTCACTTACATTCGGATTTTTCGGGCGACAGCAGTACGCCTATGGAAGAAATGATCAGAAAAGCAGTTTCTTTAGGGCTTACCCATATGTGTATGACGGAACATTACGATCCTGATTACGTGTATGCGCCCGGAGAAGATGAAATCTTTGAGCTTAATACGGACTCATATCTGTACGAACTTCTCAAACTGCGCGAAAAATACAAGAATAGGATATACGTTGGATTTGGCGTTGAACTTGGTCTGCAGCCTCATTTAAAAAAAGAGCTTGCGGTCTATTCCCGCTCAAAGGAATTTGATTTTATAATCGGCTCATCTCATATATGCAACAGAAACGACCCTTACTATCCGTCCTTTTTTGAAGGCAGGAGCGCTGACGAGGCGCATCATGAATATTTTCTGTCCGTGCTTGAATGTGCAAAAAAACTTCCGTACTTTGACGTGTACGGTCATCTTGACTATGTGGTGCGCTATGGTCCGACTAAAAATGACGGATATACTTACGCAAAGCACGCTGATGTTTTTGACAGCATTTTATCCTATCTTATTGAGAACGGAAAAGGCATCGAGATAAATACCGGCGGTTTCAAAGAAGGAATCGGAGCGCCTAATCCATGTGCGGAAATTTTGAAACGGTACCGAAAGCTCGGCGGGGAAATAATTACTGTGGGATCTGATGCGCATTCACCTGAAGGAATCGCTTATGAATTTGATAAGGCAGCGGATATACTGAAAGAATGTGGTTTTAAATATTACTGCGTCTTTCAGGGAAGAGTGGCTGAGTTTTTACGGATTTAATCCCTTATTATCGTACCGCCGCCAAAAATATAGTCGTCTTTGTAGAATACTACTGCCTGTCCCGGAGTTATTGCCCTGACAGGCGTTTTGAATTGACATTTGATTTTGTTGCCATCTGTTTTTTCGATTATGCATGGGGCTCCCTTGTGCGAATATCGGATTTTGGCGGTAAGCTCCATGGGTTCCGTGATATCATCAACTGCCATAAAGTTTAAGTCACTGCAGATAAGTCCGTCGGAAAACACTTCTTGCGCCTCGCCAATCACTACCTCGTTTGTTTCGGGGCGTATATCCGTAACAAAAACAGGATGCCCCATTGCCAAATTCAGCCCTTTTCGCTGTCCTATCGTGTAGTGGATTATGCCTTTGTGCTGCCCTATCACTGTACCGTCAGACTTTATGAAATCCCCTGACGGCGGAATACGGTCTGCCGCATAATCTTCTATAACAGAAGCATAATCATTGTCAGGAACAAAACAGATATCCTGACTATCCGGTTTTGAAGCTACTTCCAAACCTATTTTCTCTGCTATTTCCCGTATTTCCTGCTTCTCATATCCGCCTATAGGCATAAGTGTGTGTGCAAGCTGATACTGTGTAAGATTATAAAGCGCATACGTCTGGTCTTTTTTTTCCGTAACAGATTTTTTGATGACATATCTTCCGTTTGTAAGCTTTGCTATGCGTGCGTAATGCCCTGTAGCTATGTAATCTGCCCCAATCGACAGGCTTCGCTGCAAAAGCGCCTCCCATTTCACATAGCGGTTGCAGAGTATGCAGGGGTTGGGCGTACATCCGTGCAGATAACTTTCCACGAACGGGGTAATGACAAAATCTTTAAATTCCTGTTTAAAATTCATAACGTAATGCGGAATGTCAAGACGCGCCGCTACTTTTCTCGCGTCGTCCGCCGCGCTCAATCCGCAGCAGCCGCCGTTCTCTGCTGTCACGCTTTGCTCCTCATCCTGCCATATCTGCATTGTCACGCCTATAACATCATAGCCCTGCTCTTTCAGCAGGTATGCCGCAACTGACGAATCTACCCCGCCCGACATACCTACTACTACCTTTTTTGACATAACTGCCTCCCGGAATTTTTGTATCTGCTGTTTTGCAATCTTCGAATTTGTAAAATCTAAATCTCATCTGCATATGTCACATAATATTCTTCCGCCTTTTCCCGTGTGATGCCGAAAAGTTTTTGAAGCTTAGCTATGCTGCGCTCCTTAGGGATATGCTCATCAATGTTGTCAAGTACAAAAGCCCTTATGCTCTGCATAACTCCCTGCTCTATACCTCTCTCCATTCCTTTGTTATATATACTCTGCCCCATTCCGCTCATCTTATCGACCCCTCCCTGATTTGTGGGTTTCTGTCCATGTCCTCGTTCATTAATCAATTATGCCTTTCTGTAATTTTAATATATCATCTGTAAATTGGGATTTCAAGATTATAAATTCAAGCTTCTGACCTTAATCTTATACTTCTGAAATTCAAGATGAAAATGACCCATTTGGAAAATCTCTCAAACACCGTATCAGAATACCACACGAAAAAATAAATGTAAACTCAAATGTAAAAAATAATTCCCCAAATGTAAAAATTAATTATCTGATAAGAGCTGCCAAGTGTTGACGTGGATTATTTCTGATTTTTTTCAAGGCACTCATTGATAATCAGCTTTTGCACTCTATCCTTAAAGGTTTTATCAGTGTCCTTACTGAAATGTACCTTGACGGTGTAAGTGGTGTTCCCCAACTTCCGCTTTAAACTGTGGGGCTGTTGCTCGTTCTTGGTTTCTGCCATATTCTCTGCTCCTCGCATAAAAATAGAGCGCATAGACTGGTTTCTATACGCTCTGACGCTGTGTTGCCTATTCAGTTGTGATTGTGATAATGATTGTTTAGACAAATGAGAATTCAAATGGTTCTTTTCAGCTTCAGCTGAAAATTTGGTTTTGTAACATATTCCAAGTAAGTCGGTCTGCCTGCATATTCCAGATATGCTTTAAATCTTTCAACGATAGCAGGAGTAGTGATTAACTCTTGAGCCTTGTCTATCGAAAAGAAAGCAGACTCAGAGTTTTCATTTGAGGGACGTGGTATGCCATCTTTCGCCCTGCAAATAAAATCGAGCATAATCTTGGTGGGCACTTCTTTGACCCCGTTATACCCGGGATATTTACAAGTGTTTGATGATATGCAAAACACTTCTCCAACCTCAATATCAATGCCTGTCTCTTCCATAACTTCTCTTTTAACAGCGTCGATCACGTTTTCCCCGACTTCGACCTGCCCTCCCGGAAATTCCCACCCTCCGCGATGTGTTTTTACCAACAGGATATCATCATTATCATTAATCACGATACCCGCTGCCGCAATGATATGAGTTGGCATGACCCATTCTTTATTGCTCATTATGACCTCCAGTAAATCAAATACTAACTTGCAGATAAAATGTTTGAATTTTCGGTTTTTCAAGCCTCATATAAATGAAATGATATATATTTTCCCTTGTTTTTACCTTTATGGGCAATCTACAAGGGAAAGTTTTTGTAAGGTGTACTTAATCGTTGCCGTCCACCTCATCCAAGAGCCTTGCGGAAGCCTGCTTTGCTGCCCTTGTGACATGGACATATACATTCATCATGGTACTTACGTCAAAGTGTCCTCAGCCTTATTAAAATCTTGATCATATTAATGTGCAATAGTACAATGTATTTGGTGACACTATAAAATAATAAAAGCATTATATATATCCACCTATATTATTTGCTTATTGGGTTTGTATATTTCTTACTCGGGATTTTGTAAGTTGTACCATCAGAAATAGTAATTGTTGCTTTTGCATAGCAATATGGATTTGATGGCGGGTTTTCATTTGTATATACATAGGTTCTCGTATTTGTACCTGTCTTGCCAGAATGTTTGAGCCTATGAAGAAAAGTCTGTAAATATTGATCTTCTATGATAATTAATAGGGATGAACGGTATTATCAGCCGTTTG
>CANREB010000079.1 GCA_947629525.1 uncultured Lachnospiraceae bacterium
TTCTCTGAATTTTCTCTTTTTCTTACTTGGAATTTTCAGGTCTGCATTACTGTTTGTTTGTCAATGTGCAGGCTGCTGCTTTTAACAATATCAGCGACAGCTTTATTAGATTATCACAGGCGCTTTTGTTTGTCAAGCGCCTTTTCGATATTTTTTCTATAATTTTTCAATATTTTTATCATCTAAAGAGCATAACTATATAATTGGTATCATATATTAATGAAAGAAAGGAATTTTGTGCAACCTGTGCGGTTATCCATGTATTAAGATTGAACATATTAAGACTGCCTATTAATATGAAGAGCAGCCATATTACGACAAGCCCTTCCGCCAGACCGACTACCGCGCCTGCAAGTTTATCCGCAATCCTGCCTATAGTAAACGCTCTCATAATCTTCAGAGAATTTATCACAAGTTTGATAAGCTTATGGATAACTCTTATAACGATAAGCAGTATGACCGCCATAATGACACTCCAAAGACTTCCCTGTATAGCACTGCCGATACCCTTTGCCAGTACCACAAACACCATTATTCCTAATATGCATGATATTATGCGTATCACGCTTTCCAAAAAGCCTCTTTTATATCCCCATACGCTGCTTACGATCAATGCTATAGCTACTATTATAAAAAGAATATTTATTTCCAAGACCGTATACCTCCGATATATTACCTTAATACAACTGGATCTGCTGTATGGTATCGTCTGTTATCAATATATAACGCGCAATGTTTCCTGTCGGTATCATACAGTTGACGTGTTCTTTAAAAGCGCCCTCGTATTTAAGCTTTCCGTCAAAATCATATATGACACACTCGTTATCACTTCTCACTATTATACTCGCAGTGTCAAAAATTATATCCGTATATTCGACATCAAAATACAATTCGGTGACTTTTTGAGCCTTTGTATTGTATACGTCAAGCCTGTATGCAGTATCACCCACGGGGTTGTAAAATACAAGTCCCACATAATCATCATTATAAAATACGCTCTGTATTTCTTCGGATATCATTATCTCAGAAAGACTTTCGGGCTTCTGTTTTCCCTGATAAAACATCAGACGGTTATCGGCAACGGCAAAAACCGTATCATTTCCCATAAACTTCACAACAGGAATGACCGCGTCCGAATATCCGTAACCGCTGACAAAATTATCCGTATACTGCTGCCCCACGGACGAAAAATTATAAAAACCTACGCTTGAAGATATACTGCCGCTTTCTGCCTTTATATATGATACCGCCACTAAAGCCCCACTATCGGAACTGTCTATCGCTATCGGATAACCCGACTCACTCATAGTCGTCGTAAAAGACGCAAGCAGGTCGCCCGCAGTGTTGTAAAGATAAATAGCCGTAACCGTCGAATCATCAAGGACTACCGTAACTATTCCGTTGAGCGATACGCAAAAATCACGTATCGGCATAGTTGTCTCAATATTGCCTAAATTGCCCTGCGTATCAGAGATATAAATATTCCTGCCGTTATAATCGCCGACTGCGACTGTTTTTTTGCAAATTCTTACTATCGGATTTTGCATTTCATAAGTCTGGTTCCAGACTACGTTCCCTTTTGTGTTGGTACAGCTCATGCCGTCATTGCTGTAAGTAAATATATACCCGTCGAGGTTCAGGCATTTTGCCTCGCCCGCGCGTACCCAGTCAGTCTGCTGTGTCACATTATAATCGGTATATACGATATTTTTCCAGTGAAAATAGACACCAAGCAGAAATATTACCGCCAGTGCCAATATTCCGATAATCGTATAGAACCGCAGTTGTCTGTGGCGCGCAACCATACTGTCGTACGATTTTTTATTCATACCGTCTTCCGTCTTGGTCGTATCCGCCTTGCCTTTAGTCGCTTTTAGAAGATATTGATTTCGCTTAAAGTCTTTTATCTCTGCCATTAGTGTACTCCATTTTTTAGTCTTTCCCAAATAGTATATCATTATTTTTATGGAAGTAAAAGTCTTTGTCCGCAAAGAATATTATCCGGATTTTCTATCTTATTATATTCACATATCCTGTCAACCATATCATATGTACCATACAGCTTATAACTGATGTTCCGCAGAGTATCGCCACGCTGTACTATATAGTATTTCACGGTATCGCTTTTTACATTGTTTTCAACGGTGGCGTCATTATTCCAAACGACGGTCTCCTCGGGATGCTCTTCTGATTCGGACTCAGTCGCGGACGCCTGCGGCTGCTCTTCCCGCGAATGATTTTGTGTGCTTTCTTCGCCTGACATTAATTCCATCTTATCATTGTTATCATTGTCATCATTTACATTTCCGGAATTGACCGCAGCGGCATTATTCTGCCTGATAGTTTCTGTTATCAAAGTCATGCAATAATCTATATTCTTCTCCATGCTTTTCATTTTCTGATAGTTATTTATCGATATTATCCCATATCCCATTATGCCAAGCACTAATCCGAGGCAGAGTATATTCATTACATTCCATATAAAGCTTACTTTTGCCTCCTCGCGGTTGTACGCCTGAGCTATCTTCCCATAGCGCACCGCCTCATCCGTTTCAACGCGCATCTTTGAAGTCCTTTTTTCCGCAAAGGACGATTTGTGGCTGAAGTTCCACTCTATGAGATAGTTCTGCATTTCTTCGTTTTGATCATAATAAATATAAAAATCATCCAAAACTATATTTGTATCTTTTATCGTGACCTCAAGGCGAAGCTTTAAATCCTTGTTTGTTTCGACGCGCGCATTCCCGAGGAAAGAGCAGCTTGGGAAATACTGCCTGCCCTTGTCTTCGGGAAACGGTTCCTGCGCCGCTCCCGATATGACCAAAAGGCTCCTGCCTTCTTCCTCATATCGTCTTCCAAAGAGCGATATCTCATATATCTGCCCGCTTTCGGAAGCGTTCTTTTCGTCAAAAAGCCTGTTTATGAAAGTATATACATAATCCTCAAGATACAGTATGTATATACCGCCCGGTTTTCCGACTGTCCTTGTGTTTACGGGAATTTGTAAATCAGAGGTTTGCCTGTCCATTTTATTTACCTTGCCTTTCTTGTGTATATTCAATACACATAATACCACGGCAGCGATAAATAATTTGTCGAAACAAGTATGTCGAAATATTAATTTTCATCTAAAAATCAGTTCACCTTACCAAACAGCATCGGTGAACTGATCCGGTATCTACCATGTGAATTTGTATATCGTAGTCGTCTTGTACTCTCTGTCGGGACCGTACACGGCATCAGGGAACTGCTCGTGATTTATGGCATCGGGGAAGTTCTGCGTTTCAAGGCACAATCCGCTTCTCTTATCATACGGCGCTCCGCATTTCCCTTTCTGCGGCTTGATGCAGTTGCCCGCATAAAACTGGATAGCGGGCTGATCGGTGAATACTTCCATCTTTCTTCCGCTTACAGGTTCCTGAACCTCCGCTGCCTTGCGCATGGTGCCGTCATAACCGTCTATCACGTAATTATGGTCATATCCCTGTCCATACTTTAACTGGATGTCATCGGCGTTTATGTCCTGCCCTATCACTTTCATCTGCCTGAAATCAAACGGTGTACCCTCAACAGGTACAAGGTCGCCTGTCGGAATAAGGCGCTCATATACAGGGGTATAATAAAAAGCATTGATATAAAGCCTGTGTCCTTCGATATTTCCCGAGTCATGACCTGCAAGGTTGAAATATGAATGGTTTGTCATATTTATCAGAGTGCGCTTATCACTCGTCACATAATATTCTATCTTTAATTCGTTATCGTTTGTGAGAGTATACGTAACCTGCACTTTCCTGTTGCCGGGAAATCCCATGCTGCCGTCCTTGTCCTCCAGTGAAAATATGACACTGTTGTCTTTTGTCTTTGCGTTCCACAGTCTCTTATGATATCCGAGATCGTCATCGCTGTGAAGATTGTTTGTACCGTCATTGACAGCAAGCTGATATTTTACGCCGTCAATCGTAAAGCTTGCGTTATCGATGCGGTTCGCGCTCGGTCCTATCGTTGAGCCAAAAAACTCGCCGTTCACATAATAGCCCTCTATGGTGTCATGCCCAAGCACTATATCCTGATTTGCTCCGTTTTTCTGAGGCACATAAAGCCTCACGAGAATAGCGCCAAAATCAGTCACCTCCGCCGCTATCCCATTGTCATTTTTGATGGTATAAAGCGTAGCTGCCTTTCCGTCAGGCGTGTTTCCAAATCCGTTTGTTACAATTTCCATTTTTTACCTCTTTCCGCGCTGATATGCGCTAATATTGATTTATAGTTCCACTCTTCCTTCAAGTGCCCGAAGCAAAGTCATCTCATCAATGCACTCAAGGTCGCCTCCAACGGGTACTCCGCTCGCAATGCGCGTGACCTTTACTCCCGCAGGCTTGATGAGTTTTGATATGTACATCGCCGTCGTCTCACCCTCAAGGCTTGAATTTGTGGCGATGATGACCTCCTGAATATTGCCCTCAAGACGCTTTATAAGCTCCTTAAGCCTGATATCATTCGGTCCTATGCCAAGCATCGGCGATATCGCGCCATGAAGTACATGGTAAACGCCGTTATACTTGTTCGTCTTTTCGTATGCCGCTAAATCTTTTATATTCTCCACCACCATTATCGTAGAATGGTCGCGGCTCTGATTAGCGCACACGGGGCATATCTCATTATCCGTAAGGGTACAGCATTCTTTACAATAATGTATATTTTTCCGTGCCTCTACCATGATTTCGGCAAAACGCTCAACATGCTCTAAAGGCATATTAATAACGTGAAGCGCAAGTCTTTGTGCCGACTTGCTCCCAACTCCGGGCAGTTTTTCAAACTGCTCTATGAGTTTATTGATATATCCGCTGTAAAGTTCCATCAGAAAGGCATTCCTCCGCCTAATCCTCCTGTCATCCTGCCCATAAGCTCACTGCCTGCTTCATCAGCCTGACGCAGCGCTTCATTCGCCGCCGCGACTATCATATCCTGAAGCGTCTCGATATCGTCAGGATCAACGGCTTCTTCAGATAATGTGACCCTCAATACTTCCTTTTTTCCCGAAACTACTACCTCGACAGCACCGCCGCCTGCTTTTGCACTAAATTCTTTTGCTTCGAGTTCTTTCTGTCCCTCTTCCATCTGACGCTGCATGCGCTGCGCCTGTTTCATCAGGTTGCTCATATTGCCGGGCATACCCATGCCGCCCGGAAAACCTCCTCTTTTTGCCATAATATCCTCCTAATTAACTATTTCAATATCCATATTGATGACCTTTGACAGATCAATATAGTTCTCTTCAAATCTGCTTCCATCAGAAATGTTTTGAATTTGCACGGAAACTTCTTTCTGTACGAAATTTGAAATCATATTCTCAAGATGCGCCTGATTGTCGGGCTGTCGGAAATAATCATACGCTATGCCGTCTTCAAACACTATCACAAGCTGATTGCCCTCGCCGAGACTAAGTCCGGCGTTTTTAAGGTAAGTATGAGCGGGCTGCTGCGCCGATGCGATTATCCCTTTCCAGTCAGTCACTATCTCCTTTATATCGTCAGGTATCGCTTTGGGAAGTTCCTTTTTTACTGCAGGCGCGTCCTCTTCATATGTCGATTGTATATCAATATGCGCTGTCTGCACAACTCCTTTTTCAATTTTTTCTTCCAAATCCCTCACGCGTGCCGCCATGGCATCGTTTGTCGTCTCCATAGCGGGGCGGCAGAGTTTTATCAATGTCATCTCTATAAGTACGCGTCTTTGCGTCGCATATTTTATCTGACCTGAAAGTTCGGAAAATATCCTGATATAGCGCATAACCTCCTGAGCGTCAATTAAATCGGCTTCTTCTTTAAGGCGTTCAAGATTATCCTTCGACATGTCTATGACATCCTCAATATCCCCGTCGGAAGTCTTTACCAAAAGAAGGTTGCGCAGATACCATGTTATATCCGTCACAAACTGAGTCAGTTCACGCCCCTGCATGACAACTTCCTCGATAAGCGTTATACATCCGTTGACATCACGCTTTTCTATCATCCTGAGCAGCCGGCTGAATACCGAAGTGTCAACCGCCCCAAGCACGTCAAGCACTTTGTCATAAGTAAGTTCCTCCCCGAAGTGGAACGCTATGCACTGGTCAAGCAGACTCAGGGCATCACGCATCGAACCGTCCGCCGTCTTTGCTATATATCGAAGCGCCTTTTCCTCAACCTGTACCTGCTCTTTCTCCATAAGTTCGCGAAGCCTGTCCGATATCGTATCTATGGAAATACGTTTAAAATCGTATCGCTGACACCGTGAAAGAATGGTGACAGGTATCTTGTGCACTTCCGTGGTCGCAAGAATAAAGATAACGTATGAGGGCGGCTCTTCCAAAGTCTTTAGAAGCGCGTTAAACGCTCCTATGGAAAGCATATGAACCTCATCTATGATGTAAACCTTATATTTCCCCTCCACAGGCGAATATGATACCTCATCCACTATCTCACGGATGTTGTCCACGCCGTTATTTGAAGCGGCGTCTATCTCTATCACGTTTACGCCCGCACCCGCGCTTATGGTCTGACAGCTCCGGCATTTGCCGCACGGACTGCCGTCTATCGGATCTTCACAGTTTACCGCCTTGGCAAAAAGTTTGGCTATCGTAGTCTTTCCTGTGCCGCGCGTGCCTGTAAAAAGATACGCATGCCCTATGCGCTCTGCCTTGATCTGATTTCTAAGAGTCGCAACTATATGATCCTGTCCTTTCACATCCTCGAATACATCGGGACGGAATTTCCTGTACAGCGCTGTATATGACATACCTGTCTCCCATTTTTTATGCCGCGGTATCGTGCCGCGGCATATTATTTTCAGTTAATCTCCAAAGCTTATTCCCAAGAGTTTTGCTTCCTGAATGATCGTCGAATCAGGATCTACCATCTTGAGCTTGCCTGCCACGTCCTCAAGCGGCACTTTCACCACTTCACGATTTCTATAGCCTACCATATATCCGTATTCGCCCTCAAGGATAAGACGCGCCGCCTCTGCGCCAAGCCTGCTTGCGAACACCCTGTCGTATGAGTCGGGGCTGCCGCCTCTCTGTGTATGTCCCGGCACGGTAACTCTTACTTCCAAACCGCTCTTCTTTGTTATCTGATCCGCTATCTCATATGATACACTGGGATATTTATAATCCTGCATATATTTCTTGTATTCTTTCTTGGAAAGCTTCGCTATATCTTTGGAAACAGCGCCCTCCGCAACAGCAAGTATCGTAAAGCGGCTGCCTCTCTCGGCACGTCTCTTTATTGCTTCTATTATCTTGTCAATATCGTAAGGTATCTCCGGAATAAGTATTATGTCGGCGCCGCCCGCCATACCTGCGTTAAGCGTCAGATAACCTACCTTATGCCCCATGACCTCGACTATGAATACACGCCCATGCGAAGCCGCCGTAGTGTGTATCTGATCGATGCACTGTGTAGCGATATCCACAGCGCTTTGGAAGCCGAACGTCATATCCGTGCCCCAAAGGTCATTATCGATAGTCTTGGGAAGCGTCACTACATTTAAGCCTTCCTCACGAAGCAGGTTAGCCGTCTTGTGAGTACCGTTACCGCCAAGGATGACAAGGCAGGTAAGGTTGAGCTTATAATAGTTGTGCTTCATAGCCTCTACCTTATCCAGTCCGTTCTCGTCAGGGTCGCGCATATTTTTAAACGGCATACGCGAGCTGCCCAGAATTGTCCCGCCCTTTGTAAGTATTCCCGAAAAATCCGAGAACTGAAGCATCTTGTAATTGCCATAGATAAGTCCCTTGTATCCGTCAATAAAACCAAAAAGCTCCACATCTTTGTGAGAGTTAAATAATCCCTTTGCCACACCGCGCATCGCCGCGTTAAGTGCCTGACAGTCGCCGCCGCTTGTTAATAAACCTATTCGTATCATTTTAATCCAGCCTCCTTTTTTATATAATAATCTCTCGGAATCTCTAAGCCCCCTTCTATAGGCTTCCAGATTCCATTTTTTATAAAATCCCCC
>CANREB010000080.1 GCA_947629525.1 uncultured Lachnospiraceae bacterium
CCTTCTATCTCTGCGGCAAGCGCCTTAGCCGCTTCAAGCTGCTCTTTTGCGATCTTCTCCTCATTCTGCTTTTGCAGCTTCAGATTATTTATATTAGTGTTTGTAGCTTCAACACCAAGCTTTTTGGGGATTATGAAATTTTTTGCATATCCGTCCTTAAGCTCGACCATATCTCCTTTTTTACCTACTGACTTAACATCTTCCAATAATATTACTTTCATTATATGGCTCCTTCCTCAAGCATCTGATTTATAGTCGTCTTGATTATGTTTATCGCACGTTCGGGCGATGTGTCCGCAAGCTGAGCGCCCGCGATACTCATATGCCCACCGCCGCCAAGACGTTCCATTATTATCTGTACGTTTACTTCGTCAATAGACCTTGCCGATATATATGATTTGCCGTTGTAATCCGTAACAACAAAGCTTGCTTTAATGCCGCTCATATTGAGAAGCTCGTTTGCCGCCTGTGCGCCTATCTCCGTAGGGCTTTCAAGACCATCGGCAGGGCATATTCCCATTGCGTAAGCGTTTTTATATATCTCTGCGTTTCTGACGGCTTCCGCTTTTGCCTTATATTCGTTGGCATCATCCCTGAACATCTTGCGCACTCTTGTGACATCAGCGCCGCACCGTCTTAGGAATGCCGCCGCCTCGAATGTCCTTACGCCTGTTTTGGTAGTGAAATTATTCGTATCTACTATTATACCCGAATACATACAGTCTGCTTCGTTACCTCTTACTTTTACCGTACCTGCAATATACTGCAATACTTCCGCTACCATCTCGCACGTGCTTGAAGCATAAGGTTCCACATACGAAAGTGTCGCATTCTCAATAATCTCTGAGCTTTGCCTGTGATGATCAAGCACCACGACAGTCTTACAGTTCCTGATAAGGTCGGGACACTCCGTTATGCTTGGTTTATTTACGTCTACTACCACAAGCACCGCATTATTGCCCGCAAGCTCCTGCGCCTCGGTGCTGCCTATGATAAAATCCTCCTCATATATATTTCTGTCCCTGAAAAGTTCTACAAGCGGTTTTACTGAATTGGTAATATCGTTTATGACTATATGAGGCTTTCTTCCCAAGGCTCTGGCGATACAGCTTACGCCTACCGCCGCTCCGAACGCATCCGCATCCGCAAGCCTGTGTCCCATTATAAGCACCCTGTCCTTGCTTGTGATTATCTCCTGAAGCGCATTTGCCTTTACTCTCGCCTTAACGCGGGTATTCTTTTCAACCTGCTGGCTCTTACCGCCATAATAAACTATCGAATCGGGCGTCTTTACGACCGCCTGATCTCCGCCCCTGCCAAGCGCAAGGTCTATCGCTGTCCTGGCGTATTCGATACATTGATTATATGACGGCGTGTCAAGTCCCACTCCAATACTTATCGTGAGCGCCATCTCATTGCCGACATTTACTGTCTTTACATCCTCTAACAGATCAAACCGCGCCTCCTGTATCGCAAGCATCGACTTTTTGCGCATTATCACAAGATACTTGTCTTTTTCCGTCTTTCTCACTATACCGTCGAGCGAAGTTATATATTTGTTTATCTTACGGTCAATAAGGGCAATGAGAAGAGAACGCCGCACTTCCTCAACACTTTCCAGCGCTTCGTCATAATTATCGATATAGATCATGCCTATAGCGATACTCTGATTATCTATCTCACCAAGCGCGATCCTAAGTTCGGTCTCATCAAAAAGATAACCGGCAATGAGGAAATTGCTTCCGTCACTCTCTATTACTTCACTGTTGTTGAGCACATCATCGACTGAAATGCGCTTAAGGCGGAACAGATAATCGCGTTCTTCAAATGAGACCTCAAATGCTTCTTCCTTGTCAAACACAAGCTTGTCTTTTGTTATTGACGGGAACAGGGAAGTTATCGACTTGCGGTATCCTTTTTCCTTGTGTACCGCTTTCTCAAAGGCGATATTCGTCCATATTATCTTGCCGTTTTCATCCATAAGCACATGCGGAAGCTCCAGATCGCGAAGCAGTCTCCGCTGTATCTGCCCGTACTGTGTGGCAAAATTAACAAATTCATTCAATATAAGCGGCTTATTGTGGTGCAGCAAACTAAACATCACTATCAGGTACAAGGCAAGAAACGCCGTAACGCACAAACCTGCCGTGATATTCAGAAAATATATCCCCACATTGACCAGTGCCAGTATAAATCCCAATATCAGGGTCGCCTGAAGGTAAGATCTTAAATGACCCTTAAGCTTAATCTTTTTCTGCTTCATGTATCCCTTTCATTAAGCCGCTCATATTGCGGCTGTCACACTCCTTTATCATAGCTTGTACTAATCGCATAAAATAAGTATATCATTATTTTCCACAAAGTTCCATAGCATATTTTGTCGCTTAACATCACAAAATACTGTTTTTTGCGTATATCCTGACAAGATTTTTCAATATCTCAACTATCGTTTCCATATCCTCGATACAGGCAAATTCATTTTTGCCATGATGCCCTTCCGAACCCGTGCATATATTAGGGCACAAAAGACCCTCAAATGACAGCCTCGCACCGTCAGTACCGCCGCGTATGGGTGACACTTTAGGCTCAACCCCTGCCTGTTTCATAGCTTCGATTGCATTATCAACTATGTGCATTTCCTTTTCTATCATTTCACGCATGTTGCAGTAAGAGTCTTTTATATCTGCTTTAAAAACTTCCCCGCCATATTTTTTGTTAAGCCTGTCCGCAGTCTCTGAAAATATTTTTTTGCGTTCTTTAAATTTTGCCTTATCATGATCGCGTATTATAAATTCTGCCGACGCTTCTTCAACAGTTCCCCTGACATCAGTTATATGATAGAAGCCCTCATACCCTTCAGTGTTCTCGGGGCACTCATCGGGCAGAGCGCTTGAAAATTCATATATCATCTTGATCGAGTTGCGCATTATGTTTTTGGCGTATCCGGGATGGACGCTTTTTCCCGTGGCTTCGATCCGTGCCGCTGCCGCGTTAAAACACTCATAGCTCATATCGCCTAGTTCGCCTCCGTCCACGGTGTATGCGTAATCGGCGCCAAACCCTTTTATGTCGAAAAAAGCTACTCCGTTTCCGACTTCCTCGTCGGGCGTAAAACCTATACATATCTTGCCATGCTTCTCATTGGGATTTTTTAAGAAATAATCTGCCATTGCCATTATCTCAGCGACTCCCGCCTTATCGTCGCCGCCAAGAAGAGTTGTCCCGTCAGTCACTATGATGCTTTTATTTACGCACTCTTTCAGCATAGGAAATTCGGTAACTTTTGTTATTATATTTTTCTCTTTGTTTAAAACGATATCTTTTCCGTCATATTTTTCAATTATGCGCGGCTTTACATCTGCCCCGCTCACCGCGTCCGACGTATCCATATGCGCGATAAAGCCGATTGCAGGGACTTTTTGCTCTTCATCAAGGTTTGCCGGTATCGAAGCATATACATAACAGTGCTCCTTATCGTACCTCACATCCAAAACGCCCATTTCCTCAAGCTCTTCAGCCAAAACAGCCGCAAGGTCATGCTGTTTTTCCGTTGACGGTACTCTCTTTGACAATTCTTCCCTTGACTGTGTATCGATCTTTATATATCTCAGAAAATTTTCAATAACCTTAGAATAAGCCATCAGCTCTACCTCCATAATCAACCATTATTAAATATATCACCAAGCCCCGGAATAGTCAATTATTATGCGCGTTAAGATAATACCTGACACGCTGTCCGATGATACCTGTGAAAGCTCCTGCCACCGCGCCTGCAGCCATAAGGATCGGCATATAATATACCACGCTCGTGCTGCCAAGTATGCATACAGCCGCCGCAAGCTGCCCCAGATTATGAGCTGTTCCACCCGCAATGCTCACACCCACGATTGAAAATCCCTTAATCTTTTTCATTAAAAGCATCACAAAAAAACTCACAATACCGCCCGTCAGGCTGTAGGCAAGCGATGTCATATTACCGAACATAAATGCCGCAAGCACTATGCGCGCAAGCAGGATAATGAATATCTGCACAGGCGGCAGAAAATACAGCCCCACAAGCACTACAAGATTTGCAAGTCCCGGTTTAATGCCTGCCGCACCAAACGAAACAGGAATGATAGCTTCCACATAGCTAAAGATCATCGCCAGCGCTGTGAGCATTGACGAATACGCGATTTTCCGTGCCATAACACCTATCCTTTAATAAATTATTTCATAGTCCGCCTCTGAGTCATATAAATTGGAAATGCCGTCCGTTACATACTGTTTTTTGCTGCTGTCAACAAGTATCATATCAAATTCGTTGCTATGGCTGCGCCAAAGATCTACCGCTTTCTCCATACCAAGTACATAAAGCGCCGTGGAAAGCCCGTCGGCAAGCGTACCGTCGCCGCATACCACAGTGACAGACAATAATCCGCTATTGGCGGGTCTTCCTGTACGTGGATCGATTATATGATGATATGAGACTCCGTCTTTTTCAAAAAAACGTTCATATCCTCCCGATGTTACCACAGCCTTATCCATAACTGAAAGGACTCCGATATACGACGATGTATCATCGGGATTTTTTACGGCTATCTTCCATTTACTTTTGTCGGGCTTTCTTCCGAAAGTCTGCACATTGCCGCCGAGGCTTATTACAGAGGCGTCAATGTCATATCCGCGCATCAGTTCCGTAACGCGCTGTGACGCATATCCCTTGCCTATTCCGCCAAAGTCGAGTTTCATCTGCTGCGGCATTTTCAGCTCGCCTGTCTCATCGTCATACTCGACCAAAGACATGCCGACATACTTTAACAGCCTTGATAACTCGTCGTCATCGGGAACTCTGAAATCTCCGCCCGCAAATCCCCAAGCTTCCATAAGCGGATATATAGTTATGTCAAAAGCTCCGTCAGTCATCTCATTTATCTGCTTGGAACGTTCAAATAAATACCTGCAGTCCTTTGAAAGCACTCCCGACTTTTTATTATTCAGCTGTGAAACTTCACTTGACAGGTTCCCTGTTGAGAGCAGTCCGTCCAACCGCATTATCTCATTTTCCGCGGCATCAAGAGCCGCCTCTGCATCATGTCCGTAAACCGTAAGCTCCATATAGGTATCCATTGCAAATATTGAACGCTTTACGCCCTGTTCTTTTCCTGACGGCAGCGCTATCGCAGCGCATACCGCAGCAAATATAATAACGGCTATTATTGTTTTGTGCTTAGCTCTCATCGCACTACTCCTGATATCTTAAGACCTTATTAAGATAAAACGGGAATGTTTTGCAACATTCCCGCTTTCACTACATTTTTAAATTAATCAATTGTGTAAGGCATTAAAGCTACGTGGCGAGCTCTCTTAATAGCTACTGTTAAAGCTCTCTGATGTTTAGCGCAGTTGCCTGTGATCCTTCTGGGAAGTATTTTTCCTCTCTCAGATACATATCTCTTTAACTTGCCGACATCCTTGTAGTCAATCGTATTGTCCTTACCGCAAAATACGCATACCTTTTTTCTTCTTCGTATGCCGCCTCTCCTTTTCATCGGGGAATCGGCTTTTTCAGTTTTATTAAAAGCCATGATAAAGCCTCCTATTCTTAAAAATCTTAATTTAAACAGTTATCAGTTAAACGGTAATTCTTCATCTATTCCGTCCGGAATATTCATAAATCCGTCGCCTGCCGCCATAGGCGCAGCCGATGAAGGCGCGTTACCGCCGCCGAAGCCTCCGTCAGCATTTGAATTGCTGTTCTTGCTCTCGGCAAATTCCTGTTCCTCAACAATAACTTCCGTGGTATAAACTCTGACTCCCTCTTTGTTGGTATAGCTTCCCGTCTGAATACGTCCTGTCACCGCGACTTTGATACCTTTGCGGAAATATTTCTCCGCAAATTCACCTGCTTTGCCAAAAGCGACACATGGAATAAAATCCGCCGTATTCTCATCGTTGTTACGGTTAAATCTTCTATCCACTGCAAGGGTATATCTTGCAATTGCCATCTGGTTATCACCCTGTGTATATCTTACCTCAGGGTCTCTTGTTAATCGTCCCATTAAAATTGCTTTATTCATATAAGTTCTCCCACTTTGTACGTATGTTATTTCCCATCCTGTCTGACGCACAAATATCTGATGACATTCTCCATAAGACGAACTCTTGACTCGACTTCACCGGGAACACTTGCATCACCGGAAAACTGAATGAAATAGTAAAAGCCTTCACGCATCTTACGTATCTCATAAGCCAATTTCTTCTTGCCCCATTCGTCTACGTTCACAATGCTGCCGCCGTGTTTGGTAATTATCTCTTTTACCCTCTCGATGGTAGCATTCCTGTCGTCATCTTCAAGCTTAGCGCTGACAACAACGGCTAATTCGTATTTGTTCATTTTGTTACCTCCTTTTGGTCTTTGGCTTCTCCCCGAAAGAGAAGCAAGGATTTATATATCACGAAAATATATGATATCATACTTTTTTTATTTCTTCAAGACTTTTCGATTATCTTTTTTACACTTTTTTCTAACTGACGGCGCGGCAGCATTATCTGATGACCGCATCCTGTGCATTTCAGCCGAAAATCCGCGCCCACGCGAAGCACTTCCCACTCGAAACTGCCGCATGGATGCTGCTTTTTAAGCCTTAACACATCGCCTGTCACACATTCCAAGCCCATCTTTTAAATCTGTCCTTTCATATTTTTATATTGTATTTTCATATTGTAAGCTGTGAAAATATCTCCCCGATACTTCCCGAAACGACAAGATCAGCCATCGAATCCCTCGGCGTCGGTGTTTTGTTGATGAGCACAAGCCTGTTGCCCCTATAATAATCGATAAGCCCCGCCGCGGGATACACTGCCAGCGAAGTGCCGCCGATAATGAGCATGTCCGCCTCGCTTATCGCTTTGACCGCGCCCTGAATAGTGTTTTGGTCAAGTCCCTCTTCGTAAAGCACTACATCAGGTTTTATCCTTCCGCCGCACTCACACGTTGGTATTCCTTCGGAATTTTTTATCGCGCTCACATCATAAAATTTACCGCATTTTTCACAGTAATTCCTGAGCACGCTGCCATGCAGTTCATAAACGCGCCGACTTCCCGCCGCCTGATGAAGCCCGTCTATGTTCTGCGTGACCACAGCCGAGAGTCTTCCCTTTTCTTCAAGTTTTGCAAGCGCCAAATGGGCGGCATTAGGCTTCGCATCAAGGAAAAGCATCTTGTCGCGGTAAAACCTGAAAAATTCGTCAGGTCGCTTCACATAAAAAGTATGGCTTAAAATCGTTTCGGGCGGATAGTCGTATTTTTGATTATAAAGTCCGTCCACACTTCTAAAGTCGGGAATGCCGCTTTCTGTCGATACACCCGCGCCTCCGAAAAATACGATATTACTGCTTTTGTCAATCATCTCCTGAAGTTTTTTGATCTCGTTTTCCATCACCCTAAATCCTCCTACCACTCTTTATATGATATGTTCATATCAACTCTGCCTGTTATACCCGAAACTCTGCCTTTTTCCGTGTACTGCCAGCATGACACCTCATACGGCAGATACATATAGTCGTCATAAAACGCATACCACTTTTCATATTCTTCAAGGCGCGACAAATCGAGAAGCTTGGTAAAACATTTGATATTGCCGTAAACCATCGGCGTATATCCCGCCTGTTTTACCGCCTCGCAAAAAGCGATCGCAATATTCGTGCGCTCTTCTATTGTGAGGTTATTCGCTCTGCCGTTTGCGCTTCCTACTGTCTCGACGTCAAGCACTATCGGGCACTCAACGCTATATCCTTCGATATTTTCAAGCACAAACTGCGCTTCCTCTCTCGCCTCGTCCTCATTGACCGCCTGAGTGAAAAAATATATTCCCGTCTTGATGCCTGC
>CANREB010000081.1 GCA_947629525.1 uncultured Lachnospiraceae bacterium
ATTTCACAAGCAGCTCGTCATTCGCCGCCACGTCACTGTCATAATACCCTTGCAGAGCGCCGTCTTCAATATCAAAAGTACGTTTCAATTTCAAATCAATATCATAGCTGCCGTCAGGCGTACTGTAGCTGCCCGCCCCAAGCTCGTTTTCATAATACACTGTCGAAACAGGCGCGCGCCAATCTACAATCTCGACATTCACCTTGTCCCTCATTACGCCATGCTTTCCAATATAAACTGTCTCAAAAAGCTTTTCGCTTAAATTCCTATAATCAATCCTCCCAAAAAACGGCTTATCATACGCCGCCCTGTTATTTTTCAACCGGTTGAGACTATGCTCCTCCAAGCTTCTCGATGTAAGCAATTGGTCATAAAGCTCCACATTACCGCCTTGCACTTCATTAAACAGCGCCTTAGTCTCATTACGCATCTTTTCATACTGCCGCTCATACTCTTTGATGTTTGAGGATATAAGCTCTCTGCACTCATCCAAATGCTTATTTTCTGCCTGCCACTCATCGTCTCTTTTGATTTGCTTGTTCTCCGCCATAATTATACCATACCTTTCTTTACCAAATGCAAGCTCGCGCCACACTCGATTTGCATATGCACTTCCCGCCGCCGGCTTGACAGGGTTGCATATTGTGAATAGTTACGTTACATATATAGTATAAACTTTTTGGGAAATAATACTAGACTTGTATTTTTGTTTGTGATATAATGATATTGTTAAGTTCGGGTATGGGACACTTTAGCAGAATAAAGTGTCCGTTTTCTTTTCCTACCTCTCTGCAATCTCCATCCTGTCAAGCACTCCCTGCACGTCAATGCCCTGATGGGTAAAATAAATCTGACATATCTGCTCTGTCAACGCGCGATCGAGCTTGCGTGTTTTTACGATATTTTCAACGGACTTTCCTCTTTTTATATCACCGACTACAATAGCGACAGTTTCCTGCAGACCGCCATCGCCAAACTTCGGGCTGCCGCTGCCTGATGCGCCGTACTGTCCTTTAGATAATAAATCTATCTTCTTTACCGCAAAGTCTCCGTTTTCCGTATCAAACTCCAACACAGCCATTGTCAGCGGCATTCCAAAACGCCTCGCGCCGCAGCTTCCCGGATTAATGAAAAACCTTCCGTCCACTGTCTTTTCCTCATATTTGTGTGAATGTCCGCAAATTATGATATCTGCATCATTCGCTTTATCTGACGCTTTCTTTTTGTTGTGAACCATATAAATTTTTCTGCTGCACAGCTCAAAAAACGCTTCTGCCGGGATATCCTGCGCCCATTCTCCGTCACAGTTGCCTCTCACCGCAACTACTTTATTTATTTCATTAAGCTTGTCATACGTTTTTTTGTCGGCAATGTCCCCACCATGCAGTACTAAATCCACTGTGTCGATAATTTCAAGAACTTCGGGTTTTAAAATGTCATGCGTATCCGATATAACAGCCGCCTTGTATATGCTCATAATTCAATCCCCCTTTTCAACCGTCAACATACCTATCGTTATATTTTGTCACACCATGATCATATCCGGATAATGTCCTGACAAAAATTCCCGTATTCCCACATAACAAATTCCGTTTTCATCCGTCCAAGGCAAAATCGCATCCTTTACAACAACGATTTTTTTAAACGAGTTGCCGATTTTTATAAGAGACGCCGTTTCCTGCGCTCTTTTTTCAGATGAATCTATGTTCAACGCTGACTGCACATATATCCTGCTGTCGCCCGACTTCGCGATAAAATCGACCTCAAGCCATTTGCGGATATCTTTTCCTTCGTTATTTCGAAAGCGGTGTTCCACTACGCCTACATCAACACTATATCCTCTTAAAACAAGTTCATTATACAGGATATTCTCCATAATATGATTTTCTTCCTGCTGCCTGAATTCAAGAAGGGCATTCCTAAGCCCTACATCCGTAAAATAATATTTGAGCGGTGTTCCGATATACTTGCGCCCTTTTACATCATAGCGGAACGCCTTACTTATTATAAATGATTCAATAAAGTAATCGAGATATGTGTCTACCGTTGTCTGACTGATTTTAATGTTCAATTTGGATTCAAATGTATCCGCGATCTTTTTCGGATTAGTTAGTGCTCCGATAGACGATGCTGCGATCCGAATAAGATTATCAAGTACGCTTTTGTCATTTTTGATATCATGCCTTTCAAGCACGTCCGACATATAGGTTTTGTCGAAAAGATTTTCAAGATACTCTATTTTAGCTTTTCTGTCCGGCAAAGACAATATACGCGGAAGCCCACCGTATGTCAGATATTCCTGCCAGACTCTTTCAGACTCTTCACCGTACGCTCTCACAAGCTCTGAATAACAAAACGGATATAAATTTATCACATCGCCTCTATCGCGAAACTGCGTCACAATGTCAGAGGATAGCATTTTAGAATTGCTTCCGGTAATATAGATATCCGCATTTTTTATCTTCATAAGTCCAAGGACGACATCAACAAAACCTATCGTATCGCCTGTTCCCTGCAGCCAAGGATTTTCGATTTCTTTTACAAACTGAATTTCATCAATAAAAACATAATATCTTTGGCTTGTATTTTTAACAAATTCGCGGACACAGGTATCAAGCTCCATCGGATTTCTATATCTTGCATTTGCCGCATCGTCCAAGGGCAGAAGTAGTATGTTCTCGTCTTTTATTCCGTTTTCAGTCAAATAATTCTTATATAGTTTAAACAGCAGATATGACTTCCCGCATCTGCGAAGTCCTGTAACAATTTTTATGAGTCCATTGTCTTTTCGCGATATTAACTGTTCAAGATAATAATTTCGTTTTACTTCCATAATGCTCTCCGAAAGTTTTTTGCCGCATTTGTCAAAAAACTTTTCTATACTGTTTTTGATTTATGTCTATTATACTAAATTATACAGAAAACCGCCACATTTACAACAATATTTTTCTGCTTGACTTATTCATATTATCGTAATACAATGTACTTAGTTATACAAAGTATATAAAAACAGGCGTATATCGCAAACGGGGGAATAATTATTAAAGAAAAATATGAGCGCGAGCTTAAAAAGGGCGTCCTTGACATGCTTGTCCTAAAGCTGCTTGAAAGCAAACCCAAATATGGATACCTCATTATTCAGGAGCTTAAAGCAAAAAGCGGTGGAACATTTTTACTGAAAGACGGCACGCTGTACCCTATTCTGTACCGTCTTGAGGACGAAAAGCTTGTCGCATGCCGTTGGAGCGAAGCAGAAGGAAAACAGGTACCAAGAAAATATTATGAAATCACTGAGGCGGGCAGACAGGCGCTTACAGAAATGGAAAGCGTCTGGCAGAATATGGCTGACGGCGTTTCAAAAATTATGAAGGAGGCAGAGTATGACGGCTGAAAAATACGTAAATACCATTGTAAGAAAAATCAAATGCGGCAAAAAACGCAGAGAGGAAATCAGGCAGCAGCTTTTATCGGATATCAGCGCACAGACATCACAAGGACACAGTCTTGACGATATTATTCGGCAGATGGGAACGGCATCTGAAATTGCCGAAGGTTTCAATGAAAGTCTTTCCGATGACGAACGTAAAAAATACAGATACACAAAACGTATCAGAATATTTGTCCCAATCTTTGTTATTGTTGTAATACTGCTTGCCGGCATCTATATATATCTGCCAAAGTCATTTCCTATTGAGGACAGTGCTTATTTCCAAAAAAGCACCGTAGAGGAATATATGAAAAACATCGCAATACAGGTCGGTGAAAACGATTACGCCGCTCTGCGGGAAAACGCCACGGAGCAGATGAAACCAATCTTTACAGAAGATTATCTGCCAAATGCAAAAAATCAACTTGCCTCTGACTGGGGTGATTTAAAATCTTTTGGCAGTATTTATCTGACAGAAGTGTCACAATTCGGAAAGCGTTTCGCCGTAGGCGAAATCACTGTCGTTTATGAAAATGTCACTGTCACGTACCGCCTGTCGTTCGATAAGGACATGAAATTGGCGGGAATGTATATGCGTTAGAAAAAGGTGGAAATATTCATGGCTGAAACAATCATCACAATCGTAATACTGCTTATCAGTTCTCTGCCCTTCGTAATAATCGGCATTTCACAATACAAAAGTAAAAAGCCTGTCGGCTTCTGGGCGGGTCAGAAGCCGCCCGAAGCCGACGAAATACGCGATATTGCGGCATATAATAAAAAACATGGCATAATGTGGATTTTATTTGGGCTCGGCATACCTGTCTCATTTTTTGCCGGAATGCCCTTCGGAGAAGAATGGTCGTGTATTTTTGAGACAGTGGCGTGCGTCGGCGGCATTATCGGCATGATGGTTTATCATGCGCACTTGGATAAAGTATATCTGATCAAGTAGTCCCGGCATATTACGGAACTATAACTGTCTTTTGTATTGTGTGTAGTGCCCTTTCAGATTCATTAGTATACCCACTATAAAAATCATCTGCGACGGTACTTTTCCAAAGCAATAAATAGCCCAACAGAATTGCCGCCGTAAATACAGAGAGGGAAAACAGCATACTTAGATATTGCATCCTATATATTCTTCTGCCTGTCTTACTGTGCTGTACTGTCCTTGCCTGATATTACTGCCGTTGTCGTTTACCATAACAGGAGCGGCAATAAAGAGTGTCAATACCATACATAAAATAGCGATATTTACAAAATATCGGTTTGCATAAAATACAAACTCATCCGGCAGAGGGCTGCCCTGCGTGTATTCTTTTCTTTCAATGCTGTTTTCATAATTCTGCATTAGCCGTTCGTACTCCTGATAATACATGGCGGAGTATTCTGTATTTGCTGATATAAAATCCCTCATTTTTCTTAAAGTATCATAGGAATAGCCGTCTGCTCCGTTTAGGGCATTCTGCATATAGGTCAGATAATCGTCATAAGTAAATACCTGATTTTCCGCAAAATAGGATTCCGTGGAAATAACAGCCTGTCCCGCAGAAAGACTTTCTGCATAACGCTGTTTGATCTGTTCAAATTCCTGCGAAGTAATCTCATCTCCGTATCGGGAAATCCAATCACGGGTAATCTCTGTTCTTGTTTCAAAAGCGTCTTCTCCTTCATGCGTTACCGTGACAGAGCGAAGCCGCGGCTTTGCGGCGGTAATCTATAATTTTGTTCGTGGCAATATGATACAGCCACGTCCGAAAGGAAGCCTGTTCTTTTTTGTATGTCTTTACAGACCGCAGCATAGAAATAAATATTTCCTGTGTCAGATCATAAGTATCAGCGTTCCCGGATAGCTGGCGGGATACATATCTGTAAATTTCGTCATGTTCTTTCAACGCCTCTTTCCGCCCCCTTTCTCTTTTATATTCGTATCAAAATGTGAAAAAGTTGCTGTAACTAATTTATTTGCGTTTTGGGTTGAAATTAAAGGGCTGAAGTGTTATTATTTTAACAAAGAAATATTATTAATGCAAAACGCATACGGAGGTTTGATATGAGCAAAGGATTTGATGATTTACTTAAAAGAGTTTCCGAGTGCAGCCGCAAGAAAGTAGCTGTAGCGGTTGCCGAGGACGAGCCTGTCCTTGAAGCTGTAAAGGCGGCAAAGGAACAGGGCATCGCGGACGCTATCTTAGTCGGTGACGAGACAAAAATCAAGGAAGTCGCAGACAAACTGAACATGGATTTATCGGGCTATGAAGTTATCAACGAGCCTGACCACATTCAGGCGTCACTCAAAGCAGTGAGCCTTGTACATAACGGACAGGCTGATATGTATATGAAAGGACTTATCGATACCAAGAGTTTCTTAAAGAGCGTACTTGACAAAGAGGTCGGACTTCGCACAGGCAAGCCGCTCTCGCATGTTGCTGTTTTTGAGGTCAAGGGCGTTGACCATCTACTGTTTTTGACAGACGTTGCCTTTATGACTTACCCCACGCTTGAGGACAAGAAAGCGATTATTGAGAACACAGTCGCTGTCTGCCATGCATGCGGTATTCCTAACCCCAAGGTCGCACCTATCGCGGCTGTCGAGGTCGTTAATCCCAAGATGCCGTGTACAGTTGATGCCGAGGCTCTCACCAAGATGAACGAAAATGGCGAGATTACAGGCTGCATCGTTGACGGACCGCTTTCTATGGATATGGCTATTGACAAAGAGGCGGCGGCTCACAAGGGCGGCACGGGAAGAAAAATCGCGGGCGATGCCGATGTGCTTCTTTTCCCTGATATCCATGCCGGAAATCTTGTTTACAAGACGCTCACACATCTTTGCGAAGTAAAGAACGGCTGCATATTGACCGGAACCGCCGCGCCTGTTATTCTGACTTCGCGCTCAGATACGTTTGAGACAAAGATGAATTCGATCGCACTCGCCGCAGTCGTGGCTCAATAAAAAGCTAAGCAGCTCTAAAAACACAAAAGACATGTTTTAAGACCGGCTAAATTTTTGAAAGAACGCCAAAGAGGCGGCGTTCTTTCCTGCAATAATTTACTGAATTAAAAATGTATGGAGGATATTATGTCTGTTAAAAGTTTGATTATTAATCCCGGTTCTACTTCTACCAAAATCGGAGTTTTTGAAGATGAGAACCTTTTGTTTGAGGAAACGCTCAGACACTCTACCGAGGAAATCTCACAGTTTGCCAATATTGTCGATCAGAAAGATTTCCGCAAAAAAATTATTACGGATCTGCTTGCGGAGAAAAATTTTGATATCAAGTCACTCAATGTTGTCGTAGGGCGCGGCGGAATGTTAAAGCCTATTTCAGGCGGCACATATCCTGTTACCGACTCTCTGCTTGAGGATCTGAAGGTCGGTGTTCAGGGACAGCACGCATCTAATTTAGGCGGTATTCTCGCAAGGGAAATTGCTGACTCAATCGGCGTGCCTTCTTATATTGTTGACCCTGTTGTAGTTGACGAGCTCATGCCTATCGCAAGATATTCGGGCGTACCTGAACTTCCGCGTATCAGCGTTTTCCATGCGCTCAACCAGAAAGCTGTGGCTAAGAGATACGCCAAAGAGGTTGGCAAGCGTTATGATGAACTGCGTCTGATAGTCGTTCATATGGGCGGCGGTGTTTCTGTCGGCGCGCATTTAAACGGCAAGGTTATAGATGTATTCAACGCGCTTGATGGCGACGGTGCTTTCTCACCTGAGCGCGCAGGCGCTGTACCGAGCGGAGCGCTTATCAAAATGTGCTTTTCGGGAAAATACACTGAAAAAGAAGTATACAGCAAAGTCGTAGGCAAGGGTGGATTTAACGCTTATCTTGGCACAAACGATATGCGTGAGGTAACAAAGCGCGCAAACGAGGGCGATGAAAAAGCCGCCGAAGTCAAAAAAGCATTTCTTCTTCAGGTAGCAAAGGATATAGGCTCTATGGCATGCGTGCTTAACGGCAAGGTTGACCGTATCATCGTGACAGGCGGTATCGCTTACGGTGAAGATGTTGTCGCTGCTCTGCGCGAATATGCGGAGTGGATCGCGCCATTTACCGTTTATCCCGGTGAAGACGAACTGCTTGCACTCGCTCAGGGAGCACTCAGAGTGCTTAACGGCGAAGAAAAAGCTATGGAATATTGAAAGTGTTTCATTTTCTGTTGCAATCTGATGCTGCACGCAGGGCAGTGTCTGCCCTGCGTTGTTGGTCTGAATGTTGTCGCTCATGTTCCTCCTTTGAACGCAAAAAAGGCACATGGTTTACAATTTACTGTTCCATGCGCCTTTACGCTGTTATTTTGATATTAAATTATTGATTATGCCA
>CANREB010000082.1 GCA_947629525.1 uncultured Lachnospiraceae bacterium
ACTAATAATATTTACTTTTCAAAGTGCTTGCCAGAGTTTAGCTGGCATGAACTACTCAAGATTCCGAGAGTTCATCAACCTATCTTGCGCAGCTGCAATGACTCCGCGCCGTCCGCGCATACTATTTTCCGGTATGCCGTTCCATATTTTGAAAACGATGTACTGTAAATCCTGTTGTCCGTAAGCGCATGCACCATCCACATCGGTATGCCGCCCGAAACTTTTATTTCCATAAGCACTTGGTCATCGTCAATGAGCTTTGTGCCCCAGACATCTCCTGACAGTGAGAGTTCCTCCTGACGCGCCATTATATTCTCATCAAATGTCACGCGGAAATCACTTCCGTCAAGTGAGAAAAACGCTTCTCTCTCATATGACACAAACATCTTGGGTTTTAGCGTTTTATAATAGCCGAAGAAATAATCTATCTCTCTTCCTATCTGTGTATCGAGTGGAAAATGCCCTTTATCTTCAAGCCATTTTATGGTTTTTTCCTGTTCAAGCGCTTCCCTGCGCTTATATACGACAGAGTCGTATTTTTTCTTTAATTCTATGAAGACTTTATCCTTAGCGTCCGCCTTCTTATAGCTTCTTATCCTTAGTTTTTCCTTATATATGGGCTTTTCGATGGATCTGCGCACCAAACGGTAATTATCCGTGTCAAAATATATGTTCCTTATGGTAGTATGACCGTAGCTGTCCTGTTTCATGTACGGCTCCATTGCCTTTAACAATATGTCTTTTTGCCGCCTTGTGAGCATGTACTTGACTTCATACCGTTTGAAAACTGCCTGATATGCCATTTTTTATTTTCCTCCTGCTACAATGTATTTATCCGCTCCATCGCTGTATATGATATGAGTATATTGGACGAAACTTAAATGAACCTTAAATAATCGGTGAAGATATTGTGAAAATTTTTAAATATGCTATAATGAGCTAATAAAAAATATGAAGGCGGCGGATATCGATATGAAAAATATTGCATTAATAAATGATTTGTCAGGATTCGGGCGGTGTTCGCTGACTGCCGCCATACCTGTGGTTTCTGCTATGGGACTGCAGGCGTGTCCTCTCCCGACTGCTGTTTTGTCGGCACAGACAGGCTTTAACAGCTATTTTTGCGATGATTATACCGACAAAATAGATATATTCACAAATGAATGGCAGAAAATGGGCGTTTCATTTGACGGAATACAGTCGGGATTTCTTGCAAACCCTGCCCAAATAAAAAAAGTTATTGATTTTCTCGATATATTCCAAAAAGACGGCACGGTATACCTTGCAGACCCTGTGCTTGGCGACAGCGGAAATAAAATGAAAGCATTCAGCGACAGTCTGCTTGACGGCATGAAAGAACTTGTCAAACGTTCAAGCGTATGTACTCCGAATTTGACCGAACTTTGTCTTTTATCGGGATATGACTACGATGCCATTGTCACTTTTTGCGAAAACCGCGATTACAATGAGCGCATCGCCGACGCCGCGTACAGGCTGATAAACTCATCATATGGCAGACAGACTGTAATAGTCACAGGGATAATACGGCAAAAAAACGGCTCAGCTTATGCCGGAAACTTAGCTGTGAACGAAAGCGGCACATTTTACACCGAAACGCCCTACACGGGAAAAAGCTTTTCAGGTACGGGTGATTTATTTGCCGCTGTTATATGCGGTGCGATGGTTAAGGGAATGTCCGTTGCGGATGCCGTAAAAAAAGCGGTCAGTTTCCTGCAGCCTGCCATTGAAGAGGCATCCGCCGAAAGTACCGACCGCAATTACGGAATATGTTTTGAGAAGTATCTGTATGTGCTGATGTGAATGTTATCGGTTGCTCAGTGTTACCTTATTGCAGGATTATCTTCCATACAAGTGTCAAAACTTACCGCGTCAGCAACTTTCATCATATAATTATTATATACGACAATATTAATGCCGCTGTTACCGTTTAATGAAAAAATATTATCAATAGTAATACTACTTTTACCATCGTCGTTTCCATCGCTGACTATTTCACAGTATTCCGTGGTATTTCCTATATAAATCCTGTCTCTTATTTCTTCTGTTCCTTTTTGTTCAGTTATATTGCCATTATCGATTACGGCAATATAACTGCATCTTTCACCGTTTTGAACATCAAATTTTAATCCTAAATTTTTCAGTGCGATGATCGTCGATTGCCGTAAATTAGATGTCCAATCTCCTGCTGCTGCAATGATTATACTATGACCGCACGTCCCCACTTCAGATAAATAATCATCTATATCATTTATGCTGTTCAACCTGCAGTCGCTCTTCACAGCTTCATAGTATTCCTTTGTGTCCTCCCATTGTTCATCATATATTGCTTCTATGTCATACTCGTCCTTTAGTATTTTTCCCAAATATGATGTTACTTTTATTGCTCCCCAAATGTTACTGTGTCCGTAGTCACTGCTGTCATAATTAAAATCAAATCCTATCTCGTTATACAGTTTTTCATCATTAAAATCCAAGAACATCAGATCATGCTCATCAGCATACTTTTTTATGCGGTTATGTCTTTCTTCCGTCTGCACGATCGTAGGGTTTTTAAACAAAATCACTTCAATGTTTTTTTGACTACATAATTCAATAATATTATTAAGGTATTCTTCCATTAGCGGAGCCATTTCTACCATATCCACATTGCCGGATCTTTCCACATCAAAGGGTTCATACTCAAAATCATTATGTTCACAAAATACGTCATATCCCTTAAGTTCATAATGCCTGCTCATCTCTTTAAGCTTAAAATCCACTTTGCTCAAGTCTTTCCAATGCTCATGATATCTGATGTTAGGCAGATAGTAACTGAGAAGAGAACCTCTTCCCTCATATTTGCACATTTCTCTTAATGCTTCCACTTTCAATTTAGAATATTTCATATAATCAAATGCTTTCCTGTTGCATTCTTCCACCGCATTCAAAGGTCCATATCCTATATCAAAAAGCATATAACAGTCAATTGCGATAACTTTCGGCGTCTGATATTTCAAAGCTTCCCGAAACCAATAATATGTAGTAAGCAGGTTCTGCTGTTCGCAGCTTAGATTATAACTCCTGATACCATAATCATTGTATAATTCCTGAGGGATAACCGATGTAACCGCGTGGCTGCTTCCAAAAAAGAGCACATCTATCGTATTTTTTTTCATTTCATAAAATCCCATAAATGTATCTGTAGTAGAATAATCAAAGTTGCCGAAAAATTTAGGCGTTATTATCTCCCACACAAACATAACGCAGGCGGTTAGCGCAGCGATAAAACAGATACATTTTAACGCGAACTTTTTATGTGCCGACATTGTCAAAATCCTCCATAAATGAAAGCCTGTGAATTATACCCGTAACCGTATGTTCCAAATATCATTATGAATATGATCGCAAATATGTATATGCCGCCTCTTATTATTACCGGCATTTTCAGTATTTTATCAGAAACCTTCGTCCCTCTTTCCTGCATAAAACTGACAATGATCAGTACTGCAACCGATACTGCCAGCATCTGCCATTCTTTCCAATCCAAACCTAATGAAAAGAGTTCCTCGTCAAAAAATATCCATGGGTTGCAGACAGTAAACATATTCTTTATCATTAAAAGACCATCATACAGGACATTTGCCCTAAATAATATCCATGCCACCATGACCCAAAAAAATGTTCCGATCCTCTGAATTACCAGTTTTATTTTAGAAGCTGCAGGTATGTTCAACGTGGTATATATTTTTTCCTTTTTATCTTTCGTAACATCACCGACTATCTGATATAGAGAATGTAATAGTCCCCACGCCAGAAAATTCAGCCCTGCGCCATGCCATATCCCGCTAACGACAAATGTTATTATTAAATTGATGTATTTTCTAATCTTTCCCCTTCTGCTCCCGCCCAGCGGAATATAAACATAGTCCCTGAGCCAACTGCTGAATGAGATATGCCAGCGGCGCCAAAATTCTTTTATTGAAGCGGAAAAATGCGGACGCGCGAAATTATCCGTCAGTTTTATTCCGAACATTCCCGCAATGCCTTGTGACAGAGTAACACAGGCAAGAAAATCAGCATATATCTGTATACTGTATAAGATGCCGCCTGTCCATACATATCCCCCTGTATACTTTATAGGGTTTGCAAATATCGTATCAACTACTATATCTGCCTTATCCGCAATCATAAGTTTGAGGAAAAATCCCCATATGATCAACTGGAACGATCTCACAAACTCTCTTTCGTCAAATTTATGTCCGGTAAACAGCTGCTCATTCAACTGTTCATAACGCGGTATCGGTCCTTGGACGATCTGCGGAAAGAAACTGACATACAGTGCATATTTTGCAAGGTTTTTCTGCGCTTTGACATTACCACGATAAATATCAGTCAAATATGATATGATCTGAACACTGTAAAACGATATTCCCAATACAGATATGCCATTACCGCCTCTGAAAAAAAACCATGCTAAAACCACGAGCAAAATCGAGACTGTCAGAGCAATGTTTTTCATCTTACCGATACTTTCTATCAATATTCCCGATAACCATGTGATAAAAATCGTAAGGGCGAAGATCCACCAAAGCTTTCCCTGTGAGATAAGATAATAGCTGACGCTGCCCGCAAGCAGCACCTGCCACCTGAATTTTAGCGGAATAATATAATATACCAATAATAAGATCAATAAAAATAAATAAAACTGAAATGAAATATATGACATAATTCCCTCATAAATGCTAAAATTTTCATACTAACTCCTTAAATTTTACCATAACACACAAATATTGCAACAAAAAACGCACCGTTAAAATTTTCCGTTTTAACGGTGCGCCTCAAGCAGCTGCTTTAATATTCCTCTTCAATTTTCTCTTCAATGTCATTAACAGGCTTTTGCAGACCCTCGATCTTAATATTATTTTTCTCGGCATAGTCCCATAATGCCGCATGGATAGCTTCTTCGGCAAGAAGCGAACAGTGCACTTTGACAGGCGGAAGTCCGTCAAGCGCCTCCATAACAGCCTTATTCGTGACCTGAAGCGCTTCCTGTATGGTCTTGCCTTTTACAAGTTCCGTAGCCATACTGCTCGTTGCCACCGCCGCGCCGCAGCCGAAGGTTTTAAATTTCGCTTCCTTGATAATGCCGTTTTCGTCTATATCAAGATACATGCGCATTATATCACCGCACTTGGCATTTCCAACCGTACCCACTCCGCTTGGATTTTCTATTTCGCCTACATTCCGCGGATTGTTAAAATGATCCATTACTTTTTCACTGTACATATCTTTGTTTCCTTTCTAACACAATACATTTATTTGTTATGACTGCTGCTTTACAAAATCTTCATAAAGAGGCGACATCGAACGAAGCCTTGCAACGATTTCCTTTAGCTTATCAACAGTAAAGTCGATCTCTTCTTTCGTATTTTCCGTCGAAAGCGTAAGCCGCAGCGAACCATGAGCTATCTCATGCGCAAGTCCGATCGCAAGAAGCACATGCGACGGGTCAAGCGAACCTGATGTGCAGGCTGAACCTGATGAGGCACATATGCCGTTCTGATCCAAAAGTATGAGCAGCGACTCGCCCTCGATAAATTTAAAGCAGAAATGTGCATTGTTTGGAAGCCTTTTTACGGCATCGCCGTTAAGGCGCGTATAAGGTATCTCATCCATAACACGCTTTATCAGATAATCACGAAGAGCTATCTCTTTTTTGGCGTTCTCTTCAAGTTTTTCCTTAGCGATCTTTGCCGCCGCACCAAATCCTACTATTCCGGCAGTATTTAACGTACCTGCGCGTCTTGAACGCTCCTGTGCCCCTCCATGTATGAAAGAGCCGATGCGCACGCCTTTTCTGATATACATAATGCCTACGCCTTTAGGTGCGTTGAGTTTATGACCGCTCGCACTCAGCATGTCGATATTCATCTCATTTACATCAATGGGAATATGCCCATACGCCTGAACCGCATCAGTGTGGAAAAGTATGCCGTTTTTCTTTGCGAGTCTGCCTATCTCGGATATCGGCTGTATCGTACCTATCTCATTGTTTGCTGCCATAACAGTTATCAAAACAGTGTCGGGACGTATTGCCTTTTCAAGCTCGTCAAGCCTGATAACACCGTTTTCGTCAACATTTACATACGTCACTTCATAGCCCTGTTTTTCAAGATATTGGCATGTGTGAAGCACTGCATGATGCTCTATCGTCGAAGTTATGATGTGCTTCCCCTTGTCCTTATATAATTCGGCTGCCGCTTTTATCGCCCAGTTATCAGACTCGCTGCCGCCCGCCGTAAAATAAATCTCATTTGACTCGGCGCCTATAAGTTCCGCCGCGCTTTTTCTCGCCTCGTCAACCGCGCTCATTGCCTTGCCCGCAAAGCTGTATATTGCCGATGGGTTAGCGTACTGCTCGCAGAAATACGGCTTTATCTGCTCAAAGACTTCTTCAGTGACCCGCGTTGTCGCCGCGTTATCCAAATAAATCATTGTCTTTACCTCTTTCCTTTTATATCATTGATATATTGTACTATCCCGTTATCCTTAATTCATATATGATTAGGGGGGGTATTATCGCCATAAAAAACAGAAAACGCTCTCGCTAAATAACATAAGAATTAGCCGCTTTTTCCTGCTCTATATTCAGTAAATCCTGTATTGTAGTTGTATCTATAACGTTGTTTACCGCATCATAAATGCGCTTATATATTTCAACAGTAGCGCACTTTCCGCCGCGCTCGCATGGAAGCGCATTCTCAGTAAGACAGTCAACAGGGGCAAGGGAACCTTCCGTCAGACGCAGCACCATACCTACAGTATAATCCTTAGGCTGACGCACAAGCTGATACCCGCCCTGCGCTCCGCGTGTGCTCCGCACATACCCTGCTTTATTTAATACGGCGATTATCTGTTCCATATATTTTTCTGAAATTTCCTGCCTTGCAGCTATATCTTTCAGTTTGACTATCTCTCCGGTATGATTTGCCAAATCCATCATTATCCGCAGAGAATATCGTCCTTTGGTAGATATGATCATGCGCCGCCTCCTTGTTTCAACATTTTGCTTTACCGATCATTTACGTCCTATGGTATATTATATAGCACTTAAACCCTATTATGTCAATAGGGTTTCTGTATTTTCGTACGATCGATCTTTGCCTGCAGTCTCCATTACACAAAAAGAGCCGGAAAATCCGCATAAATGCCAAATTCCGGCTCTTTTTTTATCCGATTGCTATTTAAGCAGTCGAAGTCTGCCAATCAGAGGGACTTCTTTTTCCTCCTGATTTATGGCTGCGATCAATCCCATGACCCAGCACACCAGCATAAATATGCCCCATATCCATCCGATAACGGGGATAGCGCTGAGCAATGAAAACAGCATAATAACAAGCGCCTGATTGACGTGAAATTTTGCTCCCTGCATATCGCCCACGCATATCGAGATTATAAGCCCGATCCACGTAATATAGGCGACAATACCTGTTGTTCTTGCATCCATAATTTTTACTCCTCTCATTGTATAAAAATATTTTGTATATAATTAAGATCCGACGGATCCCAATTAACTGTTTAAGCTCAAAATGATGCCTGAAAAAATACATCTAATAAAGTGAAAATAAGCCGACTTGGCTTGAAAACTCTTACAGATATATGAACTCTCGGAATCTTGAGTAGTTCATGCCAGCTAAACTCTGGCAAGCACTTTGAAAAGTAAATATTATTA
>CANREB010000083.1 GCA_947629525.1 uncultured Lachnospiraceae bacterium
TCCGCGTTTGCCTCCTGCACGAGCTTGTTTATGAGGCTGTTCGAGCTTGTGTCCGCCCAATATGTGCCGAATTTCCCACTGTCAAGATAATTTATTATTGACCATGGATTGTAAATGTCAGTCTTATTGCCGAAAGTAAAGCCGTCATACCAACGCTTGACACCGTTTTTGTTTGTCAGCCCCAGTTCGTCCATTGCGTCAAATACCTCTGTCTCGGTAAAACCAAAGACATCTGCGTATTCGTCAGAGGTTGTCGTCACTACCTTTAAATTGTTCAGGTCAGAAAAGATTGATTCCTTGCTTACGCGGGTGATGCCTGTCATTATGCCGCGTTCAAGCCATGGGTTTGTCTTAAATGTCGAATTGAACAGGCTTCTTGTAAATGAGACAAATTCGTCCCAGTAGCCGTCTACATATGCTTCCTGCATTGGCGTGTCGTACTCGTCTAAAAGGATTATTACCTTTTTCCCATAATAACGCCACAAAAATTCAGACATTTGATTGATTGCGGCAGCTGCGGTATCTTCATCCATATTTATGGACACCATATCAAACATCTGCCTGTCAGTCTCCGTCATAAAACTGCAATCCCTGATAAAGGCATATCGGACATAAAGCTTTGCAATCAATCTGCAGATTTCATTCTTAGCCGATTTGCAGCTTTTCTTTTTTATATTTGCAAATGACAGACTTATGACAGGATATGTCCCCTGCATCTGGCGGTATTTCTCATCCTGCCATATGGAAAGCCCTTCAAACAAATCGCCGCGCCTTGCATATTTTACGGAAAAGAAACATTCCAACATGCTCATGGTGAGCGTCTTGCCGAAACGGCGCGGACGCGTGATGAGTGTCACGCTGTCACCGCTTTCCCACCATTCTTTTATAAATGCCGTCTTATCTATATAGAAGCAGTTATTTGATATGATTGTTTCATAGTCCTGTATCCCTATGCCGACTGTCCTCGCCATGCTTATGTCCTCCATTGAATGTATCAGCTAAGCAGACCGCATAGCCGCAGTCCGCTGTATATGCTACAATATTAGCACAAATAACACGCGAATAAAAGCAGTTTCTGATATAAAGTATGGAATTTTCAAGGTGCGTAGGAAATATTGATATTCCAAAATAAATTCTGCTCTACTGCTGCTTTTACAGCTTCATTATAGCAGGGGTCAATCATGTCCGCCAATTTCCATTGTTTCTATTATGGATTGGTCAAAATTGCTGACATTTGGGGCTGGCAGGCTTGTGCAGCCAAAAAACATACATTCTGCTTCTGTGAGGCTTGATGTGTCAAAGCTACTAACGTCTAATTCTGCTAAGCTTTCACATCTGTTAAACATATAACCCATATACTTTACATTAGATGTATCGAAATTGCTTACATCTAATTCAGTCAAATTTTCACAACCTGAAAACATATCAAACATATCTATTACGTTAGATGTTTCAAAACCGCTTACATCTAATTCAGTCAAATTTTCACAACCTGAAAACATACTCGACATATTTACTACGTTAGATGTATCAAAGCCGCTCACATCTAATTCAGCCAAATTTTCACAACCCATAAACATCATCGACATATGTGTAACATTTGATGTATCAAAGCCGCTCACATCTAATTCAGTCAAATTTTCACAACCTGAAAACATACCAAACATACTTGTAACATTTGATGTATCAAAAGTGTTTAAATTCAGTTCAGTCAAATTCCCACACCAAGAGAACATTCTTGAAATATCGACTACTTTTTCCGTGTGCAGATTATTATTAAAATTTATTTTCTCCAAATTGACATACATCTTAAACAGATAATCCGAGTTTTCATTCGCTGCCACGCCTCCTTCCGCGCCGATAAACAGGTTATATCCGCCGTCTGCTTCGTTTGTCCATGCCATTACTTTTTTGTTTTTATCCTGCGATACATCCCACGCATTATCGGGCATATCATCAAGAGTGTCCAAAAATGTGACTGTGACAATATCCTTCCTCGCGATGTCTGAGCCAAGCACTGGTGCATTTTCGTCAATTTCCCTGATAACATTTTCTCTGTCAGCCATCAGGATATTTTCTTCCCATACTTTTATGTCGTTCTTTCCTGTTTCCGATTCAGTCTCCTCAAATGGTGCACCCTCTGATGACGTTTCTTCCAAATACAATTCTATACCGTCCGCGAACGCTCCATATCCGCTCCAATACTCAACTAATCCTATACCTTTTTCCCATTTAAAATGCTCAAAATACCCTGTCGTCACCAAAGTATTACAGCAGTAGTATATTCGCCCATCGCCTTCTACCCTAATGCTCTCATGCCAACCCCTTTCGTCCTCTGCGAGGGGATCCTCTTTGCCGTTTTCATTGCATACCAAGATTGCGCTGCTTATAAATTCATCCGCTGTCTGATATTCTTCTTTTGCCTCCGAATCGCGTATAAAGTAAATCTCTTCCGCCTGCACATAAAACAATCCAAGGTTGCGCTGCTCCCCTCTGTAGCTTCCACGCGAATCCGGTATGTCTATCACCAATTTATACAAATTGCCTTTGCCTAGAGACTGCACCTTTGTGATCCGCATTTTCACTTCTATATTCATCCTGTCCTCTTCGTAAAGTGATGCCCGATATGTAGCCGAGTTCACCCCCCGCGGGAAAAAATAGACTTCCTCTGCGAGCAGACCCATCTCATTTGTCAGGCTTTGTGGAAAATTGCTGATATCAGGCGCGTTCAGATTTTCACATCCGCCAAACATATTTTCAGCGCTTGTGACATTTGACGTGTCAAATCCGCTTACATCAATATTTATCAAACTGCGGCAATTCTCAAACATAAATGACATATCTGTCACATTTGATGTGCTAAAAAAAGATACGTCTGCGTTTTCCAAACTTTCGCAATCTTTAAACATTGATTTCATGCTCAAAACATTATCCGTGTGAAGAGTTTCTCCTCCGCTAAAGCTTTTTAAATCCGTATATCCCTGAAACAGTCCGCTTGCATCCTCGCCGAGTGACACGCCGCCTTCTCCCGCGATATACAGGCTGCGTCCGTTCTCGCCTTCCGCAATCCATGCCATCACGCTGCCGCTGCTGTCCGCGGACACGTCCCATGCCGTTTCCGGCATTTCATCCAAAGAGTCTGAAAATATAATATTTGCGATGTCCTTCCGCGGTATATCAGAACCAAATACGCTATAATTTTGATCCGTATCTAAGGCATGACCAGCCATAAGCACATTCTTTTCCCATAGATTGCTTTCAATGGGTTGTGTCTGAGTTTCCTCGGTATATTCACTGCTTTCTGTCTCCGTATTCAGAGGTTCGCCAACACCTGAATTTTTTGCCGCATATACGCCCACGATAACCGCAGACAGCATCGCGGCGGCGGATATTCCTGCCGCTGCGAGTATCTTCTTTTTTAATTTTGCTCTGCCGTCACCGTCTTTTTGACTTGCGCCGCATATCGGACAAAAGCCTGCACCGCGGTCAATGAGATTACCGCAGTTTTTACACAGCACTTTTATCTCTGCGCTTTTTGCGTCCACTCTGTCATACTCTCCTGCATGCGGCATTTCCGTTTCGTCACGCAGCACTTCGGTCGCACCCGTTATATCATCATCCAGTATTTCCGTAACCGCAGTCGCATCGTTACCGCCCGCGTAGAAATCTTTGCTGTTTTCACTTAGCTTTTCCGGCGAATACGCGGAAACACTCCCTGTCTTTTCCTCGTATATTGTAATGCAGTCACCCTGTGCCGCCTCACTTTCGTCAAGAAGGATAGCCTCCAGCTCCTGCCGCATTGCCAGCGGACTTGAATATCTGTCCTCGGGGCGGTAGGCGCATGCTTTGAGAACTATCTCCGTAAGTCTGCTCTTTCCTCCCTGTGCCGGTTTTGGAAATCTTTCCCCGCTCATGCGCAGCAGCATTGCATGGTCACGCGCGTCAAGACTTATCGGCGCGGGATAATCGGGCAGGAACGGGGCGCGGTTGTTGTTCAGCAGACGATAGAGCACAATCCCCAAAGAATATATGTCCACTGCCGAAGTATAGGTCTGCCCTTTATACACTTCCGGCGCCATATACGTAAATGTGCCTTTCTTTGAAAGCTCCATGCCGCTGCGCTCTATAATCCTTGCTATGCCGAAGTCGCCTAGCTTAAATTCGCCGTTTTTCGATACAAATATGTTGTCCGCCTTGATGTCGCGGTGGATTATGTTGTATTTCTGACACGCCTCCAGAGCTTTGCATATGTCGATCCCAATCTTTATGATGTCGCGTCCGGCAAGCTTGCCGTGCTGTTGGCGTATGTAACTGCCAAGCGGCGTGAGCAGCTCCATTTTGATAAGGATGTCCCATCCCATGCCGTCACTGTGTCCTACTACCTCATGATCTTCATATCCGACAATATTCAGGCTGCCTTTGAGCTTGTACATGAGCTGTATTTCCTTTACTGTGTCCTCAACTACCGCATAAAGCTCCGCCCTGATGTCATTCTCGCTCATGCCTTCGTTCTGCATTGCCTCTATCTCGGTTTTTGTTTTTGACACTGTGATTATCTTCAGCGCTGAAGTATACTCGCTTCCAAAATCACTGCGCACGATCTCAAAAACCTTGGCAAAGCCTCCCTCGCCGATAAAACGCTTAATGTACCAGCTCTTGAAAAACGGTTCGTATTTTTTGTATTTTGCGATTATTTCGCTGTCGTTCATAAGCAGCCTCCCATAATATAAATATAAAAAATCCTGATATAAAGCTTTGTAAATTCCATACTTTATATCAGGATTTCTTTGTATAATTGTCTGCCACCAGTCTGTCCGATGAATGTTTACTCCCCGATAAGGACTTCCCTGCCCTTAAACGCGAAACCGTAGCTGAATATCCTTTCAGACGGGATGCCTTCCGCCGTAAGGGCTGCGGCATATTTTTTCTCCTGTATCTGCTGCAGCGCGGCTTTTAAGGTATCGTCAAGAGACTTGTCACGGCGCGGGTTAAATACTTTAAATTCTATTATGATGGCATTGCCGCCCTCGTTTTTCGGCTTTAGCATTATGTCATATCTGCCAAATCCGCTCTCGCGGTTTGAGGTTATCACGTATCTGTCTTTTAATTCGACCATAAGCCCTAGGACAAAGCCGTGGTAGAAGCGTTCAGGTTCTGTGCTGTCCGGGCTGCCGCCTGTATCAAAGCTGCTGAATGTATGCAGCGATACCTTATTCATGTAATCGTTCATCGCATCTATGTCGCCCAAAAGCAGCGCCTTGATAAAATCGCTGTAGCCGCCCGCCGCCTGAAACCATCCTTTTATCATCGTCTCAAACATTTTGCGCACTTCCCTGTTTGTCAGCGCAAGCACATACTCCCTTTCAGTGTCGTCCTCATCCTCGTCATAGCTTGTGTATTTATCAATGCGCAGATACCCTGATGCAAGCATAAGACTCCACAGGGTCTTTGCGCTGCCGTCAAGCTGGCTGTAGACGATCTGCTCGTCTATGTCGGCTTTCACTGTCCCGCCGTCAAGCAGGATTTCAAAATCTTTTTTAATGTCCGCGTTTGCCTCCTGCACGAGCTTGTTTATGAGGCTGTTCGAGCTTGTGTCCGCCCAATATGTGCCGAATTTCCCACTGTCAAGATAATTTATTATTGACCATGGATTGTAAATGTCAGTCTTATTGCCGAAAGTAAAGCCGTCATACCAACGCTTGACACCGTTTTTGTTTGTCAGCCCCAGTTCGTCCATTGCGTCAAATACCTCTGTCTCGGTAAAACCAAAGACATCTGCGTATTCGTCAGAGGTTGTCGTCACTACCTTTAAATTGTTCAGGTCAGAAAAGATTGATTCCTTGCTTACGCGGGTGATGCCTGTCATTATGCCGCGTTCAAGCCATGGGTTTGTCTTGAATGTCGAATTGAACAGGCTTCTGATAAATGAGACAAATTCATCCCAATAGTCTTTGACATATGCTTCCTGCATGGGCGTGTCGTACTCGTCTAATATTATTATTGCTTTTTTTCCATAATATTTGAAAAGGAACTCGGACAGGCGCTTAACAGCCATTGTCGCAACGGCATCATTCATATCAGGCGATACCATGTCAAAAATCTGCTTATCCGAATTTTCCATGGCACTGCTGTTTCTCACAAACGAATATTGCGCATAGAGGCTGATTATAAGCTGGTACATTTTTTCTTTCGCCGCTTTACAGTTTTCTTCCTTTATCTCGGAAAAACTCAGATAAATGACAGGATATGTCCCCTGCATCTGGCGGTATTTCTCGTCCTGCCATATGGAAAGCCCTTCAAACAAGTCACCGCGTCCTGCATATTTTTCGGAAAAAAAACATTCCAACATGCTCATGGTGAGCGTCTTGCCGAAACGGCGCGGACGCGTGATGAGTGTCACGCTGTCACCGCTTTCCCACCATTCTTTTATAAATGCCGTCTTGTCTATATAGAAACAGTTATTTGATATGATTGTTTCATAATCCTGTATCCCTATGCCGACTTTCCTCTCCATGCCTATGCCCTCCATTGAATGTGCTTTAAATGTACCATCCAAGCAACATACTAAATCATTTACATTACAGCAAACGCCCGCCGCAGTCCGCTGTATATGCTACAATATTAGCATAAATAGCACGCAAATAAAAGCGGTTTCTGATATAAAGTATGGAATTTTCAAGGTACATAACCAATTTGCATAGTCAATTATCCGGCAAAGCCGCCCTCATCCATAAAGCGCCTGATGAGGCTTTCTTTCCTATTTCCCAAACAGCCTTCCTATCAGTGACTTTTTCTCCTCACAGCACAGCACCATCACCGTCGTATTATCCCTTCCGCCGTTTTCAAGCGCTTTATCGACAAGGCAGTTTACGATATGCTCGCTGCCGCCATCCGCCATTATCCGCTCTATCTCGTCCTCGGCAACCATTCCGGTCAGCCCGTCGCTGCACAGCAAAAGCTTATCACCTTCATTCAGTTCAATATCAACCACTATGTTCGGATTAAGCTCAGGACTTCTAATGCCTAAATATTTAGTGAGCCTGTTTTTCTTGATGCCGCTGCTGTCAAAATTCATATCGGCTAAATTCATATCTTTTGCGCGCTGCAGCTCATTGTGGTCTTTGCTTATCTTGCGCAGATGACCGCCAGAGCAGAGAAAAATCGGGCTGTCGCCGAGATTACAGATTTGCGCCACGCCCTTATGCACAAACACGATTGCCGCCGTGCTGCCCATATTGCAGCCGCCGTTTGTCTTCGCGTATTCGTTTATCCTGCGGTTCATATCGTTTATGAGGAAATTCCAGTCGCCGTCGGGCAGATGTGCGTCAAATGCCGCCATTGTCTTTGCCGCGATAAACGATGCCATCTCGCCGTTTTTCTCGCCTCCGATGCCGTCAAAAATGCCCGCCAGAATATCGCGGCTTCCGCCAAACGAAAGCAGATCACTGTCCGCGTCCTTTGCCTTGAAATATCTGTTGACGCAGAAATTATCTTCATTGATCGGGCGTATCCTGCCCTTGTCAGTCCTGACATATCCATTAACTACAATCATTGCCATACCCAATCTGCCCGATTAAAACGGGCGCTTTATCGCGTTATCCCAAAAATCCTATAAGCTGCAACAGCTTTGCTATTATGCCCGTAATCATTATGCCTGCCGCCACCCGTTCTACCCATATGAGCAAAAGCTCATGCATCCTGCACTGTATCCTGCATCTCC
>CANREB010000084.1 GCA_947629525.1 uncultured Lachnospiraceae bacterium
CAGGTTTTTGTTCTCTGAATTTTCTCTTTTTCTTACTTGGAATTTTCAGGTCTGCATTACTGTTTGTTTGTCAATGTACAGGCTGCCGCTTTTAACAATATCAGCGACAGCTTTAATATTCTAGCACGGCTTTCCATTTTATGTCAAGCACATATTAAAAAAATTTCAAAAAATATTTTTCAGTACAGATTTTTGACTTTGAACTCTCTTTGAGTCTCGCGTCTTTGATCTTTTTTGGCTATATCTTCACGCTTATCGTATAACTTTTTGCCGCGCGCAAGCCCGATTTCGATCTTTGCCTTCCCACCTGAAAAGTATACTTGCAGAGGTACAAGAGTGTAACCTTTTTCTTTTATCCTGCCGACAAGTTTATTTATCTCATGGCGGTGAAGCAAAAGTTTTTTCACTCGAAGCGGATCTTTATTAAATATGTTGCCTTTTTCATATGGGGACACATGCATTCCGTATACAAACACTTCGCCATTCTCAATACGTACAAACGCTTCCTTTATACTGCATTTCCCCATTCTGAGGGATTTGACCTCCGTACCGCAAAGCGCAATGCCGCATTCCAGTTTTTCTTCTATAAAATAGTCGTGGTAAGCTTTGTTATTGTTCGCCACCAGTTTCATCGTTTCATTCTTTGCCATAGCTATCCTCCAAATCGATATCCTGCGGAATAGTAAAATCTATAGTCCTTGCTATTTTATCCGTCGCGCTCACCTGAACCTTTATCTTCTCGCCCAGTTTATAACGCCTGTCTGTTGCCTGTCCCACCATTTCATATGATGTCTCGTCATAATAAAAATAATCGCCGGGAAGCATTGACACATGTATCATTCCTTCTATTGTATTGGGAAGCTCCACATATATTCCCCAGCTTGTTATGGATGATATAACGCCGTCGTACACTTCTCCGATATGCTCCTCTATGTACTCCACTTTTTTCAGCTTATCCGTCTCGCGTTCGGCTTCATCGGCGCGCCGTTCCATTTCCGATGAATGTTTTGCGACCTCCGGAAGTATTTCATTGTAATGCTGTATGCGGTTCTCATTCATTCTGCCGCGAAGCTGCTCTTTGATGATGCGGTGTATCTGTAAATCCGGATAGCGTCTTATCGGCGACGTAAAATGACAGTAATACCTGCATGCAAGCCCAAAATGTCCCGTACAGTCAATTGTATATTTAGCCTGTTTCATACTTCTGAGCGCAAGACGGCTTATGAGCGCCTCCTCCGCCGTATCCTCAACCTTAGCCAAAAGTTTCTGTAATTCTTTTGGATGCAGTTCTTCCTGTCTGCTCTTTATCCTGTAGCCGAAATTTCTCACAAAGGTATTAAGTTTATCAATCTTCTCAGGATCGGGATTGTCATGAGTCCGATATACAAACGGCAGTTCAAGCCAGTAAAAATGCTGCGCTACTGTTTCGTTAGCAATAAGCATAAAATCCTCTATGATTTTTGTTGCCACGTTCCTTTCATACGGCTTTATCTCAATCGGATGTCCCATATTGTCAAGTATTATCTTTGTCTCAGGGAAATCAAAATCGATTGAACCGCGCTTTCTTCGTTTTTCGCGCAAAATCGCCGCCAGTTCACGCATAAGTTCAAACATCGGGACAAGATCCTTGTATTCTTTTATCTGTTCCTCGTCCTTGTCATCAAGGATTTTTTTCACATTTGTATATGACATTCTTCTGTCAACATTTATCACACTCTCAACTATCTCATGATTTACCACTTCACCTTTGGCGTCTATCGTCATAAGACAGCTGAGCGCAAGCCTGTCAGTTCCGGCATTCAGCGAACATATACCGTTTGAAAGTATATGCGGAAGCATCGGTATGACTCTGTCCACAAGGTACACGCTCGTACCACGGCTTTTAGCCTCCCAGTCAAGCGCCGAGTTTTCCTGAACATAATTAGTCACATCGGCAATGTGGACGCCAAGTTTATACAGCCCGTCCTCCATCGAAAGGCTTACCGCGTCATCCAAGTCTTTCGCATCCTCGCCGTCTATCGTTACCATTTGGACGGCGCGCAGATCCCGTCTGCCTGAGATATCCGCGTCTGAAACTTCATTTGCCACGTTCTGCGCCTGACGCATTACTTTTTCGGGAAATTCCGTCGGCAGATCATACCCTTTTACTATTGACATGATATCGACACCGGGGTCATTTACAGAGCCAAGTATCTCAACTATCTTCCCCTCGGGCTTTCTGTTGTCCTTACCATAGTCAGTGATCTCGCACACTACCTTATGCCCTGAAACCGCGCCTTTTGAGCGCTCCGAGGGCACAAAGATATCAGCGGAAATCTTTGTGTTATCGGGAATTACAAATCCATAGTTTTTATTGCTTTTGTCAAATATGCCTACGACCCGTACTATACCTCTCGATATGATTTCCGTCACCTGAGCTTCCTGACGCTTGCCACGCTGTCCCGCAAGCAGAGATACTTTTACCGTATCTTTGTGGAAAGCGCCGTTTACACAGTTTTCGGGGATATATAAATCCTCATCGCGCCCCTCTATTTCCACAAATCCAAATCCTTTGGGATGGCTTATAAATGTACCTGTCAGCTCTCTGTCGGATTTTTTTGCTTTTATGAATTTGCCTTTTTTGGTTATCGTCAATTCGCCTTCCGCGACAAGTTCATTTAAAATGCGGTTAAGTTCAGCCCTGTCCTCTTTTCTGACTTGAAGCATGACGGCAAGTTCTTTTTCTTTCATTGGGACGTAAAACTCTTCCCCCACCAAATCAAGTATCACTTTTTTTCTTTTATCGTTCAATGTTGTCCTCATTTCCGCGCGCATCACTTTCCGCGCAGGGCTGATGCGCGCATTAAAGCCCTGCGGATAAAAACGAAAAACACTCTTTATTACAAGAGTGTTTCTTTTGCTAAAAATTGATATTTAAAACAACTGCAAGTATCATAAATACTACGCCGAGCACCGTCGTGATCCTGACAAGCGCCCCTTCCATGGAACGTCCTTTATTTTTGCCCCAGTAGGTTTCCGCCGCACCGCTTATCGCACCAAGACCTGCTGATTTACCTTCCTGCATTAAAACTACTATTGTAAACGCAATTGATACCAATATTAAAATTACCGTAAGAACTGTTCTTAATACTGCCATATTTTCCTCCGTTTCAAGGCGCTGTATGCCTGAAAATTTACTCTTCAATGTACCATAAGTGATAGTTTAGCACAAAATGTTCCGGTTGACAATAGAAAGTTTTATAATTTATGGAACGGATCCATATAGACCGATACTTTGCCCAGTTCTTCTTCTATACCTAAAAGCCTGTTGTATTTTGCCACGCGGTCGCTGCGGCAGGGTGCGCCCGTCTTTATCTGTCCCGCATTCATTGCCACTGCCAAGTCCGCGATAAAAGTATCTTCCGTTTCACCGCTGCGGTGGCTTATCACTGCCTTGTACCCGTTATTCTGTGCCATTTCCACAGCTTCTATCGCCTCGCTTACAGTACCTATCTGATTTACTTTCACAAGGATAGCATTCGCCACTTCGAGTTTTATGCCTGCATCAAGGCGTTTAGTGTTTGTGACAAACAGATCGTCGCCGACAAGCTGCACTTTTTTGCCTATCCGTTTTGTAAGCTCCTGCCAGCCATCCCAGTCATCCTCCGCCAGTCCGTCTTCTATGGAAACGATTGGAAAACGTTCAATAAGTTCCTCGTAATAAGCAATCATTTCCTCTGTCGTTCTTGTTATCTCCCTGCTTTCGTCAGTCTCATCGTAAAAGTCGTTTTCAACGCCCGCCCATTTGCGTTTAAGCTGCGTCTCACCGCTGAAATGGTATTTTTTATCGTCCTCGTTATAAAGTTCTGACGCGGCTGCATCGATAGCGATTTTTACTTCTTCGTCGGGTTTATATCCTGCTGCCTTTACAGCCTCAACTATCACATCAAGCACCGCCGTGGCATCAGGCAGATCCGGGGCAAAACCGCCTTCGTCCCCGACACCTGTGGAAAGCCCTCGCTCATGGCATATCTTTTTTAAATTATGGTATATTTCCGCGCAGATACGCAGTCCTTCCTTAAAGCTTACCGCTTTCACAGGCATAATCATAAATTCCTGAAAATCAACCGTGTTCGTCGCATGCCTGCCGCCATTTAAAATATTCATCATCGGCACGGGCAGGCGGTTTGGTCTTACTCCGCCAAGATATCTGTACAAAGGGATATTGAGCGCTTCTGCCGCCGCTCTTGCCGCCGCCATAGACACACTAAGAGTCGCATTTGCGCCAAGACTTCCTTTGTTCTCGGTGCCGTCGGTATCTATCAGTATATAGTCTATCAGTTTTTGGTCACACACGTCTATGCCGATAAGTGCTTCTTTGATTTTGGTGTTCACGTTATTGACCGCTTTTTGAACTCCAAGTCCCATATAGCGAAGTTCACCGTCGCGCAGCTCCACCGCTTCAAATTTTCCTGTGCTTGCGCCCGAGGGCACGCCTGCCCTGCCTTCATAACAGTCATTTACCGTGACTATTGCTTCGACTGTGGGATTTCCCCTTGAGTCAAGTATCTCCCTAGCGTGTACATCTGTAATTGCCAATGACTTTTTTTTCACGTTTTCCTCCATTTCCACGTCCGATAACCAACGTTTTATATATTTACGCTTAGTATTGGCAAAACAGTCTGAAAAAATTCACCATGATAAAAAGCACAGTCCCTGTGCCGGGCGCTGTGCTTTTTTGTCAAAATATTATTTTATCTTTTTACAAGAAGCGACTTGCCTGTCATTTCTTTTGGCTGCTTCATCCCCATCGTTTCTATAAGAGTTGGAACTATATCGGCAAGGCATCCGCCGTCCCTGAGAGTATAATCCTTATCGTAGTTTACAAGTATAAACGGTACCTGATTGGTCGTGTGTGCCGTGAACGGCGCGCCTGTCTCGTAGTCAACAAGCTGTTCCGCATTGCCGTGATCCGCGCAGATAAAGAGCGTACCGTTTACTTCCAATACTGCGTCCACAGCTTTTCCAACGCACTCATCAACCGCTTCAACGGCTTTGATCGCCGCCGCCTCAACACCTGTATGACCTACCATGTCAGGATTTGCAAAATTTATGATTATCACATCATATTTGCCTGATCTGATAGCATCGACAAGTTTATCACACACCGTATAAGCGCTCATCTCAGGCTTTAAGTCATATGTTGCAACTTCCTTGGGGGAAGGCACAAGCACTCTGTCCTCACCCTTGTTCGGTTCTTCCACACCGCCGTTAAAGAAGAAAGTTACATGTGCATATTTTTCTGTCTCGGCTATTCTTGCCTGTGTCATATTGTTGGCGGCAAGCCACTCGCCGAACGTATTCGTAACGGCTATCTTGTGGAATGCAACAGACTTATTTGGTATAGTCGGATCATAGTCAGAAAAACATACATATTTGACATCGAGGCGTTTTCTGTCGAAGCCTTTGAAATCGTCATCGCAAAATGCCCTTGTTATCTCTCTTGCGCGATCCGGTCTGAAATTAAAGAATATTATCGAATCGCCGTCCTTTATCGTAGTTACCGGCTTTCCATTTTCCATAACTACTGTGGGATATACGAACTCGTCCGTTTTATCCTTGTCATAAGACTGCTGTATCGCGTCCTGCGCTGTAGGTGCCGTCTCGCCTTTGCCCTGCGTCATAGCGTCATAGGCGATTTGTACACGGTCATAGTTGTTATCCCTGTCCATTGCGTAGTAGCGTCCCATTACTGTGGCGATCCTTCCTACGCCGATTTCTTTCATTTTTGTTTCAAGCTCCTTAGCAAAATCTTTACCTGATGCGGGGGGCGTGTCGCGTCCGTCAAGGAAAGCATGTACATATACATTTGAAAGTCCGTTTCTCTTAGCAAGTTCCAACAAACCGTAGAGATGGGTATTATGGCTGTGCACGCCTCCGTCCGACAGCAGACCGTAAAGGTGAAGAGATGAACCTTTTTCTTTACAATTATTAACTGCCTCCAGCAAGGCGGGGTTTTCAAAGAAAGTGCCGTCCTGTATTTCTTTGGTAATGCGGGTAAGTTCCTGATATACTATCCTGCCCGCACCCATATTCAGATGCCCTACTTCCGAATTGCCCATCTGTCCGTCAGGCAGTCCTACTGCCATACCGCTCGCATTTCCGCGTGCGAATGGATATTCCTTCATAAGTCTGTCCATTACCGGGGTCTTTGCAAGCGCTACCGCGTTATGCTCTTTCTTTTCGTTTAAGCCGTAACCGTCGAGTATCATTAAGACTGTGGTTTTTTTGCTCATTTTCTGTTCTCCTTCTTTATTATTTTCTCATTTTTATTCCTTTAAACCTAATAAATATTTTATAACATCGCCTGTAGGTTTGTAAAGGGTAAAAAAATTTAAAAAAGCTGTTGACATAACTCCAAAATGATAGTATGGTATTAAGTACATTGTATCGGAAACCAAAAGTATTGAAAGAAAGGAGGTAAGATCATGAACAATCCGGCTACATTTACAACATTTATAGCATTTACATCAGTTACATCAATAAAATCAATAATGGATCTTTTCAGTAAAATTACCTCCGAATATGATCTCAGTTAAGCTGCGCACTGTATTTAGTTGATATATGGGCATATATTTGGCACGGGAGTTTTGCTTCCGTGTTTTTTTGTGCTTTTTTAGCTGTGATCTTGTTTCGGGGATGAGGAATAGGAGTAAAAATGAGGAAAAAACTATCAGCCTATATATGGGAGTATAAATGGAGCTATATGTTTGCCGTAATGTCGCTCATAATAAGCGTATCGCTTGACATGCTTGCACCGATGATAACAATGCACATAATAGACGATGTCATCATCGGCGGAAATGTCGCTGCGCTCCCCCGTCTGCTTGCGGGTATTCTGACTGTCGGCATTGGCAGATTTATTTTCCAGTACACAAAAGAATACACATTTGATAAAACAGGTTCGGCAATTGCCTCCGATATGAGGAAAAATCTTTTCGATCATATTCAGGGACTGAGCGCATGTTTCTTTGACAAGACAAACACAGGTGAGCTTATGGCTCGTGTCAAAGACGATATTGACCGCGTGTGGAACACTATCTCTTATGTCGGCATGCTCACTATAGAGGTTGCCTTTCACACATGCGTCGTGCTTTTCTGCATGTACAGGCTCTACGCCCCGCTCGCCGTCATACCGACTGCCGCCATGGTTTTGTCTGCGGCTGTCGCGATTTGTATGGAAAGGAAACTCGGCGCTATCTATGAGGAAATAAGCGACGAAAATTCACGGCTCAACACTGTAGCCGAGGAAAACATTGCAGGCGTGCGCACTGTCAAGGCATTCGCCCGTGAAAAATTTGAAATCAGAAAATTTTTGTCGCACAACGAGCGCTATTATGAGCTCAATATGAAACAGTCAAAGGTGGTAGTACGCTACTATCCCTACCTGCAGATTATCACAAAGCTCATACTGATGTTCGTGCTTTTAATCGGCGGAAGGCTTGTAATAAACGGAAAAATTACGCTCGGCACGCTCGGAGCTTTTCTCGAATACTCAAACAACATAGTATGGCCTATGGAAATG
>CANREB010000085.1 GCA_947629525.1 uncultured Lachnospiraceae bacterium
ATGTTCTAAATATAATATACACTTTGTATGTTGAAATTTCAATTACTTTCTATGAGTACATACTTTAGTGACGAAAATAGTTCTCTACTGCCATAGCCAAATTCAGGAACAGACACGAAAACGCAACTATACTGTCCCCGTAGTCCCGAACCCTCCGCGGTTTTCACCTGTCAGCTCGTCTACTTCCTCAAATGTGATATCAGGCTGCTGCTCCATTATACGGAACTGGCATATGCGGTCATTGAAATGCACTTCCGTGTCACGCATTGCATAGACAGGCACAAACCACTGGTCGTCGTTGCCGCAATATCCGCCCTTGCCCGTCTCGCGGTCAGGACCGTCCACCACGCCCTGATGGTTTACCTGAATAAGCCCATAATTTTTATACGTAGAGCTTCTCGGCACGACATGCGCCTCATAGCCGCGCGGCAGCTCCATAGCTATGCCAAGCGGTATAAGGCGGAACTCGCCCTTTTTCATGACTACGTCCTCCGCAGCGCGCAGGTCAATCCAGTTGCCTTTTGTTATCTTTTCCAGTTTTTGCAGATTTTCATTGAAATATTTTATTTTTATATTCATCTTAATCCTCCATTCTTGATGCACAAATCCTCTATCCCGCTTTTAGCAGCTTGACTATTTCCTCATTTTGCTGCAACAAACCCATAATACAACATTTTTCTCCAAAGCGCAACAATTCTCGATTTTTACATAATATAATCATATAAATCCATAATGAAAGCGTGATTGATCATGATAAAAACATCCGGTTTTAACTGTTGCGGCGGCAGTTACACCTCACAGCCCCAATTCAGCAGCAATACTCTTAAATATTTAAGCTGTTTTCAGGGCATTTTGGACAAAATGATACGTGAAATGTCCGGCACACAGCTCACCGACAGCATTTCACACAATTTCATCACACAGATGATACCTCACCATCAGGCGGCGATTGAAATGTCGCGAAACCTGCTGCAGTACACTACCCTTATACCACTGCAGGACATTGCGCTCGGCATTATCTCCGAGCAGACAAAAAGCATTGAAAATATGAAAGAAATCCTGTGCAAGTGCTCTGACAGCTTAAACTCCTCACAGGATTTGAAACAGTATCAAATGAACTTCAAAGAGATTACGGGCGTCATGTTATCGGGAATGAAAAATGCTGCCATGTCAAACAGTATAAACGTCAGCTTCATGAATGAAATGATACCGCACCACAAAGGGGCGGTCGAAATGTCGCAGAGCGCCCTCTGCTTTCCAATCTGTTCAGGTTTAAAGCCCATACTTAACGCGATAATCGTTTCACAGAAAAAAGGCATTCAGCAGATGGAAACGCTGCTTTACGACATAAATAAATGTATGCAATGTTAAATGTTTTCTTACTCGCTGAAACGTATCCGCTCAATTAGCGGCTCCCTTTTGGCTGTTCTGCCAAGCGCCGCAGCCAAAAGCATCTGAACGCCAAACAGTACCGCAGCTATCACGACTGCCGCCGTTATCGGATAGTGATAGCTGCTTATGCCAAATATCTGCTTGTGCTTTGCCCATAAAAATATCGGATAGCCGATCGCGCTTCCCACACCGATTGAAACAATGAGCGTTCCCGCCATATAAAACATTCCCTCAAGGCAGAGCATTTTTACAAGCTGCGTGTCTGTCATGCCTGCTGCCTGCATCATTCCTATATCCTTTTTCCTTAAATGGACACTGTTTATCATTGTATTTACGACGTTCATAAGGCATATGACGCTCAATATCCCGAGGAACATATAGCATACCATATTCATCATTCGCAGGCTTTTTACCCACATATCATAAACCTCCTGCCATGTCTCTATATTCACTGTGTCTGTTTCGGGCAAAAGTGCTTTTATCGCATCGTAGACCTCCTCATCATACTCTGACGAAGCAAAAATGTTTACGCGGTATTGTTTTTCTCCTCCACAGAGCTTTTCCAAGCCATCATAAGCCATTGCGAAAAAATCTCCCATAAAGCCGTACCTCGGCTCTATCATTGCGGCTATTTCAAGCTCCTTTTCGTAAACTCGCTCACCGTCGTCTATCGTAAATACAAGCTTATCTCCCACCTGTAAATCAAACCAGTAAAGCGCGCTTGTATTCATTATGACTTTATCGCCTGATTTCAGTTCATCGTATGTGACACTGCCGTCAACTATCGCGCTTTCCATTGTGTCCGCATATTCCTCCGGAATGCCCAGAATACCATAGTAATCATCTACCTCACTGCCAAGTTCTTCACATTTTGTATAAACATTTCCAAAGACAGAAGCCTTTTCAACTCCGTTGATTTTTTCAAGCTTTTCCACCAGTTCATCATTCAGCGGATTGTCATGTATCAGGTTTCTCCAATCGCGTTCGGGATGCTCCATATCGTCAAAGCTTATGTTAAGATGCAGCACATACTGTCCCAAGACATCATTGTCCGCGCTGTCTCTTGGCGTCGCGCAGGAAAGGACTGTGGCGACAGCCATAACAAAAATGCCCGTAACACTCATTGACACTATTGTCACAATGCTGTTTTTCCCGTTCCCCGTAATGTATATCTTGGCAAGCGTTGAGAGCCTGATATCAGTATGGCTTCTACGTCTGCCTCTATGGGATATGACACGTGTGTCGTTATATCGTATCGCCTCTGTTTCCGACACGCGTGACGCTTTCCGCATCGGCATAAGCAGGGAAATATAAACTGTGGCAAACGTGACTGCTATGTCAAGAGCATAAATCCATCCGTGGTAAAATGCCATTTCGCCGCCATAAAGTATCTTCTTTACTTCAGCACTGTATATATCTTCGGAATAAAGCTGATAAAACCATAGAAAGCACTGTTTTGACAGTAATGTCGCCGCAAGAAGTCCTATCGGAACGGCTATCGCCGCTACGCATAAGCCTTCGCGCAGGATTATCTGTTTAAGCTGCCGTTTCTCCGCGCCTAATGCGCGCAGCTTCCCAAGCTCCCTGATTCTTTCCGCCATTCCTACATAGTAAATGCTGTATATTGTGATAATACCCGCAGCAACTACAATAATCATTATGATTGCGATGCCTGCCACAAAGGAAGGATCTACATAGTTTGCATATAAATACTGCTTGTTTATCACTATATCGCCCTGCGGTATGCCAAACTCATTGGCTATACTTTCTATGCTGTCCTTCACATCATCGTAATAGGCGTTTTCATCATTTCCTGTCTGAAACAGGAAACGGTAGCGTATCTGCTGTTGTGGGATTTCTTTTTCCAAAAAATCCTTGGATATAAGTGCACTGTAAAGCCTGTTTTGACTGTTTTCGGGCTGTGTCTCGTTTTCTGACACTTCTATCGTTTCTGTTTCCGCTATAAAGCCTGCAATCACAAAGCTTTTTTCCTGCGCGTAGTCTAATGTTCTGTTTCTTTCAAGCTGAAATTTCAGATTTACTGTGTCACCTAATCGTGCCTCTGTTCCTAATGCTTTAAGCATTGAGTGCGTTACAGCTATCTCGTCCTCTGCGTTTGGAAGATGCCCTTCTTCAAGCCGCATATTGTATAATTCGGCACACTCCGTATCAATATATGTCAGTATTATCGTTGACGGCTCAGCTCCGCTTACGTAGCCTATATCGCTTCTTAGTCCGTACCGTGCAATGCCGTGGTGTGCCGAGAGCTTTTTGACAAGGGCGCTGTCTACATTTCTGTACTGTGCATGGTATTTAGCATAATATCTGTTTATTATTTCAAACTGCGTGTTTATCAGGTTCACTCCGACTGTGGGCAGGATAAAGAGCAGCACTGACGTCAGAAAAATCGCAATTCCTGTGATAATGTTGCGGTTTCTGTAATATTTCATGTTTTTGAAGGATATTTGGGTTATCATGGTCTACCTCTCAATTTTTAATCTTTTCACTCATTAATAGCGCCGTCTGTGATGAGCAGAGTCCTGTCCGCCATCTGCGCGATGGTTTGGTCGTGTGTTATCATTATTAAGGTCTGACCGTACTCGTTTACACATGTTTTAAGCAGGCTCATAACTTCAAGCTCTGTCTGCGAGTCGAGGTTTCCGGTCGGCTCATCGGCTAAGATTATCGTGGGCTCCACTGCGAGAGCTCTTGCTATTGCCGTGCGCTGTTTTTGACCGCCCGAAAGTGTGCTTGGCAGGGAATTTTTCTTGTCAGAAATTCCGATTTTCTCCAAAATATCGGTTATCTGCGCCTCATTGACGCGCCTGTGATCCAAGCCAAGCGGAAGCACGACATTTTCCCATACTGTGAGCGACGGTATTAAATTGTAATCCTGAAATATAAAACCGATTTTCCTTCGACGGAACTGTGCAAGCTTATCGCTTTTCAGTGAAAAAATATCAGTGCCGTCGATAAAGACTTTGCCTGAGTCGGGGCGTTCCAAGCCGCCTATCAGATGCAGAAGCGTGGATTTGCCTGAACCCGAACGTCCCACGATTGCCGTAAATCTGCCGCGTTCGATTTCTATGCTTGTATGGTCTACCGCCTTTACGACTGTCTCGCCTGTGCTGTAGTATTTTACTAAATCTTGGATTTTTAGAATTGTACTCATATGAAATACCTCGTTTTTCTTTGATTGTGTGCGATAATGATTTATATGTAAGAAAGTATATCATATGAGTATTACAAAAGGCTTACAGAAAGTGTTACAGTTTTGTAATTGTTTAAGGTGCATCCACAAAGAATATTTCTCAGCTGCTATGAAAAGCTGCCGGAACGCTGAACGATGTTATTGTCTTTCTTGTTCTGTAATTTCTTTTATTTTCCATTGTTCATTTTCTTTTTCCAATGTTATACAAACGATAAAATCTTCATTAATTGCCGATACCGCTTCAATTTTCCACTCATCATTGCTCATTTTTATTGCCGATTTTACTGGAATTTCAAAAGGAAATCCTGCGTCATAAGCGTCTTTCCTATATAACCTTCCCTCTTGTTCTATAATGATTGGCTCATCTCCGCCTGTACTCTGCGATAATATCCTGTTTGCCATATCTCTGGTATAAACCTTTGTCAATAATTCTTCTAAATCATTGAGAGTCTTGTATTCTCCCTCTATCAAATAATATTCCGATTCTCCTATAGTGATTGAATCCTCTCCCAAAGCAGCAAAGCCTGTATAAAATATACTCACTGTTTTTTCATAATCCTGCATCATGCTTTTCAGTATTCTATTTGCTTTATTTTCGGGTATATTTATATACCACAAAAAAGCACCAACAAGAATAACCGACACACTTATAACTATAAAGCACAATCTTTTTTTCATATACAGCCCTCCATTGTATTCCCTTTCTTTCCGATATTGACTGTATCATAAAAAAGAGCATTGTGCCGCTTCCTGTCATAATTTGCATATATTTTTGTAAAAATTAATTAATTATCTCTTCCAATTCATTTTTCATTATTTCCATATACAGAATCAGATTAACACAGAATATATTATCCTTTGTTGTGACAGCCATTGTGCCGTTATACTTCTCCACAATCTTCTTCACATTTTTCAGTCCAATCCCATGTTGGTCTTTAAGAGGTTTTGTCGTCTTAAAGACAGTGCCGTTTCCCCGGCTTTCCTCCTGCATGATGCATGAACCTTCAAAGCTGTTCTCGATTTTTACCTTTAAAACACCCTTTTTTAGCGTTATATTAACTCCAAGATATTGTTTTTCCGTACGCCCCGCCGCCTCAATTGCGTTTTCCAGCAGATTTCCAAGCAGGACATTGACATCAAAGGAATGCTGTACTTTCTCGGGCAGCATCACTTTGACGTCTACCGTTTTCAGATCTTTCTCTGCTTTTTGCAGCATATAATTGAGTACACTGTCGATTTCCATATTGCCGGATGCGATCAGTTCGTCAGGGTTTTCAACGAATGCTCTCATCTGATCGATGTACTCCCGTATTTTTGCAACATCATGTTTATTCGCCAGCAGCGTCAGCTCGTTGAGATGGTGCTTCATATCATGCCGCAGGGATTTTATCTTTTCTTCTCCCCGCAGGATGACATCCAGCTGATTTGCATACACCTGTATCTGCGTCTTCAGTATTTCCGTCTCGTACTGCCATAAAATAGAATGCAGCAATAAATTATACAGATAAAGCATCAAAAAATTGACTGCCAACAGACCGATGCTTACAATGGAAAGTCCAATGTCCGTACAAGTTCCGGTGTAGATTAAAAGCGCAATGACTATAATGCTGCAAACAGGCATCAAAATCAGGGAAATATTCTGAACGGATTTTGCATCTTTACGAATAGTGACTATTTTTTCTACTACTATCTCACATATAAAAATCAGGAAAAAGGATATGACCGCATAAATCTGGTTATAGGATTTTCCATCCCTGTAATGAATGAATAATGAGGTAGCCGCCACATCACAAGCGCAATTGATCAGATAGATAGTTCCGGTTACGAATAAGTTTATTTTAACGGATTTTGTATACAGCCATACGATAGCGCCAATTCCAACTAAATTGCATACCATATTGATCCATACCGTATGATATTCCCAGAACAGGGCTGTATTTATTATAAAAAAGCAGGCGCAGATAAAATATTTCCTTTTTTCATTTACTACCGTCTCAAAAAAGACGGCAACGCATCTGTCAATCAAAAATATACGAAAAAGATTCGTCAGAGCACAAAGCATAAAATCTAACATATTTATTCTTCTCTCAAAAGATTTTCTCTTACCTGTTTGCGATTTGCAGGACTGATCGAAAGTATCGTGCCATCCATGAGTTCAACCGTCTCGTATGTATATCGAAAAATATACTCCTTATTGACGATGTAAGACTGGTGTATCATAATAAAAGCTTCCGACAGGCATTTCGCGGTTTCTTTTAATTTGCCATAAAATTCAAACGTCGCCTTCATGGTTACGACTTTTATCTTTCTTCTCTCGCTTGCCATATAAACGATGTCCCCCATAGGGACGTAATAGTGCTCTTTTCCCTGTTGAAATTCAAAGCGTTCATTTCTCTTTTTTATAATTTTCAGTGCTATATCCATAACTTCATTGAGCTGTTCCTGCAAAATCGGTTTTACCATGAAATCCAACGGCTGAGTCTTAAATAACTGTTGTGCATATGACGCTTTTCCTGATATATAAACGATCTGCAGCCTCATGTTATCCAGTCGGTTTCTGATATAACTGCCAACATCTATGCCTGTCATTTTAAACAGTTCTATATCCAGAAAAAGCATATCCAGATAGCCGCCTGATACAAGATAATCCCTCAGACTTTCACCGCTGTACCACACATTAATATCGACCTGTATATTCTTCTCCTTTGCATATTGCAGAAGCATACTTTCAATAGCTGTGCAGACATTCTCCCCATCATCACAAATACCAATATTGTACATACCACACCTCACACCATCTTTATGAAACAATGCAAAAGAAACCCCTATATAAAAACTGTA
>CANREB010000086.1 GCA_947629525.1 uncultured Lachnospiraceae bacterium
CGCAGTGCTGTCAATAACGATCTTGGAGAATGGGACTTAAAGGAAATTAATCCTGCTGATTTTGTTGAAGACTTTAAGCGCATATTAAAGCCAAATGGAAATATTTTTATCTTTACAAGTTATAATCTGATTGGTAAATGGCATGAAGCTTTTGATTCTGAGTTTGATACTTTTCAATATTTTATATGGCATAAAACAAATCCTATGCCAAAGATATTCAAAAACGGTTTTTTGAATAGTTGTGAAATGATTATATGTTTATGGAATAAAAAACATAAATGGAATTTTTCAACACAGAATGAAATGCACAATTATTTTGAGTGCCCGATTTGTATGGGAAATGAAAGATTAAAATCGCCAAAGCATCCTTCTCAGAAACCGCTGAAATTGATGCGCCATTTAATAAAAATAGCCAGTGATGAAGGTGATGTAGTATTTGACCCATTTATGGGAGTTGGATCTACGGGAGTTGCCGCAAAAGAATTAAAAAGAAAATTTATTGGATGTGAGATAGACTCTGTATTTTTTGGGGCGGCTAGAAGGCGAATTGAGGAAACTTTATAATGCTTCTAACTGCCCGCAAAAAAATATTTTAAATTCTAATAGTTTGTAATTATGAGATGCTCGGAGTTTCTGTCATTTCGGTTCATAAAACTTACCATATATGTTTTGTCAAAACTTGTAATGTTGAAGCTGCCCTTATATAAATTGTAAATGAAATCGGTGTTTTTTATTATTAGTAACAGTTTTGCGGGCGTTCGCTTTAAACATTCGCATAACCGTATCTGTTCATCTTTGCCAAATTCATTCCCGGCATATGTTGAAAAGTCAGTGTCATATGGAGGGTCTAAAAAAACGAAATCATCAGATGTGAGGTTGAGTGAATCCATAAACGGCTCAAAATCATCGCAGCAAATATTTGTTTTTTGCAGTTTTTCATATAGCTCATCCGACAATAAATAGTCTATTTTTTTTTGAAAATCTTTTCTGTTATATGATATGCCGCCATATGGAACATTAAATTTGCCATTGCTGTTATATCGGAACATAGATGAATAACAATATTCACGTACAAAAAAGAACACGGCGGCTTGATGTCCCTTGGTCAATTCCTGTAAATGATTTTGGAGATAACGTATGTACATATAATATGAAGATTTTAATGCTGCTTCCATGTTATCAAGTCTGTCAGCGTTTGATATTTCACCATGTTCTCTTTCGAGTTTTTGCGCGCGTGCGATTTTGCCTTTTAGATTCCTGTTAAGCTCGTCAATGAACACCGTATTATAATTACCTGCTAATTTACATAAGAAGTCTTTATATTGCTCAATAAAATCATTTATTGATAAACGTGAATGATATAATTTAAGAATTGTGTCTTTATTTTCATCAACTAAGGTGCCTAAAGAAGTAAATTCGTTATTTTCCTGTTGAATAAAATATATAAAATCATTATCCTTATTTCTGATACAATTGTAAAGATTTATTAATTCATAGGATTTATCATTTATGCAGCATTGCGCCGCTTCTGTGTCGAAAAATACTGCGCCGCCGCCGACAAATGGCTCTACGAAACGACCGGAATAATCGGGCATATATTTCCTGATTATCGGCAATTCTTTTTCCTTGCCGCCGGGCCATTTTAATATTGTTTTCACTATATATCCCCCTTATTTATAAGTCCATTATAGGATAACATAATTGTTGCTTAAAAGCAACTAAATTTTTGCGGCGATATATAAAATATAAATGCTTTCCAGTCCAAAACGCTTGTCATGAAACAGAATAAATGCTATATTATAGATTAAAACAGGCGCAGAGTCTTGTCGAAGCTGCCAAGGCTTTATGCCTGTTTATTGTATGTTGATTGAAATGCCCGTTAAAGCGGACAGTAGGTATAAATATGAAAAAGGACGAAATAATAAAAAAACTTCGCGGCGCAGACGGCTACATCAGCGGGCAGGAGCTGTGCGAGTGCTTTGGCGTGTCACGCACAGCGGTGTGGAAAGCAATAAAGCAGCTCGAAAAAGACGGCTATAAAATAGAGGCAGTCAACAACAGAGGCTACCGCCTTATCGAAGACGCCGAAAGCGATATACTTTCGCAAGCTTCAATTGAAAGCTATATCGAAACAAAATGGATAGCAAAGAACCTTCTTTTCAAAAAAGAGACAGGCTCTACAAACATAGACGCCAAATCTCTTGGTGAGAATGGCGCTGTGTCAGGCACGCTTGTCGTGGCAGACCGCCAAACGGCAGGGCTTGGCAGACGCGGGCGTTCGTGGGTGTCGGAAGCGGGCGAGAATATTTACATGTCAATCATGCTGCGCCCCGACTGTCGCCCTGAAAAGGCGTCGATGCTCACGCTTGTTATGGCGCTTGCGGCGCTTGAAGCGGTAAACGAGCTGCAGACAGAAACGGCGCGCGCACTGATAAAGTGGCCGAATGATATCGTGATAAACGGCAAGAAAGTCTGCGGCATACTTACAGAGATGAGCGCGGAGCTTGACGGCATACATTATGTCGTGATTGGCATAGGCATAAATTCAAATCAGACGAAATTTGACGGCGAAATGGCGGACAGGGCGACTTCCATTTTCAACGAAACAGGAATAAAAGTAAACAGGGCGAAGCTTATCGGGCGCACGATGTATTATCTTGAAAAATATTATGCGGAATTTGAAAAAAGTCAGGATATGTCGTCGCTAATGGAGCGGTACAACAGCTTTCTGGCGAATATGGATGAGAAAGTACGGGTACTTGACCCGAAAGGCGAATACGAAGGCACGGCAAGGGGCATTAATGAAAAAGGCGAGCTTATAGTTGACAGAGCAGACGGTGGCAGGGAGTATGTATTTGCAGGCGAGGTATCGGTAAGAGGCGTGTATGGATATGTCTAGTTTTTTCAAGCCCTGTACGCCAATAGGGAGGAATGAATGATGGGAGAGAAAGGCGGGCGCACTGTGCTGTGTGGTGCAAACGCATATGAGAAAAAATATTATTTTAATGAGGAGTTTAATCAAATCCCTGAGTCGATAAAAGAGGAGCTTCATATAATATGTGTGCTTTTTACTGAGGAAGTCGGCGGCGTCTTTACTATCGTTTTTGAGGAGAACGGCAGTGTCAGCTTCGATACGGAGGCATACGAGGAGGACATACTATATGATGAGGTAAGCAGCGGGCTTTTGGTGCGTGAGATAAAAATGCGCAGACAGGAACTTATCGAGGCGCTAAGCATGTATTACAGGGTGTTTGTGCTTCATGAAACTTTTGAGGAGTAGATGACCATTATCGGAGAGTGGTGAAAGGAGCGGCTATGGTTTTAGTAATAGATGTCGGCAACACTAACATAACATTTGGTGTATATAATAAAAAGAAGCTTGAAACAACTTTCCGTCTGATGTCCAAGACACAGCGCACATCAGATGAGTATGGCGTGCTGATAACAGAGCTTCTGACAAAAAACAATGTAAATGCCGCGGATATAGAAGGTGCAATAATTGCAAGCGTAGTGCCTAATATAATGCACTCGCTTACAGGCGGCATCAAACGTTACATTACGCAGAAACTTATCACGGTGGGCGTTGGAATAAAGACAGGAATAAAAATCGTTACGGAAAATCCGAGGGAAATAGGTCCGGACCGAATTGTTGACGCTGTGGCGGCATATGAATTATATGGCGGACCTGTATTAGTGCTTGACTTCGGTACGGCGACGACATATGACCTCGTGGACGAAAAGGGCTGCTTTTGCGCGGGCATAACAGCGCCGGGCATAAGAATCTCAGCAAAAGCACTTTGGGAGGACGCTGCGAAGCTGCCGGAAATAGAGATAAAAAAGCCCGCTTCAATTTTGGCGCAGGAAACGATCTCAAGTATGCAGGCAGGGCTTGTCTACGGTCAGATAGGTCAGACAGAATACATTATAAAGACCGTGAAAAAAGAAACAGGCTATGACGATCTGAAGGTAGTCGCGACAGGCGGCTTAGGGCGTATTATTGCCGGAGAAACGGATATGATACAGGAGTACAACAGCGCGCTTACGCTGGAAGGACTCAGGATAATCTATGAAAAAAACAAACGCTAATAAGCTTATCATCGGCGGTGTAGAGCTTGAAAACAATGTCGTGCTCGCACCGATGGCGGGCGTGACAGATCTGCCGTTCCGTCTGCTCTGCAAGGAACAGGGCGCAGGGCTTATCTGCATGGAAATGATAAGTGCAAACGCGATACATTTCAACAGCAAAAAGACAGATGAGCTTATGGAAATACGCGCTGAGGAAATGCCTGTGTCTCTGCAGCTTTTCGGCTCAAATCCCGCGATAATGGCAGAGAGCGCAAAACGCATAGAGGACAGACCCTTTTCCATACTGGACGTAAATATGGGTTGTCCCGTGCCTAAGGTGGTAAATAATAATGAAGGCAGCGCTCTTATGAAAAATCCAAAGCTTGCAGGCGAGATAGTGAATGCGCTTGTGAAAGCCATAGATAAACCCGTCACTGTGAAAATCAGAAAAGGCTTTGACGATGAAAGCATAAATGCAGTGGAAATCGCAAAAATCGCCGAGGCGAACGGCGCATCGGCAATAGCGGTGCACGCAAGGACGCGCGAACAGTTTTATTCAGGCAGGGCGGACTGGGATATAATCGCGAAGGTCAAAGATGCCGTAAAAATTCCCGTTATAGGAAACGGAGATGTCACGGATTGCCTTTCGGCAAAACGTATGCTTGACGAAACGGGCTGCGACGGCATTATGATAGGGCGTGCCTGCAGAGGAAATCCATGGATTTTCAGGGAAGTAACACATTACCTTCAAACAGGTGAAATGCCCGCTGCGCCGACAATGACTGAAATGATGAATACCATTTTGAGACATGCAAGGCTTCAGGTCGAATGTAAGGGAGAATATATCGCCGTGCGTGAAATGCGGAAACATATATCGTGGTATACGGCAGGTCTGCCGCATTCCGCAAAGCTTCGCGGAAAAATAAACGGGATAGAAAATATGGAGGAGCTTGAGGCGTGCGTGCGTGAATGCTTCGGCGGCTTTTCCGTGGCTTGACACATTTTCAAAAAAGGACTATAATATCTTAACTTAAGTGTACGGATATGTTTAAAGAACTTTATTAAGCAACAAAAATATAAATGAAAGGATGTTCATTTCAATGGAAGCAAAAAAGAACTTATTAACACGAGAAGGCTTAAAAAAATATGAGGACGAGCTGCATGACCTTAAGGTAGTAAGAAGAAAAGAAGTAGCACAGAAGATCAAAGAAGCCAGAGAGCAGGGCGACCTTTCAGAAAATGCCGAATACGATGCCGCAAAAGATGAGCAGCGCGATATAGAAGCGAGAATAGAGGAGCTTGAGAAAATCCTTAAAAACGTGGAAGTCTTTGATATGGAAGATGACAATCACGACCTTGAGAGGGTAAGCTTCGGTCTTTCCGTGAAGGTTAAGGATAACGAATTGGGCGATGAGATGGAGTTTAAGATCGTCGGCGCGACGGAAGCAAACAGCCTTAAGGGTAAAATCTCTAACGAGTCACCACTCGGCAAAGCGCTTATAGGTGCTAAAAAAGGCGAGGTAGTGTCAGTTGAGGCACCCGCGGGTGAGATAAAGTATACTGTTTTGGATATTTATAAGGAATAGGACGTCTGTGACGGCGTTCTTTACACTTTTAACAATTGGGGACATTTAGATGCTGTGTATATGGAGAGGAGTTTAGTAAGTGGCGCAGGAAAATAATAACGATATAAACCAACTGCTGCAGGTACGCAGGGATAAGCTTGCGGCGTTTCAGGAGGCGGGAAAGAATCCCTTTGAAATAACGAAGTTTGATGTGACGTATCACAGTCAGGATATAAAAGACGGTTTTGAGGAGCTTGAGGGAAAAAGCGTAACTATCGCGGGACGTATGATGTTTAAACGCGTGATGGGAAAGGCATCGTTCTGCAATGTTCAGGATTTGAAAGGCAGCATACAGTGTTATGTGGCTAGGGATAACATCGGCGAGGAGCCGTATGCGGATTTTAAGAAATATGATGTTGGAGATATTTTAGGCATAAGCGGCGAAGTGTTTAAGACAAAGACGGGTGAAATATCGGTTCATGCTTCGTCAGTGACACTTTTGTCAAAAAGCCTGCAGATCCTTCCTGAAAAATTCCATGGACTTACTGACACGGATATGCGTTACCGCCAGAGATATGTGGATCTGATAATGAATGCTGAGGTAAAGGAGACATTCGTAAAAAGGTCAAAAGTACTCAGCAGCATACGTCGTTATCTTGATGGACAGGGATTTATGGAAGTAGAAACACCGATGCTTGTTTCCAATGCAGGCGGCGCGGCGGCAAGACCGTTTGAAACGCATTTTAACGCGCTTGATGAGGATTTGAAACTTCGCATCTCACTAGAGTTATACTTAAAGCGTCTGATAGTTGGCGGTATGGAGCGTGTCTATGAGATAGGACGCGTATTCAGGAACGAGGGCTTGGACACGCGCCACAATCCTGAATTTACGCTTATGGAGCTTTATCAGGCATATACTGATTACCATGGCATGATGGATCTGACTGAAAACCTTTACCGTTATGTGGCAAAGGAAGTGACGGGTTCTGAGGTGCTTACTTACGGCGAACACCGGATGGATCTGTCAAAGCCGTTTGAGCGTATTACCATGGTGGATGCGGTTAAAAAGTATGCAGGCGTTGACTTTAATGATATTCACACGCTTGAGGAAGCCAGGGCTGTTGCAAAGGAGAAGAATATAGAGTTTGAGGAACGCCATAAGAAGGGCGATATACTTAATCTTTTCTTTGAAGAGTTTGTTGAGGAGCATCTTATACAGCCGACTTTCGTTATGGATCATCCAATCGAGATTTCGCCGCTTACAAAGAAAAAGCCTGACAATCCCGAGTATGTTGAGCGTTTTGAATTTTTTATGAACGGCTGGGAGATGGCAAATGCCTATTCGGAGCTTAATGATCCGATTGACCAAAGAGAACGCTTTGCGGCGCAGGAGGAATTGCTTGCCGCGGGTGACGCGGAGGCGAACCATACGGATGAGGATTTTTTGAATGCGCTCAGTATCGGTATGCCGCCTACCGGGGGGATTGGATTTGGCATTGATAGAATGGTAATGATGATGACAAATTCGCCCGCGATAAGGGATGTGCTGTTGTTCCCGACAATGCGTCAACTCGATTAAAGAAAGCCAGTAAAATCAAGGGTTTCAGGGGCTTGC
>CANREB010000087.1 GCA_947629525.1 uncultured Lachnospiraceae bacterium
AGCCATATCCGTATTTATCCAGAATAAAGCCGGACAATAAACGCGCTGTACGGCCATTGCCGTCTTCAAACGGATGTATTGTCACGAGCTGATAATGCACGACTGCCGCAATTATCAGCGGATGATCGTCCGTGGTATTTACATATCTGACCAGCTCATCCAAAAGCGGCGGAATGTCCGAATACTCTGGTGGAATATAATCTGGAATGCCCGTCTCAGAGTCATATACGGCAAACAATACGCCTGGGGGCATTTCTCCGCGCAGACCTATCTTTTCCTTTGATGCCCCTTTTTCAACCATAGCCTGCACTTCAAGTATTAGCTCCTTTGAAAACGCGGCATTTTCTTTTACCTTTTTTTCCAAAAGGTTAAGCGCCATATAATAATTCCTGACCTCCTGCTCAGGCTTCATAAAATGCCTGTGGGCATCACTGTCTATCGCTTCATCAGACTGTTTCTCAGTAAGCGGATTACCTTCTATTTTGTTCGAGGCAAATGAGCTTTTCTTTTTGGAATTTTTCCTAAGCTTATTAATGGCGCTTGGCGGAATGGATGTCCTGCTTAGGGAATAGCGGTTATTGTCAATAGCAGATATTCTTTTCAGGATATTGTTAGTAAGAGTAACCTTTATCACGGCAATCACTTCCGTCTAATATTATATGCTTTTATTATATCCTTTTGCCTGAAATAATTCCATTATTTTTTCACTATTTTTTCACTATTTTTTTCAGCTAGTATCAATCGCTGCGCTCAGTCTTCAATGCCATGCTCCTTACAGTACCGCTTTGCTTTTTCGCACAGGTATTCCAAGCTTGCGGTTATTTCGCCAACACCCGCCTTGCTGTTCTAATAACCTATTATTTCCTTAGCAGAGCCGCTTTTCATGAAATTGCTAAAGTCCAATCCTCCGCGGCTGATCGCCGCTGTTACTGTGTATTCTGTTTTGTCAAGCGACTTAAAATCCAGAAATGCTATGCAGTCATATGATGATAGTCCGCATCCTTTCCTGCATCTTTTGTACCCTCCCATTTCATCAATCTGTTTCGGGATTTCTGTACACATATTCATGCATAAATATTCTGCTGCCGCGCTGATCAATTTATCAGATGCCATTTTTAGTTCTCCTCTCGTAATATATAATGAATAAACGCCATAAATATGACGAATATTATAATCTATCGGTTTACCGTCAAATGCGATATGATGGATAATAACTTTGAATTATTTTATGGTGAGGTATTCAATGAATGAAATAAATCCTATTGAGCGGATTCGGGAGCTGTGCGGCGAGCGCGGGTGGACTTTGTATCATCTCGCTAAGGCTTCCGGAATCACGTATTCTACACTAAGCACGCTTATGAACAAGCAGAATATGCCCTCGCTGTCTACATTATACAAGCTCTGCCGCGGCTTTGGCATTTCTATCACTGATTTTTTTGAACCTGACAAGAGCCTTGGCGGGCTGACGGACGAACAGGCGCAGTGCCTTTCGCTTTTTACGCAGCTTTCCAATGAGGACAGGCAGCTTGTGCTGGCGTATATAAAGGGGCTTTCAAGGAAATTATAGCACAGGGTCGGGTGTGATTTGGAAACTTTTTTCCATAGTGGCTGATAGATGAAAACCGCCGGCAGATGAATGTTTGGCATCTGCCGGCGGTTTTTCCAGTGTCGAAAAATAAAATTTTTGCTCCGGGCAATCACAATATCAATCGTGTCTGCCTATGCCCATTAGTTCTGCTATGTCTGGGGCAAAATTGCTGACATCCGGGGCAGGCAGGCTTGTGCAGCCATAAAACATATTTGTTGCTTCCGTGAGGCTTGATGTGTTAAAGCCGCTTACGTCTAATTCAGTGAGGCTCTCGCACCAGCAGAACATCTGCGACATTTTTTCTACATTTGATGTATCAAAATTGCTTACATCAAGAACCTTTAAATTTTTACACCTATTAAGCATAAATGACATATCTGTCACTTTTGATGTGTTAAAACCGCTCACATCCAATTCTGTTATAGCACAGCCACCAAACATATTACACATACTTGCCACATTTGATGTATCAAATCCGCTTACATCTAATTCCGCAAGCCTTTCACACCCACCAAACATATATGACATGTCCGTCACTTTTGATGTATTAAAGCCGCTTACATCTAATTCTGTTAAACCGCTGCAATTCCAAAACATTGCATACATATTTTTCACATTGGCGGTGTTGAAATCGCTTACATCCAGAGCTTTTAAGCTGCTGCACTCATTAAACATATTGCTCATGTTTTCCACATTGGATGTATCAAAACCGCTTACATCCAATTCCGCAAGCCTTTCACACCCACCAAACATATATGACATGTCCGTCACTTTTGATGTATTAAAACCGCTTACATCCAATTCCGCCAAATTGCCGCAACCATAAAACATTGCATACATGCCTTCCACATTGGATGTGTCAAAGCCGCTTACATCCAACTTCTCCAACTTCTCGCATCCATAAAACATTGATGTCATATTCTTAACCTTTGACGTATTAAAAGCACTCAAATCCAGCTCAGACAAATTTCCGCACTGACAAAACATTCCTGACATATCAGCAGTATTTTCTGTATGAAAGCTGCCGTTTAAGTTTACATGCTGAAGATTGGTATATCGGATGAATAACTGTTTTGAGTTTTCATTCGCTGCTACGCCTCCTTTTGCACCGATAAACAAGTCATAGCCGCCGTCTGCTTCGGCTGTCCATGCCATGACTTTTTCGTTTTTATCCTGTGATACATCCCACGCATTATTGGGCATATTGTCAAGAGTATCCAAAAATGTGACTGTGGCAATATCCTTCCTCGCAATATCTGAGCCAAACACTGGTGAATTTTCATCAATTTCCCCAATAACATCTTCGTTGTCAGCCATTAGGATATTTTCTTCCCATGCTTTTACGTCATTATTTTCCGTTTCTATTTCTGTTTGGGTCTCCTCTGATGCCACTTCTGTCGCGGCTGTTTCTCCTGTACCCGTTTCTTCTACTGCACTTTCTTCTGTGTCGGACGTATCGGCTTTTGTTGTATTTTCCACATACGCATCTTCGCTTTCATCCGATGTCAATTTCACTGCGACAATCACTGCCACTACGATTATCGCCGCAAGCGCCGCGGCTGCTATCGGCATCCATTTTTTCAGGCGGGATTTCTTTGCCGCATCGTCATCACGTTGGCTTGCGCCGCATATAGGACAGAACGGCACGTCGCGGCTTATGGCATTCCCACATTTTCTGCACAGGATTTTTACGCCGCCCTCCTCCGGCTGCTGGGTGCTGCTGCCTGTGGCCGCTTTATCCTTTTCATCCCTTAACACCTCTGTCGCCTCGGCATTCCTCGGGACATCAAAGCTTCCGCTTTGGCTGTATGACGCGGCGGTGTCGGTTCTATCGGCATCGTATATCATGACCATATCGCCTGTCGTCATGTCGCTCTTGTCGTAAAGAATCGCCTCCAAATCCTGCCTCATTGCCACGGGGCTTGAATAGCGTTCCTCGGGACGGTAGGCGCATGCTTTCATAGCTATCTCCGTGAGACGGCACTTTTCCATCTGTTTCGGGCGCGGCATCTTCTCTCCGCTCATGCGCTTCATCTGCGCACGGTCGCGGTCATCAAGGCTCACGGGGTTTGGATAATCGGGCAGGAACGGTGCGCGGTTGTTATTCATCAGGCGGTAGAGGACTATTCCAAGCGAATATATGTCTACAGCCGACGTATATGTCTGTCCCTTGTAGACTTCGGGCGCCATATACGCTGACGTACCTTTTTTGGATAGCTCCATATCCTTGCGCTCGATTATCCTCGCAATGCCGAAGTCACCGAGCTTAAATTCGCCGCCCGCCGACACGAAGATGTTGTCCGATTTTATGTCGCGGTGGATTATGTTATATTTCTGGCACGCTTCCAACGCCTTACAGATGTCTATACCAATCTTGATTATGTCGCGTTTTGCCATTTTACCGCCCTGCTGCTGTATGTATGCGTCAAGCGAGGTCAGGCACTCCATTTTTATGAGTATGTCCCAGCCCAAACCGTCCTCATGCTCCATTACGGCGTGATCCTCGTAGCCTACGATATTGCCGTTGCCCTTGAGCTTATACATAAGCTGAATTTCCTTCACCGTGTCCTCGACTATGCCGTAGAGACTGCTTTTGATTTCCGTCTCGCTCATGCCTTCGCTTTTCATAGCTTGGATTTCGGTTTTTGTTTTTGAAACTGTGATTATCTTCAGCGCGGATGTATATTCAGTGCCAAAGTCGTTTCTCACGATTTCAAATACCTTTGCAAATCCTCCTTCGCCGATAAAGCGTTTGATGTGCCAGTTGTTGAAAAATGGCTCATACTTTCTGTACTGTTTTACGATTTCACTGTCGTTCATAAATAACTCTCCTCCTTATTATCACAGGCATTTGTGGAAAAGCATTTGATAATGCGCCACATTTGCCTATTTGTCATATTAAAAAAATTTTTTCCTGTTCCAGTATCTCTGTCAGCCATAAAGCCGTATGATATAAATATAAAAAATCCTGATATAAAGCTTTGTAAATTCCATACTTTATATCAGGATTTCTTTTTATGATTATTTGTTGTCCGATGAATATTTACCCACCGATAAGGACTTCCCTGCCTTTAAACGCGAAACCGTAGCTGAATATCCTTTCAGACGGGATGCCTTCCGCCGTAAGGGCTGCGGCATATTTTTTCTCCTGTATCTGCTGCAGCGCGGCTTTTAAGGTATCGTCAAGAGACTTGTCACGGCGCGGGTTAAATACTTTAAATTCTATTATGATGGCATTGCCGCCCTCGTTTTTCGGCTTTAGCATTATGTCATATCTGCCAAATCCGCTCTCGCGGTTTGAGGTTATCACGTATCTGTCTTTTAATTCGACCATAAGCCCTAGGACAAAGCCGTGGTAGAAGCGTTCAGGTTCTGTGCTGTCCGGGCTGCCGCCTGTATCAAAGCTGCTGAATGTATGCAGCGATACCTTATTCATGTAATCGTTCATCGCATCTATGTCGCCCAAAAGCAGCGCCTTGATAAAATCGCTGTAGCCGCCCGCCGCCTGAAACCATCCTTTTATCATCGTCTCAAACATTTTGCGCACTTCCCTGTTTGTCAGCGCAAGCACATACTCCCTTTCAGTGTCGTCCTCATCCTCGTCATAGCTTGTGTATTTATCAATGCGCAGATACCCTGATGCAAGCATAAGACTCCACAGGGTCTTTGCGCTGCCGTCAAGCTGGCTGTAGACGATCTGCTCGTCTATGTCGGCTTTCACTGTTCCGCCGTCTAGCAGGATCTCAAAATCTTTTTTAATGTCCGCGTTTGCCTCCTGCACGAGCTTGTTTATAAGGCTGTTTGAGCTTGTGTCCGCCCAGTAAGTGCCGAATTTCCCGCTGTCAAGATAGTTTATTATTGACCATGGATTGTAAATGTCAGTCTTATTGCCGAAGGTAAAGCCGTCATACCAACGCTTCACGCCGTTTTTGTTTGTCAGCCCCAGTTCGTCCATTGCGTCAAATACTTCTGTCTCGGTAAAGCCAAAAACGTCTGCATATTCGTCAGAGGTTGTCGTCACTACCTTTAAATTGTTCAGGTCAGAGAAAATCGATTCCTTGCTTATCCTTGTGATGCCTGTCATTATGCCGCGTTCAAGCCATGGGTTTGTTTTAAAGGTGGAATTAAACAGGCTGCGCGTAAACGATGCAAGTTCATCCCAATAACCGTCAACGTATGACTCCTGCATGGGGGTATCATACTCGTCTAGTAGAATTATAACTTTTTTGTCATAATAATGGGACAAAAAATCCGACATCTTGTAAAAAGCAAGCGTCGCTGTGCTTTCACTCATATTTAAGGAAATCTTATCAAAGTATTCTATATCGTGCTCCTTTAAAACACCACTTGTTTTTAAGTACGAATGCCTGGTATATAAATCCAAGATTATTTGGTATATCTTATCTTTTGTCGAAGCATAGTCGGGTTCCTTTATATTCGCAAAGGAAAGGCTGATAACAGGATAAGTCCCCTGCAGCTTTTGATATTTCTCATCTTTCCATATGGAAAGGTTTTCAAACAGGTCGTTGCGTCCCGCATAATCCACCGAAAAGAAACTTTCCACCATGCTCATAGTAAGCGTCTTGCCAAAGCGCCTCGGGCGCGTGATGAGCGTAACGCTGTCTCCGCTTTCCCACCATTCCTCTATAAAGGCTGTTTTATCTACATAAAAATAGTTGTTTGATATAATCGTTTCAAAATTTTGTATGCCTATTCCGACTGTCCTTGCCATGCTTGTGACCCCCATTGAATGTATCAGCTGAGCAGACCGCATCACCGCAGTCCGCTGTATATGCTACAATATTAGCATAAATAGCACGCAAATAAAAGCGGTTTCTGATATAAAGTATGGAATTTTCAAGGTGCGCGGGAAATTTATTCCACTATAACAAATCCATCTTCCTGAAAGCTCTGCACTGTCTTGCTTAAACCGGAATTGATATTGGCAAATCCGCCCTCTCCGATAAAGCGCTTAATGTGCCAGCTCTTGAAAAACGGTTCATATTTTTTGTATTTTGCGATTATTTCGCTGTCGTTCATAAGCTACCCTCCGTGATAAAATATAAAAAATCCTGATATAAAGCTTTGTAAATTCCATACTTTATATCAGGATTTCTTTTTATGATTATTTGTTGTCCGATGAATATTTACCCACCGATAAGGACTTCCCTGCCTTTAAACGCGAAACCGTAGCTGAATATCCTTTCAGACGGGATGCCTTCCGCCGTAAGGGCTGCGGCATATTTTTTCTC
>CANREB010000088.1 GCA_947629525.1 uncultured Lachnospiraceae bacterium
CCCTGTTCGGGCGTCCCCCCGCAGACCAACTCACCTTCCATTCGCCATCTCGCACAACTCCGCAAGCATCTTCGGCAAATCCGTATCCATATTTTCATCAGTAAACTGGCAAGTCCCCACTTTCTTGTGTCCGCCGCCATTATATTTGAGCATCAGACTTCCAACGTTTACATCCGATGTTTTGTTCAAAATGCTGTAGCCGACTGCCGCCGAACATCCCTTGCCGCCGCGTCCGCTTACTATCCATGCCGAAATATTCTGCTCAGGGTACATACTGTATATCATAAAGCGGTTGCCTGTATATATCGGATCGACTCCCCGCAAATCGCTGATAATGACATTGCCGTCCACCCTTGTGTGGGCAAGCACCATCTCTTTAAATTTCTCAGTCTGCTCATTGTATACCTCGATACGTTCTTTAACGTCAGGCATATCCAAAATTTCCGCTGTAGTCATCGTGCGGCAGCAATGCATAAGCTTTTCCATAAGCTGATAATTGGATATAGAAAATTGACGCCACCGTCCGAGTCCTGTTCTCGGATCCATTAAAAATCCAACGAGAATCCATCCCTGTGGATTCATAACCTCATCTATAGTCAGGTTGCCCGAATCTACTTTGTCAACTGCTTCCATCATATCGTCAAATTGAGGGAAACGCTCACGTCCGCCATAATATTCATAAATGATCCGCGCACATGACGGGGTTATGCGGCTCTCACCTTTATACTTGCCCTCTAGCTGATTGCGCTCAAGCTCGCTTGAATGATGGTCGAACCATAAGCCGCATCCTTCTACAAACGGCACATTCGCCAGACAGTCATTCTCATTTATCTCCACCAGACCATCCTGAAGGTCTTTTGGATGCGCAAATTTCCAACTGTCAATAATACCGACTTCAAGTAAAAGCGCTCCGCACGCTAAGCCGTCAAAATCCGAACGTGTAACTAATCTCACTTATGTATCCTCCTTATAGTTGATAATTTAGCCAACAGGCAGATATCCCTGACTACTACAGTATAGCATATCTGCCTGTTATTGGCAATGAAAAATCAACCATAACTTAGCTTATAACACCGTTGCACGATCGTCTTATCCTTCAATCGCTATATAGTTGTTCTGCTCGATGGTTTTGGCATCTTTCTTTGGAACTGTGAGTTTTAAGATACCGTTTTCAAATTTAGCCTTAATGTCCTCCTGTGTTACGCCCTCGCCAACGTAAAAGCTTCTGCTCATATTTCCCACATAGCGTTCGCGCCGTATATATTTTCCGGTCTTGTCGTCTTTCTCGTCATTGCTGACATTTCTTGACGCTGAAATCGTAAGATATCCGTTCTTTAACTGAGCGTTGATGTCCTCTTTGTTATAGCCCGGCAGATCGACATCCAGTTCATAGCTGTTATCCGTTTCCCGTATATCCGTATTCATTATACTGTCAACGTTCTTCCCGAACATTGAGCCGCGTCTGCCAAAAAAGTCATTGTCAAACGGGAAATTCATCATCTCATCAAATAAATCTTCTCCAAAAATACTAGGTCTTAACATAAGTCATTACTCCTTTCAACTTATAAGGCGGGTAGTTTTTTGCTGCCCTGTTTTATTTGTTCTAGTTGTAATATAACACTTATTATTAGCACTGTCAAGAGCTGAGTGCTAATTTTCAAAAAATTTTTTTATAAGGCGCCTCAAAGCCTTATTTTTCGGGTGTTTTGCAAATCTCGGTTTTTTCATATCGTCTCAAAATGTTTTATTTTTTCACATATTTTTTTATAATTTGAAGTAAATTTGAGGTAAAATATATCTGTCATACAATCAGTTCTATTTTTTCCAGTTTATCAATTTCTATACGGTTTCTCTCTGGTGAAATGTGATTATACACTTCCATAGTCACCGAAATGTGGCTGTGCCCCATAATGTATTGCAGGACTTTAACATCCATTCCCACTTCTGCCATTCTTGTACAAGCCGTATGCCTTAGAATATGAGCCGACAAATGGGGCAGTTTACATTTTATATCAGCACTTATGTTGTGTTTATTCACAATGTTTTTCAAAACACTGTTGACCGCACCAGGCATCATCGGATTATTATTTTTCGTAGAGAAAACAAAATCAGCATATCCGTCTATTACAACTTTTGTCCTCGTACCGGTTTGAAACTGCTGTTTCTTTTGCTGCTGCAAGGCATAATATACGCTGTTTGTCATCGGTATTTTTCTGTTTCCGCTTTCTGTCTTAGGACTTTCCGCATAAAAAACATATTTTCCATTTAATTTTTTATAAATAATCTGATGATTGATACTTATCTCCCGATTTTCAAAATCTACATCGTTCCAAGTCAGCCCTATCGTCTCGCCACAGCGTGCGCCCGTCTCAAGCATAAATATCATCAGCGGCAAATATTGCTGATATACTGCACTTTTTTGAACGAATGTCAAAAGCTCTTTTTGTTCCTGCAATGTCAGTGCAGTCTTCTTTGTGGCATCTTTAGCATAAAATTCTTTTAGACAGCCTTTACTCGGATTTTTTCGGATAATATCGTCATCTATTGCAAGGTCAAAACATGGAGAAATCATACAATCATATGCCTTAATAGTAGAATATTTCAATCCTTTTTGCGCAAGCATTGTGTAAAATCTAAGAATATCCGTTTTCTTAATATCTTCGATACTTTTATTTCCCAGAAAACTATGTCGTACATGATTATCCCATAATCCCAGATAATTTTCCTTTGTTGAATTGGCTAATTTCATTTTGATACTCATATACTTATCAAATTGGTCATTAAGGCTTATGACGGATTTTGAAGTATCTATATTATCCGAAATATCTTTATTGATTTGTTTTTCACGCTCTCGCAGTTCAGAAAGGCTGTTGGCATATACACTTTTTCTCTGTCCGCAAATATAATACTGAAATACATATTTTCCCTCTTTACGTTGACTTTCCCCCTTTTCCAATACTCTGCCGTTCTTATCTTTTCTTCTAACCATACTGACTCCTTCCTTATCGAAAAGAGCATCGCAAAAATAGCATATCATATACGATGCCCCTTATCAATAGAACAACCGCTCAAAATCTGAAACTATAAGACATTTCTTTCAAGTAAATATTCTTCAAATTTTTTGCGTTTAATCAGTGAGTATGTTCCTTTCCTTATAACAAAATTACATTCTGAATCATTTAATAATTCACGAATTTTAGCTTGTCCTATGTGGCTGTACTCTGCCGCCTCCCCGACTGTTAATAATAGTTTTTCAGGTATTGGTATTCGTTGTTTCATGGTATTTTACCTCCTGCTGTTATTGATTGTAAGATAATTATAATCGAAAGCATATGACAACGTTCTGTCATTTTTTTAAATTTTAATAAGATTTGGGAAATGGGATTTTGAAGCAGCCCAAAAGAAAGGCTTAAAACGCAGTAAAATCAAGCAATTTTTTGTAATGGGAAAAAGGGAAAGGCTAGGGGTAATAGTAAACCCCAGCCTTTATTTTTGGGATATTGCTCATGGCGCAAGCCGTAACGGCGTCCGCTTGCGTATTCGCTGACGCTCATTCCGCCGCGCCTGGACGCCTACGGCTGTCTGCGCGTGGGGCGAGAATGATTCAACCATTGTTTTAATGATTTGCTGCCTTTACGCATATGCTATATCCTCCAATATTATAAAAATTAAATATAATATTAAATATTGAAGATGCTTATTTTTCGGATATGCGTTTTATTTTTGTTTGACAATTTGTCAAATTATGTTAATATTTTCTTAGGACTACCTAAGATGGTAGGCGGTTAGCCCTCTCTCCGGAGGGACTGTGACCCTCCGATTACATAGAAACTCGCAAGAGAATTGAATGAAAAGGAGGGCTGAAGCTTATGTTGACGATAGAAGGACTGTTGGCAGTGCTCAGTTTTGGTATGACATGCTTTAGTGTTGGATACGCCATCGGACGCAAAGATAGTAATAAGACACAGAAATAGCCGCCCACCCGTGCAAAGGAAGCGGCTATAGCTGTTTTTCATGAATCGGGCTAACCGTCTATCGATAGTCCGTTGGGCATCTGTTAATGCAGATGCCCTTCTTTATGTTTAATGTAACATAATATTTATGTTTTTGCAAGTGTTTTCATCGGCATATTAACTTTGTTATGTGCCTTTGGTAGCTTAATTATAGCGTTGCTTGTCTTTCTCTTAAAGGGAAAATAGCACAAAAATAAGCCCCTCTGTCTGAGCCACAGAGGGGCTGTGTCCGTAAGGACTCTTAATTAAACCTTGTGAGGGAGCTAATGCTCCATAAATGATTCATTTATGGAGCATTAGCTCCCTCATTCTTAATATATTTGTTTACTGAATATAAACACCTTGTATACCATCTGCACCACTACTACCTAATTCTGGACCTTCCGGAAGCTCACCCGTGGATGGTGTAAAGTCAAAGCCTTCTGGTAAGGGATTGCCTGGAAGATGCTCTGGCTCACCACTAAGATACTCTTCTACTATCGCATCTACTATTGCATCCGCTAATGCCTGATCTTCTTCTGAAAGCCCTCCAGATGTAGCTTCGGTTTCTGTTCCTGATGTGGTTGTACTTTCTGTGCTGTCTGATGCGGTTGTGCTGTCTGGGGTGTCTGTAGTGCCTTGCTCTTGAATATAAGCGCCCGCCTCTATATCTTCTTCAGTAATAACTCCATCCACGCCTACTGCATCTACTGTAATACCACTATTGTCTTCATCTGTACTGCTTGTGCTTGTGCTTTCGCTTTCACTGGTGCTTTCTGTCGTTACTTCAGTGTTGTCTGCTGTGTTAGCTGTATCGCCTGCTTCACTGGCTGCTTGCTCAACTTTTATATTTGCTTTAACTGTTTCTAATGTTTCAATATTTGTTTCAAGTTCAGTAATTTTTTCTTGCAATTCTTCAAGCGGACTTTGAGCATTTTCCAATTCTGATTGCATAGCAGCATTTTCAGATTTAAGAGAAGAATTTACAGTATATAAATAAACTACGCTAACTATTGAAATAACACATACTACAGCTAATACTATTATTGCAATTTTATTTTTATCTTTCATAGATTGTTTCCTCGCTTTCGTATACTATGATTTTTATTATATATCCAAACGTTATTAATTTCCACTTCTTTTTGCGATACTCTTTTCTAATCTTAAAATTTTGAGGTAAATTTGAGGTAAAATATAATCACACAATCTTTACAATCCCTAAAAAACAAGGCGTTTCGACATGTTATATCACTGTCAAGAGCTGAGTGCTAATTTTTTTTGAATTTGATGTAAAATATGTCTGTCATACAGTCAATTCTATTTTTTCCGGTTTACCAATTTCTATACGGTTTATTTTTTGTATTTTAGTTACTGTCATATATTGAAAAACTTTGTAACTATTATAAAATATAGCAGCTAAGACATTGGAAATGTATAGAGATAAAAAAGCATCAAAAAAAGCAACCGCCTAGACCAAAGTCAGGTTGCTTTTTTGAATAATCATCAACACAGGTGAACCGTTCGGTAACACCCTTTTCTACAAAGTGTCTTGTCACTTATTGATATTGCAGTCAATATTTTTTGATAATACCTTAAATCTCTATCCCATCTGTCCATATCTTGAGGGCTTCCATATCCTCAGTCCCTCCGAGCCGCCTGCCCTCTCTTATCTTAGCGCCGGGGGCGGAAGGCTTCAAATGTTCCGCGGAATCTCCCATGTCGCTTCCGCCTGATGTCGCAAACGGTATTATCGTCTTACCGCTCAAGTCATACTTTTCGAGAAAAGTATTTACAATATGCGGCGCAACTTTCCACCATATAGGAAACCCCAAGTAGATAACATCATATTGTGACATATCCGCTATCGGCTCTCCGCCAAGTTCAGGTCTTGAAGCGGGATCCGCCATCTCCACGGAACTGCGGCTGTTTTTGTTGTTCCAGTCCAAATCCTCCTGTGTGTACTTTTGTGCGGGCGTGATCTCGTATAAATCAGCCTTGATAGTCTTAACCAGTTCTTTTGCCAGCTTAGCCGTCACCCCGCTTGCTGAGAAGTATGCTACAAGTGTCTTTGCCATAACTTTATTACCTCCTTATTTTTATTTGATCATTAATTAGGCGTTTGCGAAACGCCACAAGCCGCATAAATACGGCATTTTTTGTTACCTAAAAACAAATAACTCCTCACCGG
>CANREB010000089.1 GCA_947629525.1 uncultured Lachnospiraceae bacterium
ACGCCGATGTGGCTCAATTGGCAGAGCAGCTGATTTGTAATCAGCAGGTTATCGGTTCGAGTCCGATCATCGGCTTTATGGGTGGATTCCCGAGTGGCCAAAGGGGACAGACTGTAAATCTGCTGCTTTATGCTTCGGTGGTTCGAATCCACCTCCACCCATTTAATTCATTTAATATTGTATCGCGGGGTGGAGCAGTCTGGAAGCTCGTCGGGCTCATAACCCGAAGGTCATAGGTTCAAATCCTGTCCCCGCTATTATGCCCAGATAGCTCAGTTGGTAGAGCAGAGGACTGAAAATCCTCGTGTCACTGGTTCGATTCCGGTTCTGGGCATTATTTAATGTAAAAAATATAAAAAACACGGTAATTACCGTGTTTTTTTGTTTAGATATATGTTAAAATGTATATTGGTGGAATATGTAATAATCGTATAATATAGTTGGAGAGCAGATTATGTATGATGAAGAGTTAGAAGAGTATGCGGGCGATATATTGGCTTCAGAAAATTTTAACAGTATGAAAGGGTATATACAGCATGGCGATATGTCAGTTCAGGAACACTGTATAAGCGTGGCAAAGACCAGTCTGGCAATTAAGAATAAATATAATATTGAATGTAATACAAGGGATCTGATAAGGGGAGCTCTTCTTCATGATTACTTTCTCTATGACTGGCATATACATGATAAAGTTAATCCGCACAGGCTGCATGGATTTTTTCATCCGGGAAAAGCATTGAGAAATGCAAAAAAGGAGTATTATATAAGTACTATACAGGAGGATATTATTATAAAACATATGTGGCCGCTTACAGTGGTTCCGCCTTTGTGCAGAGAGGCGTGGATAGTAACTATGGCAGATAAATATTGTTCACTGATGGAAACATTGAGAATACGAAGAGGAAATAGAGGTATGAAATAAAATGGGCAGGATTTTTTGTATAATCGGAAAAAGTTCATCGGGTAAGGATACAATATATAAAAGACTTTTAAGAAATTATTCATTGCATTTGAAAAAAATCGTGCCATATACGACGCGCCCTATCAGAGAAGGAGAGCATGATGGCGTCGAGTATCATTTTACCACGACAGATGAACTTGAGCGGTTGAAAGGCGAAAATAAGATAATAGAGTGCCGTTCTTATGATACGGTATACGGAAGATGGTATTACTTTACGGTGAAAGACAGACAGATAGATCTTGATAAAAACAATTATCTGATAATCGGTACGTTACAGTCGTTTACGATGACGAGGGATTATTTTGGAAAAGATAAGGTGATACCTGTTTATGTCGAGCTTGAGGACGGAGAGCGCCTCAGCCGCGCTTTAAGACGCGAAAAGCGCCAGAAAGAACCAAGGTATGAAGAAATGTGCAGGCGTTTTCTGGCTGACAGCAGAGATTTTTCGGAGGAAAAATTAAAAGCGGCAGGAATTGACAGATATTTTTACAATCGAAATCTTAACGAATGTACAGATGCGATAATAAATTATATTGCTGAATTGATAAGGTAGGAGGGAATGATCATGGATTTAAAAATCAACGAAGTACAGCAGACGACGCAAGTGACACAGCAACAGGCTGCGCAGCCTTCGGACGGATCATTTAAATTTATGCTCGCAAGCAATATCGAAGAGGCTGAGCTTGCGGACAGGTTAAACCTTATGATGGAAGAGATCGTCATGCAGGGCGACAAGCTGGTTAAGCGCATGGATATAAGGGATATGCGCAGATACCGCTCACTGATCAAAGATTTTATGAATGAGATCGTAAACCGCTCACATAAATTTTCAAGGGAAAATTTTCTTGACAGGCGCGGGCGCCACAGGGTGTATGGCATAATAAGACTGGTGGATCAGAAACTCGATGAACTGGCACAGGAACTGGTAAAGGATGAGCGTGATACAATAGCTATTTTGGCTAAGGTAGGCGAAATAAGAGGGCTGCTGCTCGATATCTTTACCTGATATGTTGTATGTGAAAGGATGGCGTGAACTATGAAAGCTGATCACTGGCGTGATATTGTCGGACAAGGACAGCTTACGGAAAACTTGCAAAATGCGTTGAAACATAATAAAATATCACATGCGTATATGCTTCAGGGAGAAAAGTTTTCGGGGAAAAAAATGACTGCCGACATATTTGCGAGAGCTTTGCAGTGCGAATCGTCCGAGGACAAGCCATGTAACCGGTGCAGATCATGCAGACAGGCAATGAATGATAATCATCCGGATATAATCTATGTGCAGCATGATAAGCCTAACGTAATATCTGTTGACAATATACGACAGCAGATAAACGGTGATATCAATATAAAGCCTTACAGCGGCGCATATAAGGTTTATATTGTGGATGAGGCTGAGAAGATGAATGTGCAGGCGCAGAACGCTCTTTTAAAGACGTTGGAGGAGCCGCCTGCGTATGCGGTCATTATGCTGCTTGTGACACGGGGCGAATCGATGCTTCCGACGATATTGAGCCGATGCGTGACGCTTAATATAAAGCCGGTTTCTGACGACGCAATCAAGGATTACCTGATGAAAAAAATCCAAGTACCGGACTACAGGGCGGGCGTATGCGCTTCATTTGCGCGGGGAAATATCGGGCGCGCCGTACAGCTTGTTTCCAACGAAGGATTTGATAAGATGAAGTCGGAAGTTCTGGACACAATGAAGAAGATCGATGAACTTGAAGTCAATCAGATGGCGGAAAAAATCAGGCACATCACAGAGGAAAAATTTGACGCCGGTGATTATCTTGATTTATGTTTTATTTGGTACAGAGATGTGTTATTATATAAAGCATGTGAAGACAAAAAAAATATAATATTCAAAGAAGAGATCCGCGATATAAGCAAAGCAGCGTCAAGATACAGCTTTGAGGGAATAGAGCGCATAATACATTCCATAGACAGGGCAAGGAGCAGGATCGGGGCTAACGTTAATTTTGACTTGACAATGGAGCTGATGCTTTTGGATATGAAAGCGGGCTGACTTTGAGAAGGGTGGTTTATAGATATGACAAAGGTAATTGGTGTAAGATTTAGGACGGCAGGTAAGATATATTTCTTTGACCCGCTTGACTTTGGCGTAAAACGCGGCGATCATGTGATAGTGGAGACGGCAAGAGGCGTTGAATACGGAACTGTAGTCGGTGATCCCAAAGAAGTTGACGACGATAAGGTAGTGCAGCCTTTGAAGCCTGTGCTCAGAGTAGCGACGGAACGCGACAAAGAGCAGGAAGCCGCAAATAAAGCAAAGGAAAAGGAAGCGTTTAAGATCTGCCTTGAAAAGATACAGAAACATAAGCTTGAAATGAAGCTTATTGACGCGGAGTATACGTTTGACAATAATAAAGTGCTGTTTTACTTCACCGCGGACGGAAGAATTGATTTCAGAGAGCTTGTAAAAGATTTGGCATCCGTATTTAAGACGAGGATAGAGCTTCGTCAGATCGGTGTCAGGGATGAAACAAAAATATTGGGCGGCATAGGTATATGCGGCAGGACGCTGTGCTGCCATTCGCATCTGTCTGAGTTTGTTCCCGTTTCGATAAAAATGGCAAAGGAACAGAATTTATCGCTCAATCCCACGAAAATCTCAGGAGTATGCGGGCGTCTTATGTGCTGTTTAAAGCACGAAGAGGAAACATATGAATATTTAAATAAAAAGCTTCCGGGCGTGGGGGATTTTGTGACTACTGACGACGGGTTTAAGGGGGAGGTACATAGTGTCAATGTACTTCGCCAGTTGGTAAAAGTAGTCGTTGAGGTTGACGACGAGAAAGAGATACGCGAGTACAAGGTTGAGCAGCTTCATTTTAAGCACCGCCACAGAAGAGATAAAAACGGTGATATGACGGACGAGGAGATTAAAGATTTAAAAGAACTTGAAAAGCTTGAAAAACAGGAGAAGCAGGATGGAAAGTCGAAACTCGATGACAATTGAGCTAAAGGATAATGAGCGGGTTGACGATTTACAGAGGAACGGCTACAGAATAATACAAAATCCCGATAAGTTCTGTTTCGGGATGGATGCTGTGCTGTTGAGCGGTTTTGCGCGCGTAAAACGCGGAGCGAACGTTCTTGACCTTGGAACGGGGACAGGCATTATTCCTATTCTTTTGGAGGCAAAAACACAGGCTTTGCATTTTACGGCGCTTGAAATACAGGAAGAGAGCGCCGATATGGCAAGACGCAGCGTTCTTTTGAACCATTTGGAAGATAAAATCGACATAATAACAGGCGACATTAAAGAAGCAGGACTGATATTTAAGGCTGCTTCTTTTGATGTTATAACATGCAATCCGCCATATATGATAGGCAGGCACGGGCTGACAAACCCAGACGCGCCCAAGGCGATAGCGCGCCATGAGATATTGTGTACTCTTGAAGATGTGGTCAGCAATGCAGCGAAGCTTTTGAGGACGGGCGGAAGCTTTTTTATGGTACACAGACCGTTCAGGCTTGCCGAAATCATAAACGTAATGGTAAAGTACAGACTGGAGCCTAAACGCATGCAGCTTGTATATCCGTATGTGGATAAAGAGCCTAATATGGTGCTTATAGAAGGATGCAGGGGAGGCAGACCGCGCATGACTGTGGAGAAACCGATTATTGTATATAAGGCGCCTGACATTTATACGGATGAGATTTATGAGATTTATGGTTTTTAACCGCGGGGAGGGTCATTATGACGGGGAAATTATATCTGTGCGCCACACCGATAGGCAATTTGGGCGATATGACGCCGCGAGTGGTCGAAACGCTTAATTCAGTGGATATTATAGCCGCGGAAGACACGCGCAACAGCATTAAGCTTCTCAACCACTTTGACATACATACGCCGATGACGAGCTATCATGAATATAATAAAGTAGAAAAAGCCGCATATCTGATAGGGCAGATGAATGAGGGAAAAGATGTAGCGCTTATAACAGATGCGGGGACACCCGCCATATCAGACCCCGGTGAAGTACTTGTCAGGATGTGTCAGGATGCGGGGATAACAGTCACTTCGCTTCCGGGCGCGGCGGCATGTATAACTGCGCTGACGCTTTCGGGGCTTAGCACGAGGCGTTTTTGCTTTGAAGGTTTTCTTCCTGCCGATAAAAAAGAAAAAAAAGCTGTGATGGACTGCCTGAAAGAAGAGACAAGGACTATTATTTTGTATGAAGCGCCGCACCATTTGGCGCGAACGCTTGGAGAACTCTATGAGGCGCTTGGCAACAGGCGCATAACGCTGTGCAGGGAGCTTACAAAGCGTTTTGAAACGGTGCTGCCCTCTACGCTTGCCGACGCGATCGAGATGTATAAGAGCGACGAACCCCGCGGCGAGTATGTGATAGTCGTGGAAGGCAGGAGCTTCGGCGATTTGAAGACACAGCAGGAAAAAGACTGGCAGAGCATTTCCATTGAGGAACATATGGATATATACGAAAAAAGCGGTGTTGAACGTAAAGAGGCGATGAAGCTTGTCGCAAAGGACAGAGGGGTCTCAAAACGTGAAATTTATCAATATTTATTGTCAAACGAAAAATAATAGTATTAAAACCATTGACAAACATAATATGTAATAATATACTTCCTTTTGGTGAGTGCGTGTGGTCGATGTTTTGCTGCGCGGGACAGGGGATTTTTATTTGGTTTTGGGGCGGCATAGGCAGTGAGACGGATTTGGCAGAAGTGATAATGAGAATATTAAAAATGGAGGAATTGTTATGGAGAGGGTATTTGAGATTATTGAGGAGCAGCTGCATTTGACGGGAGTGGAGCTTACGGAGGATATGACTTTTAAGGACGACTTGGGGGCGGATTCGATAGATTTGGTGGAGTTGGTGATGGCGTTTGAGGATGAGTATGGTATTGAGGTGCCGTATGAGGAGCTTGAAAAGAGGGTAAAGACTGTCGGTGATGT
>CANREB010000090.1 GCA_947629525.1 uncultured Lachnospiraceae bacterium
GTAAAAAGTGGGGGATTTTATAAAAAATGGAATCTGGAAGCCTATAGAAGGGGGCTTAGAGATTCCGAGAGATTATTTTATGGGAATGGTGGATACGATGATGGTTTCAACCGTTGGAAGTGCGGCAATATCGGCGGTGTCTCTTGTAGATTCGATAAATAACCTCGTCATACAGATATTCTCAGCAATGGCATCCGGAGCAACAATCATCTGCTCACAGTATATCGGCAGCGGAAACAAAAAAGAAAGTAACAGGGCGGCAGGACAGGTTGTGCTTACGGTATTTGTTATTTCACTCTCAATAGCAGCGCTTTGCCTTTTAGGCGGAGAGCGGCTCTTAAGGCTGGTATTCGGAACAGTTGAGGACTCCGTCATGGAAAACTCAGTGGTTTATTTTATGATAACGGTTATTTCCTACCCATTTTTAGCATTGTTCAGTGCGGGGGCTGCATTTTACAGAGCATCGGGCAACTCAAAGTTCCCGACGAAAGTATCCGTTGTTTCAAATGTCATAAATGTTGCAGGAAATGTATTGTTTATCTATGGCTTTAAGTGGGGCGTGGCGGGAGCTGCTTATGCAACCCTCTTGTCAAGAGTTTTTTGTGTAGTTGTGATTTTTTACTGCTTAAGAAAGCCAAGACAGACAATTGTGGTAAAAGACTATTTAAAAATTCGCCCCGATATACCGCTGATATTAGCGATAATGGCGATAGGCGTTCCGTCGGGAATTGAGAACGGAATGTTTCAGTTTGGAAAGCTTGCTGTTCAGTCTACGGTCTCGACAATGGGGACTATAGCAATGTCAGCGCAGGCAATGACAAATATCTTTGAGAATGTAAACGGCATTTTCGGCAATAGCGTGGGAATCGGGCTTATGACGGTAGTTGGTCAATGTATTGGCGCAAACAGGAAAGAAGAGGCAAAATATTATATCGTAAAGCTAATGAGCATAGCAGGGATCGGAACATTAATATCATGCCTTTTAGTACTTGCAATCACAAAGCCTGTAACATGGCTTGCCGGCATGGAGGTTGAGGCAGCACAAATGTGTTTTGAATTGGTTGTTGCAATGACGATTATAAAACCATTAGTGTGGGTAGGTGCATTTGGACTTCCATATGGACTTCGGGCAGCAGGCGACGTGAAATTTTCGATGATTGTTTCTGTCTGTATCATGTGGGGCTGCCGCGTGGCACTCGGCATTTTCCTCGTAAAAGAGTTTCACATGGGACTTGTGGCAGTGTGGATTGGAATGTTCACTGATTGGGTTGTCAGAGCGGTCATATTTACAACAAGGTTTGTAAATGGAAAATGGCTTCATTACAAAATGTCTTAAAAATTACATAACGAAAATTTAAGGAGCAATATGTTTTCGATAAAGAAATATAGTAGGCAATATAATCATTGTTTACTCCAATTTTTAGAAAAATGTTTACCGCAATCGGGCAGGAGTTTAGAACTGACGGGACGTCATAAAATATATTGTAATATTGATGAAGCTTTTGAATATTTTTGGTGTTTGTTCGATGAGGAAGAAATGATTGGCACGGTTGCGTTGAGAAAGATAAATGATAAACATTGTGAACTGAAATCATTATATCTTTTTGAACAGTATCATAAAAAGGGATTAGGGTATCAACTGCTTAAAACTGCCATATTGAAAGCACAACAAGACGGATACAAAGAGATGTATCTTGATACGTTATCATAAAAATTGGTATTGCGAAGTTGAAAATATCAAAATTACTATCAATTCATATAGTTATACAATTATAACAGCACATATTGTTAAGTAAATTCTAATTTGTAGAGTAGTTTTTGTGCAACCGTTCTGTAGGCATTGCGGAGGTGTATCAAGATCATAATAATAACGGTATGGTTGACATAAAAAATTTTATTGACTAAAAATAGAATTTATAATACAAACATCAATATACCACAAAAACACGTCAATCCATAACAAGATTTTTTTCAGTGTTTGATGTATAATATGAAGCAAAGGAGTGTTGATTATGGGATTTGTTACATTTGAAAAAAGCGATATTGTCAATGGCAGAAGCAAGGTTATTCCGATAGAAAATGCGGAAAAATTTCTTGCACTTTACAACTGTAATGTTTACTGGGTAATTCCTAAGGCGGCAGAAAGCTCAGCGGATATACCCGACTGCACACAATTTTTGCTTTGGAAGAAAAAAGATGGCAGTTATGGTATAATGCTCCCCCTTATTGACGGAGACGTCAAGGCGGCATTGTGCGGCGCGGATAACGGAGTAACGGTTACATTCCGTGGTGCATTGAAAGGACAGGAGCCTGACAATGGGATACTTCTGTACTGCGACAGCGGAAACGACCCGTATCATCTTGCTGAAAATGCTGTCAGAGCAGTATGCGAAAAGCTTAGCAGTTTTAAAATGCGCAAGGACAAGAAACAGCCTGATTTCCTTAATTTACTCGGCTGGTGTACTTGGGACGCTTTTTACAGCTCGGTTGACGAAGAAAAGGTCATTATGGGACTTGAGTCCTTTAAGAATAAGGGCATACCTCTCGGATATATTATACTTGACGATGGCAGTTGGGACGCATATTATGACTACCTCAATGATATAAGGCTCAAACCTGAAAAGTTTCCCGTCGGTCTGAAAAATCTTATCAGACTTGCAAAAGAAAAATACAATCTGAAAAAGTTTGGTGTATGGCATTGCTTTGAGGGCTATTGGGGCGGAATAAATCCCAATGGCAAGCTTGCAAAAAGTTATAAATTTATTGAGAATAAGGCAAACATTCGTCCGTGGGAGGAAGAAGAACGAATTCAGCCGCTTTATCTTGTTGCACCTGATGAGATTGAAAAATTTTATGAGGAATTTCACTCATATCTGAACGAACAAGGTGTGGATATGCTGAAAATAGACGGTCAGTCGGCTTTGGAGTTGTTTACCGGCGGTGTTCTCGGTGCGGCAGGAACAATGAAAGCTTACCAGAAAGCAATGCAGAAATCTGCGGAAAAATATTTTAACGGTAATGTCATTCACTGTATGTCCAACGGCAATGATGTGGCTTACAATATGGAAAAGACGAACTGCTGGCGAAACAGCTATGATTACAGTCCATCAAATATGAAAATGCAGAAAGAGCATATTTACATCAACGCTATGAACGCAATGTGGATTTCAACATTTGCTGTTCCTGACTGGGATATGTTCCAGACACATTCTGCAGGTGCGGATATTCACGCTGCCGCAAGAGCGATAAGCGGTGGTCCTGTTTATGTCTGCGATTACCCCGAAAAGCAGGATGCAGATATTCTCAGACGGCTTGTCCTTTCTGACGGAAGTATTCTCGGCTGTAATGAACCTGCACTTCCTGCCGAGGATTGTTTGTTTACCGATTTTACAAGTGCAGAAAAGCCGCTGAAACTGTTCAACAGAAACGGCAAGGCAGGTGTTATCGGATTTTTCAACTGCTGTACCGCTGATAAGACAGTCAAGGGCAGTTTTAAACCCTCCGATGTTTACGGAATAAGCGGAGAACACTTTGCAGTGTATTTTTACAACAGCGGCACTTTAAAAATTCTCGGACGTGATGAAGAATGTGAAATTGAGCTTTCCGAAAATGGTTTTGAGCTTGTTACTGTTTCACCGATCGAAAACGGCTTTGCAGCAATAGGTATTGCTGATAAATATAATTCCTCTGCGGCAGTTAAAGAAGCGATATGCACGACAGACGGATTTACAATAATACTTTCAGACGGAGGTAAAATTGCTGTTTATTCAGAAAGCAAACCGGTAAAGGTGCTTTTATACGGAAATAAAATTGCTTTTAAATATAATGAAGAAAGTGGATTGTTGATAATAAATGCAGATATTAAGGGGCGTACTGAAATAATTATAAAATAAGGAGTGGTGATGATGGACAGACTTGCTATGACAACAGAAGAAATTCATGACGGCTGTGGGTTTGTCCATCAGCGTTCTGTAACGGAAACATATCCTCCGCACACTCACGATTTCTTTGAATTTTTCTATCATTGTGAGCGGCAGGGCGATACATAACATCAATGGCGAAAAACGGCTTATACAGGACGGCGACCTTACGCTTATCCGCCCCGATGATATACATAGCTATGATTTCATCAACAGTTGGGATATTGAGATGATTTCCACGGGATTTTCAAGAGAGGAATTTTCTGCAGCAATATCTTATCTCGGTGCAGATAAGCAGCATATTTTTTTCAGAGAAATTTCCTTTGACAATTTCTTTTTCGGGATACAATAAAAGCGATATATACCAAAAAATAATGGATATATCCCACAAGCAACACAGCGTAAGGGCGGTTATGAACGTGAAGTTTGTAGCCGTCTTTTTTGTTTGGAAAGGAGCAGAGAATGAAGAAAGCAGACAGCACCAAGCGGGCGCAGGAAAAGCGCAAAGGCTTTACCAAGAAAATCGGCAGCACCACCTATGATGTATCGTTTCATTACAGCCGACAGAGCAGGGAGAGCATGAACGACAAAATTATCCGACTGATCGAGAATGATATGCAGGGCAGGAAAAATAGCTGAATATGCGTATCGTGGGAGTGCCTGAAAATGCTGAATTTTCGGGCATTTTTAGATATTTTGCATTATGTCCTTGACAAATCGTTCTGAACGGGACAATGCTTACAGATTGCAAGTAACACAATTTTTAATCCATTTAGATTACCGATATTTTCGGCTCTCTTTGCGGCAATAACAGTGGTATGCGGCGTTTTGATTTTTAGCAAGAAAGACATAAAATAAAGGAGGCGGTATCGTGGCTTGGCTTTTATGTATCTGTATAGTTTTAGTGGTGGATGTGCTTGCCCTTTCTATAAAGATAATTGTAATGCGTAGAGCTGCCAAAGAAATATGTATAGAACTTACTGAAAAGCTGAATAGCGATACCAATACTTTAATCTCTATTTCTACTGAGGACAAAGTAATGAGCTGCCTTGCTGACGGTATCAATGCTCAACTTAAAGAACTGTATAGACAAAGGCGGCGATTTACGCAGGGGGACTTGGAGCTAAAAACTGCAATCACAAATATTTCCCATGATTTGCGTACACCGCTTACTGCAATCAGCAGTTATTTAGATTTGCTTGACAAGGCAGAAAAAAATGAAACTGTTGAGAGGTATCTCGATATTATACGAAATCGAACAGAAGCATTAAGCCTATTAACGGAAGAAATGTTTAGATATTCTATTATTATTTCTCCCGAACATGAATTAAAAGCAGAACCTGTATTAGTAAACAGGGTTTTAGAAAACAGCATTTTGGAGTATTACGCAGCTTTACATGAACGAGGAATAACCCCGGACATTTGCATAACTGAAAAACAAGTGGTACGAAATCTTAATCAAGTCGCACTATCCCGTACCCTTTCAAATCTATTGAGTAATACGATTAAGTACAGCAATGGTGACTTGCGTATTGAATTAACAGATAATGGAATGATTACTTTTTCAAATACAGCTTCGGATTTAAGCGAATTGCAGGTAGAGAGGTTATTTGATCGTTTCTATACTCTTGAAAGCGCGAGAAAGTCCACAGGGCTTGGTCTTTCCATTGCCCGAATATTGATAGAGCAAATGAATGGGACAATAACTGCTAA
>CANREB010000091.1 GCA_947629525.1 uncultured Lachnospiraceae bacterium
ATGCGATAGTGGCGTAGTTGGTAACGCGCGACCTTGCCAAGGTCGAGACCGCGGGTTCGAGCCCCGTCTATCGCTTTTTTTATGCCCGCAAATTTAAGTCGAACTTAGATTTGCGGGTTTGCTTTAATATATGGGGGGCGTACCTGAAATGAATATTGGGATTTTTGATTCCGGAATAGGCGGAATGACGCTGCTGTGCGAGGCACTTGCGGAGCTTCCGATGGAAAATTACATATTTTATGCGGACACAGACCATGTTCCATACGGCACAAAAAGTAAAGAAGAGGTAATCGGCTTTGTTGACGAAGTTATGCGCTTTATGACAGCGCACGACTGCAAAGCGGTAGTGATAGCCTGTAACACGGCAACAGCCGTAGCGGCTGAGAAGATGCGCAGAAAATATGATATCCCCATAATAGGAATAGAGCCGGCGGTGAAGCCTGCTCTCGCGGCAAGCCACGGTAAACGCGTGCTTGTAGCCGCAACGCCCCTCACGGTCAGGGAGAAAAAACTTAGAAAACTGGTTGAACGTGTCGATTACAGCCATTTGGTAGATTTGATCGCGCTGCCGCGCCTTGTAGAGTTTGCAGAACATGGCGATTTTGATACCGGAAAGGCAAGGGAATATCTGCGGCAGGAGCTTTCGGGCTATAACTTGGAAAACTACGGTGAGCTTGTGCTTGGATGCACGCATTTCAACTTTTTCAAGGACACGTTCAGGCAGCTTTTGCCTGCCGATGTGGCGCTGATAGACGGGAGCGACGGTACGATCAGGCATTTAAAGGAAGTGCTTGCCGGACGCGGTGAGCTTGAAATCGGGAGAGGTCAAGCTGCGCCGCGAGAATATGACACAAATGTCAGGTACTTTTGTTCGGGCAGAGAACTTACCACGCAGGCAGAACTCGAATATATGCACAGACTTCATGAAAGACTTGAACGTATGCATAATATCTCATAATATCTCATGATTATGATTAATAATAGCTTTCCTCATACACAACAATATCTTCAAGCCCCGCCATATCTTCAACAGGATTTTTTGTGCATATGACAAGCTTAAGACATTCCGCGTCTTTAAGCTCATCCAAGTCTGTAACCGAATTGCCCTGTATATCGAGCAGTTCAAGCTTAGGCATTGCGCTGACAAAGGATAGGCTGTCGATATTATTACTTTCGGCATAGAGCCTTTTCAATCCCGTGAAACACTCCAAAAAAATCTCGATATCATCTGTTACCTTACTGTCGTCATTTGAATAAGCCCCTTTTGACAGATCATAAATGTCTGTGCTGTTCAGATTAAGGCACTCTATATGACCATAATCTGACAGATTTGTCATATCTATAGGAAATGAAACATTTTCGGCATATATTTCCTTTATGTTTTCTGCCTCCAGCAGAGGTTCGATACTTCCCGACAAATATGTGTACTTAAGATTTAGTACTTCGATATCAGGCTGTGCTGCGATCTGCGCGATGACTTCATCCGAAAGAGAGCCGCTTTCAATATTCAGCCTGCGCAGTTTTGGAAATTTCAAAAAAATATTTTCTCCGTTTTCCCCAAAGCAGTAACGGCTCGGGGAGTAAAGCGTCAGTTCTTCGATGCCGTCTGACACAGTCAGGAGGCTTAAATCTTTATATCCGCCTATTTCCAGTTTCTTAAGTTTGGTAAGCGCTGAAAGGTCAGGAATATTTTCGGTATTGTAAGCGCCGTAAATGCTAAGCTCCGTGAGAGCGTCAAGTCCCGATACAAAACTGAAATCCCCGGCGTTTTCGTTATAATCCAAATTGAGTTTTTCAAGTTTTGTACAGGCGGCAAGCGGGGAAAAGTCGGCGGCAGTGCTTTTTGTGATTGTAAGCTCTTTTATATCGGGCAGATTTTTGGCTATAAATTCCACACTGTCAATATCGGGCGAGTCGAGATAGAGACATTCAAGCCCCTTGAGGCTGTAAAGCGCCGATATGTCACTGACATAATTAAGCGATCCGAGAAAGACGCTTTTAAGCTTGGGAAATTTTTTAATGATATCTATGTCTTCTATAAAGTCGCAGTCTAAATACAGTGTCTCAACATTCTCAAATGATGCAAGCTTGTCTGTAGAACCGAACAGCCCGTAGATGCCAAGCTCCGTTATCTGAGAAAGATCGATCATATTTCCTATGCCGTTTGGCACATCATCCGTGTATAGCGAAGTAAGCTTGGTAAGCCCTGTCAAATCAAGTCCATAATCAGAGACATCGCTGATGTCAAGTTTCTCAAGCTCCTTAAAGCAGACAATGTCAGATGCGTCAAAATCCTGACTTACAGGATAAACCGTACCTGACGAGCCGTCGGAAAGTGTATAGTCTACAGCTATGTAATTATAGTCAACTGTGTATATACGCAGTTTTGTGATAATGCCAAGATCGCTTCCGCTCAAAGAAGATATATCCTTGCCTAAAATCTCTGAAACGGCTTCTTTGACAGCGGGAGACTCGGGCAGCACCTTCTGTGCCGCATTGTCGGGAAGCTTTTCATATAAGACGTTTTCGTCAGTTCTACGAAGTGCATGTCCGCGGCTTGTCAAGCCTATAATGCCGATCACCGCATAACTGATAAGGTTTATAATAAATACTATGCCGAACACGGCAAAGATGGTTTTTCTTGCTGTTTTTCCGCCTGTGGTTTTAGTCCTGCCGGCTTGTCGCGGTGAAGATGCGGGCTTTGAAGCGGATGCCGGAGCAGACGGTGTATCATATTTAAATCCTGACTGCGCAAAGGATTCATTGTAGCCGCAGTCGGGACAGCTTAGCACTCCGCTTACGCGCACCATTTTTTTGCCGCACAAAGGACATTTTCTGCTTTTCATTTTCAATACATACCTTCCTTTTGACTTATTCAAGATTGAGCCGCTTCGTCATCATATGGTAGCTTGCAAAAATCAGCCCTGCGGCAATCGCGGCACTTATTAACACAACAATAAAAAGCGTTGTCTGTATCGAAAAATTGGCGGAAGACATTATAACCTGCCAATCATCCGTTCCATGTCGTCCGGTGTTAGTATCATACGCGTCCGAGAAGAAGTAAAACAACTGCCAGCCAAAAAAAATTATTATCTGCGCGGCAAAGCGCTTTACAAATCTTATGGCAAGATACGCTATCACGGCGCCGGCTACGCGGTGCTTTGTATAGAGCTGTCCGAGGCTTATCGCGCCCATAAGTCCTATCACGGAGCAGATAAGCGAAATAATATTGCAGCAGCACCAGTAAAAAATATAAAGCGGGTATGCGCGCAGCCGCAAGTCGTCGCGCAGCAGCCTCACAAACGCATCAAGCAGAAAACCCCAGCCCTTATCAAAAAAAGCTGACAAAATCACATAAACCGATACGTACACCATCAAAATGATTATCAGATAGCTCAAAACCGCCGTCACAGTCTTTGCTATAAGAAGCTGTTTTGCACTGACGGGGAGTGTGTGCGTCAGATATCCCTGATCGGTGTAGCAGGTTTTGTAAAATCTTACCGCTATGATCAAAGATATACCGATCACGCACCCGACGATGCCCGCATAGTAAATCAGAAACGTCATTACGCTGATAGTGGAAGAAAAACTTTCTATGATTTTGTTTAACTCAGTATTCATATTCATTATTACGGCATATGTAAAAACCGTGATGCCTAAAAGCAGGCAAGCCATAATGACAAGCGGTACAAGCATACCCTTCCATTCGTGCTTCATAAGTTTTCCTAGCATACGTACACCTCCCTGAAATACGCGTCGATCGTCTTTCCTGTTTGGCTGCGTATCTGCTCTGCCGGCATATGGAGCATAAGCGAGCCGTTTTTCATGAAAATAACATCGTCAAGCACATTCTCCACATCGGCTATAAGATGCGTGGAGAGCAGTATCGACGCGCGTCTGTTGTAGTTGGAGATGATCGTGTTCAGGATATAGTCCCGTGCTGCGGGATCAACGCCGGCGATAGGTTCATCAAGGATGTACAGATCCGCGTCGCGGCTCATAACAAGTATAAGCTGTACCTTTTCCTTGGTGCCCTTTGAAAGCGCCTTAAAGCGCGCGTTAGTGTCTACGCCGAGTCTGCCAAGCATATCATAGGCGCGTTCGGTTGAAAAGTCGGCGTAAAAATCGGCGAAATAATCTACTGCGCTGCTTACTTTCATATTATTATCAAAATATGTACGTTCGGGCAGATAAGATATTATCCGCTTTGTCTCGGCGCCGGGTGTCAAACCGTTGACGAGTATGCGTCCGCCTGACGGTGTAAGAAGCCCGTTTATCATTTTTATCAATGTGGATTTGCCGCAGCCGTTCGGACCGAGCAGTCCTGTAATGCGCCCGCGCGGAAGGGCAAAGCTCATATGGCAGACTGCCATATACCCGTTGCTGTCCGGATATTTTTTGCACAGGTCGTCCACCTGAAGAAGCGGCATAGAACCGCCGTAAAACTGTTCTTCCATAATTTTCTCCCATTCTGCCGCCCTGACGGCTGTTTAGATTATAAAATCATATTACCACAATAAATAAACACAAGCCATATGTCAAATAAATTTTAAATTGTTTTTTTCTTCCAAATGCGCAAGTCGTCTTGACAAATCGGAAACATCCTATATAATAAAAATATGGCATATTGGTGCATTAAACGACAATATTTTTGGAAAGTGCGACAGGCAATGGGGTCTGTTGGCACTTTTTTGTGTACTATGTACTATATCATACCACATTAATAGGTATAAATGCTGACCGCGATGCGGAAGCGTTTATATAAATAAATTTTTAAAGGAGGATACTTTATGAAAAAGAAACTGTTGGCGTTACTGCTTTCTTCGGCTATGGTTGTTTCCATGACCGCATGCGGCGGTAACAGTGGCAAGACTGATGCTGATGTCCCTGCGAACGCACCTGCTGAGACTTCCGAAGCTGAGACTACTCAGGCGCAGACTGAAAGCACCGGTGAAGATGAAGAAGCTTCTGCAGGTCTTGACTGGACTGCAATCGACGCTATGGACTATGACGAAGCCTGCGAGACGATTTACGATGAGGTTCTTGGAGAATTCTGGGAGGCATATTCTGCTGCAAAAGAGGAGACAGGCGCTAAGCGTACTGCTATGATGGCGGTTGCTGAAGCGAAGCTGCTGGAGTCGGGCGCGTTCCTGCCGATTATTACACAGGGAGGCAACTACGCGATGACCCGCGTAGTACCGCGAACAAATGCAGCTACTACTCTTTGGGGACTTGACGAGTACCGTTATCATACGGTTCTTGTGACTAACGAGCTTATCAAGGCTGACGACCGTACAGAGCTTTTGAAGCTGTGGAATGAAGCCGCGACAGCGGATGATTATCTTGCGTCGGCAAAAGAATATTTGGAGGGTAAGGGGTATACGTTCACAGATACATATACTATTACTAACCCTTACAATGTAAACATTTGGGATACCATCGCCACGTCATATACGTCTGACTCTATGTTTGTCTCAGGTACATATGACAACCTGCTTGAGTATGATGCAAAGGGTGTACAGCAGCCCTGCCTTGCAGAGAGCTATGATGT
>CANREB010000092.1 GCA_947629525.1 uncultured Lachnospiraceae bacterium
TATTGGAAAGGACATGTCATAGGACGCAGCGCGAAAACCTCCTTGTCCGTCTCCTCATCGCCCATCACAAACATTCCCTCTTTATAATGGTCCCAATGCCCAGAAATCTTGTACAAATCGCTCTTTGCCATAAGCGGCGTCTTTGTTCTGATGTAGCCCCACTCATTGTCTTCCAAATCCTCTATCCAGCGCTGCATTTTCTGTATGATTTTAGCGCCCTTTGGCATCAGAAGCGGAAGTCCCTGACCGATAACGTCCACCGTCGTGAAAAGCTCCATCTCGCGCCCAAGCTTATTGTGGTCGCGGCGTTTTGCATCCTCAAGCTTTTCAAGATGCTCGGCAAGTTCCTCCTTTTTGTTGAAAGCCGTACCATATATACGCTGCAGACGCGCCTTGTTTGAGTCTCCCCTCCAATATGCCATCGAAGATGAAGTAAGCTTAAACGCCTTTACTCCTTTAGTATTCATAAGGTGAGGTCCTGCGCACAAATCCACAAAACCACCCTGATCGTAAAAGCTTATCTCGGCATCCTCCGGCAGATCCTGAATGAGCTCTACCTTATAAGGCTCTCCCTTCTCTTCCATAAATTTGACAGCCTCCTGCCTTGGCAAAGTAAAGCGCGTGATTTCATGCCCCTCTTTAATGATTTTTTTCATCTCGGCTTCAAGTCTGTCCAAGTCTTCCCTCGAAAACGGTTCTGAGTCAAAATCATAATAAAAGCCGTCCTCGATCGCAGGTCCTATCGTAACCTTCGCATTGGGGAAAAGGCGCTTTACCGCTTCCGCAAGTATATGCGACGCCGTGTGGCGTATTACCTTTAATGCTTTCGGGTCTGTCGCCGTGATAATGTTTAGCTCGCAGTCCTTGTCAAGAACTGTCCTCAAATCCACAAGTTCTCCGTCAACCTCGCCCGCACATGCCACGCGCGCAAGCCCCTCGCTTATGTCAGAGGCTATGTCTATTATTGATTTAGCCTCACTGTATTCCTTTGCCGATCCGTCTTTTAATGTAATCTTCATTTTCTCTCCTCCAATTCCGCCGAACTAACGGCTGATAAATTTGCAATAACATCGTAAATTAAAAAGTCCCATACACTACTTAACGTAATACATGGGACGAATTACCGCGGTTCCACCCTGCTTGCCTGTGTCAAAATATGAGCACAAGCCACTTATGATTATAACGTAATCAACGGACCGGATTGGGGTCACTCAGAGGTAGTCTTCAAATATCTTGCGCAAAGACGCTTTCAGCATCGGCGTATGCGCCGCGCGTCCCTCTCTGATACGCTGCAATATTTTACTCGTCTCGTCACCGTGTTATCTCTATTTTTGCCTTATAGGGCTATTTTATTCCTTAAAAGCCGCATTGTAAAGACTTTTTTGCCATAAAATTTTTACTTGTTTTTTCCACAGCATTTTTTATATTTCTTGCCGCTTCCGCAGGGACATGGGTCATTCGGATAGATCTTTGCCTCTTTTACGACAGTCGTTGATGTCTTCTGCTCTTTGTAAAGCTCTTTACGCTTGTCCTCGTCAAATATAGACTTCCACTCTTCAAGATTATAGAGCCAATCCGCCTCCGCCACAACCATGTTTTTGTAGAGAAGCTCCTTGTCGAACGCAAGACTCACTGTAGTATCTTCGTCCATTTCCTCAATAGGGTTGGGCGTCTTTAAGCTTTCGTTGATGCCGTCAAGAAAGCCTGTCATCGTCATGATATCAATATTATATTTCTCAGCAAGCTCCCTGACAGTACCCTTGACTTCTTCATCAGGATTTGTAAGAAGCTGACTATAGATCTCCTTTTCTTTCTGAAAGTAATCGATCCACAGCTTCTGCAGGCTGTTGCGATCAGCCTGATCGTCATATGCCATTGCCCGCCATTGATTCAATAATGTATTTTTCTCTGCCATTGTTTTTACACCCTTTCGTTGTTATCGTTCACCATACAGCGATGAACTGTAAATAGTATATAATAAACTTCGCAGAAAGTCAAAGGGAACGCTTGCATTTATTGTAAATTATTATTATAATCTTTTTTGTAGATGATTATGTATGTTTTTTATTTATTTTGGAGGACTCTATGAAAAAAAAGCCAAAAAGGTTCATTGCCATTGCCGCGCTCACAGCGATTGCGGCACTTATCATTTCATATGTCATATCCGCTTTCTTTGCCGATACAGCAGACGGGGGACGCCGTTTTCTCGGGCTTCTTTTCGGAATTATCGCTGTTCCCATACTTGCATGGCTTTTGATATTCTGCATCGAAAAACTTCCTGATAAAAAAGACAATAATGATAATAATTAAAAAAGGACGGATGACCGTCCTTTCCTGACAGATTACAGCAAAATTCCGGTAAAGTATCTTCCTATATTAGCAATGAACCCCAAAACATCCGCCTTCATTACATTCGGGAAGGCAGTGAGCACAGGGGCTGTCTCAAAGCTCAGTACGCCTTTATAGCCAATGCCCTTTAGTCCCTTCACAAATCCGTCCCAGTCTGTTGAGCTTGTATTTTCCCTTGTCCTTGTAAATGTAAACGGTATCTGGTGGAGATCGCTTATGCCGTCATTGTCGTGGATGTGTAGGACTTTGAGACGAGGTCCCAACGTAGTGATAAAGTTCTCAAAATCAAGACCGACAAGATTGGCATGACCCGTATCAAAACAGAAGCCAAGCACCTGTGCGCCATACCTTTCGTTAAATTCGTCTATGCGTTTTGACGCTTTTGATGCATCGCAGCATGGTCCCTCAACGATATGTCCTCCAAGACCTGTATAAAGATTTTCAATGCATATGGTAATCCCATACTTCTTTGCCGCTGGCGCAATCGAGTCCAGAAATTCTGATGTTTTTTCCCATTCCGCTTTTTCTGAACCAAGATAATGCGAAAGCTTAAAACCGTGGACTACAATGTACGGACACTCCAAAAAAGCGCAGATTTCCATACTTTTAGGGGCTACTACGCTGCGCAGGTATTCGTTCAGTTCGTCCGTTCCTCCCGGCACATAGTTCGGATACGGCATATGCATCTGGCTGATTGCAATGCCTGCGGTCTGCGCTGCCTGTTTGTGCGGTGCAAAATATTCTTTCATTTCATCAAGCGGGGCGCTGAAAAAATCATTGATTCTGTTCTGATAAACATTGAAATTTTTTAAGTAAACATCCAGACTGAAATCACAGCATGAAAATCCCACCTGTTTCAGCATAGTAAATCCTTCCAAGGGACAACTGTCCTTTACGACATTTTTTGTCTGCACACCGATTTTCATGGCTAATCTCCTTTACCTACTATTCTTCGTCACGCTCCAGCCTGTCAAAATAAAATGTCGGCATATATTCGTCGTTGAAATATTCTATGTTTTTAATTCCCATTTCCTTTAGCTGTGTTTCAATCTCGCGGTAATATATATTGCAGATATAGACGCCGCAGTCGTCGGACACGGATTTAAGCGCTTCAGGCGGCTTTACCTCTAAACCGCAAAAGCTTGTGCCCCAAAGTGATTTATTATTGTCGCAGGTAAACAGCGGAGGATATTTTTCACCGTAGCATTTCATATAATTCCTGCACATGTTTCCCGCGCCAAAAAGGGCTATGGAACTGTATTTTTTCAGATGCGCTTCTATCTCAATCTGCCATTTAAAGTAATCCGCGACAGATTTAGCAAGCGATATGAGCTGCTGGCGTAAAAGCGGTGAAAAACCTGCCGCCGTGTCGGAAAAATCCATGATAAGCTGTCCGTCAAAGCTTATATCCCTAAGACCTCTGATGAGTCCGAGCCAGTCCGTCTGAACCGAACCGTTGCTGACGCAGGTAAACGGCAGAAGCGACGCCTCGCTGTGACCGTCGCAGTCGCGCAAAATCACAGCCTTTAGCCGTGTGCCAAGCGCTGATGTAAATTCGTACATATCCTGTCCGCACAGATTGCATACACCCGTGTCAAGGCAGAAGCCGAAACGTTCTTCACCTGCTTCGCTGTTCAGCCTGTCAATCCATTCTGCGGCAGCCTGTGCGTCTGAGCATATGCCGCGCACGAGGTGTCCGCTGACATTTCTGCATTGATTCTCCAACAAGATTGTTACCTGGTTTTCTCTTGCTGTTTTTACAAGCCCAAGAAAAAACTGCTTATTCGTTTCCCATATATCTGAAATACCGGAAAAAAGTGAACGGATGATAATATATCTGCACCCTGCCTGTCCACAGATTTTTATGCTTTCCTCCGCAAGCTGCTGCATTGTATTATTCAGATTTGTACGTTTTGTATCCCATGAAAGATATGGCGCGCGGGCAACTGACATAGCAAAACCGCTTTCTTTTGCCTTTGCAAGAAAATCGCCTATTTGCTCCTGCAGCAATTGCGGTTTTTCTACTATTTTTTTCCGCCTTATGTGCACACAGATTCCTCTTTCCGAAATTTTCCAATATCCATGCCGGGCAACCCATCGAAAAGTCTAAAAATAGCAACTGAAAATCCGCATTTTGCATATCACGCATTCCCTGTCCCGGTCTTTCGATGTCACAGATCCCCTTGGGTGAACATAAAATCTGCATCATTTTTCTCCTCTTATTTTTTTTCCTGTCTTTGTTCTAACTGTACTTTTAATTTTGTAGAGCTTACCTTTTCCGTATATGGAAAAAACACAATGTCTGCCCCATTCCTCCGCAGAAATTCCTGATCAGCCTGCCAGCCGATATTGTCTACATGATCATCGCCTGAGAACATGCAGTCAAATTGAAACAGCTTATACGCATCACGGATGCCGCCGTAATCAGCAGGCAATGCCTCGACCAGATCCGTGTACCTGCAGGATTTTAAAACCTCCACACGGTCATCACAGGGAATCACGGGATACTTGTCTTTCTGCCTGTATGCCAGTTCATCCGGCACTACGCCGACAATCAAATAATCACATTGCTCTTTTGCCCGACGAAGAAGATTGACGTGCCCGACATGAAACATGTCAAATACGCCTGCTACATAGCCGATATGATATTTTTTTTGTTCACTATTTTTCCATGCATAACCTGAAACAGCTGCGGGACGGTTGATTGCATAGGATTTACCCGAATCGTAAACCGCATAATTTTTTATCCCCATTCCCTCAAGCTGCCTGATTACAGACAGATAATTCTTAATGCAGACTATTACCTTATAACTATCCTTCTGCAGATTTTTTAACATTTCCGGGGACTGTATGAGTATTCCCTCTACCTCCTGTTCCCATCTGCCTTCACTATTATCAACAACCGCAGTTATCGGATAGTATCTGCCGTACATAACGATAAACCGCTGTGCAAATCTTCCCGAACCAAATAAAATCAATTTTCTGCCGTTTATGTTTTTAAAGATATCCGTAAAAATTCTTTGATATTCATTTTC
>CANREB010000093.1 GCA_947629525.1 uncultured Lachnospiraceae bacterium
ATACCAATATTGTACATACCACACCTCACACCATCTTTATGAAACAATGCAAAAGAAACCCCTATATAAAAACTGTACATGCTTTTATATAGGGGAATTTTTAAGAAATTTTCTGCAGCTTTTCGCTGTGCTCTGTCACGACTTTTTTGAGAAGTTCTGTATCATCAAAATTGGCTTCCATTCTGTCAGCGTATTTTTTATAACGGTCGTATGTACTTGTGTAGCAGGCTTCTATTGTATTTAAACGGGGAAGAAGTACGTTTTCTTGGAATAGTTTTACGTTGTGAAGCTCATTATTTAATTTTAATACATCGCTCTTTAGTATAGATACATCACTCTTTAGTGAAGTTACATCACTCTTTAGTGAAGACACATCGCTCTTTAACGATTTAATGTCCTCCTCTATTGGTTTCAGTCTTGAATCCAATTTATTATCCATCATATTTGAAATAGCCAGTAATAATTCGTTATCTGTCATAGTATTCTGCTCCTTTGTTTGTGCTGTTGTCTAGTCGTGTATGTATTGTAACAAATATTTTGCTATGTGTAAAGTAGTTCATGTATTAAAATTAACTTTTTAAAATTAACTTTTTTATCCGCATTGCACAGGCAAAGTAATCCGAAAAGTCGTCCCGCCGCTTGGGTTTTGCATCGCCATTATAGTGCCTTTCTCGTCTTCCAAAATCCTGCGGGCAATATAAAGACCGACACCCGCGCCCTCTTTGGCATAATCTGATGCTCCCTTTCCTCTGTAAAAACGCTTGAAAATATTGTTAAGCTCATCTCGCGGTATGCCTATTCCGCTGTCTGAAATGTCAGTCACAACAAGCGTTGGAAGTCTTTTTGCGCTCACTAAAATATGTGTCCCTTCTGCGGAATACTTTACCGCGTTGTCAATCACGTTTGAAATCGCCTCTTTAGTCCAGCGCTTATCGCAAAGTACCTTGCAGTCTTTTTCCAGTTCGGCATCTATTGTGATATTTTTCGCGCAAGCTTTCATAAATATCTCGCTGACAGCGTCCGCTATAACCTCTGCCATATCGTTTTCACTGACATCAAGCTGTATCATATGGCTTTCAAGCCTTGAAAGACGCACAAGCTCGCCAACTAATGTTTCAAGCTTATCTAATTCCCGTTTCTCCTGTAATATAAATTCCTTTCTCTCGCTCTCTGAAAGGTTTTCGCCAACGGCAAGCTCATAACTCATTTTCAATGATGAAAGCGGTGTCTTTAACTGGTGTGAAATATCCGTTATCAGGCGCTTTGTGCTTTCTTCTTCCTCACTCAAGCGCTCTTTCAAATCGGCAAAGTAAACGCCTGTTTCGTGCAAGTCTTCTTCCAATGCTTTAAAATCATCAAACTCCGCCGTAAATGTCCTGTCAAAATCCCCTGCTCTAAATCCCTTTAACTGCGTACATATGCTGTCAATTTCTTTCAAAAGCGTTTTATTTTTAACATTCTCATTATATAGCTCACAAACATACAAAAAAATACATACTACCGCCAATACTGACATGCAAAAAGCCCACAGCCACAAAACCGTCTTATCCGCCGCGCTTTTATAATATCCAAAATTTTCTTCAATCGTGTCCGCAAGCTGCGGGTATATGATACACATTTCATCTGCCTGCAAAGCCCTTATGTCAGAAATATGCGCTGAAAAAACATAAAAACCTGCCGACATAATCACAGCAGATGCAGCATATATAATCAAATATTTTATCACTAATATAATCACCTTATTTTTGCCGCTAAATCTTGCTATTAAAATACTCCTGCGAAACCTGTAACTGTTTCTTCAATATTTCCTGCCACATTTTTGTGTGTATCTCACCTGAACCCTTAGAAACTTTAGTCAATCTGATTTTTCCATCAGGATCTGTTTTTCTGTAAAAATAGTGGTCAGTATCTTTATATAGCTCCCATCCGTCCCTGTCACAAAACCGCTTTAGTTCTTTCCATCTTGGCATTGCAGAATTTCTCCAATCTGTTTAGCGTCGTCTATAATAAGCGCTTTGAAAATATATGGAATATGGCTTTTCCTATTGGCACTTTGAGAGTAAAGGGCATAGTTATTATAATAATCAACTGAATATTCTAAAATAGACTGTGCAAGCTTAAATCTGGCAGCATCTTCATCCTCACCATTTTCCACGAGATCTATTTCATTTAATGATAAGGTTACTGTTCCGTCTTCTTCAATCCATTTCTGAGCAGTAAATTGATAGATATCCAAAATATTTTTCATGGTTTCCAAACTTGAAAACCACATTTTATCCCTTGTCCGCTTGATGAACTTAGGTTTTTCGTGAATTACACTGTCGCAAACCGCGCTCCATTCTTTCCTTACATTTGTAGCCTGTTCCATTAACATATCCATCATCTCCCTTGATACCTCCATAATATCAAAAAGTGTACATTATGTCAACAATGTACACTGTTATCACGCTTTTGTAACACTTTTTGCCCATATATAGCCTAATCCCCTGACGTTTGAGATGCAGTCCGTGCCAAGCTTGCTCTTTAACCTGCTGATATTGACCGTCACAGTATTGTCATCGACAAACCGTCCGTCAAGCCCCCACACCTTTTCCAAAATGCTCTCCTTGGAAACTATGTGTTCCGCGTTTTCCATAAGGCACAGCAACAGCTTTATCTCTGTCCTGCTTAAATTTAACTCCTCACCGTCACGCTTCACGCGCATTTCATCGGGATAAACTTCAAGCTCTCCGCAGCGGTACACCGTCTTCTCCTGCGCGCCACCCAGCCTTCGCATCTGCGCATTTACCTTTGAAACAAGGACATTCACTGAAAAGGGCTTGGTGATATAGTCGTCCGCGCCTGAGTCGTAGCCGTTCACTATGTCAAGCTCCGTGTCAAGCGCGGTCAGATATATAAGATATGCCTCACTTTCCGCGCGCACCCACCTGCCAAATTCAAGCCCGCTTTCATGGGGAAGTGAAATGTCGCTTATCACCATATCGATATGCTCACGCCTGAATATGCCGCGTGCCGTATCTGCATCAAAAGCTGAAAATATGCGATACCCTTCCTTTTCAAGCTTTACCGACAGCCCTCTGTTCAAGCCCTCATCATCTTCCAATATAAGTATTGTCCTCATACGCTCGGAACGGTTATTTTCCCCGTAATGGCAGCCGCCGCGGCTGACTTTGGCGACGCAAGATAAATCTGAACCTTTGCTGTGCCCATGCGTCCAAGGAAATTTCTGTTGTTTGTGGCGACAACCGTTTCACCGTCGGTCAGAATACCACCTGTCCTGCCGCAGCACAGCCCACAGCTTGGATGCGTGATTATCGCGCCTGCCTCGGCAAGTATTGCCATAGTGCCGTTTTCAACCGCCTGCCTGTAAATAGTGCGGCTTGCGGGCGTCACTATGAGTTTGACAAACGACGCAACGTGTTTTCCTTTTAAAATCTCCGCTGCCGCCATCAAGTCCTCCAAGCGTCCGTTCGTGCATGAGCCTATAAAAACCTGATCTATCTCTTTTCCTGCAAGCTCCGATACAGACTTTACATTGTCAACATTTGAAGGACACGCCATTACAGGCACGAAGTCTTCCGCACGGTAATTTATTACTTGGCAATACTGCGCGTCACTGTCGCCAACAAGCGCTCTTTCCTTGTCAGTAAGTTTGATATTGCAATACTCCGCCGTCTTTTCATCGGGTGAAAACAGGGCGCACTTTGCTCCCGCCTCGACTGCCATATTTGACATTGACATTCTTGACGCTACTGTCATATTTGCGACTGTATCACCTGTAAATTCAAGCGCCTTGTAAGTCGCTCCGTCCGCGCCTAAATCGCCTATAAGCCTAAGGATAATGTCCTTTGCCATAACATTGTTTGGAAGTCTGCCTGTGATATTGACCTTTATCGTCTCAGGCACTTTTATCCAAAGCGTGCCTGTGCCGAGTATGCTTGCCATTTCCGTGTAGCCTATCCCCGACGAAAACGCGCCGACGCAGCCGTATGTAGTCGTATGGCTGTCAGTGCCGAAAACGACATCTCCCGGTTTTACATAACCTGCCTCTGTCATAAGCTGGTGGCAGATACCGTCCGCACGGTGGATATTTTTCATTCCGTATTTTTCCACGAACTCATTACCGATGCGGAAATGCCGCGTGTCGTCCACCTGACTTGCTGGTACAAGATGGTCATAGATAAGCACAGCCTTGTCGGGATCCCATATCTTTGTAAAGCCCATCTCTTCAAATTTTGACGCCACAAACGGAATAAATATGTCGTGTATCATGACGCGGTCAACATTTACTGTCACGATGTCGCCCGCTTTTGCGTCTACGCCCGTGTTATTTTTGATGATTTTTTGTATGATCGTTGCTCCCATTTTTCTTCTCCGTTTCTGTTTGATTATATTGTGTTCATGCGGCTGATTGTGGTATTATAGTGTCAGAACTACAATACTCAACCAAGCGGGGTGTTTTTATGCTTGCAAAAATTGTATTAGTAATAAGCGGTCTGATTATGGTAATATCATTTGGAATAGCCGTTCTTAGCAAAAACTATGAAATGCCGATAACTGTCGGCGCTGTGAGCGGAATAATCTGGCTTATCGCTGATTTAGCCGTAGCTATTAGCGCAATTCGTGAATTGGTGCGCGGGAAAAAATAATCGGCTAACCCAGCCCGTTTAATTTGCGCATAGCCTTGACAAGACCGCCCGCGTTTATTATGTCCACAAGGTTTTGCGGAAGTGACGCGATAGGATATTTTCTGCCTTTGTGTTCTATTGCCTCGTTGATTGTTACCGTGATTTCGTCGCCCTCGCTTACATTGTCGCGAAGGTCGCTGTTTTCAATCAGCAGCAGCCCGTTGTTTATTGAATTTCTGAAAAATATTCTTGCAAAAGATTTTGCAATCACGCACTTTATTCCGAGCGCTTTTATTATTTCGGGCGCCTGTTCCCTTGATGAACCGCAGCCAAAATTTTTTCCCGCTACGATTATATCGCCTTCCTTAATTTTCGCCGCCAGTTCAGGGCGCAAGGGCGAAAACGCATACGGCGCCATATCCTGAACTGTTTTAAGGGCAAGGTACTCTGTCGGTATGATTATGTCCGTGTCTATATCATCGCCCAATACCCATATTTTTCCTGTAAATTTGTCCATTTTTTTGCCTCCTGTTCTTACTGCTGTTTATATAAGCAATCTTTTATATTTAATGCTGCTTATAATTCTTTTATTTCAGACTCCAATTATCACGCCCTCCTTTTGAATACTCTGAAAATATGGCACTGCATTTAACATTCTTTTATATTCACTTTCATTTTGGAATACTGGCGATAAAATAATGTCATACTTTACATTGTATTCAAA
>CANREB010000094.1 GCA_947629525.1 uncultured Lachnospiraceae bacterium
ATTCGTGCTCTGCACGAATTCTTCCTTGTTTTGGTTCAAGATTGCGAACGCGCTTCGCGAGTTTCGCAATTACCTACATATACGTTTTAAATTACGTTTTGGTCAATTTTTTTCAAAAAAATATTAAAAGGCAGGACAGGAATATGACAAGAGAAAAATATGCTCTCATAGCGGTTGCAATAATAAAAGGTCTTCTATGATTTTATTTTATCATAGAAGACCTCATATATTTTTATGGAAAATTTTTAATGGGATTTATCATTCCGTCATTGCAGCCCTAATTTGGTGCGCCCAGTGCCAAACAGCAGCGAGGCGACTTCGTCAATGTCGAGGAAATTCTTAAACCTAAAGGTATCAATTATTTCTCCGTCAGTCTGCGTTTCGCCCATATGGCTGATATTCAGGTCAATGATTTCGCCGCTTTTCATCGCGACACCGTTCAAATCAATCTCATTCCTAAGTCCGGCGTTTATTGTGTACAGCTTGTCGATTGCGGGCTGGAAGCTCTGCAGATCGTAATGTATGACAACTGACAAAGGCGTGATTTCAACCTTATTCACAGTCAACGGCACATCAGCGATGGAAAGCCCGTCATCAGGCTCATAGGCGAGCGCCTGTCCTTGTATGTCCGTGACTGGAATACTGAAAGTCCACGGTCCTTTGACTGTTTTGGAGCCCGCCCCATTTTCATTGCAGCAGATAAGATTGCTTAATGTTATAGTCAGGCTGTTGTCTGTGAAATCATAGCTGTGATTGATACTGTCAAAGCTGAAATCAATATAGAACTGGCTGCTTTTCCTGCGGTCTTCGCCTGATGAGAAAAATGCGTGGCTGACACCGTTTATGGGACTTTCCTCGGACAGCCGTACATCAGCCGATGACAGGTTTTGTGTTGAAAACAGCGCTGTATCGGCGTTTGAAATCTCTATGCCGCTAAAAGAGCTGAAACCGTCAAAAACAGTTTTGTCCGAGGAGGCTTCAAACAGCAGGTATATATAATCTGCATCGTGCACGGCATGTATAGGCGTAATCGTGATGCCGCCAGCCGTGGCGGGGGCTGACAAGGCGCTGACTATGCCTGAATCCTCCATTTTTTCCTGAAGCTCAGCCGAGGGCGAGCCGAATATCCTAAGCAGCCGCTCATTCCATTGAAAATGTTCGGCGGCAAACGCTGTCGCGCCTATGACAAGCGTAAATGCAGCCGCAAGAGCCGCGGCTCTCGGTAGCTTTGGCAGCTTGTGTTTTTCTTTTGAAATAGTACTTTGCGCAACGCTTTTTTCCCTTTCCCTTATTTGTTCCAATGCTTCAATAACCTTTGCATGCACTTCCTCCGGAACGTCAATTTGTTTTTGTTTTCTGTATGCCTTCATAATAATAAATACCTCCTCAGATTAATTTTTCCTTCAAAAGCTTTCTGCCACGGTGGAGCCGCACCCGTATGCTGCCGTCGGACACTCCTGCGATTTGAGCGATTTCCTTTGTTGAGTAGCCACCGATATAGTGGAGCATAAGCGGCAGCCTGTATTCGTCGCCAAGCCGTTCAAGCTCGTAATAAAGTTCTGAAAAATTTGCCTGCTTCGTGTGTGTGCTGACGGATGTCAGGTTTTCGGCGTAATCGTCATAGGAAACGGCGGCGCGCCTGTCAAGGCTGCGCAGCAGGTCATAACACTCGTTTATTAAAATCCTTGTAATCCATGTCTTGAAATATCGTTCCTCCTTGAGCGTGTCCAGCCTTTCATATGCGGACAGGATTGCATCCTGCATGGCATCTGCGCAGTCAGCGTCGTTTTTGAGTATGGAGCGCGCGACGCGGTAAAGGCTTGGCTCGGCTTCAAGGACTTTTTTGGCAAATTCCTCGCCTGACATAGCTGTGTTTTTTGCCGATTTTTTCATATTTGGAGATACACCTCCTTTTTGGCGCTGCAGTGAGCTGATATGCGGTTTGGCAGTTTAAGCTTACCGCAGTCAGGACTGTTGCGCAAGCAATGGAATTGGGTATGGCTTAAATGAGCATATCCTGTAAAGCTTTACACTATTTAGACGGATTTGGACAGGGAAATGTTACAAAGGGGGAGTTAATTATTTTTCATAAAGATTTTCAAGGGTGATAAAGATAAGCTTTTCGTCTACATCGACGTTAAAATCCGAACGGCTGAAAAATCAATATTTATAGCAGTTAAGACTGGTATAAAACTGATTATATCAGGGACAATCATATAAGGAAAACTTTACTCGGATAAAACCGAGTCGATTTTGCCCGAGTAAATGGAAATTGAATGCAAAATATGCTCTGCTGCTTTTCTTGACTGTAGCCAAAGCAAAGGAACAAACAAAACAGCCGACAGGTATCTAAGACCTGTTCCTTTCCGAAGTTATATGTCAGTTATCGAAAGCCGAGGACTATGCACCTAATGGTTGCCAAACCGGAACGCATAAGTAGATTGTTCGCAGATAGCTGATATAGTATAATTATTCGAGGAGGAAATAAGTTTGAAAATGAATTTTCAAACTATTGGTTAGTATGTGCGCTGAAGCGCACAAGGGGTGTAAAGAATGGAATTTAAAGAAAAATTGCAATTACTAAGAACGAATATGAGATTGTCACAAGAGGAACTGGCTAATAAATTAGATATATCAAGGCAGTCAATCACAAAATGGGAAAACGGACAATCATTTCCGAATATCCAGAACATTATACAGCTTAGTGAAATTTTTAAGGTTTCCATTGACAGGCTTGTGAAAGAAAATGATACCTGCATGGTAAGGCTGTTTTGCAACTCAAATTATCCAAAACAGGATATACGGACTTTCTTAGTCAGAGCAAAAAACAGCACTTATGCAGCGGGAGAAAATGAGGTTTTGCCATCAAAGCCTAATTCACACGATTTTCGTTATGCGGAAGATGATTATTTATATATGGACACCTATTTGGGCGGTCAAAGATTCATAGGTGAGGAGTGTGTATGGATCAAAAATAATGCTGTATGGGCAATGAACTATTATGGACAGAGCTTAAATGAAAATTTTAATATTACTTTTTTAAAAGAAGCGCTTTCCCATGTATCAGTATCTGTGCCATTCCGAGGACCAGAATTTTATCAAAAAGGCGATTATATGTATTTGTGTCAAATACAAGGTGATTTTGAAAACTTTTCTGGAGAAGAAAAAATATATTGCAAACAAGAAAAAGTATATATTTGCACTTTTCATGGAGGTTTAGTTTTATGAATATAACAGAAAGGGAAATTACAGTAAAAGATTTAGTTACGAAGTCTAACCTGCCAGCAAGCGATTATGTAATAAATCCTTATGTGGGCTGCCCTCATGCCTGTAAATACTGCTATGCTTGTTTTATGAAACGCTTTACAAATCATAGTGAAGAATGGGGAGATTTTATTGATATAAAATTGTGCGATAAACCAATAAGCAGTAAAAAATTGCAGGGTAAATCAGTTTTCCTTTCGTCAGTGACGGACTGCTACAATCCTTTTGAAGAAAAGTATAGGAATACACGAGGGATATTAGAGCAATTAGTTTCGATAGATTGTGAATTGAACATCTCAACGAAGTCACATTTAATTTTACGGGATATTGATTTATTAAAGCAATGTAAGAATTTAAAAGTGTCTGTATCAATTAACACCTTAGATGAACAATTTAGAAAAGATATGGATAATGCCAGCAGTATCTCTGAACGGCTTGAGGTATTGCGAATATTACATACGAATGGAATTTATTCTGTTTTGTTTATGTCACCTATCTTCCCAAAAATAACGGATTTCAAGGCAATCGTTGATAACAGTAAGGACTTTGTAGATGAATATTGGTTTGAAAACTTGAATTTGAGAGGAAGTTATAAACAGACGATACTTAATTATATAAACAATTTCTATCCCCAATTCATGGAGTTATATAATGATATATATATAAATGGAAATATGGAATATTGGAACGAACTGGCGATTGAAATCGAGAGATATTGTAATAAACATTCGATAAAGCATATCAATTATTTTTATCATAAAGATTTGGTGCAGGCTAAATTATCAAGACACGCAGATGAACATTACGCCGTTCCAAAACATCATCAATGACAACACCGCATAAAGCATGACAATGACATCAGTAGTGTGATGGTAATCAGAAAGTGTTTGCGTTTAGTTATTGCTAGGGGAATCTTTTTGTGATACAATAAATGAATGGTATAATGTTAAATGCCGAGTAGGCGACTGCTTGACAATCGGGAGTTGGAGGCAATTTATTTATATGGATATATTGGAAATAAAAAAAGTAGACAAAGGCACAGCCTTAGCAGATATGCTAATATGTTTTGTTGAAAATTTCTCATGGGAAGATGTAAAAGACCATATGTTAGGCGAACTTCGGGCATGGACATTTACGGATTGGGAAATCCCGTTTGTGGCAATCGTAAATGATCAGATTGTAGGAACAACCTACATCAGGAAGAAAGACTATTATCCGTTACCTGAAATATATCCATGGATATCAGGTGTTTTTGTATCGGAAGATTATCGTGGACATAGAATTAGCGAAAAACTAATTGCCTTTGCAAACGAGTATGCAAAGGCAATTGGATTTGATAAAACATATATCCCATCAATACATATAGGTTTATATGAAAAGTATGGATATCGTTATCTTAGGGATATTATCAATTATGGCGGAGGAACAGACCGGTTGTATGTCAAAGAAATATAATATAATGGGTCAACAAGTTTTCGCGCAGACTGAGCACATGAAAGAAATCCGGCAGCTCTACGAATACACCGACACCTATAAGAACTTAAAGGATAGGGAAGTCATACGGATGACCTCTTTTCACGAGAATGGGGCATGACTTTCTCGCCATAAAGATTTTCAAGTGTGATAAAAATAAGTCTTTCGTGTGCGTCAGCGTTAAAACCTGAACGGCTGAAAAATCCATATTTGTAGCAGCTAAGACCAGTGTCTTTTACTTGTCTTAGCTCATCTGCAATCATTTGAGATGTGACAGGCTCTTTTTGGAATTTTGCCTCATAAAAAATATAACCGTTCGGATCAAGCGTTACAATATCAAATTCGCCGTTTTTTCTATGAACAGGATCATCATAATAATATTTCCCGATTTTTTCAAATGGCATTTCGGTAAGACCTTCGCGGTTTCGGCG
>CANREB010000095.1 GCA_947629525.1 uncultured Lachnospiraceae bacterium
ATTTTAAATCCTTCCATACCTTTTGAAATAGGCGCATCGCATGAGGTTGCTTCAATGTTTTTGACGTTATTGCTCTGACTTTTCCATACCGAGCTGATAAAATCATATAAAGCTTCAAGAGATTGTTCAGGCATTTCACGGAGCAGAGTGATTGTTTTTTCTAATGTTGACATAAAATTCCCCCTACTATTTAGTGTTATTTTATCAATTATTATCACATATCCATAATACAAGTATACGGTGTGCATCTGTAAAAATCAATATTGCCAATAAAATTTAAAACAATGAAATTTAACAGAATAAAAGCGGAGACCCAAGCCGCCTGAAGCAAGTGGGGGTGATGCCCTCATGTTTTTTAAAGCATGCGGAAAGATAGTCACCGTTGCAAAAGCCTGTTTCACCGGCTATTTCCATAATGCTTTTATTCGTCGTTATCAGTAGTTGCTTTGAATGCTCAAGCCTTACTTCCAATAAGTAATCCGAAAATGTTTTGTGCATCTGTTTCTTGAACAGTCTGGATAAGTATGCGTCGGCAATTCCAATCTTATCGGATACATATTTCAGCCCGATTTCTTCGGAGTATTGTTGATTGATGATCGTTATAGCCTGTATCACAGGCTCTTTCAACGGAGTTTCAAATGTTTTGCGTTCCCCTGATATTCTGTTTTCCCATATCATATCAAGAAGCCTGAATAGCATTCCCTGCAAAATCTGCTCGGTGTATGGTTTATCTTTGCGATACTCTATGTACATTTCCCTAAAAATTCCAATTACCGCTTCCGTCGTTTCCGGTTCAAATTTATGTATTTTTTTCTCATACAACTCATCGAAAATTTCCCTTCCACCATGCTCTATAAACGGTGCTGCAACCTCAGGCATAAATTTAATAAGATACCCTGAATAAGGCTCTTTGCTTAAAGACATTGTTCTGTGCAGATAAAGCGGCGGGATCATCGAAACATACCCTGCATGATATTCAAACGCTTCAATTGGTGTGATAGTACATCTGTCCCCGGAGGTCACAATTCCCAGATTATAATGGTCGCTTGCAGCCTGCAGTGCAGGCATACAGTAGTCTGCGGGAAGGCTTTTTGCCTGAACGGTTATTTTTTTGTTATCTGTAAGCGGAAATGGCATATTGTCCCCTTTTTTGCGCTGCGTATTTATGCGTTGTGCATTTTTGTACTGTGCATATATTGAATATCATAATATTAAAGCTTTTGACCTGTATATGTCAAGATTTTTAATGATTTCCTTTGTGATTATAACATAAAATAAATTTATCGGCTGAAATATTTTATAAAGGAATGAAAATATTATGAATATCATAAATAAGAAAAATTCATTAGTGCGGATAATGAAATACATAAAACCTCACTGGCATCTTATTCTTATTTCAACGTTGGCGGGAGTTATCAAGCTGTCGCTGCCGCTGCTTCTGCCAAAAACCGTAAAATACTTTACAGATGTAGTTTTCATAAGTCCTGCCACTGATGCGGAAAAAATGGATATCATAATAAAATGCTGCATATCCTTGTCGCTTCTTTATATATTTTTATACATCCCCGCATGTTATTTTAGAAATACAGGCGCTGCCGAGGCTGCCAACAGGGTCATGCACAAAATGCGCTGCGAAGTTTATGACCATCTTCAGAAAATGTCCGCCTCATTTCATGTAAAAAATAAGTCGGGGGATTTGATTACAAGAATAAACAATGATGTCGAACAGGTTTTTAATTTCATTTGGAATATCGCTACAAATGTGTGGATTGATTTCATAATGATAATTATATATCTCTATTTTATGCTGACGACTAATATAGTGCTCACATTCATAGCCGCCGCAGCGCTGCCGGTATCTGTTGCCGCTACGCGTAAGCTGCGGGAAAAGATAAATAAATACAGCAAAAAAGTTCAGGGCAGCCTGTCTTCTATTTCAGGATATATGCAGGAAAGAATGTCAGGATTTGCAACGATAAAACTGTTTGGACTGGAAGAACATGAGAGCGAAAAATTTACATCTCATTCCAACAGTATCTATCACGGCACTTTGCGGACACAGCAGTTGTTTGCCCTTTGCGACGGTATAACAAGCGCATCTATGGAGATTATTTCAACCGCAGTCGTGTGCGCAGCCGCCTCTTACATAGTCTGTGTAAAAATGTCAGTAGGTGATTTAATATGTTTTTATCTGTATCTGGGATATTTTGTAACGCCGATAAGAAGATTTTCGGATCTGACTGTCAACTATTCCAAAAGCCTTGCAGGAATAGAACGTGTTTTTGAAATGCTTGATACACCTGTCGATATTTGTGAGGCGCAGCAGCCGGTTGATTTATTACATACAGTGCCGCTTGGCGGAGCAGAGTCGATTGAATTTAGGCATGTGTATTTCAAATATGATTTGTCACAGGAAGGTTACACGCTCTCGGATATTAACTTAAATATAAAATCGGGTGAACATATCGCCATAGTCGGTTCCAGTGGCTGTGGCAAAACGACATTGGTAAATTTACTGACGCGTTTTTATGATGTAACGGAAGGCTCAATACTGATTAACGGTCATAATATAAAAGATTATTCTCTTAAATCCCTCTATCAGAATTTTGGAATGGTTTTTCAGGAGGTAAGTTTATTTTCAGAAACGATTGCAGAAAATATAAGATATGGAAAGCTGAATGCAGCAATGGATGAAATAGAAAATGCCGCTAAGGCGGCAAACGCCCACAGCTTTATAATCAGTCTTCCCGAAAAGTATGATACGCTTCTTGGTGAAAGAGGAGTGGGGCTTTCAGGCGGTCAAAAGCAGCGTATTGCCATAGCGCGTGTATTTTTGAAAAATCCGCAGATTTTGATCCTTGACGAAGCGACAAGTGCTTTGGACTCAGAGTCTGAGACATTGATACAGCAGTCGCTTGATAAACTAACGGAAGGAAGAACATCCGTCATCATTGCACACAGGCTTTCAACTGTGCTGAACGCTGATAAAATAGTCGTTATGGATAAAGGGAAAATTATAGAGACCGGAACACATTGTGAATTGATTGAAAAAAACGGACGATATGCCAAATTATGCAGGATGCAGTTTAAGGGAATATAATTGTGAAGATGTTTGTATTGTGTATGGCGTAAAGACAAAAACAGGTGTATAATTTCTGTATAATAAAGGTTTTCATTATTTACGCTGCCTGATGGCGGCAGAATGGAGGATTAAAATGCAGAGAGTATTAAATTTTTTGAAAGAAGCAGGAACTTATTATCTGGCTACGATAGACGGCGATCAGGCGCGTGTGCGTCCATTTGGCACTATCAATGAATTTGAAGGAAAGCTGTATATTCAGACAGGAAAAGTAAAGGATGTGTCAAAGCAGCTTCACCAAAATCCAAAAGCCGAGATATGCGCGTTTAAAGATGGCGAATGGCTGCGCGTGGCAGGAACATTCGTTGAGGACGACAGGAGAGAGGCGCGCGCGGCAATGCTTGAAGCATATCCGTCTTTGCAGGGCATGTACAGCGCGGACGACGGGAACACGGAAGTGTTTTACATAAAGGACGCGACAGCGACTTTCAGCTCTTTTACAAGGGAGCCTGAAACTGTTAGGTTTTGATACACTAGATAATCTTAAAACAAAGGAATAAATTTCTATCTTTTGAAAAATATTAGAAATCTACTAAAACACCTTTAAAATTACATGCTATTATTGAATAATCAGTTAAAGCAGGGATTTGTAATAGTCCCTGCTTTTTGCATGACATAAAAATCGGTGTGTGAGCAAAAAAAAAGTTATATAATAAAGTGAACCTTTCGGCAAAAATTCAGGTTATATATTATAAAGCAAAAAATACAAATATGCGCAGACATCAGCGCAGAAATGAGGAAACCTATGAGCGACAATGAATTGCTCAGTCGGCTGCGGGACGGCGATAAAGAGGCGCTTTCGATAATCATAGAAAGATATTATGAAGCTGTTTTCCGTTTTTGCATTTATATGCTGCAGAAGGAAAGCGACGCATACGACATCACACAGGAAACCTTTTTGAAATTTATCAAATACAACAGGTCTTTTACTTACATAAGCCTGAAAGGCTATTTGCTGACAATAGCAAGAAACTTGTGCTTTGATTATTTTCATAAAGGCAAAGAAGCAGTTTTACTGAATGAAAATCTGGAGGAAACGCAGTTGTCTGACAAGGGCGCGGGCATATTGCAGGCTGAAAATTCGCTTTACCTTATGGGGCTTTTGGGGGAGCTTTCGCTTGAGGTGAGGGAAACCGTTGTCCTGCGTATCTATGAGGAAATGAAGTTTAAGGATATCGCTTCTATGATGGGCTGCACGACATCTACGGCAAAGTCGCGCTACAGACTTGGCATACAGCAGCTAAGAAAGCGGATATCAAACGAAAAAATATAGAGGAGAGGTAAGTTTATGGCAGACAGAAAATTAAAAGACCTTTTTTTACGGGCTGATAAGGAAATGATAACTGACGCGCAAAAAAAGAAGCAGGCATATGAAGCGGCATCGTCAGAGCTGTTTAAGCGGAAGGCGTTTTTGTCATCGGATTATAATATGACGCGCAGAGGAAGAAACATACTGTTAAATCTTTTTAGGTATATGGACAAATCCTTTTTCGCGGTATATGCCATACTTTTTTCTATTGGAGCGGTGGGAATGTATTTCTGCGAATGGGCAAATTTGAATGAAAATACGATAATCGCCACATATATGTCAGGCGCGTGCGTTTTAAGCGCGGCTTCAATTATTTTCATAGACAAGCTGTTTTTTGGAAAAATGGCGGAGCTTGGCAAAAGCTGTTATTTTGGCACAAAACAGTGCATTGC
>CANREB010000096.1 GCA_947629525.1 uncultured Lachnospiraceae bacterium
AGCTTAAAGCTCCGGAGGGGTTTCCCTTCCGGAGTACACTTAAAACCCGTGATGCGCAATTTCGGCACCGATACACCGATGTCTGTTAAAACACCGGTCACGGCATTATAAGGCATTGTGTATCTCTGCGCGAGATAGCGCATTGACGCGCTCAGCTCTCCGTCGGGACCGCCGTACTGTGTGATGATGATTTGAGCGATTTTCGGGTTTGTCTGCGTGATGTTTACGGGAAACTGCAGCCGCTTTTCATAATTCCACATTAATAATACCCCCTTTCCCAAGGCCAATCCTGTAAAGCCCATTTCCACTCCTGACAGTTGTCTTCAAGCATATCAAGCGCGATAGGTCCAAAATTCTCAGTATATTCCATAGTGAGCTGCTTTTTAATGCTATTGTACCTGCCAAATGCGTCAAGCGCCTGCTGGTCATACGGGTGGGTGTCAAGGTAGAGGTTTAAGTCCTTAAGCGCAAAGTCCACTTTTCCTATTTCGCAGAGTAATTTTTTGCGGTCTTTTCCGCAGCCGCATTGCTGGTTATTATAGTCCATATCCTTTTCTCCTTCCCGTAAACGGCTTATTCAATACAGGGAAAATAGTCCCTGTTTTATAGCCTTCTTCAAGATTTTCACACATCGTACAGTTTTTCTGCCATGGAACATATCCCATCGCTATAGGCATCTGTTCCAAATATGGCATCTGCTGTTGTTTCCATTCCTGCATAGCTTTTCTCCTTGTTTTTTACATTTATTAACATATTATGACGCGGGCGGTCATAGTGTTCAAAAAAGTGAAAAATAATTTATCATTTGTAAATTCAGTTATATAAGGCAGATAAATCCTTTACAATGTTCTTTAAAAAGCATATAATAAATTTATCAAAACAAGGCATGCTAAGGGAGAGCTAAATGACAGAAGATGTAAAATCAGATAAAAATACAGAGACTCCGAGCAAATCCGAAAAGCTACAGTGGCATCCGGCATTCGGAGCGGCGCTTAAAATGGAGTTTATAAAGGAAAAAGACAGTCTAAGCTTTGATATGGAATATCCACTGAATATGAAGCCTTTATTGATAGATTATCTTATCGTAAAGAAAGTAAAAGGGATAGTTCTTGAAAATGAGATAGGCAAATTTTTCAAAGGACATAATATAGTTGAATACAAGTCAGTCAGAGACGCCTTATCAATCGACACAGTATCAAAGGTGCAGGGGTATGCCTATTTATATAAGTCATATGGTAAGAGTGTAGATCAAATAAAGTTTGATGATATAACATCTACTCTTATACGAGAATCAAAGCCCGAAGCCTTATTCAAATATTTCGTGGAAAATGGTTATGAAGTATCAAATCCATATAGCGGCATATACTACATAGAAAGCGGCTTAAAAATCCCTACCCAGATAATTGTAGGGCGCGAGCTTAGCAGAAAAGAGCATGAGTGGCTGCACTTGTTGTCAGACAAGGTAACGAAGCAGGAGATGGCACATGCCATAGAGTATTCAAGAAACACGAACAATAAGGAAGAAAGAGATCTGATAGATGCCATATTTGAAGTAAGCGCTGTAGCAAATAAAAAGATAATCGAAGAATTGGTGAGAGGGGATGAGACTATGTGTCAGGCATTGATGGAGATAATGAAGCCGGAAATCGAAGAAGTGGTTAATACAGCAGTGTTGCAGGAACGTAAGGAAACCACAGCAAGGGCAATCAAGGTAGCCGTTAGTATGCTTCGAAGTACAGATATGAGTGAGGTTGAAATCAAAAAAGCGTTGCAAAAGAATTATGGATTGTCAGAGCAGGAAGCGTTATCATACCTGGAATAAATTCTAAATATGTATCATAGTCAATCCATATAATAATATAATATAAAATTTGCTGAAAAGAAAATGTATAAAGAAAAGCAATCTACCGTTATTAGATTGCTTTTTTGTTTCAAAAATACATAAAATCCTCAAAAATCGGTTATATTACTATCAATCGTTTAAAACGCGGAGGAAACAAAAATGTATCAGAGTTTTGAGAAAAATAAACAGTATCTAAGTGGCAGTCTGCATATAGGTGAAAGTTTTGATATAGTGAGCAGGGATATCCTGATCGGCGAAAAAAACGCCTGCTTTTATTTTATAGATGGATTTTGCAAAGACGCGATTATGCAGAAACTTCTGCAGTTTCTAATGGGATTAAAAGCGCAGGACATGCCTGCGACAGCGGCGGATTTTAACAAGCTGATGCCATATGTCGAGGTGAGTCTGACAAATGACTTTGAAGAGATCACGACTAATATTCTGAGTGGTGTGTTTGCCGTGATAATAGAGGGGTTTGACGACTGCATTCTGATTGATTCGCGGACTTATCCCGCAAGGGGTGTTTCAGAACCTGAAAAGGATAAAGTACTGCGAGGTTCAAAAGACGGTTTTGTGGAAACAGTTGTATTTAATACTGCGTTAATCAGGCGGCGCATACGCAGTACCGACCTTAGAGTAGAAATGCTGAACGCGGGCAAGGCATCGAAGACGGATATTGCCTTGTGCTATATGGACAGCCGCGTGGACAAGAAATTTTTAGGGAAGATACGTGACCGCATAAATAATATCAAGGTTGACGCGCTTACCCTCAATCAGGAAAGCCTTGCGGAGTGCCTGTACACTTCAAAATGGTACAATCCGTTCCCCAAATTTAAGTACACCGAACGTCCTGACGCGGCGGCGGCGCAGATTTTGGAGGGAAGCATTATTCTTCTTGTTGACAATTCGCCGTCGGCGATGATTTTGCCTATCAGCGTTTTTGATATGGTGCAGGAGGCTGATGATTTTTATTTCCCGCCGATAACGGGCTCATATTTGCGACTGTCAAGATTTTTGATACTGATCCTGACGTATTTTATCACACCGACTTTTCTGCTTTTAATGCAAAATCCGGATTGGATTCCGCCGTCACTTGACTTTATCGTAGTCAAAGAGGAAGTTCATGTTCCGCTTGTCTGGCAGTTCCTGATACTTGAGCTTGCGATAGACGGTCTGAGGCTTGCTGCGGTCAATACGCCGAATATGCTTTCTACGCCGCTTAGCGTTATGGCGGCGCTGATACTGGGCGAGTTCAGTGTGAGCAGCGGGTGGTTCAATGCGGAGGTAATGCTTTATATGGCGTTTGTAGCGATTGCAAACTATACGCATCCAAGCTATGAACTGGGGTATGCGATTAAGTTTTTCCGTATCATAAATCTGATACTGACATCGCTTTTCCAGTTTTGGGGATATATTATCGGGGTGGTGCTTTTTTTTACCGCAATTGTCACAAACAAAATGGTATCGGGACAGAGTTATCTCTATCCGCTTATCCCTTTCAGCTGGAAAAAGTTCAGCAGTCTTATGTTCAGGACACGGCTGCCTGAGGCACGTGAATAAATAAGCCTGTTATATTCATATACAGAATGCGGCATAAATCGGAACGATTTTTTATTGTTCTCAAAGCTGAAGTTTTTGACAGAGAGTTTGATAGCATAGGGTGGATCATAGATTTCCATATATACTTTCAAACTCTTTGCCAATCTGTCTTGTATTTCGCATGTTTCAATATGAACACAAAAACCCTTTACTTATCCGACCAAAAATCATATAATAAAAATCAAAAAATTACTTTAACGTGCAAATGACAAACTTTGCACAGAGGGCGTGCATCATTAGATATTTCACAGCAGCGAGGATAATTATGTATTTGATTTTTACAATAGTTACAGTGATTGCAGTTGTCCTGATGACTGTAACAAAAATCCGTGAGAAAAAGACATATGATACGCTGGACAGCCTGCTTGACAGCGCTATCAACAATACATTTGATGAAAATGTATTTGACGAGACGCGTTTTTCAGCGTTGGAGATGAAACTTGCAAAGTATCTTGCAGGTTCGCAGATTTCAAGCCGCAGGGTGGAGGACGAGCGCGATAAGATAAAAACGCTTATATCGGACATATCGCATCAGACAAAGACGCCGATAGCCAATATACTTATGCACAGCGAACTTTTAATGGAACATGAATTGGACAAAGAGAGCAGAAGGTGCGCTGAGGCAATAAATGAGCAGACACAGAAGCTTAGCTTTCTCATAAACGCGCTTGTCAAACTTTCAAGGCTTGAGGCGGGAATAATTTCCCTGACGCCGCAAAGCGGTGATGTGAATGCGATGGTGCGCAGACTGCACAGTCAGTACATAGACGATGCGCAGCGCAAGGGGATTGAGCTTAAAATTGAAGTTCCGTCCGGCGGCGATGGCGATAAGGAGAATGCCGTTTTTGACGAAAAATGGACTCTTGAGGCGCTCGGGAACATAGTTGACAATGCCATAAAATATACAGAGCACGGAAGCGTCACGCTGCGGGTAAAGCCGTATGAAATGTTTTGCTGCGTGGAGGTTGCCGACACAGGCATAGGAATAGCGGAGGATGAACATGCACAGATATTTTCGCGCTTTTACCGTGGCAGAAATGCTGCAGGCATGGAAGGCACGGGGATAGGTTTATATCTGTCGCGCAGGATAATCACGCTGCAGGGCGGATATATAAAACTGCTGTCGCAAAAAAGCGAGGACGCTGCCGCAGGCGGTTCGCTGTTTCAGGTGTATCTGCCGCGGCAGCTTTATAGGTCAAATCTTTCAAAACTGTAAGAATTAATTTCGTTTTTGAAAGATTGTCGAAAGATTTATATGTTATATTATCGGT
>CANREB010000097.1 GCA_947629525.1 uncultured Lachnospiraceae bacterium
GGAATGTTTGTGATGGGCGATGAGGAGACGGACAAGGAGGTCTTCGCGCTGCGTCCTATGACGTGTCCTTTCCAATACTATGTATATAAGGCGACGCAGCATTCCTACAGGGATCTGCCGCTGCGCTACGGTGAGACGTCTACGCTTTTCAGAAATGAGGATTCGGGCGAGATGCACGGGCTTACGAGGGTGCGCCAGTTTACTATTTCCGAGGGACATTTAATCGTGCGCCCCGACCAAATGGTGGAGGAGTTCAAGGGCTGCCTTGCGCTTGCAAAGTATTGTCTGACGACGCTTGGCGTGGAGGAAGATGTGACTTATCATCTTTCAAAGTGGGATCCGAATAACCGCGAGAAATATATCGGCGAGCCGGAGGTTTGGGAACAGACGGAGCAGCATATCAGGGATATCCTGACGGAGCTTGAAATTCCTTTTGTCGAGGACGTGGGCGAGGCGGCATTCTACGGACCGAAAGTTGACATAAACGCGAAGAATGTGTACGGCAAAGAGGACACTATGATCACGATACAGTGGGATGCCCTGCTTGCCGAGCAGTTTGATATGTACTTTATTGACCAGAACGGCGACAAGGTGCGTCCGTACATTATCCACAGGACGTCAATGGGCTGTTATGAGAGGACGCTTGCATGGCTTGTCGAGAAATACGCGGGCAAGTTCCCGACGTGGCTGTGTCCTGAACAGGTGAGAGTGCTTCCTATTTCAGACAAGTATGAGGCGTATGCCGAGGAGGTAAGGAAGGAGCTTGCAAAGGCGGGAATAAGCGCGACATGCGACAACCGCTCTGAAAAGATAGGCTTCAAGATACGCGAGGCAAGGCTTGACAAGCTGCCGTATATGCTTGTTGTAGGGCAGCAGGAGGAGGAAAACCACACGGTATCAGTCCGCAGCCGCTTTGAGGGCGACGAGGGCGCAAAGAGCCTTGACAGCTTTATCGCGGCTATAAATGAGGAGATACGGAACAAAACTATCCGAAAAGAGAATGTGCAGAGCGAATAAGCATTTATAAGTCAAATCGCATTGTGATGTCTGTATGGTTTGGTGCATACAGTAATGAAATGCTGAGTGGTTGTAAATTTTCTAAATCAAAATAAAAAAAGACGCATACCTAAGCTTGCAATGGCGCATACTACGTATAAGTTCATGTTTTGGACTTAAACATAGGAGCTGTGGCAGCGCGGCGCTCACTGCTCTTATATAAAAACGCCGCGCAGAAATGAGGTATGCCATGACAAATTTAAATTGTGGAGCTGTAAGCTGTTCTTATAATAAGGACAAGTGCTGCTGCAAGGGGGATATTCAGGTAGGCGGAAAGCACGCCTGCGACTGCGAGAATACGTGCTGCGAGAGTTTTCACAAACGAAGCGGCGATACGTACACGAGTGCGATTTCCCATCCAAGCCCTACGATAAGTATCGACTGTGAGGTAGTGAAGTGCATATACAATGCGGATTACCGATGCAGTGCGGAGCATGTGGATATTAAGGGCAGCAGCGCGGATACCAGTCGTGATACGATATGCGCTACTTTCCGTGAGAAGATATAGCGGTGTCGGCGCGATGAGATGAGATTAATGTGTAAAATGGAAAAGAAGTCAGTGGCGTGTGGTGGCTGGCTTCTTTTTTGGTGTTTAATTTTTACATTTGGGGATTAATTTTTACATTTAAGTTTACATTTATTTTTTTGGGTGGTATTCTGATACGGTGTTTGAGAGGGTTTCTAAATGAGTCATTTTCATCTTGAATTTATAATCTTGAAATCCCAATTTACAGATGATATATTAAAATTACAGAAAGGCATAATTGATTAATGAACGAGGAAATAATACAGCTTATAGACACTATGGACGGAAGGCAGAAGTATGATGCGATGTGTAAGGCGTTTTTCAGGTATCGTGAGGCAGTTGCGCCGATATTGAAGGAGGTAGTCGCCGAGTTCAGGGACTGTACGAATGATGAGATAATTGCTTTGATAGACGCGGACTCGATAAGCTTGACTGATACGGTGAGTGACCTGCCGCTGCGGATAAGGGACGCAGGCACGGAGATGGCATCGCCTACGGATATGAAGATATATTATGACTGCCGTTTCAGGGTGAAAAATCCTAAGCTTTCAAATGAGATGATTTGTATACTTCTGCATATAAATTTGGAAGTACAGAATGATTATAGTGTAAGATATCCTGTAACAAAGCGAGGGGAATATTATATAGCGTGGGAGATTTCGTCGCAGTTAGGCATACTTACGGAGACGACGGATTATAGTTGTTTGGAGAAAGCATACAGTATATGGATATGCAATGAGAATATCCCGGAAGAACTTCAAAATACAGTGACGCGGTATCACTTTGTAAAGGAAGACCTGATAGGTCATACAGATGAGCCTGAGGAAGATTACGATTTAATGGAGGTAGTGATAATCAGGCGTGGTGATAAGATGTCAGACAGTGATATATTCAAGTACCTTAATGCGGTGTTTACTTCTGACAAGAAGAATATAGAAAAATACATAGACATGGACAGGAACCCGCAAATCAGGGAGGAGGTCGATAAGATGAGCGGAATGGGGCAGAGTATATATGACAAGGGAATGGAGAGAGGCATAGAGCAGGGAGTTATGCAGGGCATTATTAAGATGGGCTATGATCTCAGGCTGTCAGACAGTGAAATCATAAAACAGCTTCAGACGCAGCTCGGCATGACGCTTCAGAAAGCACAGGAATATCTGAATACATTCGGACGGCAAACGGAAGTATGATACGATTGTACCGAAAACAAGAAAAAATTGCGAGGATTTATTTATGAAGAAAACAAAAAAGCTTGTATTATTCGTGGTACTGGTGCTAGTGGTCTGTTTAATCGGCGTATTGTGTTATGTCGGCTTTTCAAAGCGGACAACCACGGAGACGGTTAAGCTCACATATGGCAGCAGGCAGACTGTAGGCGGCGACGGCGCGTCTTATAATGCGGCAGAGCAGTCGGATTTCTTTAGTTTAGGCAGCAGCAAGGGCGGAAACTATATGACAGAATCTGCCGCAACAGATATGTCAGCCCCTATGGAAAACGGCTATGATACAGCTGTGACAGAGGAAGCGGAAACAGACGCAGGCGCAGCCGCATCCACCCTCACGGACGATAAAAAGCTTCGCAAGACCTACAATTACAGAGTAGAGTCTACAGAGTATGACAAGTACATAAATGACGTGGAAAAAGCGGTCGCATCCTTGGGCGGTTATATTGAGGACCGCAGCGAGGACACGTACACAGCGGATACCTCTGATCTGCTCAAAACATACACGGTAAGGCGTATGGATTATACATTGCGCGTTCCCGCGGACAAAGTGCAAAAACTGCAGAAGATTGTCGAGAACGGCGTTTTTATTCTCAGTCAAAATGAGTATGTGGAGGACGTTACCACGCAGTATATTGATTTGGACGCGCATATTCAGGCATTAAAAACAGAATACAGTTATCTTGAAGAACTTCTTGCGCAAGCTGTTTCGGTGACTGAGATAATGGAAGTGCAGGACAGGCTTACGGAAATAAATTACGAGGTCGAAAGCTACGAGAAAACACTTGATGCGCTCAAAAAAGACATTGACTACAGCAAGCTGTATCTCACAGTAAATGAAGTGATCTACTATCAGGACACAGTCACACGATATACAAGTGAACTTGCCGAGTCGTGGGCAATGATAGTGCAGGAGTGGCTCGAGGAGATCTTACCTGTAATTGTGTTAGTAATTCTGCCGATTATTATATTGGTATGCGTCGGCATCTATTTAGTAGTGCGCGCGGCAGGCAAAGCAAGGATAAAGCATCCGCAGGTGATTGTACTGCGCCATGAAGATGACGCTCAAAGTAAAGAGCCTGAGAATATAACATAAATTTTATCGTAAGGCAATTAAGGATACAGTTATGGCGAATAAAGACGATTTAATAAAAGTCGGAAAGTATAATTCAGAATTTAATGAGATTTTGGGAATAGAAATAGGAAACTTAGAGATATACAGATCAAAGGGATTGCCTTCGCATATGGTTAAGCGGAAACACTTTAAATGCTTAAAATATATTGATTGCATACCGGATATAATATTAGAGCCTGATTATATAGGAATTAATCCAAACGAGCAAAGCGTAAGCATAGAGCTTATAAAACAGTATGCGGATAATGTGATGATTGGAATTAAACTAAACGCAGATGGTGAATATTTATATGTTTCTACTATGCATGATGTACAGGAAACGAAAATTTCAAGACGAATACATAGTGGGCGGCTAAAAAAATTTTCCGTTGACAAAAAAGAAAAATGATAGTATATTAAATCTAAGAAAATAATATGATAGTAAAGAGCATAATTATTTTGAGGTCGGAAATGGTTCCCGACGCACTCTGAAAAGAGTATCTGAGATGATGGATACACCGCCCATCCGAAATAATTGTGCTTTTATTATTTT
>CANREB010000098.1 GCA_947629525.1 uncultured Lachnospiraceae bacterium
AATTAAAACATAAATGCGCCGTACAGGGCGCGGAAATGAGGTAAGTAATGGACGTATTAAAGAAAGTGCCTGTGCGTGAACAGGATGCTGCCGCAAGGGCAAAAAATTTTGACGAGGTATGTCTTGGATATAATAAAGAAGAAGCGGTCGAGGAAGCGACGCGCTGCATCAACTGCAAAAACGCAAAGTGTATTCAGGGCTGTCCTGTAGCTATAAACATTCCCGCATTTATTGAACAGGTAAAGCTTGGAAATATTGAGGAAGCATATAAGATAATCAGCGAGTCGTCTGCGCTTCCTGCCGTATGCGGACGTGTATGCCCGCAGGAAAGCCAGTGCGAGGGACAGTGCATCAGAGGCATAAAGGGAGAGCCTATCTCTATCGGCAAGCTGGAGCGTTTCGTGGCAGACTGGGCGAGGGAAAACGGCATCAAGCCTGAACCCGCAAAAGAGAAGATTGGAAAAAAAGTAGCCGTAATAGGTTCAGGTCCTGCAGGACTTACATGTGCGGGGGATCTGGCTAAGATGGGCTATGATGTGACTATTTTTGAGGCACTGCATGAGGCGGGCGGCGTACTTGTTTACGGCATACCTGAGTTCAGGCTTCCCAAAGAAGATGTAGTTGCCAAGGAGATAGCAAATGTTGAGTCGCTTGGAGTTAAAATTGAGAAGAATGTTATTATCGGCAAGTCGGTTACGATAGATGAGCTTATTTCAGAGGAAGGCTTCGAGGCGGTATTTATCGGTTCGGGCGCGGGACTTCCAAAGTTTATGGGTATTCCAGGCGAGAATGCAAACGGAGTATTTTCAGCAAACGAGTATCTTACGAGAAGCAATCTGATGAAAGCGTTTGACGAGGACTCAAATACGCCTATTATGAGAGGTAAAAAAGTTGCTGTTGTCGGCGGCGGCAATGTTGCCATGGACGCGGCAAGAACAGCGCTAAGGCTTGGGGCTGAGGTGCATATCGTGTACAGAAGAAGTGAGGAGGAGCTGCCTGCGCGTGTTGAGGAGGTTCACCACGCAAAGGAGGAGGGCATTATATTTGACCTCTTGACAAATCCTGTGGAGATACTTGAAGATGAGAACAACTGGGTAAGGGGCATGAGATGTATCAGAATGGAGCTTGGAGAACCGGACGCATCAGGCAGGCGCAGACCTGTGGAGGTGCCGGGCAGCGAGTTTGAGATGGAGCTTGACACTGTGATCATGTCGCTTGGCACATCACCCAATCCGCTTATATCTTCAACTACAGAAGGGTTGGAGACGAATAAGTGGAAGTGCATTGTTGCTGATGAAGAATTTGGCAAGACTACAAAGGAAGGTGTGTTTGCGGGCGGAGACGCCGTTACGGGCGCCGCTACGGTAATACTTGCTATGGGAGCAGGAAAAGCAGCGGCGAAGGGAATACATAAGTATTTATCTGAGAAATAATATATATTGAAGTTTATGATACGGGCTATGTGTTGGAGTGCATAGCCCGTAAATCAGTTCATGATATGATAATAATATTTAAGCTGTAAAATACTTGACTTTTTGACAAATTTAATTATAATAATTATTAGATTATTAGATTATTAGATTATTAGATTATTAGATTATTAGATTATTAGATTATTAGATTATTAGATTATCAGGAGGTCAAGTTATGCGTGTGGAAAATAAGACAACTGAATTTAAAAGAGAATATGTTGACGACATAAAAAATACAGTTATAGCTTTTGCTAATGGCGACGGGGGAAATATCTTTATCGGGCTCGATGATGACGGCAGCGTTTGCGGAGTTAGTGATATTGACGATATTATGTTGAGGGTGACAAATGTTGTGCGTGATTCGATAAGACCTGACATCACTATGTTTGTGGAATGTAAAGATGAGATTATCGAAAATAAGTCTGTAGTGTGCGTATGCGTTCAGCGCGGCACAGCGAGACCATATTATATCGGCGGCAAGGGCATACGTCCTGAGGGCGTTTATGTACGGCAGGGCGCATCGACGGTACCTGCAAGCGATGCAGCTATTCTTGCCATGATAAAGGAAACGAGCGGCGACAGTTACGAGATGGCGAGGTCGTTGAACCAGCAATTGACATTTGAAAAGACAGTCGATTATTTTGCAAAAAAAGGTGTAGAGTTTGGCGAGGCACAGATGCGCACACTTCATATGATCGGCGATGACGGCATGTATACCAATCTTGCGTTTTTGCTTTCGGAGCAGTCTGTGCATACCATTAAGCTTGCAGTTTTTGATGGTACTAAAAAGACAGTATTCAGAGACAGAAAGGAACTTTCGGGTTCGCTTTTTGAGCAGATGGAGGAAGCGTTTGCGTATATTGACAGGTATAACCGCACGCGTTCGGAATTTTCGGGGCTTGAGCGAGTGGATATGAGAGATTATCCTGTGGAAGCTGTGAGGGAGGCTCTGCTCAATGCCATTGTTCATAGGGATTATTCGTTCAGCAGTTCGACGCTTATCAGTATTTTTGAGGACAGGATCGAATTTGTTACGATTGGTGGGTTGGTTAAAGGTATTTCACTTGATGACATCGAAATAGGTGTATCTGCGCTGCGCAATCAAAATCTTGCAAATATTTTTTACCGTTTAAAGCTGATAGAAGCATATGGAACAGGAATTTTAAAAATAAATGAGTGCTACGATGAATACAGGGAAAAGCCTGTGATAGAAACGAGCAGCAATGCGTTTAAGATCACCCTGCCGAATACAAATTTTCATAAAGATATTTATGCGTATGAACACGGCGCGGAAAATGTACTTAGAGAAAGCAGCGGATATTATAAAAGGACTTATGCGCCGGAAAAGGAAGAACGGGTTCAGATTGTGACGGAACTGTGCCAAAGAAAAGGATATGTTGTCCGGAAAGATGTACAGGATGCGCTTGATATCTCACAGGCATCGGCAATATTGTTACTGCGTGAACTGACTGACAGGGGAATACTCATTAAAAAGGGAATGGCTAGAAATATACGCTATTACTTAAATGACAATTTACAGATGAAACAACATTTTTAGGTAAAACGGAGGAAATATGAATATAACGCTTATCACGGTGGGCAGGATAAAAGAAAGATATTACCGCGACGCAGTAGAAGAATATGCAAAAAGACTTTCACGATATTGCAGGCTTGATATAGTTGAGGTCGCTGACGAAAAAACGCCTGACGGAGCATCGGAAGCCATTGAAACACAGATAAAACAAAAAGAGGCGGAGAGAATATTTAAACATATACACGAAGATATGTACTGCATAGCGCTTGCCATAGATGGTGAAAAGCGTAATTCCGTGAACTTTGCCAAGCATATCGAAAAGTTAGCCGTATCGGGAAAAAGCAATATAGCATTTGTGATAGGCGGCTCTCTGGGACTGCATGACAGCATATTGAAAAGGGCTGATGAAAAGCTGAGCTTTTCAGATATGACATTTCCGCATCAGCTTATGCGCGTGATCTTGCTGGAGCAGATATACAGGGCATACAGGATCATAAACAATGAGCCGTACCATAAGTAGATAAAAGCAGTAAATACCCGCATAGCCTTAATTTGTTATGCGGGTATTTTTGCCGTTATAATTTATAAGCCGCCGATATCTGCTTTTGCATCCTTGATTGCGGTATGAAGCTTGGTAAAAAGTTCACTGTATTTCAGCGAGGAATTGTCAAGGGTTGTGGCAGTTACGTACAGGCTGAGAGGGATTTTTCTCCCATCATATATAAAGTCTTCGTTGTTGTGGCTTTGTATATCTTTGACTATTTTATCGGCATAATTCTTGTCAGTACTGTTCGTAAGGATGCAAAATTCATCACCGCCTATTCGGAACGCGATATCATCTTCACCTGACGCGCCGTTTATGCGGTCAAGAGCAGTGAGTATGGCAAGGTCGCCTGCCTTGTGCGAGATATTGTTGATAGGAATAAGTCCCTGAATGTCGCAGCAGACAAACCAACAATCTCTGCGCTCGCAAAATAAATCATAGAGCTGGCTTATGTCAAAACTTTTTCTTTCCATAATATAATTGTCCCCTTTCGTTACAGGTTCGCGGAGTTTTGGGTATAATTCCACATATTTACGGTTACGGAAATCTGACGGATTGCAATT
>CANREB010000099.1 GCA_947629525.1 uncultured Lachnospiraceae bacterium
TATCAGATTACAGGGAATATAACAGTTTTTTGCGTCGATTGGGATTACTTTTTCGCACATACAGATTATCCCCCCGCTGCCGCGCATAAGTCCCGCCTTGTCAAGCAGCTCATATTTTTTTATTTCACGCCTGTCAGGATTGGCAGATTTTTTTATTTCAAGAGGGTGGATTATACCGTTTTCTTCGACAAACACATCAATTTCCTTTGCATTTGAATCGCGGTAATAGGTAAGATTTGCCTTATTCGGCGCATAAGCGTAATTTTTCAACAGCTCGGTTACCACGTAATTTTCAAAATAGTGTCCGCTCGCCGCGCCATTCATCAAGGTGTCCCTGGTCAGCCACATTGAAAGATAGGCGCACAAGCCTGTGTCGCAAAAATACAGCTTTGGAGTCTTTGCCAAACGCTTCAATTCATTATTGGCATATGGCGGCAGCAGGCAGATTATCCCCAAGCCCTGCAGCAGACGCAGCCATTCCTTTGCCGTCGGCTGGGAAATCTCAGCCGCGTCCGCCAAAGTCTTATAATTAACCTGTTCTGCAATAAGCGCGGCGCAGGCGTTTAAAAATTTGCGGAAACGTACTGTATCAGTAATCCCGCCTTCTTCCGACACATCACGCATAAGGTACGTCTCGATGTAAGAGTTAAAGTATTCCTGTCTTTGCTCGGCATCGGCATAAATCGCATCAGGCATGCCGCCTCTCCAAATATGCTCATATATGTCCACTATGTCATTTTTCCTGACAAGCGGCTGCCTTTCCAACAGACACTCCAATGAAAAATCAAGTTCATTTGAAAAACTCCTGCCCTCGGCTTCATTTTTTGACAGGCTGTAAAGCTCCAAAATTCCCACCCTGCCCGCAAGCGTCTCGCGGATATTTTTCATTGTTTTGTACTGCTGTGAACCTGTAAGCCAAAACCTGCCGCGCTCATCGCTCTCATCACACATAATCTTAATCTGTTCAAACAGTTCCGGCGCTTTTTGAATCTCATCAATAATAATCGGAGGTTTGTATGTCTGAAAAAACAGTACGGGGTCTGATTTTGCAAGCGTGCGTGCCATTGTGTCGTCCATAGTGACATATGTGCGCCCCTGTCCTTGTGCTAAATACTTTAACATTGTGGTTTTTCCGACCTGCCTTGCGCCAGTGACTAAAACCGCCTTAAAAAATGAACTCATGTGCAAAAATTTGCGTTCAAGAGAACGTTTTAAGTATTCCATAGTAGACCTCCATTTTTGTTGTGGGTAATATGTTTTATTGCTTAACTGTATGGTAATTGATATTGTTTATTATAAGCAAAATTTTAGGATAAAATAAAGTGTACTTTATTTTATCCTAAAATTTGTTTTGTGTCAATTATGGTTTTAAATTTCTCTCAAGTAATCTACGCTTAACTCTTTGACCACCGCAAGCGCCGTCTGTACTGATTTCTCTTGAATTCCTCTGCTTTAAGCCGCAGATATTTTTGCATCAGGCATCTGTGAATAGTTCTTGCGATCAGAATATCTTAAACGTAACAACAACGAACCTTTTATGGAAACTCCACCGACCCTATACTTCTCTGTTTAAGAGATCATAGCATGCTCCTTTTTTTGCGATCAGCTCGCTGAATTTTCCCTGCTCCACAATCATCCCTTGTTTTAAAACAAACACGCAATCAAAATTATCCATGAGATCCTTATAGATATCATGCGTTATCACAATGCGGGTTTTTCTGGTCATTTTTTGGACAGTATCTATAATCTGGCTGCCTGTCTGCATATCCAAAGCGGATGTTGCTTCATCAAAGAGCAGGACATCTGCACCCTGCAGCACACTTCTTGCTATTCCGATCCTCTGCTTTTCGCCGCCCGAAAGCATGTTTCCGTTTTCACCGCAACGATAGGAAAGCCCCTTCGCTTCGATCATTTCCGTTAGTCCTGCTGTGCGGACAGCCTCGTCCAGCATCGTGTTGTCATGTTGACTGAACATAGTGATATTTTCTTCTATTGTCGCATCAAAGATAAATACATCCTGATAAATAACAGATATCAGTTGAAAAAGGCTGTCATCGGAAACATCCTTGATATCCGTATCGTCAAACCTGATACTTCCTGAATAGTCCCGATTGACCCCTGTAAGAAGATTAAATAAAGTTGTTTTTCCGCTGCCGCTCTCGCCTAAAATTGCATAACAGCCGTTTGCCGGAAATTCGGCAGACAGATTGCGAAACACAAAATCCGTGTTCCTGTAGCAGACAGATACATCTTTCAGTCCTATTCCCCTATTGCAGGATACCGGAATGTCCCGACCGGATGCCTGATGCTGCATCAATTGTTCATCATTCTTTTTTATCAGTCTCTTTGCGGCTTTCACACGGGCAATCAATTCCGGCATTGTGATTGCAAGCTGAATAATATTTTGCATAAGCTGAACAAAGACTATAATAACACCTGCGGAAATCTTGGAATCGCGTCGGGCTAAAATCATACTGATAAAGAAGAAAGCAATTTGTGCGAAACGTCCGGATATTGAAGCAATGTATGCAACAGATATCTCTATATGCTCCCTGTTACGAAATGCCAAAGAAGCCGCACTGTTTGTGACAAGCAGTTTTGCAGAAATATCCTTTTCCGCTTTCATGCTCTTTATTGCGCGAAATCCATGCAGTACCTCGGAAAATGAACCAAGAAACGCGCTGTTTGCGACCGAAAGCTTTTCCTCACAAAATTCCACTTCTTTTAAACGGAATGAAGATACAAGAATAGGAATCAGTGAAATGCCAAAAGCAATCGCCGCGAGTGAAAAATCGTAATAGAGCATAATGATTACCGTTCCGACAAAGCTGAATATCAATTCTGCCATATATGGAAGTGACTCAATATAATTATCTTTAATCTGATCTAAATCATTCGACAGAGACGACAGATATTTGGCAGTGCTTTCATTATAAAATGTGGCAATATTTTTCCCTAGAATTTTGTTATATGTATTTTCACGATATTGCAGCAGAGCCTTGTTTCTGAAAGCTGTCCAGTATACGTATTCAAGAACCGCACCTATCAGCAGACAGACAAAGCAAACCGCTGCAAAGGAGATTAGATACGCGATACTGTATGTTTTCTCATGGGATATTGTATCGAGCAATTTTTGCACAAATGTGGAAAATCCGAGGGAAGCAACCACCTTGAACAGTATTCCCAGCAGAGAGAGTGCAAGATTTAAGCGGTTATGATGAAACAGGGCATGATGTCCACTGGTATGTTTGTAGTTTTGCATATAAGACCATTACTTCTGTCGCTGTACCTCATCTCTAGCCGATAAATGGGAAATGGCAGACAGAAAGTTTCCTTTCTTTAATTTTTATTTAATTGTTTAGTTATATATTTGTTCAATAAAATTTCTAATCATTTCATGACCATTTACCGCTAAACAATCATCACAAATTACAATAACTCTTGATGGGATTTTAGATTTTAAAAAATCAATATCTTATTTTGCCAAATAAGAGCCAGCATTATAAATTGGATTTGTCAACCAAATTGCATCGATATTATTTATATACGCTAATATTTCTTGTTGTGGTGTATGATAACTCATGATTATCCATTAGTTTATTAAAAACTCAAAGCGACAATTATGATGATAAGTCCATCAGAATTGCCGCTTTACGTTTCAGATATTAAAATCTTTGCGAGGATGCTTGGTTGTTAAAATGTCCCGTTGCTTCGACATGGCAACATGCGTGTATATTTCGGTAATATTAATAGAGCTATGTCCCAGCATTTCCTGGATGTAGCGGATGTCTACGTCCGCTTCTAAAAGACTCGTAGCAAAAGTGTGCCTAAACATATGGGGAGTGATATGCAATTCTATTAACGAAAGAGAAGCATATTTATTTATCATGCGCCTGATGGATTGATCTGACATTATGGAATAATTCTGATTAACAAAAAA
>CANREB010000100.1 GCA_947629525.1 uncultured Lachnospiraceae bacterium
TCAAAAGACATCATAAGCTATCTGTATAATACTTATAAAAATGACATATATGTCAGTATAATGAGCCAATATACCCCACTTGCAAACAGCCTTAAATTCCCAAATCTGTCAAGACGGGTAACAAAGCGCGAATATGACAAAGTGGTAGATTATGCTATTTCCTTAGGTGTTGAGAATGCTTTTATTCAGGAGGGCAAAGCTGCCGAGGAAAGCTTTATCCCCAATTTTGACGACGGAGGTTTCTTAGATGAGCTGTAAACTTTGCATACAATATAGGAGAACACGATATGCTTACCAGAAATGATTTTTTATCGCTTAATTTTGTGAAAAAAGAAGACTTTACGGGAAGCTACAAAGGCATACGCTTTCTGCTTCGTCAGGAGACGGCAGATGACGAAAAAAAATTAAAGGTCTTTTTGTGGAGCGAGCCGTTTGGCTTCGAGGCAACAGAAGATGACAAAAAAATGGTAAAGTTATTTGATTTCAGCGAAGACGGCTTGAATAATGCAATAGACTGGCTGAATGAAAACTATGAACAGGTGAGAAAACAATAAAAAAACAACCCATTGACGGTATGGGTTGTTTTTTAATACGTCTCAGACGTATATTCTATAGCTTAAGCCATCTGGTTTACTGTCTTTGCTAAGCGAGAAACTTTTCTTGAAGCAAAATTCTTGTGATATACGCCCTTTGATACAGCCTTATCAATAACGCTTGTAGCGTTTAATAAAGCGGCAGAAGCAGCGGCTTTATCCTTGGAATCTACAGCAGCATAGACCTTTTTGATCGCAGTCTTGACACCAGATTTGATTGCCTTATTTCTCTCAGCTCTAGTCCTGTTGACTAAAATCCTCTTCTTTGCAGATTTAATATTTGCCATGTTTAACACCTCCCACTCTTAACCTGATTTATGAGAATGTTTCATTAAAGCGAGACACGGACGTTCTAATGTAAACACACTAAATTATTTTAATTTATGGATTTAATTCTGTCAATACATATTACTAAAAAAAATGACAAAAATAAATAAATAAAACCTGGTGTATAAAAAAATGAAAGGATGAGTTTTGATGGAGCATTTTCAAATTAGGACGGATCTGGCACTTGAAGCTACAGAGAGCATACGCAAACAGAACGCGGAGCATATGAGCGGTGTTATGATTGAGGAGTATGACGCTATGGAAGATGTGCATATTTCCAAAGTACGTATAACAAGTAAAAATGCCGCCAAGAACATGGGGAAGCCTATGGGGACATATATAACATTGGAAGCGCCCGGGCTTCAGGAGAGTGATGAAGACTACCACAGGGAGATATCAGAGGAACTGGCAAGACATTTAAAAAGCGTCCTTCCCGATATAGAAGACGAAAAATCCGTTTTGGTAGTAGGGCTTGGCAACCGTGATGTCACAGCCGATTCTTTAGGACCCGGCACAGTGGATAATCTGTTCATCACGCGCCATATCATAAAAGAATACGGAAAGCAGGCTTATCGCGCTTCAAAGATGCACAGTATCAGTTCGCTCGTGCCCGGCGTAATGGCGAAAACAGGTATGGAAACCTCTGAAATCATAAAGGGTGTCATAAAGGAAACACAACCTGACATAGTTATAGTAATAGATGCGCTGGCGGCAAGAAGCACGAAAAGGCTGAACCGCACCGTACAGATAACTGACACGGGAATACATCCCGGTTCGGGAGTAGGCAACCATAGAAATGCACTCACAAAAGAAAGCCTCGGAGTGCCTGTCATAGCGATAGGAATACCCATGGTAGTCGATGCAGGTACGATCGTATGCGATGCACTTGAAAAATTATCACATGAATACGAAGGCGGAAAAGGTTCCCTTGATTATTTCAGGAACAGCACTGATACACAGCTCAGTAATATGTATGTGACGGCAAAAAATATTGACGAAACAACAAAAAGGCTCAGCTATACATTATCTGAGGCAATAAATATTGCGCTTGATATGGGTCAGGAGGGACAAACGTGAGTTTAAAGATAAAAAGTAAAAAAAAGTTTGTTATAACGCTGATTTTATCTGTCTTTTGTCTATGGTTTGCAGTTAAGACATCCCATGATTTCGGAGAAAACGAAGTATCACTGATAAAAAGCGCATATGACCGGATGCTTGCGGGGGGAATGAAAATGTATAGCCCGTTTTTAGTCTATATGGATAGTGATTGGAAAGGCGGCGGCATATATGAAACTGTATGGTACGGTATATGGCATAGTATACCTACCGCACAGTTTGTAATGGAGAATTATGAAAATAAATATTTGGTAAGCGAGTATATGCAGGGAACAAAAAAACAAATTCCGCCTCAGGTTTTCGATGACGAAAAAGACGCAGAACCATCAGAACCATATGGTGATGCCGCACTTTGGGAGGCAGTGACGGCAGAAAATCAGGCAGTGAACGATAAAGCCGGACAACAGCCGCAGAAAGAGGGTTTTGTGAAAGCAGAAGCACCTGCCGCTACATATTCGATTGAACAGCTTAAAGAAACAGGATTTATAAAGAAAACATTTTATACGGAGGATCCGACTACAAAAATTCAGGAAAGTCAGGTGCAGTACGATACTTTGATGGGATTTGATGCTGCGATAAAACAGGACAACAGTCTGCCGCAGATACTTGTATATCATACGCATTCTCAGGAAGCGTTTATTAATTCTGACCCTAATGATATAAGCACTACAATTCTTGGCGTCGGCGAAAATCTATGCAGTATACTTCGGGACGAGTACGGATTTAATGTTATACATCATATGGGGATGTATGATGTTGAAAGCAGGGACTACGCCTATTCAAATGCAATGGAAGGGCTGGAACAGGTGCTTGGTGAAAATCCCTCGATCGAGGTCATAATAGATCTGCACCGTGATGAAGTAAAAGCCGATACGAAGCTTATAACTACAATTCAGGATATACCGATGGCAAAATTTATGTTTTTCAATGGATTAAGCTATTCAAAGGATTTAGGCGAACTGACAAGCCTGCCTAATCCTTACGTGCAGGATAATCTGTCGTTTGCGTTTCAGATGCAGCTTGCCGCAGAAGAATATTACCCGGGGATCGCAAGACGCATATATCTGAAAGGATACCGTTATAATCTTCACTACCGTCCCAAAAGCCTGCTCATTGAACTGGGGGCGCAGACAAACACAGTGGAGGAAGCGATGAATGCATGCGGACCTCTTGCACATGTTATTTCAATGGTACTTTACGGAGAAAATAAAACTGTTTACTAAAATCGGGTAATAATGGTATACTATAAATGTCGAAACAAATATTAAAATATATCAAAATACGAAAGGCAGGTAAAAATATGTCAGTAATACATTTAACGGACGAAAGCTTTGAACAGGAAGTGATAAAATCAGACATTCCGGTGCTTGTTGATTTTTGGGCTGACTGGTGCGGTCCCTGCAAAAGACTTGCGCCGATCATAGATGAGATAGCAGATGAGGTAAACGATGTAAAGATATGCAAGGTAAATACCGATGAGGCGGATACGCTTGCGCTTAAATATCATGTTATGTCTATACCGACGCTTATCCTGTTTAAAGACGGTGTACCCGCGGCGACTTCAGTCGGAGTAAAAGGCAAGTCTGAAATTATGGAGTTTATAAGGTCATAGCCCTCAATCAGTAATTTTAAAAAATATCATAATTAATGTTGACATATTAAAAATAGCGTGGTAAGATATAAAGCGTCGCTGAGGTCTGAAGACCAAAAACGATATAAAAATTAAAAAAAGTGTTTGACAAACAGCGACATGTTATGCTAAAATATTGACACTGTCGCTGATAAAAGTGGCAGACACTAAACAGCACATTGACAAACAAACAGTAATGCAGACCTGAAAATTCCAAGTAAGAAAAAGAGAAAATTCAGAGAACAA
>CANREB010000101.1 GCA_947629525.1 uncultured Lachnospiraceae bacterium
ATTACAGTTTGCTTGTCTTTAGCATGTACAATATATTTCTCTCCCTGCTTTATGATATATGTATTTTCGGGTGTTATTTCAAAAGTATTACTGTCCGTCACAATTTCAGACTGCGGGGGGTCATACGATGACCGAAAAATAAAAGAATAAGATACTATCAAAACCAGCAGCATTATCATTCCGATAAATACATTAGCATGATTTTTTTGTACAACCCCCATATCCGCCACAATCTGAAAGCGCTCTAAAATGCTGTCTGAATGGTTTTCTATCAGTCCTGCCATTCCTACATACTTGTTTATCTGCCTGCTTTCACGGAATGCCTTCAGCATAACTGTCAGATAATCCGCCCTCTCGTTTTCACTAAGATGATTGACAATACTTAAATCGCAGCGTATTTCCAAGCTTTGATCCAAATCCTTCTTCAACAGATATACAATAGGATTCCACCAGTATATTCCGCACAGTACCGTGATAAGCTGTTTTATCATTATGTCATGGCTGCGAATATGCGTATATTCATGCAGCAGGATATATTGCAGCTCATCATTTCCATATTCCCTGTCAGGCAGCAGGATTTTTGGGTTGAGTATGCCGAAGCTGCAGGGGGATTTTACATAAGCAGTCTTGATTATTTCTATGCGCCTGTCGCACCGGTTCTCATCTATATCACATTTTATCCTCGGAATGTTTCTTATATAAACAATCGCTTTAAAATATGATACCAAATATTTTAACAAAATACACAGGCTGCCTATTATCCATATGACGGTAAAAAGCTCATAAACCCGAACAGAGCCAATCTTATAGTAAAGCAGATCATGTATTTTATTGTAAACCTTTCTCCAGGGAACGGTATATGACCATGGCAACTCTATCGGCAGCGCTATCCTTACCGCGCAAAACAAGTAAAGAAATATTATGGTCGATATGCTGCATACATGAAGCAGCCTTGTCCTGGTGCGTAAAAAATAAAATAATATGATTAGAATGCTGCTCCACCAAATTGTCATAAGGATAGAAAAAACATTAATCTGCATCATGCTTTTCTCCTGATTTTCTGAGTGTGCTGATTATCTCCTCCAGCTTAGCTATCACTTCGGCATCGCGCTCACTGCTGTTTTTGTCGGCAACCCCCAAAAAGGCGGCTGTAATATCCGCTATTGATTTAATGCCCATACCGCGCTTCATCATAACCTCCGCATAATATTCTTCCTTCGTCAAAGCGGGGGCAAGCTTACGCGAGTATGTTTTTGTATTTTTTTCAAGCCCTGTTATTTTAAGATATCCCATATCAGAGAGCGAACGGATAGTTTTAAATAATGTTGCCGATGTCCACCCCTTCACTTCCAACCGCTGCGCCATCTCTGCCGAGGTCAGAGGTTCATTTATTTCCCATAAAATATTGAGAAGTTCTTCTTCTCTCTGTGTAAGACAATCTTTCTTTTTCATAGTAATCTCCATTTTTAAAAAATGCTATCTAATTTACTTTTTTTATAATCGTTGTAATTATTATATCGTCAACTATCTGTATTTTCTTAACACATTTTTTTAATTTTTCTTCCAATAAAAAAGCCATTCCTCAAAGCATATAACTTTAAAGAATAGCTTTTTATTTTTCACTGCAAATCAAAACCGGAAAAATCAATGGAAAAATCCTTATAAATACCCATCGGCACAGCATCCGCAAAAGTATAGTCCTCCATACTGTCCTCGTCAAAATTCCACACGGTGATCCTGTTTTTAGCAGCATCCACGATCCAATATTCCCTCACCCCTGCAGAGCGGTATTTGAACAGCTTCACAAAATAATCCATTCGGCGGCTTGCCGGCGACACTATCTCGGCAATCCAGTCGGGCGCGCCGCTGCAGCCTTTATCATCAAGTTTATCAATATCGCAGATTATTGAAATATCAGGTTCGACATAGTCTGTGTCATCATGACTTAGAAATACTGCAAAGGGCGCAGGATACACTCTGCACGGTCCGCCTTTCCTGTCAATATAATTGGCGATCGCCTGACACAGCTTTAATACCAAATCCTGATGCCTGCGCGACGGCGGTGCCATATAATAAATCTGACCGTCAATAAGCTCCGCCCGCTCTCCCTCGGGAAGGTCATATATATCCTTAGTGGTAAAAAGACTTTCTTTCGCTAACGCCATAGAGATACCTCCATATTCAGCAAATCTTATTTATCCACCTTCGGCAGCCCGTCAAAGCCTTTCTGCAGATCTTCATCTGTCGGGATATAATCCGTCATCGCGCCGTCGTGGAATTTCTCATATGCAACCATATCGAAATAGCCCGTACCTGTCAGCCCGAAAAGTATCGTCTTTTCTTCGCCTGTCTCCTTGCACTTGAGTGCCTCGTCTATTGCAGCGCGGATTGCATGGGCGCTCTCAGGCGCGGGAAGTATTCCCTCAACTCTTGCAAACTGCTCCGCAGCCTCAAACACTGATGTCTGCTCCACTGCAACAGCTTCCATATAGCCGTCATGATAAAGCTGTGAAAGCGTCGAACTCATGCCGTGGAAACGCAAGCCCCCCGCGTGGTTCGGCGAAGGGATAAAGCCGCTGCCAAGCGTATACATCTTGGCAAGCGGACAAATCATGCCTGTATCGCAGAAATCATATGCGAATTTTCCACGCGTAAAGCTTGGACATGACGCAGGCTCTACCGCAATAAAACGGTAGTCCTTCTCGCCGCGCAGTTTCTGCCCCATAAACGGTGAAATCAATCCGCCAAGGTTGGAACCGCCGCCCGCGCAGCCTATTATAATATCAGGCTCGATGCCGTACTTGTCCATGGCGGTCTTTGTCTCAAGACCTATCACGGACTGATGCAGCAATACCTGATTTAACACGCTGCCAAGCACATAGCGGTATCCCTCGTTTGAAGTCGCAGCCTCCACCGCCTCGGAAATGGCGCAGCCAAGGCTTCCTGTCGTGCCCGGGTGCTCCGCAAGTATCTTGCGCCCTACGTTTGTCGTCTCTGAGGGCGATGGCGTCACAGACGCGCCGTATGTCCTCATCACCTCACGGCGGAAAGGCTTCTGCTCATACGAAACCTTTACCATATAGACCTTGCAGTCAAGCCCCAGATAAGCACACGCCATGGAAAGCGCCGTACCCCACTGTCCTGCTCCTGTCTCCGTAGTCACGCCCTTTAAGCCCTGCTTCTTTGCATAGTATGCCTGCGCGATAGCGGAATTGAGCTTATGGCTGCCGCTCGTGTTGTTGCCCTCGAATTTATAATAGATTTTCGCGGGCGTCTGCAGCTTTTCCTCCAGACAGTACGCCCTCACAAGCGGCGAGGGGCGGTACATTCTGTAAAAATCGCGTATCTCCGCAGGTATTTCAATGTATGCCGTAGTGTCGTCAAGCTCCTGCCTTACAAGCTCATCGCAGAATACTCCTCGAAGCTCGTCAAAGGTCATAGGCTGCAGCGTGCCCGGATTCAGCAGCGGCGCGGGTTTTGTCTTCATATCCGCGCGCATATTGTACCATGACTTTGGCATCTCATCTTCTTCAAGGTAAATTTTGTATGGAATGTTTTTTTCCTGTTTCATTGTCACCTCACTGTAATTAAAGTCTCTTTAACAGCTCTTCTCTTGCCGCCTCGTAACCCGGTTTGCCAAGAAGCGCGAACATATTCTTCTTATAGCTCTCAACTCCCGGCTGGTTAAACGGATTAACGCCAAGCAGATATCCGCTGAGACCGCACGCAAACTCAAAGAAATAGAACAGCTCGCCTAAGTAAAATTCATTTAC
>CANREB010000102.1 GCA_947629525.1 uncultured Lachnospiraceae bacterium
AGTGCCGCATCGACAAGCATCTCCACAAAATCCCTGTTTCTCTCGCCGAGAATTGTAAGGTTGTCCGAGTAAATGATCGCGATAAAATCGTATATGACTGCAATCGTCACGGAAAGCGAAATTACCAACGATACGCAGCTTTTTACGCTTCCCTTGAAATTTATTAGAGCAAATTTAAACATTTTCATATTAATTCCTTTCTTTCTGTTTCAACAGAATGTGTAATTGTGAAATGTGTTCTAAGCGGTCCGAATTTAGACAAAATATACAAAAACGCGGCGCAGTGCTTCGCAAGGCACCGCTTATTTTGTATATTTTATCTAAATTCTACGTTGTCGAATAAAGTTATGCAAATACCTATGTTTGTAAATCGTTTTGGCAGTTTTAGACAGTGTTTTTGCTGTCTTAGAGTTCCTTAATGTTTTGGGTAGCCTTGGAAATCGCATTGAAAAATTCCCTTGCATCCTCTCCCCTGCTTATGCGGCATTTTATGACGCCGTCGCTTAGTATGTATACTTCATTGGCGTATGATGCGCAGTATGCGTCATGCGTCACCATCAGTATTGTCGCCTGTCCGCTTTGGTTGACGGCGCGAAGGCACTCCATAAGCTCACGGCTTGCCTTTGAGTCAAGCGCTCCTGTCGGCTCGTCTGTAAAAATTATCTCAGGGTCGGTGATTAGTGCGCGGCAGACTGCTCCTCGCTGCTTTTGTCCGCCTGAAAGCTGATACGGGTATTTTTTCAGATGCTCGCTCAAGCCGAATGTCTGTGCAAGCGCTTCCGTTTTTTGCTTTGTCTGCGCAGCGTTTCCTGAATTTAGAGTGAGCGGCAGCGCGATGTTGTCCTCCAGTGTCATTGTGTCCAAAAGGTTGTAGTCCTGAAATACAAATCCGATTTTGTCGCGGCGAAGCCTTGAAAGCTCCTTGTTTGACATTTTGGTGACGTCATTTCCGTCAAGCGCCACAGTCCCGCCTGTAGGCTTGTCTATTGTTGAAAGTATGTTCAACAGCGTCGTTTTGCCTGAGCCTGACGCGCCCATTATCGCTATGAAATCGTCCTTGTACACTGTAAGGTCTATTCCTTTAAGCACTGTGGCGCTGTAGCTTTTTGTTCCGTAGCTTTTGGTTAAGTTCTTTGCCTCTGTTACGATTTTTCTCTGCATTGATTTTTTACCTCGTTTCTGTGTTTTTTTATTGATATTGAAGATTATAAATCAATTTTTGGGGAAAATCCTTTCATTTACATTACATTTTGATGCGTTTGCGAAACGTGTTCTAAAATGACCGCCTTCCTTGAAAACGTAAAAAAGCAGCGAACCATTTTCGTAAAAACTCAGTTCACTGCTTTACTGTTTCTGTTATTTAGTTGCCTTAATTATACCAATGCCGGCTCTCTTTTCCGAATGACAGCTTCTACTTCCATGACACTCTTTTCAACAATTTCCGCTATCTGTTCAGACGTATAACCTTTCTTGTGCATATTCAAAATTATCTTCACATTTTCATCCTCTCTAATCCCCTGACTCAGATTGCACATAACTTTCACATCCTTTCTTAAGCTACTCTCTTCCGAAATATCATACTCTGTTTCAATAATGTTCAATTTTTCATCAGAAGTAAGTTGTTTTGACAGCAGCGCCCCTAACAGTCGATGCAGCTCATATTTATCATCATGCTCCGGAAGTTCATTAGCTATACCAATCAGGACAATATTCAACAAGTCAAGCTTGCCTTTCCACAAATAATCACCTATCAGTTTGTCATCCGATAAATGAATATAATCCATGCAGTTTTCTCTTGTTCCCATACAAATCCAAATTGAGAATACACGCTTTATGTCATTATAATTGGTATTGACAAAATCCCGCTCCTTCTGTGAAGAAATCAGTCTGCTCACATAGAATACTGCCCGATTTAAAATATGGTAGCCTAGCGGCTCATCTTTTTGCGCCTCTACGTTTACGATTACTTGCGAAATGCCGTCTTTCATCCGCACATAGAAAATGATGTCAAACCGCACAAGTCCTTCGTTAATCTCCGCATTTTCCGTGTTCATCCCGACAATGCGCCGCCCGTTCTCTTCACTTTTTGTATTGGTCAACCCCGGCTCTACCGGAACTATGCTGATGAAACGCAAAAGCCATTCCCTCAAAAGGTATATGACCTTGGAAATATTATAACTCGAAACGGATGTTAAATCAACGGGGATTTTCAGCAGACTGTATGTGTATTTTGCGGATTCTGTTGTATTACCCAAAATGTCCAAGCTTTCCGCATATTCCCCTAAGCCGTTTGTTAAAATTTAATGGAATTGTGTGTGGTTATGGTATAATGTCAGCGTTGAGCAATTAAACATAAGGTCAGAAGGGTAAGAAGAGTGATATGAAATTAGCTGTTATATCAGATATACACGGAAATCTCCCGGCGTTAGAAACTGTACTTAAGGATGCAAAAAACAATTGTGTTGACAATTACATTTTCGTCGGCGATTATTGTCTTAGCAATCCATATCCCAATGAGTGTATTCAAGCGATTCGTGACTTGGACAATAAGTACGTGATACGTGGCAATGAAGAAAAATATTTAGAAAATCTTATAAATAAAGATCAGGTTATGTGGACTGATGGGCAAATGCAAATATCATATTATTGTTATCGGGCTGTCAGTTATGATAATCTTAACTTTTTATTATCGATGCCCACTGCACTTTCATTGACATTCAATAACATCAATTTACATGCAGCACATTCTTCAGAGGAATTTATCGAAGACTGCGAATATAAAGAATGGTCTTCAGCAAAAGTTGCCAAGCGGTATGCCAACAAAAATGTGACATCTGCTTCTTTCAGGGCTGATCTATGTGATTATCTTGACAACTATGACAAATTTCAACAGTTATTTGCAAAATTGGAACAGGGTATCTATCTATTTGGGCACTCACACATTCAATGGAGTTATCAGTCAAAAGACGGGAAAACAACTTTGGTCAATCCAAGATCATGCGGCTTGCCATTAGATTGTATAACGGAAGGCATTCCCTATTCAATACTCGATATTTCAGATTCCGGAACGGTCATCGTGGATGAAAGACGGATTCCATTTGATATGGATACCTATATTAACACTCTGAAAAACAGCGACCAATTTCAAAAAGCAACTGTATGGAGCGAAATAATTATAGAAGAACTCCGAAGTTCTCGAGAGCATTTGTTTTTCTTCCTAAAATTTGTAGAGCAGTATGCAGAAAAAATCGGAGATACCAGACGTCCTTTTGCAGTTGACACATGGGAAAACGCCTATCAATTTTGGGCAAAAGAGAGTTTGACATTTTGGTGACAAGCATCAGACTTACCTCTTCCTTTTTGAGACAGGAAAAGCCCTGCTTTCGCAGAGCTTTTCCTGACGTTTTCTTTCTCAACTGCATATGCAGTCTAGCCAGAATGCGGTAAACGTCAAACCCATTCAAAGCTCGTAAGGCACTGCCCTCTGGCACAACGCCTTATGTCAACGCTTTGACTGACACTCAAGTTGCCCGTCTTTATTATTATATTACGACAGGTACTAAAAAATCTGTTTCTAATAGTTAATCGTGTTCGTTCCCACCTCTCCTGTTGTCGCATTTCCGTTTTCAAAAGATACTTCCAATGTAGCCTCTGTATGTTCACACTGAAGATTTCCCAATTCCTTTGCA
>CANREB010000103.1 GCA_947629525.1 uncultured Lachnospiraceae bacterium
AATCATCGCAACACATGCCTGTCCGCACAAATATTCCGTTGGTTGTTTGATATATTTGATTTCTCTCATTCCAGTCTTCTCCAAAAATCTCAACTTATAAAGTGAATTATATCACTTCCAAGCTTCATTTACTACATAAATATAGGCGCAAATTTTGATTTTTTCACGAAAAAGATTTACAACAGTTCAACTAGATAAAGCAGAAAACAGCCCAAGTATACAAAATAAGCGGTGCATTGCGACAGCAGCAACGCGTTTTTGTATATTTGAGCTGTTTTCGGATGTCTTAGAATACTATCTCGCCAAACATATTTTCCCTCTCTACACCGATATATAGGCTTCTCTTTTCAAACGTCGTGCTTCCAGCCGCTCCTTAAATTCCGCTTTCTCCCGACGCTTTTCTTCCATACGGGCTTCCGCTTTTTCTTTTTCTTTCCGCTTCGCTCTCATACGTTCTTCCACAGACAGACCATTATTTTGTGTCCTTTGGATGCTGATATTTCCGGTATTTGCAGTTTTCATACCGCCACAAGCAGATGTACGATTTCCGTTTGCATCGTATTTTACAATTCTGCCGCCTAACTCTGTGCCATACCCCTTTGCGAACGAATACACCTGTGTGTTTGCCGCAGCTTCTCCCGATAAGTTCCACTCTATTTTCTTTGCAAATTCCGGGTCATTTGCCATTTTTTTTAGACAATCATAGGAAAGATTTATGACAACTTTATTGGAACTGCATCGCATTTCGCCTCCGCTTGTATTAAAAGTTATCTGTGGAAATTTTTTACATAGTTTTTCGTAATACTTCTGCACCTTATCATCACTGCTCTGTGCCTTTTTGCTCTTTATTTCTTCCGTCTGCCCATTTTCTGCTGTGTTATAAACTGCGCTATTATAATAGTTTCCGTAATTGCTGCTAATCTTCATTGCCATAACATCAACCTCCATAAAAATAAGTTTTTTGTTTTCTGCTTTCTATATCGTATTTCTTATTCCGAAGTTAATAGTTATGGCGCAGACTACGGCATTTTTGGTGTGAACGTCTTTTCAGCCATATTAAATCCATTCCTCCGCGGTCAGGAAATCTCTGATATTCCGATGCTTGATCCCGTTCCGACTCATGTCGATTTCGTCCATCGTGACAACGTATTTCGGGAAATTGTCCCGTATGAGGTCGTAAACGCCAAATTCCCGTGTAACCGTATCTTCCGTGGCAAGCAGATAAGCAACCTGAACATAGAGTTTTTCCCCACGCCGATGACAGACAAAATCAATTTCACGGTCTCCGAATCTGCCGACTGTGACCGTATATCCGCGTCTGAGAAGCTCCATATGAACAATATTTTCGAGGATCAGGTTGATGTCACGCATATTCCCGCCAAACACCGCCTCGCGGATGCCATGGTCTGCAATGTAATATTTTTCGTTTGACGCAAGAATATGTTTTCCTTGTAAATCCTCTCTTTTGACTTGATATAAAAGGTAGGCATCACAACAATATCTGATGTAGTTTAGCACAGTCTCCGCTGATATGGTACGCTGTTCACTTTTAAAGAACTTCACTAGAGAGGTTGCGGAAAAGGTAGTTCCTACATTTGCCATTGCATAGGCAATGATCCGTTCCAACAGGTCGACATCGCGCACTTTGTTCCGCTTGACGATATCTTTTAGCTGAACGGAGTTAAAAATATCTGTAAGGTACTGCCGGGACGGCTCCTCGGCGTATTGAAGGTTGGAAAGATACGGCATCCCACCACACAGCAGATACTTTTGGAAACTTTGTTGTGTCGTGGCGTTTGGGTCAATCGTGTGATAAAGTTCCAAAAACTCAGAGAAAGAAAACGGATAGATCACAAATTCCACGTACCGCCCGCCAAGATATGTCGCAAGCTCCCCGGACAAGAGTTTTGCGTTCGAGCCGGTGATATAAATGTCGCAGTCGAGGGAGACACGGAGCGAATTGATGCACTTTTCCCAATCTGCAACTTCCTGAATTTCGTCAAAGAACAGATATAATTTTCCGTCTATTTTATTCGCTCTTTTCAGGATTTCTTCGTGGAGCGCGTTGGCGGTGAGGAGTCGGACGTTGCGCATATCCTCGAAGTTGATAGAGATAAACTGTCCGGCTTTGATGCCCAAGTCTGTTAATTCTTCCTTTATCAGCTCTAGCATAACGGATTTTCCGCTTCGCCTGATGCCGGTCATGACTTTGATGAGGTCATTTCCGATAAATGGGCGGATGCGTCTCATATAAGTTTCACGTTTAATCATAAAAATCAGCCCCTTGTCTGTAACTGTTCTTAGTATATAACGGATATGATGAAAAAACAATAGGGCTGGTGGAATTTTGTAAGGTATAACTGATAAATGTGCTCCACTACGCCAGCCCCACCAGTGACAAGCATTATATTCAGACACGCTTGCGCTCCCAAAAAGCGTAGCGGTCACTAAGCTCAGCGGTGCCTTGCAGCTTGCTTCGCTAAGTGCCGACGCTTTTTGAAGGTCTGAATATAATGCAGGTCACTGGTGGGGCTTCATTTTTATTCATTTTATTCTTTTATTGTGACGGTAGCTATGTTAGTTATACATAATGAAGCAATAAAGGAAATAATTATTGAATTGTTATATGGAAAATGATATATTAGTAACATGGCGAAAGCCATAGGAAAGTACCTACGACAGAGTGGCAGCCTCCCAGACCATTGAGGCATCAGCAGTTTCGTATTGCTGATGTACATAGGAAGGAGGTGGCGTTATATGACAGCTTTTGAAATCATTTCAATTTTCATCGGCATATTAACTTTGTTATGTGCCTTTGGCAGCTTAATTATAGCGTTGCTTGCCTTTCTCCAAAAGAGAAAGAAAAAGCGAAAAAAATAAGCCCCTCTGTCTGACCCACAGAGGGGCAAGTGTCCGTAAGGGCACTTAACTCAACATTGTGAGGCATCCACTTATGGAGTGGGTACTTTCCTCTTCTATAAAGTATGTTATCACTTTTGGGCTGCACCGTCAATCAGTTTTTACGTAAAAATTCAGGTTACCGCTCCTCTACACCAGCCCCACCAGTGACAAGCATTATATTCAGACACGCTTGCGCTCCCAAAAAGCGTAGCGGTCACTAAGCTCAGCGGTGCCTTGCAGCTTACTTCGCTAAGTGCCGACGCTTTTTGAAGGTCTGAATATAATGCAGGTCACTGGTGGGGCTTTATTTTTATTCATTTTATTCTTTTATTGTGACGGTAGCTATGTTAGTTATACATAGTGAAGCAGTAAATGAAATAATTATTGAATTGTTATATGGAAAATGATATATTAGTAACGTGGCGAAAGCCATAGGAAAGTACCTGCGACAGAGTGGCAGCCTCCCAAACCATTGAGGCATCAGCAGTTTCGTATTGCTGATGTACATAGGAAGCATTCCTATAGAGAATGAAATTTGAACTTTGACAAAATAAAATCTCCCTGTATGATGTATATGAGTTTAGCGAC
>CANREB010000104.1 GCA_947629525.1 uncultured Lachnospiraceae bacterium
GCAAGCGTATTCATTACGCATTTTACTACGAGTGTTTTGTATTCGCTTATTCTGTGTGTGTTGTTTTATACGGTATGCAGGGACAGAAAGAGAGCATATGTGATTTCAAATCTTGTTTCGGCCGCTGCCTTTGTGATTATTCATGCGGGTTTTTACGGTACATTTTATTATCAATATGTGTATGATTTCGTGTACTTTGAGGAACAGGGAATATCGATGCGGACAACGCGGGCGTTCCTGCCGTTTATGTTTACCGGCATTTTTTACATCATAAAAAATGTGATAAAGCGAAAGAAAATACTTTCTTATTGTTTTCGCTCCTATAAAATTTTGGCAGGTATTTTTCTTGTCTTCGGTATGCATACGGTATGGTCAAACGATTATGGATATTCGTCTGTTATCTGTCTTTTTTTGATATTCCTGATCGTCAATCTCTGCTGTGAGAAGATGGCATTTACCAAAAGAATCGGTTTGGCAGGCGCAGCATTGGCAAGCGCAGCGGCAGGGATATTTCTTTCAGTGGAAGTTATCACTGTGGGAAATCTTAAAAAATATATTTCAGTTAATGCCGGAATCGCAGATTATCAGTTTTGGTATTACGGTAATTATTATAATAAATACTTGACTGCTGCAGATATTTTCAGTGACAGAAAATTTATTTTTTTAACGGTAATTTTTCTTTTGCATGGGATATGGTTCATAATCAGAGCCTTGATGAAGAAAATTGGAGATTACAGTATCTGCAAGCTTTTCTTGCATAGTACCTGCTATGGAGCCGCGCTTATCTATGTATTGGGCTCTGGTTCGCATAATTATTCGGCTGTGGAAATGGTCACTTATGTTTTGTGCGGAGAAATGATCGTACGCTTTATACAGATGGCGGCGGCGTATATCAGAAAGATCAGCGCACGGAGAGTAAAAACGATTATCCAGAATATAGAAATGACTATGTTTTCAGCGGCGCGTGCATTGAACCAGTTTCATCTGCCCGCATATATCCTTATTATGCTGCTGTTATATACTTTCGCCATGAATATTATCCGGTCTGATATTTCCTATACAGACAGAGATACTGTGGAAGGATTGCGGATCGATTCCGTTTTGGGAGCCGGATTGGATGAGTGCGCGGCAGATATCGCCGGTGAAAATATTTTTTCCACATATGCGGGTGCTTTGGAAGCGATAAACGGGATCTTTCAGCCGACGGGAACGGACTATATCATACATGTGCTTGGAGATAAGCAGAGAGAGAATTATTTGGACGATTTTGCAAACGGCGATTATCGATATGTGCAGACGCTGAAGAATGAATATACGCATTGCGAGTACTGGTCGTCCAGAGTAAATTGGTTTTTCTACAGAGAACTATATAAATATTATGAACCTGTAAAAGAAACCAATTATTCAGTTATATGGGAAAAAAGCGAAAAGGAACATATTGTCAAAGAATCTGTCGAGATTGATAAAACACGTATTGACGACTCGACTTGCAGAATTGATGTGCGGCTTCCCGATTATCCGGATGGAGCATATGTTGACCTGTATATCAAATATGATACGAAGTGGAAGGCGGACAGATGGAAAAACGGCGGATTAAAAAAAGTGCTGTGTGTTGAGGATGGAGGCGAGCAGTACAATAGCTTTTTGTCCAATTCCTGTTATTATCTGCAAGATCGTTCCGATGGATGCCATATTCCGGTCTATGTAAGGGACGGGAAAGGAAGCGTTCAATTATCAGCATATCCGCTGTCATGTACAGAGTTGACGGAGATGGAAGCCCATATCGACATGGTCATTGAAGAACCGGAATTTGCTTTGCATCTTGCAAATTATAAAGATATTTATTCGACGATTGCCAATGATACGGTAGATATCACAGGAACTTTGTTAAAATTTGATAATACGGAGTTTAATATGACAGCTCTGCAATATGCCAAGAGTTTGACGGCAAACGGTGAAACGGCGTATGTAAGCAGTATGTGGCAAAGCGGGGATTATATCTATGTGCAGTCAGCCGCGCCGGTTACGAAAGAAAATTTTGTTTATCCAAACAAGATCACCGCTGCATATTAAGAGGATTTTTATTGAAAAGTATTGGGTTGTGACGTGTTTCTAAAATAGCGGGAGGATTTGAATATGGAACATATGTGTAATGTAAATGCAGCATTGGGGGGGGGACATAAAACAGCATCAGATAAAGAAAGCGGGCGGGTTGTCGTTTATGATTGGGTGAGGCTCCTTGCGATGATCTATGTCGTAATAGGGCATAGTGCATATACAAGCATACAGTCAGCGTTTGGGAGTATAGTATATAATCTGCCGCCGGATATCAACAGCGTATATGATTCGATTGTTTTAAGTTTTTTAAGAAGATTACCGGATTGGATATATAGTTTTCATATGCCTTTGTTTTTCTGTTTAAGCGGAGCAGTTTTGGCATTAAAGCCTGTCGGGCAATTCGACGTGTTTGTAAAGTCAAAATGCAGACGGCTGTTATATCCTTATTTTATTTGCAGCTGGCTGTTTGTTGTTCCGGTCAAATATATCAGCGGTTTTTATAATAAAGATAATGTTTTTGCCGCAATGCAGGGGCTTTTATCAGGGCAGGAGGGCAGCCATCTGTGGTTTTTGCCAGCGTTGTTCTGGTGTATGGTTTGTTTTGTGATCCTGCAAAAGATTCTGTATGTAAAAGCTAAGGTGCACAGTGAATATTTCCTGTTATTGTCGGCCGGAATGATCCAGCTTTTGTATCTGTATCTTCCCTTTGATGTACTGGTATTAAAGCAGGGGATCGGTTATATTTTCTGGTTTGCACTAGGCTATGTTTTTGAGTGTGAAAGAAGGCGGCATCGGCAATGGAATATCAGGACAACGGCAACTGTATTCGTTTTGCTGACTGTGATCGAGATATTGAACTGGCGGCATGGAATATTAAACAGTTTTTTTATGATCGTATGCGGCTCCTTTCATACCTATTTACTGGCGGATATATGTTCAAGAGTATTTAAGAATGTGGAAAAAAACAAAGGATGGCAGTTCGTGATAAGCAACCTTTTTTATGTATATCTGTTCCATGACCCATTGGAGTATGTTGTACTGCGCATATTCATGAGCGGGAATTGGCTTTCCTCTTCATTTGGATGCTACGCATATACATTTTCACGAACGGTTTTGATATTTTTGATTTCTATTTTGTCAGGTGGAATGGTTAAGTGGATCAAGGAAAAGCTGAATTATTTCTTGAATGGAGTATCAAGTCATTCCGAAAGGGGCCGCCGAAAGAGCGTTATATAAGATAAAGCGGATGGGAGTTATTGTATTATGGGTAAAATCAAAGCGCGGCTGTGCCGCAATACAGTATTGCAGCTGATATTTCTGGCGTGTGCGCTGTCCATAG
>CANREB010000105.1 GCA_947629525.1 uncultured Lachnospiraceae bacterium
GATAATTTGTTTGATATCGTGACACGCTGTGACAGATCTAACCTCACGTCCTTAGAGGTACAGGAAAAAATGCTTGCAGGCGAAGAATTTTGGTTCTCTATGGAAAAAAACGGTGTTCGCGAACTGAACTACTGCGCTCCGTTAAACAGCAGCAGTGTTGACTGGTATTTTATCATGTCGGTAAGCGATAAGGTAGTGAAAGACCAGACAAAATTATTTGTTTTGCTTATCATTGCGGCAATGAGCGCTGCGCTCATTGTCATCATCATTGCGTTCATATTGACCGTTATTATGCAGCGAAAAACGCAGATAGCCCACGCTCAGGAAAAGGCACAAAGCGAATTTTTGTCCAATATGAGCCATGAGATCCGCACGCCGCTAAACGGTATCGTCGGATTAAATTACCTGATGATGAATGCGATCGATACGCCGGAGAAGCATCTTCAGATAAAAGAGTGGCTAAAGAAATCGCAGAATACAGCAGAATATCTGCTTGCGCTCATAAACGATGTGCTGGATATATCCAAGCTTCAGGCGGGCAAAGTGGAAATTACCCGTGCCCCGATGTTGGTCGAAGCAATGGCGGAGTCCGTTTATTCCATGCAGTACGATAATATTACAGGGCGCGGAGTTGCATTTATAAAGGATATCCATATAACAGTTCCATGTATACAGTGCGATGAGGTACATATCAAGCAAGTGCTTATGAACATTGCCGGCAACGCGGCAAAATTTACTCCCGCAGGAGGCACCATAAGATTTTCGGTAGATCAAAGCATGATCGACGAAAATCACGTTATGACTACATTTGTCTGCGAGGATACAGGCTGCGGAATGAGTAAGGAATTTTTGAATGAAATATTTAATCAATTTACCCAAGATCGCAGCAGCATCTCCGACTCCACCAAAGGTACAGGCTTGGGAATGGCTATAAGCAAGCTGCTTGTAAATGCAATGGGAGGAGAAATAAGCGTAGAGAGCGAATTAAACAAAGGCAGTACGTTTACGGTTGAAATTCCTGCTGAAATTTGTGAAATTCCCGATTATCTGAAGATAAATCCGAATGAAGCCGAAAAGCCGGTCGATCATTCCGGTAACGGCGTCAAGGCAACGAAGATTCTTGTGGCCGAAGATAACGAACTGAATGCGGAAATACTGATGGAGATACTGAGTCAGTTCGGGTTTGTTCCTGTACACGCGCAGAACGGTCAGGAGGCTGTGGAGATCTTTGAGGGATCAAAGATAAACGAGTTCAAAATAATCCTTATGGATATGCGTATGCCTGTCTTGGACGGCTGTGAGGCGTCGTCAAGGATCAGGGCACTTGACCGTGAAGATGCCAAAACTGTTGCCATATTCGCCTGTACCGCAAACAGCTTTCAGGAGGACAGGGACAAGGCTTTAGGCAGCGGCATGAACGACTTTTTAACAAAGCCGATAGATATCAATACCCTGTTGCGTAAAATGGAGGAGATCGATCGTGAAAAACGTAACAGTCAATAAGGAGAAAAAGATGAGAAAAAGGATTACCGCATTTTTCTTGCAGATCATCATAGCAGTGTCATTCTGCCTTTCCGGTTGTGCCGGACAAAAAGAACCGGAAAAAGAAATCATTATAAAAGTGCCTCATACCAGTACTATGAATTGCATTTCCAATGAAAATATAAAAAATGTCCGTACCCTTCTGGAACTCGCAAGCGAGGATTTTGCAGCGCAGTATGACAAAAAGGTTAAAATAAGAGTCATAGAATTTGAAGGCGGCGAGGAAACGAAGGCAATCACAAATTCTTTCGGTGAAAGCGATGCAGCCGATATATTATATGACGGCTTTTTCAATATGAGCTCGTTTATCCATACAGGGAAGGTCGTTCCGATAGACGATGTCCTTACGCCGGAAATGAAAGAGGATATAGCGCCCGCTTACTTGGAACAGGGACGCTTTGATCATAAGCTCTATATGCTGCCCTATATGAGCTCTGAGAACATTCTTATATATAACAGGGAAATGCTTGAAAAATACGGTTTGAGCGAATATATTGACGAGGGTGCAGTGATTTCAAACTGGAGCATTGAGGACTGGACAAAAATACTGAATACGCTTGCGGACGGATTTGCAAAAGAAGGCAAAGGGAAAGTCCCTATGATGATGTACGCAAAAGATAATCAGGGCGATACGCATATCATGACGATGCTTCGCGCTTTCGGCGGTGATCTGTTTGACAGCAGCAATCATTTTGATCTTGCTGATGATCCTGATGTTATTTCTGCTCTCAGGTGGCTGCAGAACGGTGTGGATTCAGGCTGGTATCTGCCTGTTCCGTATTACAAAACAATGTCCGATAACAGCAGTAAATTCAAAATGGACGAGCTTGCCTTTTATAACTTTAATCTGGGAAGTTCAACGTACAGCAGAGTAAAAGAAGATTACAATGCAAAGACAAATACTTTTACAAAATACGGCTTTGTTAATTACCCCGGTAATCACTGCACGATCTTCAACGAGGGATTTGAGATTTTCGACAACGGCGACAGCGAAAAAATAGAAATAGCCAAAGATTTCATAAGATATTTCTATGAAACCGATAAATGGCTTGAATGTTCCGCCGGAAGCATCCCTGTAAGCAAAAAAGTCATGGAAAAATATAAAGATGATATCCTGCTTCTGGAGGCGTTCTCAAAGAATGCCGTAAATTCAGTTGATTATACACATAATCTCCCGAACTGGCAGGGAAGTGAAAATTCTGTCAGGAGTGTATTTTACAAAGAAATAGCGTTGCTTATGATCAAAGATGCAGACGGTAATTTTGCCGTCACTCCCGAAGAATGCGCGGGTAATTTACAGGAAAAATTAAATGCAGCGATATCGGAAGGGCGCAAAAACAGTACGCTTCACGAGTGAGAGCCTGTTCGGTATGTGAACATTGGAAGTGTTCCACGGGAAAAGAACCGTTTAAAAAGGAAATAAGTATGAAAAAGGTATATATTTTTTTAATGTTTTTATTTCTTTTTTGCTTGACAGGATGGGTGATCTTTCCCTCAATTACCTTGAGTTTCCGTAGATTGCTATTGAAACAATGAATATAGCATCCTTGGGTGGTTGGCAGGTATTTTAAAACAAAC
>CANREB010000106.1 GCA_947629525.1 uncultured Lachnospiraceae bacterium
AAGATAGTGAAGATGGCTGCGGACAGGGGGCTTGAAAATGCAATAGTATATTCAAGCTTTTCGGCTAAATCCATAGAGAAGCTGAAAAAAATGGAAGTGCCGTCAGAGCTTGCAATACTTGATACGAAAGTTTCGGACTGCCTGTATAAGGTAAGAGGCGGCTGCGGTGCGGTGAGCCTGCATCCGTTTTGGAAAGCGATGGATCTGACGAAAGCAGAGCTTGAAGGCAGGACAGTGAGGGCTTGGATGAGCGGGCATCTGTATCCTGAGAAGCCGACGGGGACAAGGCTTGACTTTAGCCCGTTGGAAGAGCAGGGAATAACGGATATCATACTGAATGAGCCGGAAGCGTATTTAAAATAGAGTTTATCTTATTATATTTGGATATAGACACAGACGCACCTTGACAATTTCATACTTTATATCAGATTTTGAACTGTAAGCCGCTTTACTTTGGCTGAGCAGAATGGTAGAATTAGTTTACAGATTACTAATATTAAATAAAACCAGACGGAGGGCGGCAAGATGAGGCGCAGATTTAACACAACGGGCTCCTGCAGTTGTCAAAGACATTACATGGTAAAGCTTGACAAAAGGCTGAAAAAGATAAAAGAAGATTATGTAGATGAAGGGTGCTATTTTGTAATAAACAGAGGACGCCAGTATGGGAAGACTACGACGCTGAGGGCGCTTGCGGAATATTTAAAGGATGACTATGCAGTAATTTCCATGGATTTCCAAAGAATGAGCACGGTTGATTTTACGGATGAAAAGACCTTTGCAGTTTCATTTATTGAATATTTTGAAGAGCTTATATCTTCAAATAAAGAAACTGCGAAACTGTTCAATGCTGAAGCGGTTCAGGACTTAATCGGAATTAAGGCACAGGAAAAAAGCTCAATGAAAGACATGTTCCGCTGTTTCAGCAGACTCTGCGGGATATCAGAAAAGCCGGTAGTGCTTATTATTGACGAGGTAGACAGCGCATCAAACAATCAGGTATTTATTGATTTTTTGGCACAGCTTAGAGCGTATTATCTGAACAGGGAAAACTGTCCGACTTTCCATTCGGTAATCCTTGCAGGGGTGTATGACATCAAAAACCTGAAGCTTAAAATCCGTCCGGATTCGGAGCACCAGTATAATAGTCCTTGGAATATAGCAGCGGATTTCAAAATAAATATGAGTTTTTCGGCGGCACAGATTGCAGGGATGCTTGAGGAATATGAGCAGGATCATAATACAGGGATGGACATAAATAAGATAGCGGAGGAGATTTACCAGTATACATCAGGATATCCGTATCTGGTGTCGGCAATCTGCAAGTACCTTGATGAAGACCTTCCCGAGGAGGAAGGCTTTGAAAATCCGGCTTGTGCATGGTCATCAGAAGGCATCGCGCAGGCGGTTAAAAGCCTGCTGAACGCTAACAGCAATCCGCTGTTTGGAAGCATGATGAGGCATATCAGTGAGTATCCTGATCTGAAAAAAATGCTTTATTTAATGCTGTTTCAGGGTGAACGTGTATCGTACAATCCGGACAACAGAATTATAGAGCTTGCGCATATGTTTGGATATGTAGTCAATGACCATGGAAGCGTGCGTGTGGCAAACCGAATTTTTGAGACAAGGCTGTATAATTTATTTCTTTCAGAAGAAGAGCTGGAGAGTGCAATGAGCAAGGTGGCAAAGCAGAACCAGAGTCAGTTTATTACAGGAGGAAAGCTTGACATAGAGCAGGTGATAAAGAAATTTGTGGAGTATTTCCACGATATTTATGGTGATAACGATGAGAAATTCATAGAAGCCTATGGGCGTAAGTTTTTCCTGCTTTACTTGAAGCCAATCATAAACGGCACAGGGAATTATTACATTGAGGCGCAGACAAGGGATGCAGGACGGACGGATGTTGTAGTAGACTATTTGGGAGAGCAGTCGGTCATAGAGCTAAAGATATGGCGCGGAAACGAGTACAACGAGCGCGGAGAGAGGCAGCTTGCGGAGTATCTTGACTATTTCCATCAGACGAAGGGATATATGATAAGCTTTAATTTTAATAAGAAGAAAGAAATCGGAGTGAAAGAGATTAAAATAGATGGGAAGACAATTGTGGAGGCTGTGGTGTGATAGTATTTTGAAGTGTTAATGTGTCAAAGCATATGACACTTAAATGTCAAGGGATTTATGAAACTGTCTTCATGCAATAAGGCGGAAGACAGGCAAAAATAGAATACAAGAATTAAAAAGAAATCTGATGAAAAGTATGAGATTGTCATATTTTGTGTCAGATTTTTTTGTTTGCTGCATAAAAACAGATATATTTGTTGATAGATAAAAATGGACCTTGACAATTTCATACTTTATATGAGGATTTGTTTGTCATAGTGCTTCCATTTTGATATAATAATGACAGAATGGAGGGATGCGTATGGCATTGGTACAGAGGGACAGGGTAAGAGATGAGAAAATCAACGGCGTGATTTTTGATATGTCGCCGTTGCCGCGTTATGAACACAGTCTTATTAATGGAAATCTTTATGCAATAATAAGGGCAGGATTGAAAGACAGTATATGTAGAGTATTTATGGAGAATATTGATTATAAGTATGATTCTGAATCTGATGACTATCTGGAGCCTGATATCATTATTTGCAGTGACAAGAGTAAAATAAAAGGCAACTCATATTATGGCACGCCTAAGTTTGTTGCGGAAACGATAAGTCCGTCAACTGTGAAAAGAGACAGGACGATAAAAAAGGACATTTATGAGAAAGCGGGAGTTGATGAATACTGGATTATATCACCTATTGAAAGGGCATTGGAGATTTATCATCTTAAAAATGGCAGATATGAGCTTGTTGAAATGTATGTAGTGGAAGATGATGAAAAAAGCGAGCATTACAATCTAAAAACAGAAGTAACGCTCAGGTGCTTTCCGATAACCATGACTTTGGAAGAGATATTTGCAATATAGGGGAAAATATTAAATAAAAAATATAGAGAAAATAAATCCTGATATAAAGTATGAAATTTTTAGGTGCTTTATATCGGGA
>CANREB010000107.1 GCA_947629525.1 uncultured Lachnospiraceae bacterium
CCTTGCGTTCGTTGAATTTATCCTTCGTCAGGATGCGGAAATCAATAACTCTTTATTGAGCGAGCCAAGTCTTGCAAAGGACTGGTTAAGCGAGGAGGAAAACGCTGCATGGGAAAATTTATAAAAGGTGATGTGGTTGTACTCCCGTTTCCGTTTACTGATTTAAGTTTTGCAAAAAAACGCCCCGCACTTATTATCGCCGATTTAAAGGGCAATGATTATATCATGCTTCAGATTACTTCAAAAAATGTTAAGGACGCTTATTCCATCTCCCTGCTAAATTCGGATTTTTTATCGGGGAGTCTTAACCAAAACAGCAATATCCGTCCAAACAAAATTTTTACTTTGGACGAAAAACTTGTGCTTTATAAGATTGGACATATAAGCACTGAAAAATTTGCGGAATGTGTAAGCCAAATACATTCTATCATTAAATAAGGGGTTGCATCACTTGGGGCAGCGACCAAAGCAGGACGACGAAGTAAAATACCATTCAGCACAAACCGTGTGTTCAAAGCTCACTTTGAAAAATCCAGGCGAATATTTGTACTCACGCTGCTTGTTCCGGCATTTCACAAGGTTATATATTTTTCGCTGTTTAGAAAATCTCTGAGTTCCGTGTTATCCAATGAAAACCATATATCCTGATGTTTATCTATAAGACCTCTGCCCACATAATCAATCTCAAGAAACATATCCGCAATATTATCCCAGCCCTTGAATGAAAGCCTGCTTACCATTTCCCTGATCCAGTCTTTCATCTGCTGTTTATGGCTGTCCGGCACGCGCTCTGCGTTATCGATCGCACTGTCCACAATATCGCAGACATCCTGCCCGTCCTGCGTATAATAGCTTCCGTCCCTTTCTTCCAGTTCATTCAGTTTCAGCCCTGTAAAATCATAAATCTGCTGATACGCCTGATATTTCAAAGTCCCATCCTCTGTGATCCGGCTGCTGTTCGCTCCATCCTGCGTTGCACAATTTTTAATGTGATGATACAGATTTTTCCCGTTCTCCCCGACATTTAAAGCCGCTTCCATCCTCTGTTTTTTATCACCGTCAACACCCTCAACGGATATGTAATAGGAATACGGATCAACGGAAAACGTGCATTGGCTGTCCCCGTCCCGCTCAATGTTGCTGTCTTTTAAAATATTTCCAATCTGAGCGTTTACCATTTGTCTGTTAAAAACCGTTCCGGCTGCATCAACTGCTCCGCCGTTCACTTCAATCCCCCTGAAAAGGGAGTCTTTATACTTTACGCCTTTTATGGAACCGGTGTTTAACATCTGTTTTTCATAATTAAACGCAATCTGCCGTTCTTCGTCTGTCAGATCGCCCGCATACCATGAACAGGTTTTATCAAAATATTTCTGTTCAATATAGCTGTCCGGATCAGCGTGTGATTTTGCTATATCCGCAAGCTTTGCATATTTTTCCGTAAGCGCCGCCTTAAAAGCGTGGTAATTGTCCTGATACACATCTGCATTGTTGGCTTTGATCTCATTGCCTGCGCTTTCAATCGCACTCTGATTTGCCTGTTTTGCTTTCTCTATGTATGACTGCAGATCGATGGACTTGTCAACGCTTCGGTTCTTTGAAGTTCCCTGCGCCTTGCTTGCCGCAAGCATATTTTTCGCAGCGCTGCTGATTTCGAGGACATCCCGGCGCCCAGTTGTATAGGGTTTTGTCTGAATACTCTTTTTTACAGTTCTTTTCCCAAGCAGCAAATCAATGAGGGAAATGTCATTGATCTGATTTAACTTGAACATAATAATTCACCTTCCATTCCAGCCTATCTCACTCAAGGAGATCTGTTCCGCTATCAGCTTTTCCAACCATAACGGGCATTGGTTTGCTTATAAATCCCAACAATTCTTCCATCTCTTTCATATTCAAGGGTTCACTAAAGTTTAATTTCAAATCTTATAGGTTTTTTCTTACATTATCTTGCAGATTAAAACTAAAATAAGATAACAGCAGTTCTATCGTTACACCCGGAGAACGCAACGTCTGAATTGAAATAACTCCTTCCATCACAAGCAAACTTTCCAAACTTACTGCCTTATTCAAATACTGAAATCAAACCTGCCGCCGCTTTCTGTGCTGCCCTCTGCCCGTATTTCGTTCCAGTTTGCCGCCGCAATCTTCTTCACCAGTTCGTCCACGCTTCCCGCTTCCACAACCGTATGCTTTGTGTCGGCGTTCGTCTGGGAATAACGGTCTGCCGCTTTTTCTTCCAGACGCTTTTCCTGCTGCTTCTTCTGTGTCCGCTTATCCTCTGCCCGTTTTTCTGCCCTTGTCTTCTTAATTTTTTCTTCCAATTCCTTCTTTGCTTTTTCTGTTCCTAGATCGACCTCCACTTGTGTAACAACTTCTGTAGTCATATTGTCATATCCATTCATACTAATATTGCAACTTAATAGTTTGCTGCCACGCGCTGCCGCTGCTGATTTTAAATCATCAACCACTTTAGGTATCAAAGATAAATTGTATTCCAACCATTTAGATGTTTTTTCATCACTTGTAGCTTTATCTAAAAGTGAACTATTTATTTCTACCGAATAATTGGAGTTTTTCATACATTCGTACTTTTCTGATAAATAGGCTTTATAATCACGCACATTACTATATGCCTTACCTGTATCACCATTATTTTGGTTGACATACAAATAGTAGTTATTGTTATTTACACCTGCAATTGCCATATTCTTACCTCCATTAATTCATTGATTATTTGATAAATTTTCTTGTTTTTATTCTGATAACACGATTGAGTTAAAGTTCAATATCCCTTCTGTCATTAAGTCCCATAGCTTGAAAATTGAATTGACGTATATTTCCCTCTCTGCTACATTCTCTGTCCACCAAGCACAGAAACGCCGTCTGCCATCGTTTCTGTCAGAACATTTGCTTCGTAGGCATTAGACGCTTTCGCCAACAGCTTTTCATTGTCCCATAACTTCAATAATCGGTTTCTTTCCTGTTCCTGCTTAACAATCTTTTCATTCAAGATTTCTTGCTGCTGCTTTTTTACC
>CANREB010000108.1 GCA_947629525.1 uncultured Lachnospiraceae bacterium
GAATATCGAACCCAGTCCAACACGCCATATGAGCAATATCTCTGCGGCATTGAGGTTCATCAGACACATGCCGGGTATTTCAGTATAGACAAGAAAGGCCATAAGGTGGACAGCTCTATCAAGCGCGGCAGCGATGAGAGCGATGATGTTTCCGCTTATGATTTGATTTTGAAGGACAAGGAGCGTCTGCTTTCTTTCAGCAATCCTGTGCGCTTTATTTTCTCGCATTCGGCGCTGCGTGAGGGATGGGACAATCCGAATGTATTTCAGATTTGCACCTTGAAGCATGGTGGCAGCTCGCCTACGCAAAAACGCCAGGAGGTGGGACGGGGCTTACGTCTTTGTGTAAATCAGAACGGCGATCGTATGGATGGTGACACGCTTGGCAGTCAGGTGCAGCAGATTAACCAACTGACTGTCATTGCGTCAGACGGCTATAAAGATTTTGTGGCAGATTTGCAGAAAGGCATCCGCGATGATATTTACGAGCGTCCTACCAGGGCTACGGCAGAATATTTTATCGGAAAAACGCTTAATATCAATGGCAATGATGTTATCGTTTCCGATAAGCAGGGACGAGATATTTATCGTTACCTCATTAAAAATGACTATATCGATGAGGATGATCATGTCACGGATAAATACCGCGCAGACCTGGCGAACGGGGTTCTTGCGACTGTGCCGGAAAGCTGCATGAATATTTCCGAGGGTGTCCATGTGCTTATACAGAGCATCTTTGATGAACACGCTTTTGATGATATGATTAGTGACGGTCATGAGACGAAAATTCAGGAAAATGCGCTGAATGACAACTTCTACAAGAAGGAGTTTCAGACACTTTGGAACTATATCAACCACAAGTATGCCTATACCGTGGAATTTGACAGCGAGGAGCTTATCCGTAAAGCCATTGCGCATATTGATGAAAAAATGTTTGTGGCAAGGCTGCAATATACTGTGATTACGGGTGAACAGGGGCAGGACTGGGACTCCGATAAGTTGAAAAAAGGAGACGGGTTTGTCGCTGAAAAAAGCCGGACTTATACCATTGACCGTGCGGAAGGCAGTCAGGTTACCTATGACCTTGTGGGGAAAATAGCAGAGGGCGCAAAGCTGACAAGACGCTCTGTTGCGAGAATCCTTGAGGGCATCAGGCCTTACACTTTTGCCATGTTCAAGAATAATCCGGAGGAGTTTATAACCAAGGCAATCCGGCTTATTAACGAGCAGAAGGCAACGATGATCGTGGAGCAGATTACCTACAATCAAACCGAAGGCACCTATGACAGCGCTATCTTTACTGCGGAGAAAAATACCGATTTTTCGCGAGCGTATCGTTCCAAGAAGAATGTGCAGGACTATGTTTTTGTGGACGGTTACGCTAAAGATGGTCAAAGCATCGAGCGAAAGTTTGCGGAGGATATGGATTTGTCAGACGAAGTCTGTGTCTATGCAAAATTGCCGAAAGGTTTCTCTATCCCGACGCCGGTCGGTAATTATTCGCCGGACTGGGCCATTGCTTTTAACAAAGGTATGGTAAAACACATCTTTTTTATTGCCGAGACAAAAGGCACGATGGAGACGATGAATCTGAAACCGATTGAGAAAGCAAAAATCGATTGCGCGAAGAAGCTGTTTAAAGAACTTTCCTCTGCGGATGTTGTTTATGATAGTGTAGACAGTTACCAGCGTTTGCTGGATATCATGGAGAGCCTGTGAATAAGAATTTAAAATTTTCACAAAAAGTGCAAAAAAACATTTTCTGTGCTATAATCAGCTCAAGAATTGAAAAAAAAATAGGAAGGATGAAGAAACAGCATGGGACACTGTGCCTTGGCGTTTGCGAAGGAAAAAGACCGGCTTTATCACGATAACGAATGGGGCATTCCGGTACATGACGACCGCCAGATGTTCGAGCATCTGACATTGTCAGCAACGGGCTGTCAGGTTGCCGGACATCTGAATTTTGTAATTTCTTCTCAAAGTTCGTTGTAAAAAGTGGCAATTCATCACATTTTTCGTTGTAATTTTTGGCATTAACGGTTATAATAAAGTACAAACAAATGTGCCGGAGGTGTGCCTATGTACAGATTTGCCTTAGATAAGCTATACAAATGGAAAGAAAGCCGACGCCGCAAGCCACTGATTATTGAGGGGGCAAGGCAGGTTGGCAAGACGTGGATTATGAAGGAGTTCGGGCGCAGCGCCTATGATGATATGGTATATATAAATTTCGACTCTAATTCCAGAATGGAGGAGCTGTTTGCCACAGATCTGAATACAGACCGTCTGATTATGGGAATCGAATTGTACGCGGGGCGGAAAATCGATTCGGACAGTACGCTGCTTATTTTTGACGAGGTACAGGAAGTGCCCAGAGCCCTATCCTCCCTCAAATATTTTTATGAGGAGGCGCCGCAATATCATATTGTCTGTGCGGGCTCTCTGCTTGGCATCGCGCTACACGGGGGGACGTCGTTTCCTGTGGGCAAGGTGGACTTTTTGCGGCTGTATCCCCTGTCGTTCAGGGAGTTTTTGATGGCGACGGAGGGAGAGCGGTTTGCCGGACTTTTGGACAGTCGGGATTACTCCATGATAACCGCTTTCAGTTCTACCTATATTCATGCGCTGAAACAGTATTATTTTGTGGGAGGGATGCCGGAGGCCGTGCAGAGCTTTGCGGAGGAAAAGGATTTTGGGGAAGTCAGGGAGATTCAGAAGCGGATTCTGCTCGCTTACGAGCAGGATTTTTCCAAGCATGCGCCTGCGGGAATCGTGCCCAAAATCCGCATGGTATGGAATAGTATTCCCTCACAGCTTGCCAAGGAGAATAAAAAATTTATCTATGGCATGGTGCGCGAGGGTGCGAGGGCGAGAGAATATGAGACGGCCATTATGTGGCTCTGCGACTGCGGACTGGTTCACCGGATCAGCCGCGTGAGAGCCGCGGGTATTCCGCTGCGGGC
>CANREB010000109.1 GCA_947629525.1 uncultured Lachnospiraceae bacterium
CTCATTACTTGGCTAATCATTGCACGATTGATAAGTATGACCATAAAAGAGGAACCGGCATTAAATTGCCGGTTCCTCTTTGTATATTAAAATATTTACATACTGTCCCCAATGTGCAGGATTTATTCCCTGAATTGCATATATTAATAGTCCTGTATTATTTTTTACATTTCAGACACTATTTTTTACAAATCACTTGCCACTCTCATTATCATATGTTATAGTACCCACATAAAAACAATCCAGCACCTCAAAAACGGACTCAAAAGCACGTCGGTAACTCTGCTTGAATGTTCCCCAAGGAAAGATTTCCATTTTACAAATACGCTGAAATACTATATACTAAAAGGAGAAAATATGAAACAAAACAAACTAAATATCGTCAGAATACTAAAACGTTTTACAGTAAACAGAAAGCACAAAGACAGGTTGTTCCAACGGGTCTTCGCAGATAAAAAAGACCTGCTCGACCTGTACAATGCCATAAACGGTACGGATTACATAGATCCTGATGAGCTTGAGATTACGACTTTGGAAGATGTTATTTATATGTCAATGAAAAATGACATGTCTTTCATAGTCTCATCAACACTCAACCTGTATGAACATCAGTCCACTTTCAACCCGAATATGCCAGTTCGTGGATTGCTGTATTTTGCAAGGCTGTATGAAGCGTATATCAAGCAGCACAGTCTAAATATATACGGATATAAACTCATCAAACTGCCAAGACCGCAGTTTATCATCTTTTATAACGGCAGAGATGAATATCCTGACGAAATTGTCTTGAAGTTATCGGACGCGTTTGTTCCCGCTTCAAACGCTACAGAAGATGCCGCGTTGGAATGCCGTGCTACAATGCTTAACATAAACTACGGACATAACCGCACATTGCTTAATACCTGCCGCCGCCTGCATGATTATTCTTACTTTATAGCAAAGGTAAACGAATACGCAGACAGAGGATTAACAATGGAAGAAGCGGTAGATAATGCAGTAGACTTGTGCATAAAAGAAAACATTCTGGCAGATATTTTAATCAAATGCAGAAGTGAGGTGGCAAGCATGTTACTTACAGAATTTGACGAAAAGTTATATAAAAAATCAGTGTACAAAGAGGGCTACGAAGATGGCGTAAGCGAAGGCTACGAGCGTGGCGTTGATGAAGGACACCGACGTGGCATAAGTGAGGGCTACGAGCGTGGCATAGACGAGGGACACCGACGTGGCATAAATGAAGGCTATGAGCGTGGCGTAGGCGAAGGACACCGACGCGGCATACAGGAAGGTTTTGATGAAGCACGCGAACAGGCAATAACAAACAGCATGGCAATGCTAAGAAGCATAGGCATATCTGATGATAAAGCCGCCGCCCTTATTGCCGAGAATTATTCAGTTTCAAAAGATGAGATATTAAAAAAGATAAGTGAGTTGGATAAAATACCACATAAATAAATTGTATAAATTGTATAAACAGTATAATCAATAGGTATAATAAAAATGCAACATTTTAGCCGAAATGTTGCATTTTTTAACGTTGTTTTGTTCTTACACTCTATATATCGGTTCTTATTCGGAATACTTTACACCTTATTTGAAAAAATTTTGATTTATTTTGGAAAAATATTTAAAAATGCAGTAGATTGACCGGAAAAAGGGCGCACTGCCCCTGTAGACGGTATTTTTTGCTATAGTGAACTGCCTCCTCAGAGCGCCAATTTCATAAACACCCTGTCGCGCTCGTCCTGTTCTATGCCAAGATACCGTTTGGTTATCGCAAACGATGAATGATTGAAGATATTTGTTATCAAAACCTGTGACACTCCGCCGCGTGCCGCAAAATACCCGAATGTCTTGCGCAGCGAGTGGCATCCTATATTCCCGTCTATATTGAGCACCAGTGAAGCCCCTTTTATAATTCTGTATGCCTGTGAACGGCTCAAAGGTTTGTTCACACTCTTTTTTCCAAGGAAGATGTAATTTTCGCTGTCGATATGCACATTTTCGGCTCTATAGTATTTCATCAATCTTTCAAGTGCGCATACAGCTTCCTTATTTAAGAATATTTCATTTCTCTTGCGTGTTTTACGTTCTCTAATCTCGAGGTGTTTTTTAAATCGGCGTCCGTTAAAATCATAGACATCTTTCCATTTTAAATTCAGGATATCGCTTATGCGCAGCGCTGTGTTTATCCCCACGCAGAAGAGGGCGTAATTGCGTATCTCACTCCTTCCCAAAAAGTATTTTTTCATAGCATCCAGCTTTTTTCTGTCTTTGATAGGTGACATTGTTCCCATGATCTTCTCCTCCATAAACGCTTCCTTGCGTAAGTGGCTACCCTTTTAATATAGTACCGTCGGTTATAAATATCAAATGCAACATTTTGGCTAAAATGTTGCATCACCCAAAACATAAATCAAGGAGGATTTATTATGCTGATGCTTACAGTGCCAAAGGAAGAATACCTGATGATAGGCAGGGATATCAAGATTACATTTTTAGGCGGCAATAATAACCAGCTCCGCGTGATGATAGATGCCCCGAAAGATGTAAACATAGCAAGAGGCAGGGCAATCAAAAGACGCGCGGCAAAGGGAGCCGCGAAAAGAGCAGCAGAGGCATCACAGGAAACCTTAGAAAAAACCGCAGAAGCATCACAGGAAACTACAGAAAAGACAGCACAGGAAATGTAGACAGTAAACTGCAAAAAGTTAATAACCGTAGCTGCCTGTAAAAGCAGGCGCGCCGATAAGCAGACGGCTGCGGATATTATAAATCAAAACTAAATAAGGAACAAAAAACAAACGGTGGGAAACGGAAATTCCCACGGCACAGCCGAAGCGCAGATTTACATATGTAAATCAAATCAAAGCGCGGCAGGCAAAACAAGGAGGTAATTTTATGGTAGTACAGCACAATTTACAGGCAATGAACTCTAACAGAA
>CANREB010000110.1 GCA_947629525.1 uncultured Lachnospiraceae bacterium
ATACAGCGCAGACATCACGGGCATAAAACGGCTTTTTTTCACAGTGTCCTCGTTGCGCCTGTTTTCCGAAAGCATCTGCGTGACCGGGATGCGCTTTATCACAGACGAATTGTATGCGCCCGCCGCCAGAAAGCATATGAGAAAAAATACCGTGCAAAACAGCGCCGTATCGGGAAAAAGCGTCCACATTATGCGGTAGCTCTTTCCATATGATGAAAGCATAAGCGCCGTGATGAGCTGCGACAAAAACGCGCCCAGCACAATGCCAAGCCCGATTGACAAAGCACCCATAAGAAGCGTTTCCGCAAGGAAAAGCCGAGATGTCACGGCGCGCTCCATTCCCATGATAGTCTGCAGGGCAAACTCTTTCATTCTGCGCTTTATCATATATCTGTTCACATAGTTTACAAGATAAAGCATGAGCAGCGTGAGCAATGCTATAGACGCTTTGAGAGGGGTTCCAAGCATTTCAAGGCTGAACTGCGCGCCGATATCAGGTTTGAAATAGCGGCTGGTGATTGATAAAAATGCGTAGAACATGCTTACGCACAGTGTCAGCGTCATTATATATATGATGTAGTCCTTTGCTGAGCGTATGGCGTTTCTCAGAATTAGTTTTATATACATATGTTTTTTCCTCTTCTATTATTATTTATTATTTCGGCTGAATCGTTTGAAAATCCTAAATGTCTTAACGCTTTTGATAATTTTTATGATATCATAGACAGCACATCAAGGATTTTCCCGAAAAACTGTCTGCGCGTGGTATCACCTTTTACAAGCTCCGTGAAAATTTCTCCGTCTCTCAGAAACAAAATGCGGTTTGAGTAGCTTGCCGTAAAAGCGTCGTGCGTCACAAGCAACAGTGTTGCGCCAAGCTGTTCATTCATGGACTTCATCGTTTCAAGCAGCATCTGCGCGGAATGGCTGTCAAGCGCCCCTGTCGGCTCGTCTGCGAGGATAAGGCGCGGCTTGTTGACAATGGCGCGTGCACAGGCGCAGCGCTGTTTCTCACCGCCCGATACTTCATACGGATATTTGTCCAAAAGAGCTGATATATTAAGCTTTTGCGCGATTTCCGCGATGTTTTTATCTATTTCGTCCGCAGGTGTCCGATTGATGGTCTGCGCCATAGCTATATTCTCCCCCAACGTAAGCGTATCGAGAAGGTTAAAATCCTGAAATATAAATCCAAGCTTTTCACGTCTGAAACGGGCAAGCTGTTTTTCTTTAAGCTCCGTGATGTCCACTCCCTCAAGGAAAATATGCCCCGCGCTTACGTTGTCTATTGTCGCTATGCAGTTTAAAAGCGTAGTCTTTCCAGAGCCCGACGCGCCCATTATGCCGATAAACTCGCCCTCACTTACGCTAAAGCTTATGCCGTTTACCGCCCTTGTGATGCTGCCCCTCGTGCCGTAGTATTTTTGGATTGATTTTAATTCCAACAGATTGTCCATTTATTTTTCCGCTCCTTTTCTCTTACCTGATACCTATAAATACAGTATACAAAAAAGGCGACACATAATGTATCACCTTTTCTTACGAAATTCTTACAGTTTTGTAAGAACTTTCGTCACTTAAATTTCTTCCCTCACAAGATGAAATCAACGATTTTTGTCTTTTCATTGACACGTAATTTGTTATGTATTATTATATTGAATATCCTTCAAAAAAAGGGAAAGTCACTCTCACACACCCGAGAAAGGACATTCCCGCAGGAACACTTAAAAATATTTCAAGGCAATCAGGAGTTATATTCTCATAAGCCCTGCATGTCTTAGAACAATATATTTCAGGAGGTATTTTAATGTTAAAAGACAGATATTCATATGTTGCAGTTCTTTCTTATGATACAGACGGTATAAGCATTGAGTTTCCTGACCTTCCCGGCTGCTGCCCATGTGCCGATGTCGGTGACACAAATATGGCGCTTAGAAATGCTAAAGAAGCAATGGGACTTCATATTTGGGGAATGGAACAGGATAACGAAGACCTGCCTGCTCCTACACCAATCACAGACATCTCCCTTGCGCCTAACCAAATACCCGTGCTCATTGACGTATTCATGCCTCCTGTAAGAGAACGCATTACAAGTAAATTTGTAAAAAAGACGCTCTCACTTCCTGCATGGCTTGCTGCAAAGGCTGATGAAGACGGCGTAAACTGCTCTAAAATATTCCAAAACGCGCTCATGGATTACTTGCACATGGGGCGAAGCTAAGTTTCAAATATCTATGTACAGCATTACACATAAAAGCCCCAATTCCGCAAAGATATTGGGGCTTTTTTGAAGCAGGATTTCAAGCTGAATTTACCATCAGTTTACTACTTTTGAAGAACAGACATTTTGCTGATTTGCTTAACGGGTCGTCTAATAGCAATTGCTGCGGAAATAAGACAGAGCAGAACAATCAGCAAAATGGACCTAAACGGAATCGTCCACCCGGTTCCCCACTTATCTGCAATTAGAAACCGGAACATTGCTCTGTTCAGCGGCAGACCTAAAACACACCCAATAACACATCCAAGTATGGCATAGGTAAATGCTTCGGCAACAATCATTTTATAAAGCTGATTTGCCCCCATACCTATGGAACGCATGATACCATATTGCTTTGTCCGAGATGCCACG